>CAVSFJ010000001.1:0-119011 GCA_963727165.1 uncultured Alphaproteobacteria bacterium
ATACGTCGTGGTCGCCCCTGAGAAATGGGTGAGCAAAAAACCGGTGATCAAGCGCCGGCACTATTAGCAGGCAGTGGCACCACTCTCAGGCCCTCGACGATCCGGAACTGGTCCGGCTTGGTCAACTAAAGCGCGTCTCCCGCGTAGACCGTCGCCGAGCAGGGCCGGTCGGCCTTCTTGAACAGGCTGCAGGCGCCCTCGGCGTCTTGCGCGTTGGAGAAGGGGCCGGCGACAAGCCGCCACTTTTTGTCAGGCGCCAGCACGCACCGCGGCTGCAAGCCCGCGACGAGAGCCGCGTGCTTGGTCAGGAACTCGCGCCACAAGGGCCGTAGCTCGTCGCGTTTCGCTACGGTCCCGATCTCAATGCCATAGCGCGTCGAGCCGTCATTGGCTGCCGGCGGCAACTCGACCGGGTCGTAGGCGGCAATATCGACTTCCTGGCTGGGGGCAGCCGGCGCTGCAGGCGTGGCTGCAGGCGTGTTCGGCGCCGCGTTGTTCTCTGGCTCGCCCTGATCGTCCTCCATCGGCGCCTCGGCGACGGCTGGAGGCTCGGCGGCCGCGGGCTCAGGCGTGGCTTCGGCGGCAGGGGGTGGGGGCGCCGGCTCGGCCCGGGGCGCTGGCGTCGGGGCCGGGGGCTCTGCCTCCACGACGTTCTCCTCGACGGTGACGTCCTCGACGGCCGCTTCGGGCTCCTGAGCTGGCTCCGACGCCGCAGCCGGCTCGGCCTGAGCTGGCGCTGGCGGCTTGGGCGGCGAGGTGGTGACCGAAGCGGCCGGCGGCAGCGCCGCTACGGGGCCGATGAACTTCTCGATGGGTTTCAGGCGCGCATTGAGCTGCGCCACCTGTTGGGAGAGCGCTTGGATCGTCCCTTTGAGCTTGGTCACTTCGGCCGAATCGCCGCTGCTCGCGGCAGGCATCGGCACGGGAGCTGCTGCTGCCCCTGTCGCCATCTCCTCGCCGGTGACGGCGCTCACCTGGACGGCCTGGCCGCCAAGGGCCGCCGGATTCGTGAACAAGGTGAAGAGATAAAGACCCGAGGCTCCGGCCAGCACGATCCAGAAAAACGCGAAGATGCCTCGCGCCAAGCTCCGCGTGCCTGTGCGCCGCCGTTTGACCATAGGGATTCGAGCCTCCAAATGTGAGGTTTCGGCGCAAAAGCGACCTGAATAAGGCTTCCCCTCAGATTGCTTGCCGGTCCTTAGCGAGATTACTCACTCTGTCCGCACGGTCAATTTCCCCGTAGCGATTTGGCGCGGGCGCCTGAGGGTTGTGGCCCTAGAGGGCGCTTTGGACTAGACAGTCCGCGTTTAGGGAAACTTCGTACAGAAATGGGATTCCGCCCCCCGCGGGAAGACGCAAAAACCATATCGGCATGACCCAATCATCGGCTCTCGCCATCATCCTTGCCGCCGGCAAGGGCACGCGTATGAAATCGGCCTTGCCCAAGGTGCTGCACCACCTGGCCGGCGCTCCCATGCTCGCCCACGTGCTGCGCGCGGCGGAAGCTGCAGGCATTTCGCGCGGTGGCGTGGTGATCGGCCCCGGCATGGAGGATGTGGGCCAAGCCGCGCGCGCCGTCGATCCTAAGCTCGATATCTTCGTTCAGCCCGACCAGCTCGGCACGGCGGACGCGGTGAAGGCCACAAGCCCAGCCTTCGCGGGCGTGGACGGCCCCGTCCTCGTCTCTATGGCGACACGCCGCTGCTCCGCACCGAGACGCTGAAAGCGGTTCTCGGCGAGCTCAGGGCCGGCGCCGACGTGGTCGTGATCGGTTTCGAGGCGGCAGACCCGACAGGGTATGGGCGTCTGCTGTTCGACGAGCACGGACGGCTGCCAGCATCCGCGAGGAGAGGATGCAAGTGCCGCCGAACGGGCACTTACGCTGACTTCCGGCATTATGGCATTCCGCTCGAGCAAGACGCTATCCGCGCTGCTGGCAGGGATCGGAACGACAACGCCAAGGGCGAGTCTATCTCACCGACGCCGTGGCGCTGGCGCGCGAAGACGATCTGCAGACGCGTGTGGCCCTCTCTAACGGGGAAGAGGTTCTCGGCGTCAACTCCCGCGCCGAGTTGGCGACCGCCGAGGCCGTGATGCAGCGGCGCTTGCGCGCTTGCGTCATGGCGAACGGCGCCACGCTGGTGGCGCCCGAGACGGTGTTCTTCAGCTACGACACGTCGGTCGGTCGCGATGTCACCATCGAGCCGAACGTGGTGATCGGCCCCGGCGTGAGCATCGACGACGGCGTCACCATCAGAGCCTTCTGCCATATCGAGGCTGCGAAGATCGGCCCCGGAGCGACCGTCGGTCCGTTCGCGCGATTGCGGCCGGGCGCTGCGCTCGCCAAGGACGCTCATGTCGGCAATTTCGTCGAGATCAAGATTCGGACGTCGCCGAGGGCGCTAAAGTTAACCACCTGACCTACATTGGCGATGCGAGCGTGGGCGCAAAGGCTAACATTGGTGCCGGCACCATAACCTGCAATTACGATGGCTTTGCCAAGCATCGCACCGAGATCGGTGCCGGTGCGTTCATCGGCTCCAACAGCTCGCTGGTCGCGCCGGTCAAGATCGGCGACGGCGCTTATATCGGCTCCGGCAGCGTCATCACCAAGGATGTGCCGGCAGATGCGCTTGCTGTCACCCGTCCTGCGCAGCAGGAGCGGGCGGGCTGGGCGGCCAAGGTGCGGGCGCGCCGCACGCGTGACAAGTCGAAGTAGCCGCTAGACGGCTCGACCGAACCAACCTCTATCGCAACAAAGGGACATAGCTCGTGAATTGCTACACACCGCCGGTCCATTTAGGCAGGAACCAGGGTACGAGGGAGTAGGGGACGATGTGTGGCATCGTTGGCGTCCTCGGTAAGGGGTCGGTTGCAGAGCTATTGGTCGACGCGCTGAAGCGCCTCGAATATCGCGGTTACAATTCCGCCGGCGTAGCGACGCTGGAGAATGGGCGCATCGAGCGCCGCCGCGCACAAGGCAAGCTGCGCAATCTCGAAGAGCTACTGAAGCGGGAGCCGCTCCACGGCAACACCGGGATCGGCCACACGCGCTGGGCGACCCACGGCAAGCCGAGCGAGGCAAACGCCCATCCCCACATGACCGACGACGTTGCGGTGGTCCATAACGGCATCATCGAGAACTTCCGCGAGCTGAAGGCCATGCTCATGGCGGAAGGGGCGCCATTCACCAGCGATACCGACACCGAGGTCATCGCCCATCTGATCACGCGCGAACTGCGGGCCGGCAAGGACCCCGTGGCTGCGGTCTACCAGACGCTAAACCAGCTCCATGGCGCGTTTGCGCTCGCCATAATCTTCCGCGGTTACGACGATCTGATGATCGCGGCGCGCCAGGGAAGTCCGCTCGCCATCGGTTACGGCGACGGCGAGATGTTCGTTGGCTCCGACGCCATCGCGCTCGCGCCCTTCACCGACCAGATCGCCTACCTCGAGGACGGCGACTGGGCCGTGATCACCCGCGAGGGCGTCGCCATTCGCGACCGGTCGGGGACGGCTGTCGAACGCCCCGTGGCGCGCTCGCTCGCTGCCGGCCTCGTCGTCGACAAGGGCAATTACCGGCACTTCATGGCGAAGGAGATTCACGAGCAGCCGGAAGTCGTCGGACATACGCTCGCGCATTATCTCGACCTTGCCACTTATCGCGTGGACTTGCCGCCGTTGCCGTTTGACTTCGCGAATGTGAGTCGGCTGTCGCTGTCGGCCTGCGGCACGGCATTCTATGCCTGCTTCGTCGCCAAATACTGGTTCGAGCGCTGGGCTAAGCTGCCTGTCGACGTCGATATCGCCTCTGAGTTCCGCTACCGCGAGGTCACGATGGAGCCGGGCGGGGCGGCGCTGTTCGTGTCTCAGTCGGGCGAGACCGCCGACACGCTGGCTTCGCTCCGCTATTGCCGCACGCAGCGCCAGCACGTGTTGTCCATCGTCAACGTGCAAGAGTCGTCCATTGCGCGCGAATCCGACGCGGTGCTGCCGACGCTAGGCGGCCCTGAGATCGGCGTCGCCTCCACTAAGGCCTTCACCTGCCAACTCACCGTGCTTGCTTGTCTCGCCATCGCCGCCGGCAAGGCCCGCGGGGTGATCGGCCCCTCGCTCGAAGCCGAACTGGTCAAGGCGCTGGTCGAGGTGCCCCGGCACATGGCGACGATCCTGCGTGATGAGACGTCTTACGAGACGCTCGCCCACAGCCTGTCCAAGGCGCGCGACGTGCTCTATCTCGGCCGTGGTTCGAGCTACCCGATCGCCCTCGAAGGGGCGCTCAAGCTGAAGGAGATCTCCTATATCCATGCCGAAGGCTACGCCGCGGGCGAGTTGAAGCACGGACCAATCGCGCTCATCGACGAGACCGTACCGGTCATCGTCATTGCGCCGCACGACGATCTCTTCGACAAGACCGTCTCGAACATGCAGGAGGTCGCCGCGCGCGACGGCAAAATCATCCTGGTAAGCGATGCTGACCCGGCGAGCACGGGCTGCGCCGTCCAGACGGACGTGGCGGTACCCACTGTCCACCCCTTCGTGGCACCAATCGTCTACGCTCTGCCGGTTCAGCTCATCGCCTATCACACGGCGGTCTTTATGGGCACTGACGTAGACCAGCCGCGAAACCTCGCAAAATCTGTGACTGTGGAATAGTCTACAGCCTCGGATTTGCCCGATTTCTTTGCTTGAGCAAGCACATGGCGGATCATCGGAAGTCGTTCCGGCCGCGCCGTCTTGCTTTTGACGGGCGCCTCCTTCCCCGCGGCCGCCGCATCGGCGCCGCGCTGGCGCTCCTTGGCGCGCTCTTGGCGGCAACGCCGGCCCTGGCCCAAGAGATTGGCCTCAAGAACGGCGCTGCGTCGCTCGCCGCCGGCAAGTACGCCGCCGCGATCCGCCAGCTCTCCGCCACGGTGAACGACAAGAAAGCGACGACAGGCCAAGCCGCCAAAGCCCTGATGCTGCGGGGTATCGCCTATCGCAGATCCGGCAATCCTGCCCGGGCCATTGCCGATCTCGGCGCGGCGGTCTGGCTTGGCTTGCCCACCTCGGACCGGGCGAGGGCCCTGGTCAATAAGGGCCTCGCCTACAAGGCTGCGGGGCTTTCCAGCCAGGGCGACGCTGAGCTTGCCCAAGCGCGCAAGATCTCAAGCTCGAGCCAGGTCCAAAAGCTGATTGATGAGGACGGCGGCGCCGTGGTGGCAAGCGACGCGTCTTCCACCGTGAGCGAACAGTCGTCCTCAGGCGAGAGCGTCTGGAGCCGGCTGGTTCCGAGCTTCGGCGGCTCAACCGCCACACCACCACCTGCGCCGACGCCGGCTGCTGAGCCTCCACCCACGCGGACGGCCGAGGCCGCGCCCAAGAGCGGCTGGAATGCCGCGGTCAGCGACGAGAAATCGGAGTCGAGCGGCAGTGCCGTAAGCCGTTGGTTCGGATCGCTCACCGGCGACAGTGCGCCAGCGCCTGCAGCGTCCGCACCGACCTTGGAACCGAGTCCCGCGCCGGCACCGCGGACCACTGCGGCGCCGAAGACCACCGCGAAGCCGCCATCGGCGGCGAGCTGGGGCGCCAACACCAAGACAGAGAAAGTGGTGTCGAACGATAGTGGAAGCAGCACCGCGATCGGGCGCTGGTTCTCACGCTCGACCGAGTCGGCGCCCGCAGCGGCTCCTGCCGCGCGCGGCAGCGGCTATAGCGTGCAGCTGGCCAATAGCCGATCGAAGGCGGAGGCCCAGGCCCTGTGGAAGAAAGTGCAGACCTCGAACGGGCAACTGGCGAGCGCCGCGCCGCAGATCGAGAAGGTGGATATTGGCAATTTCGGCACCTTCTACAGCCTCAAGATCGGTCCGTTCGCCAGCCAGGCTCAAAGCACCAAGCTGTGTAATGCATTGAAGCGAAACGGCACCGACTGCTCCGTGGTCTCCCCGGACGGGCCCTGAGGCTTAAAGCGGACTTGCAAGCGCGCCCGCATTCAGCCATGCCTCACACTTGTAAGCCGGGCGTGCTAGGAACAGCCCCCGCCCGAACGGTGTTACCTGAAATCCCCCGTTTTCCCGAAAGTTTCCAGAAGCCGCATGACCTCTAAAGACAAACAAACAAAAGACTCCGGTCAGGGCCCGGAGACGCAAGACGAGCTCGAAGACCAGTTCGGTCTGTTCGGCGCACTTGAGCCCACCTCGTCCCATTTCATGGCGCGGCTGCGCGGCTATTTCCTCACCGGGCTCATCATCGTCGGCCCCGTGGCCATCACGATCTATGTGGTGTGGTGGTTCATCAACCTCGTCGACGGCTGGGTGAAGCCGCTCATTCCGCAGCGCTACCTGCCGGACAACTTTCTTCCGGTCAACGTTCCAGGCGTCGGCCTGATCGTCGGCATCTTGGCCCTGATGCTGATCGGCGCGCTTGCCGCCAACCTGTTCGGCCGCACCATCGTCAGCTACGGCGAGATGATGCTCGACCGCATGCCCGTGGTGCGCGGCGTCTATCGGCTGCTCAAGCAGATCTTCACCACGGTATTCTCCAAGCAGGGCACTGGGTTCAAGCGCGTCGGGCTCATCGAGTTTCCGCGCCGCGGCCTTTACGCCGTCGTGTTCGTGTCGGGCGACCCGCCGCATGAGGTGAAGGATAAGCTCGGCAACGGCGAGCTGTTGACCGTGTTCATGCCGAACGCGCCGAACCCGACCACCGGCTTCGTCATGTTCATGCCGGCAAAGGACGTCATTCTGCTCGACATGGCCATCGACGATGCCGCCAAGCTCGTCATCTCAGCCGGCCTCGTGGCACCGCCCCAAGACAAGCTGAAAGAGCTTGCCGACGAAGCGAAGCACAAGAAGCCGGTGCCTGAGGAAGAGCCCGTCGTCTAGACGCGACTTCTGTCTTCCACTTCCAACGTCACGAGCCGCGCTAGCAACGTGGCCGGGTAGAGTTGTCCAATCATGGCCTCCAAGAGCGTGAGGCTGCGTGCGATCGGATGCAGCGCCATGATGTCGCCAGAGCCGATGCCGGTCAGAGCACCAAAGCTGAAATAGAGCATGATATCGGCGAGGCTCGGACTATCTTTGACGACGAAGCCCGAGAACGCCGAGTTGGACGCGGCTCCGATGAACGTGAATAGCGCGGCGAAAGCCAGACCCATCGCGAGATAAAGTAACACCGCGCCCACGACGCGGTGATACGTCACGCGCCCCGGACCGAAGACCGCACGCCCCACCTCCAAGATGAGCGCGAGACTGATCAGCAGCCACGCACTAGCGTTGAGATACACGTCAAAAATGGATGGTGAGTAATGCCGATGGACGGCGGCGATGGCGGCGAGGAGGATGGCCGTCAGCAGAGCCCAGATGGCGAACCATCTTCCCGAAAGGACCAGCACCGCGCCTGTGACCACAGCGACGAGCGCAAATCCCATTTCCTGGGCGCCTGGAATTTGCTCGGCACGAAGAGGTGCGAGGACAAACATCAACAGAGCGAGCAGGATAGTGAGGGCCGTAAGTAGCGGGTCCCGCCATCGTTCTCGCAAGTGATGTAGGTGGTCGAACATCGTCCCTCCGGATGCGTCTGGCTACTCCCCGAACACAGGCGGCTTCTTGTGCCAAGGATAGCCCGCACGTCCGGCGTTGAAGCCGATGTCAAACAACTTCGTCATGTAGACCGGATCGAAGGCCTGCGTGCTGGTGTCTGGAAAATCGGCGGGGATATAGGCAAGGTTGTAGTCGATGCCGTTGCGCCTCGCGAACATGTAGAGTTCGTTGAGATCGCCCACGCCCTGGCTCTTGATCAGGCTCGAAACGGCGCGGCCGGCAATTGAGAGGGTACGGGCCTTAACAGCCTTGTATTCCGGCGCGACGCGTCCGTTGCGGATGATATAGGCGCGCCGGATAGGATCGATGCCGAGCCGTCTGTCCACGGTCTTTGCCATGAATTGCGTCGGCACCAGGAACACCTCGCGCGTGGCGCCACCATCCACGTGCATTTCGTCGTAAGTCGCGCCGCCGGCACTGACCTCGATGAAGCCAGGCGGGAACACCGCAGGGATCGCTGCCGAAGAGAGGAGCACCTTTCGAAACAGGTCCAGCGCCTCGGGACGGCCGCTGGCGGCGATCTCGCCCATGTTCCAGATGACCGGGCGCTCGGCGTCGAGGTTGGTCGTGCCGATCAGAAGCCGGCGCCCTTTGCGGTGCTCTTCGGCGACCTCGGCCAGAAACGCCTCGTCGACATAGTGGGCGATAACCTTGGCAAGTGGCGCGTTGCTCGCCAGTGAATCCCCACCAAGGAGCCCCCTCACGGGGTGCAGCACCGCGATGTCCTTGGTGTTGGATTGGGTGAAGACGTCCTTCAAGGCGGCGTCGTAGCGGGGCCCGAGGAAGGCAAAGGGCGCCGTCAACGCGCCGGTGCTGACCCCGGTCACGACATCGAACTCAGGCCGCGTGCCCCTTGCGGTCCAGCCGCAAAGTACGCCTGCGCCGAATGCACCGTCATCGCCGCCGCCGGAAAGGGCCAGGAAATTGACGACGGGTCGTTTGCCTCCGGCGCGCAGTGACGGTCGGGCGGCGCGGGCTTGTATCCACTTCTCCTTGACCATCTTATCGGCGTTGGGGGGGAGTTGATCGCCCCAGAACCGGATGGGCTCCGCGCCCATCCCCTCGACTTCGGCTTGGTTCTGCAACGTCGCCGGAACAGGCGTGCGGGGACCGCCGGCACATGCCGCAAGGCAAAGAATGAGGAGCCAAGACAAAGCCCCCCGACCACGAGCACACCACTTGCGCACCGATTTCCCCCTGCCGGCCGGTCCGCTACGCCCCTTGGGCATAGCCGGTCCGCTACGCCCCCTGGGCATCCTACCCCAACGTTTTGCCGAAAAGGCAAGTAAAACAGCCCTAAGCGACGGTGTCTTAGCCTGGCCTATCTCTCTTTCACGGCTTTGGCGTGCACGTGCCGAAGACCGTCCAAAGTCGCATCGTGTCTTCACTCCGCCTTGGTCACAGGCGGCGGGTTCCACTTTCCAGTCAGCGCTGCGGACTTCGGCGCATAGAGGCGCATGGTCAGGTTGAAAGGCCCCTTCGGCGCAGGCAGCCAGTTCGCTTCCTTGTCCTTGCCGGGGCTCTCGTTCTGGAAGTAGAGATCGAGCGAGCCGTCGTCGTTGTATTTGAACGGCATCCAGCTCGACACGGCGAAGCGATTGATCGGGTTCGCCACCTGGAAGCCGTGCGGGTCGTAGAGCGTGATGGACCAGAACGCATTGACCGGCGGGATGTCGTCCTTGTCGAAGTGGATCGTGTAGTTGCTGGTCCCGTCGAGCGGTTTGCCCTCCTTGTCACCGACATTCAGTGGGTAGACCGCATCCTCCGGCGAGTTGGCGCCGAGGCCCTGCTGCGTGATGATGGCACGCTTCAGGTAGTAGTTGCCGTAGACGCCCATGGTGTCGGTGTTCATCGACCAATAGTTGACCACCCGCGCGAGCGTCGGCAGCTTCCATGCCATGAGCTTTTGCGCATCCTCAGGCACGGTCTCCAGGCCTTTCTTGATGGCCGGATCGAGCTTATCGATGTCGAAGCTCTTGCCCGGCTCGATGCCGATCCGCTTCATCCGCGCGATGATGGGCTCGTCGGTGAAATGCGGCGGATGCAGCTTGAGAAGCTCAGCCGCGTAGGCGAAGAACTTGCCCGCTGGCATGGTGTCGACCTGCTCCTTTGGCGGCGTTTTCATGTCGACATCGGGGTCGATCTTGGTGGGCGCCGGCTTCCAGTCTTCGTTGTCTATTTGAGATAGCGGCCGCAGCCTGAGAGCATCCTGGATCTTGTGAACCGCGTCGTAGTCGGGCGGGCCGTCGGTCTTGATGCGCCCGATGATCCACACATAAGGCGTCGACGCCTTGAGTTGCGTGACGCCGTCCGGGACGGAGCCGGTCCAGCCCGGCGGTGTGACGAGGAAAGTCTGCGCTTGCGTGCCGGTCGTGCGCCAGCCCGGCGAGGCGATCACGTCGGTCCACATGTCGAGCATGGGCAGAAGGTAGTACCGCCCGTCCGTATCGGGCACCGACACCACCATCGGCCCCTCGGTGAGGTCGAGCCAGGCGGACGAATACAGCGTGTCGAAATTGGGCCGCACCACGGTTCTCATCTCCGCCGTGGGGTAGGCAGGAACATTCACGAAGACATTCATCGGACCTGAGAACCCGTCCACCTTTTCGACGTTCGTGAATTGGAGCCGCGTCAGGTCCATGGTGACGAGCGAGTAGAGATAGAGATAGGCCTCGACTCCGATGGCATGCGCCTCTTCCTCGCTGACGGTCGGTGCCGCACTTGCGGCGGACGCGACGAAGGCTGGGCTGAAAAGAAGGGCGCCGGTTAGGGCAACAGCGTATCTGATCATCTTGGAACTCCCAGTTTTGCGAGTTGCACCGATGTCAAGCCTTGGTGGATGAACGAACCCGCCATGGAACGGGCTCTTGATACGCACAAGAAAGAGTGGGGCTGACCCACTCTTGCTTGGGCGGCTTTTGCCAATTCTATCAGTACAGGAAGGCCCGCCGATAGGTGCGCCGCGCTACACCGGCATAGGAAAGCGGCGTCAACGGCCTGCCGATGATGTCGATGAACACTGCGACCTCGGTTGCCTTTGCCGGCATATCGCCCTTGAGCACCCTGACCGTATAGGTGAGGTCGTCGCCCTCAAGCACGGGGTCTTGCAGTTCCACCACGGTCTGCTTCAACGTCTTGCCTTCCACCACGGAAATGTCGGCATTGGGCGGATCGGACTTGAAGCTATCCTTTCCATCGCTCCAGAAGGGGATGAACCGCGTCGTGTTCATATTTCCGGCGATGCGCTCCGGCCGGTCCGTGAAGAACACGGTGACGGGGCTGACATCCTTGAGCGTCAGCTTGTTCGTGGCCGGGTCGAAGCTCATGCTCTTGGCGCTCTGCACGAACAGGAAGTCGGCCTTCTTTTCTTCTGCTGCGGTCGCGAAGGTGACGGCGACGACCGTCCCCAAGAGAATGAGGGTCAAGGCGGCAAATGCAACGAAGCTTTGTCTGGTCAGCATGGGATGCTCCCGATTAAGGTAGGGGCGCAGGTGGCGTGACCGTAAGCAGGGCTCCGCCACGAGTCTTGCCATTTGGCGCCAAAGAGCCGGGGGTAGCGAGTTTTGAGTGAGATCTTCGCGCACAATCCGCGCACGCTGCTCCACATCGCTCCCTATTTGCGCAGCCGCTCGATCGATCCCATCGAGATCTTCAAGCGCGCCGGCGTTTCGCCAACGGGCTTGCTCGACACCAATGGCTGGGTGCCTCGCGAGCTGTGCTTCAAGCTGGGCAATGAGATGTATGCTGCCACGGGAGAGAGATTCCCTGGTGCCGCCGTGGGCCGCAGCTTCAAGCTCGCCGATCTTGGACCCTGGGGCGTTGCGGTATCCGAGGCGCGAACGCTTCGAGAAGCCTGCCAGACGGCCGCGAATGGTGTCGGTCTCGTCCATCAAGGAACTGACCTACGGCTCCGGACGAACGGACGCTTTGTGACCCTGGACTTCGCCTTCATCGGACGTTCGGACATGGACCCGCGCCAGCACGTCCTCGGCGCGCTGGCCGTTCTGCGTAGCGTCGCGCTTCTGGCCGGGGTGCCAGAGGCGATCGGCGCCCAATTCACCCAACCCTACGAGCGGGCAGGGGAGCACTTGGAGGACACGTTCGGCCCGTCGCTTCAGTTTGGCTGCAGGACCGACGGGATCACCATCGACCGGGAGATTCTCGACTTTCCCGTCAACTTGCGGGATGGCGCGGCGCGCGAGGGTGCCGATCCCATGGAAACCGCGGCCAACTTAAGCGCGCTCGTCAAAGAGTTCTTGCCCTATGGTGGTGTGACCGTCGAACGTATTGCGGGTCATCTGCGCATGAGCACACGGACGCTGCAACGACGGCTCAGGGATTTTGGCTTCTCGTTCGAGGAGATCGTCGACGACGTGAGACGCGTCGAGGCGATCCGCAGAGTGGCGACCCATGACGGTTCTGCAATCGAGATCGCCTTCATGCTCGGCTATTCGGACCAAGCGCATTTCACCCGCGCCTTCAGGCGTTGGACGAGCATGTCGCCACGCGACTACGCCAGGCGCATCTAGTCCTAGCCAGCCCGGATCAGCCTCACGGCATCGTCGCGCTCGAAGAGATAGAGGAGAAGCCGTAGCGCTTCTGCGTCTTTGCCTTTGAGTTCTGGGTCCCGGGCAAGCTGGAGCCGCGCATCGTCGCGCGCCGCCTCGAGCAGATCTTGATGCTCGGGCAACATGGCGATGCGGAAGGCGGGGAGTCCGCTCTGCCGCGTGCCGAGCACCTCGCCGCCGCCGCGGAGCCGCAAATCCTCCTCGGCGATGACGAAGCCGTCTTCGGTGTTGCGCATCACGTTGAGGCGCTCGCGCGCCGTCTCGCCGAGCGGCTGGCGGTAGAGCAGGATGCAGGAGGACTCCGCCGCGCCGCGGCCCACGCGGCCGCGCAACTGATGGAGCTGGGCGAGGCCGAAGCGTTCGGCGTGCTCGATGATCATGATGGAGGCGTTGGGCACATCGACGCCGACCTCGATGACCGTCGTCGAGACGAGGATGGAGAGTGCGCCTGAGGCGAACCGCGCCATCACCGCGTCCTTGTCCTTCCCGGCAAGCTTTCCGTGCACCAGGCCGACCTTGTCCCCGAACCGCGCACGAAGGTCCGCATAGCGTTCCTCGGCTGCGGCGACATCGAGCACCTCGGATTCGGCGACGAGGGGACAGACCCAATAGACTTGTGCGCCGCGTGCGACCGCACGCTCGACGCCACCGATCACTTCGTCGATGCGTTCGAGCGGCACGGTGCGGGTCAGAATAGGTTTCCGCCCCGGCGGCTTCTCATCGAGGCGCGACACGTCCATGTCCCCATAGCTCGTGAGCAGCAGCGTGCGCGGGATGGGCGTCGCCGTCATCACCAGAAGCTCGGCGCCGGTCCCGGTCCCCTTGGCTTGCAGCGCGAGCCGTTGATGCACGCCGAAACGGTGCTGCTCGTCGATGACCACAAGCCCCAAATCGCGGAACCGGATCGTCTCCTGGAACAGCGCATGGGTGCCGATGAGGATGTCGATATCGCCGTCCTTCAGCGCGTCGAGAGTCTGCGTGCGTTCGCGACCGCGCTCGCGCCCCGTAAGCAGAGCGACACGCAACTTTGCTGCTTTCGCGAAGCCGCTGATCGTGGCGAGGTGCTGGCGGGCGAGGAGCTCTGTCGGCGCCATGAGCGCCGTCTGCGTGCCAGCCTCGACCGCATTGGCCATGGCGAGCAGCGCCACAATCGTCTTGCCGCTCCCCACGTCACCTTGCAGCAGGCGAAGCATGCGGTTCCCGCTCGCCATGTCGGCATCGATCTCGGCAAGCGCGCGGACTTGCGCGCCGGTGAGCGCAAAGGGCAGGGCGCCGACAATCTCCTTCCGCAACCTGCCGCCTGCGGCGAGCGACCGGCCGGCGCGCTTCTTCAGGCGCTGGCGAATGATGGCGAGCGCCAGCTGGTTGGCGAGAAGCTCGTCATAGGCGAGGCGGGCCCGTGCCGGCGCCGACGGCAGAAGATCGCCCTCGGCCTGCGGCGCGTGCAGCCGCTTGATCGCCTCGGCAAAGGACGGCCAGGCTTGCTTGGTGAGAAAGCCTGTATCGATCCATTCCGGGAGTTTGGGGAGCTGGTGCACCGCCCCGTCGATCGCCTTGCGTAAGGTGGTATTGGAGAGCCCGGCCGTCAGGGGATAGACCGGCTCGATGAGGGGCAGCTTCTCTTTGCCGTTCGCCGGCGCCACATGATCGGGGTGGGGCATTTGCAGCCAGCCGTCGTAAGACTCGATCTTCCCCGAGATCAGACGCTTTTCGCCGACAGGCAGAAGCCGCTTGAGGTAGCTCGCATCGGCCTTGAAATAGACGAGCTCGAGCGCGCCGGAATCGTCTTCGACCAGGATTTTGTAAGGCGCCCGCGCACCGCGGCGCCCACCGCCAGGCCGATGCTCGGCGACGGTCACTTCGAGGGTCGCAAGCGCGCCGATTTCGGCGTCCGCGATCGATGGCACCATAGCGCGGTCGATGAGGCCGACTGGCAGGTGCCAGAGGAGGTCGATGGCCCTGGCATGGGCGCCAGGGTGGCGGGGGGCGACCAATTTGTTGAGCAGCCCCTCGATTCGGGGGCCGACGCCTTTCAGGGCGCGGACCGTGGCGAACAGGGGAGCAAGGCGGGAAGGACGCATCGGGCCTAGTCTAGCGCGCGAAGGGAGCGGCGCCCTTGACATCGCTAGGGCCGCTCGCTCTAACCCACGGCTTAAGATTGGAAGCTTGGATCATGTCGAGTGATCTTGGAATGCGCCGGCGCCGGGCGGTTTGGCGGGCAACTCATCGAGGCTCTAAGGAGATGGACTATCTGCTCGGGCGCTTCGCCGAGCAAGCCATCGACAGCATGAACGCCGATGACATCGCCGTCCTCGAACGCCTGATCGAGATGCCGGACCCACAGATCGAATTGTCCGTGTACGAGGGCTACTCGCTCGGCGAGCGTGATCTCGACGCGCTCATCGAGCGCGTGCGGCGCTTCCACGGCTTGCCTTGGACCGGCTGAAGACAACCATCCGCTATGAGTCCCGTGTCCAAGCTCCCATCTTTGCCCCTCGACCGCCTCCTGAAGGGGCCGCTCGCCGTCGCAGGCGGCGTGCCGGAAGGATTTGACGCGCTGCTCTTGGGCGAGCTGGCGCGGCATGCGGGCGCGCCCATTCTGCATGTGGCCCGCGACGGCAACCGTCTTGCCACGCTCGAAGAGGCGATCTCTTTCTTCGCGCCGGACGTGACTGTCTTGAGCTTTCCCGCCTGGGACAGCGTGCCCTATGACCGTGTCGCCCCCAATGCGGAGATCATCGCCGACCGCATCGCCACGCTTGCCGCACTGACCGAGCGCGAAGCCGGCGACAAGACGCCGCTCGTTCTGCTCACCTCCGTGAACGCGGTGGTGCAGCGCGTGCCGCCACGCGCGTTCATCGCTGGCTCCAGCCTCAAGCTGAAGGCTGGGAACGTCATGAGCATGCAGGCGCTGATCGAGCGCCTTGAGGCGTCGGGCTATGTGCGCTCGGGCACGGTGAGCGACCCGGGCCAATATGCGGTGCGCGGCGGTATCCTCGATCTCTATCCGCCGGGCGGCCAGCCCGTCCGCCTCGATTTCTTCGGCGACACGCTGGAGACCATCCGCGCCTTCGATCCGGAGACCCAGCGCACAGAAGCGCGCCTCGACGCGGTGCACTTCCTGCCCATGAGCGAGGTGGCGCTGACGCCCGACGAGCGGCGGCATTTCCGCCAGCGTTATGTGGAGCTGTTCGGCCCGGTGATGGGAGACGACCCGCTTTACGAGGCGATCTCGGCCGGCCATCAGCATCAGGGCATGGAGCACTGGCTGCCGCTGTTCCATGACCACCTTACCACGCTGTTCGACTATCTGCCGGGCGCGGTCGTTACCCTCGACCCGCTCTCCGACGATGCACGGGCGACGCGCCTTGAGCAGATCGCCGACCATTACGATGCACGCGCGCAGGCGCTTGAGCGCAAAGCATTCGGCGCGCCCCCTTATCACCCGGTCCCTGCCGAAAGCATGTTCCTCAGCGAGGCGGAGTGGCAAGCGGCGCTTGCCGCGGTTCCGCACGTCATTGCGCTCGACACGTTCGAACGGCCGGAGGCCGAAGGCGCCAACATCGTCTCCTTCGGGGGGCGCCAAGGGCGGTCCTTCGCGCCGGAACGGCAGACCGAAGGCGCCAACGTGTTCGACGCCGTGGTGGCGCATGCCAAGAAGCTGCTCGGCGAGCATAAGATCGTCATCGTCGCCTGCTGGAGCGTCGGCGCGCGCGAACGCCTCGCCACGCTGCTCACCGAGCACGGCTTGCACGAGACCGTCCGTGTGGAAACCTTCCTGGACGCCGTCGCCGCACCGCCAGACGCCACATCGGTCGCCGTCCTCCCGATTGAGGCCGGCTTCGAGGCCCCAGGCATCGCCGTGATCGGCGAGCAGGACATTCTCGGTGATCGGCTGGTCCGCAAAGCCCGGGTGAAGAAGGGCAGCGATGCGCTCACCGAGGCGTCGAGCCTCACGGTCGGCGATCTCGTGGTTCACGCCGACCACGGCATCGGCCGCTTCGTCGGACTGACCACCATCGAGGCAGCGGGCGAGCCCCACGATTGCCTCGAGCTGCACTACCAGGGCGGCGACAAACTCTATCTCCCGGTCGAGAACATCGAGCTCCTGAGCCGCTATGGCTCGGATGAGTCCGGCGTCGTGCTCGACAAGCTCGGCGGCGTCGCTTGGCAGTCGCGCAAGGCCAAGCTGAAGCAGCGCATCCGGGACATGGCCGAGAAGCTAATCAAGGTCGCCGCGATGCGCGAGCTGCGCCAAGCCCCGATCCTCAACCCGCCGGACGGCACCTATGACGAGTTCTCGGCGCGGTTCCAATACGAGGAGACCGAGGACCAGGTCACCAGTATCAATGCCGTGCTGGAGGATCTCGCCAGCGGCCGCCCCATGGATCGCCTGGTTTGTGGCGACGTCGGCTTCGGCAAGACCGAGGTGGCCTTGCGCGCAAGCCTGATCGCCGTGCTGGCCGGCAAGCAGGTCGCCGTCGTGGTGCCCACGACATTGCTCGCCCGCCAGCACTATCACACCTTCGCCGAGCGCTTCCGCGGCTTCCCCGTGAAGATCGCGCAAGCTTCGCGGCTTGTGAGCGCCAAGGAGCTCGCCGAGGTCAAGAAGGGGCTCAAAGACGGCGACATCGATATCGTCATCGGCACCCATGCGCTGCTCGGCAAGACTATCGAGTTCGCCGATCTGGGACTTCTGATCGTGGACGAGGAGCAGCATTTCGGCGTGAAGCACAAGGAGCGGTTGAAGCAGCTTCGTGAAGACGTGCACGTGCTCACGCTCACGGCGACGCCCATTCCGCGCACGCTCCAGCTTGCGCTCTCTGGCGTGCGCGAGATGTCGCTGATCTCCACCCCGCCCGTCGATCGTCTGGCGGTCCGCACCTATGTGACGCCGTTCGATCCTATGACCTTGCGCGAGGCGCTTCTGCGCGAGCGCTTCCGCGGCGGCCAGACCTTCTTCGTGGTGCCGCGCATCTCAGACCTCGACGACGCGGCGGCGTTTCTGCAAGAGCACGCGCCGGAGCTGAAGGTTGCACGCGCTCACGGACAGATGCCATCGAGCGAACTCGATCAGGTGATGAACGCCTTCTACGACCGGCAATACGACGTGCTGTTGTCCACCACCATCGTGGAAAGCGGCCTCGACATCCCCTCTGCGAACACGCTCATCGTCTACCGTTCAGACATGTTCGGCCTGGCGCAGCTCTATCAGCTCAGGGGCCGCGTCGGCCGCTCCAAGATCCGCGCCTACGCCTATTTCACCATCCCCGCGGATATGCGCATCACGCCCGCCGCCGAGAAGCGGCTCAAAGTCCTTCAGTCGCTGGACACGCTCGGCGCCGGCTTCATCCTCGCAAGCCACGACCTCGACATCAGAGGCGCGGGCAATTTGCTCGGCGAGGAGCAGTCCGGCCATATCCGCGAGGTCGGCTTCGAGCTCTACCAGTCCATGCTGGAGGAGGCGATCGCCGCCTTGAAGGGCGGGGAAGGGGCCATGATCGAGGATCAGTGGAGTCCGCGCATCAATCTCGGCACCTCGGTGCTCATCCCCGACGAGTATGTGCCCGACCTGCAAGTGCGCCTCGGGCTTTACCGGCGTCTGTCAGGCGTGGAGAGCACGGACGCCATCGAGGCTTTCGCGGCGGAGCTGATCGACCGCTTCGGGCCGCTGCCCGAGGAGGTGCGCCATCTCCTCGACGTGGTGGAGATCAAGGGGCTGTGCCGTCAGGCGGGCATCGAGCAGATCGACGCCGGACCGAAGGGCGCCGTGATCGCCTTCCGCAACAACTCCTTTGCCAACCCGGAAGGCCTTATCGACTTCCTCCGCGAGGCGGGCAAGCAGGTGAAGCTCCAGCCGGACCACCGTCTGATCTTCTATGCCAATTGGCCGAACCCAGAGGATCGCCTTGCCGGCCCGCGCGAGCTTCTGAAACGCCTCGCCAAGATCGCCGGCGCCGTGAAGGAAGCGGCCTAGACCTGCTGTAAGAGCTCCTCGCGGAGGATGCGGCCGTGCCGGTCGCGGGGAATGTCTTTCACCACGAGCAGCTTATCGGGAAATTTGTAAGGCGCCACGCCGCGCTCCATGAGGAAGCGGTGTAGCGCTTCGAGCGATACCGGCGCGTTGGGTGAGGGGGCCACGGCGCCGAAGAGGCGGTCGCCCACTACGGGGTCGGGCAACACGAAGCACGCCGCATCGAGGAACCCTGGGTACGCCTGGTAGAGCCCGTCGAGCTCGGAAACGGCAATGGTGAAGCCGCCATGGTAGATGAGTTCGGGATCACGTACGACGCGTAACCTCTCACCTTCCGCCCGCCCGCAAAGCCCGGTGGCAACGAAGCTGTCGCTATCGCGGGCCGCCGGGCCATTCGCGGGGCCTTGCGGCACCACCGGCCCGCGGATCAGAAGCTCGCCGCCGTCACGTCCGAGCCGCGTCTCGAGGAAGACCGCCCCGCCGCCGTCTTCGCCGAGATCAATGGCGCCGAGCGGTAAAGTCGCACGGTCGGCTTCGGATCCGGGCCGAAGCAAAAGACTGGCGAGATCGCCGAGCGGATAGAGATCGAACACAGACCAGCTAGCGTCTTCAGGCTCCGCCGTACCGTCCGCAAGTTCCGGGGCAGACCATACGCAGCCCATGCGCCGGAGCTGGCTCTGCTGATCCTTCAAAACACCGTCTTTGGCAAGCTCATCGAGAATGGCGCCCGGCAGGGCTGTCACCGTCGCGCCTGAGGTAAGCATCTGTTGCACGAACATGCCGTAATCGAAGGGGTGATGTTGCACGAGCGCGGCGCCACTAATGAGCCACGGCGCGAGCCCGAGCCCTAAGCCGACCGGCCCCGTGCACGGATAGGCGTTGAGGATCACGTCGCTGCGGTCGAGCGACAGCGACAGCACGGCCATCGCGCCTTGCGCCAGGATCTCGTCCTCATGGCGGAACAGGGGAACCAGCGGCTCGCCGGCGCGCGCGGTGAACGTGATGAGCGACGGGCCTGACGGCACGCGCTGCGCCATGATGTCGTGGTCGTAGCGGCCTGCGCCCATGGCCGCATCCAACGAGGCGACGCCGTCGGGCAGGTCGCGGCCGAAGCCCAGCACGAAGCGGACCGAAAGACGCGTGGCGGCGATGTCGCGCAAGCGTTCTGCCGGCAAGTCATCGGCAAACTGCGAGACGCCAATAAGAGCCTTGGGCTCGACCGCGTCGCACACCTTCGCGATCTCGTGAGCGCGCCACAGCATGGGCACTGCCGCGACCACCAGCCCGGCGCGCCACGCCGCGAGCAGGGTGAGCGGCGCCTCGATGAAATTGGGGAGCTGCACGACGACGCGGTCGCCGGGATTGAGGCCGAGCTCGATGAAGAACCCGGCCAGCGCATCCACCGCCTTGTCGGCATGCGTGTAAGTGAGAGTGCGCGAGCGTGTGTGCCCGAGCAGGTGCCGGTTCGGCGGATCGACCAGCGCCACAGCGTTCGCCTTCTGCCGCGCACGGCGCCGCAACAGCCCCTCGGCCGTGATCGGGCCGCTGTCCTCCTCGGGTTCGCTGGCGGGGGCGGGGAGCGTGCTCATGCGCGCAAGATCACGGATTGACGGCGTGCCGGCCGTCCTCGGCCTGGACCGCAGGCTCGAGCCACCATGTGTCGATCTGATAGCCGTAGAGCGGAGTTTTCTCGGGCCTCTTGAGATCCCGCCAATAGGCGACCCACTGCCGCGGCAGATGGAACAGCGGCACCACATAGTCGCCAGACAGGAGCACACGGTCGAGCGCGCGCGTCGCCGAGACGAAGTCGTCGCGATTTTTCGCCTTAAGGAGCGCTGCGATCATGGCGTCGACAGCCGCGTTCTCGACCCCAGGATAGTTGAACGAGCCTTCGGTCTTGGCCGCATTGCTCCCCCAACGGAACGACTGCTCGTTTCCCGGCGAGAGTGATACAGGCCAAAAATATTGGATCATGTCGAAGTCGTAGGTCTGCTTGCGCCGCTGATATTGAGCCGAATCAACCTGCCGGATTCGAGCGTCGATTCCCACCTGTTTCAAGGCCCGCGCATAGGTAAGGAGAAGCCGCTCCTGTGCGCGCGTGGCGGCGAGAATCTCGAAGGTGAAAGGCTCTCCCGTCGCCGCGTTTACGAGGACGCCGTCCTTCAGCACGTAGCCAGCGGCCTCGAGGAGCTTGAGCGCCTCGATGCGGCCCTCACGGTTCTCGCCCGTCCCGTCGCTCACTGGAAACGAGAAGCTGCCGTCCATGATCTCGGGCTTGACCGCGCCCGGGTAGGGCCTGAGCAGTTTACGCTCTGTGGCGTCGGCGGGCCGGCCATGGGACGAGAGCTCCGAGCGCGCGAAATAGCTCTCCGTGCGCGCATATTGGCCGTGATAGAGCGTGCGGTTCACCCATTCGAAATCGAACAGCTTGATAAGCGCCTGGCGCACGCGCGGATCGGCAAACAGCGGCCGGCGCGTGTTGAATACAAGCGCGGCCATGCCGGCCGGGGTCTCCAGGGGCAGCGCCTCCTTGATAACGCGTCCGTCGCGCAGCGCCGGGAAGTCGTAGCCTTCCGTCCAGCGGGTTGGGTCATTCTCGTCGCGAAATGTGACCAGCCCCGACTTGAACGCCTCGAACATGGCTCCGGCGTCGCGATAATAGTCGAAGCGGATCTCGTCGAAATTGTAGCGCCCGCGATTGACGGGAAGATCGCGCCCCCAATAGTTCGGGTCGCGCTTGTAGGTGATGCTCTTGCCGGGATCGACCTTGTTGATGACGTAGGGACCGCTGCCGATGGGCGGCTTGAGCGTCGTCTTCTCGAAGGTGTCGGCGGTGAACAGGTGGTGCGGCAGCACCGGCATCAGCCCCATGATCAGCGGCATCTCGCGATCGCCCGAGCCGTCGAAGGTGAAGCGGACTTTTCGCGGGCCCGTCTTCTCCACCTTGGTGACCTTCTTGTAGTAGGAGCGGTGGTTCGGCCGCCCATGATCGCGCAAGACCGCGTGCGAAAAGATCACGTCGTCCACGGTGATGGGCGTGCCGTCGGAGAAGGTGGCGTTCGGGTTGAGAGTGAACTCGACCCAAGAGCGGTCGGGCGGCGTTTCCACCGCCTCGGCGATCAGGCCATAAAGGGTAAAGGGCTCGTCGTAAGCACGGGCCAGAAGGCTCTCATACACATAGTCGCGGAGACCGTCGGCGGAGACGCCTTTGATGATGAAGGGATTCAAGCTGTCGAAGGTCCCTTGTACGGCGAAGGTCGCCCGGCCACCTTTCCGCGCATCCGGATTGACGTAGGGAAAATGGCTAAAATCGGCCCCTTCGTGTGGCTTGCCATGCATGGCAAGCCCGGGCGCAGGCTCAGCCTGGCCACTCCCGGGAAACAGTAGAAGCCCCAGGATCAGGATAAAAAATGGGGCTTTCAACCACGACCCGGCATGGCTATAGATGCCCTCAAATTGCACCATAGGGGTAAGGGTAGCATCCCTGGCAAGACAATCCGACGCCGCTATCTCCACCCCTACGAAAAAGGTTACAACTCTGGAGAGCGCGGCCAAGAAAGTCCCGCGGTCGAGCATGAACAGCCACGTCTACGCCGCATTTCGGGTATTGACCCTAGTACGAGGGAGCGGGCAACGGGGCACATCTGGCAGGCCTGAGCCAGCCCGCAAAAATAAGAGGAAAGGTCGATTGATGATCGGGTCCAAGGATCGATGGAACAGCTTTGGCCGCAGCACTGCGCGCTGGGCATTGGGTGCGGGCGCATGCGCGCTGGCACTAGCTCTTGTGGCGTCTGCAGCCAGCGCTCAACAGGCCCAGCCTAAGTCTTCGGCCGCGCCGAAAACATCCGCTCCGCCAGCCGCGACACCGGAAGCCGGGGCTGAGGATGCCTGGGTCAAGCTTTGCATGAAGAACAAGCAGACCGGCGACAAGCAAATTTGCCTGATCAACCATGAGGGGCTTGAGCCGAACACCGGCATGGTTCTCATCGCCGCCGCCGTGCGCAAGGCCGAAGGCGAGGACAAGCAGCAACTCCTGATCCGGGTCCCCACGGCTTACGCGCTCGTCATCCCCGCCGGGGTGCAGATTCGCATCGACCAGGAGAAGCCGATCCAGCTGCAATACTCGATCTGCTTCCCGACGAGCTGTCAGGTGCAGATGGAGCTGACCGACGATCTCTACAAGAAGATGCGCGCGGGCAAGCAGATGGTCGTGGCCGCCATGAACATCCAGAAGAAGACCATGGGCTTCCCGGTGCCGCTGACCGGCTTCAGCAAGGCATATGACGGCCCGCCGGTGGACAACGCAGTGTATGAGGAGCAGCGCCGCAAGCTGATGGAAGTGTTCCGCAAGCGCCAGCAGGAGCTCGCCGCCAAGGCGAGGCAGGCGCAGCAGAACCAAGCGGCGCAAGGCGCTCCGCAAGCGCCGGCCAATGCCACAGCGCAGCAGAAGGCGCCCGCCACGCGGTAGCAGCCAAAGCGTGCATGAGACCAAAAAGGCCGCGCCGGGTCACCGGGGCGGCCTTTCGCTATTCGGCGATTGTCTCGATACGCGCTTAGTGCTCTTGCAGGAAGCGAAAGCGGAACACGCCGTCCCTCAAGTCCTCGAACAGCTCCGGCACTTGCGGATGGCGCAAGGGCTCATCGGACGGATCGGGGACGAGGTTCTGCTCCGATACATAGGCGACGTACTCGGTATCCGCGTTCTCGGCGAGCAGATGGTAGTACGGCTGATCTTTCGGCGGCCTGACATCCTGCGGAATGGATGCATACCACTCCTCGGTATTGGAGAAGCTTGGATCCACGTCGAAGATGACGCCGCGAAACGGATAAAGCCGGTGGCGCACCACCTGGCCGATCTGAAATCTAGCATTGCGGATAGTAGACATTGTACCGACACCCTATCCCCGAGTCTTTGTGAGGATAAGATCGCGGCCCGGGAAGGCTGTCAACGCAGTTAACGCTGGACCTTACGACCAGCGGCGGTTTGACCACATGAACTGCTCGGGCTGCTCGCGAATCCACGCCTCGAAATAGCGTTGGATCGCCGCAGTGATGGAGCGGATGTCTTCAGCCTGGTTGTTGGTGCGTGGAATTCTGAGCTCGTTGACGTTGACGTCGAAACAGGCGCGGTTGCCGATGCGCACGCAACGGCCGATCCAGATACGCGCACCAACTCGCCGTGCGATCATGGCGGCAATGGGCATGCTCTTGGCGGGATGACCGAAGAACGGCACTTCGATACCGTTGGCGTCGTAAAGGTCGGAGATGAAGCCGAGCCGGCCGCCTTGGCGCACATAGTCCATGATGAGGCGCGCGGTCTTCTGCGTCTCGTCCTGCCCGGCCGTGCGGCCGCGGCCAAACAAGCCACCGGGATAGAGGGCCTCCCGCTGAGCGCGCAGATAGCGGTCGACATAAGGGTTCTTCACCTGGCGGTAGACGCCGGCCGGCTTCACGCCAGCCAAGGTGACCGGCCACATGCCGATCTCCCAATTGCCCATATGCATGGTGACGATGAGGGCCGGCCCCATCTTGTCCTTGTAGCGGCTGATCCAGTGGCCGTTGGTCACGTGGAGGCGCCCCGGATCCTTCAGGATCTTGTCGATATTCATGGTCTCGACCATGACGCGGCCGAGATTGTCCCACGCCGCGAGCGCGATCCGCTCGCGCTCCTCTGGCGTCTTCTCGGGGAAGGCTCGCTCGAGATTGCTGAGCGCTCGCTTGTGCCGCCGGTTGCGCTTGCCGAGCACGCGCCAAAAGAACGCCGAGATGTCGCATGCCATATCGAGCGGGAAGAGGCGCACGATGCCGATCAGGAAGCGCAAGCCCGCATATTCGAGCCGATAGCGCAGATCGAGGGCGAAAGGCAGGTTGAAGCTGTTGGCCACAGAGGCTTCCTTCTTATGGCTTTTTTGGCTGGCGCAGCCGCTTGAGCAGCCCATCCTCATGGCCAAACTGAGGTGAGGCGTCAAGCGCGCAAGTGGGAACTTTCGGGCGTGGGCCGCATGAGGCTCGGAAGCTCGGCCGCCGGGGCGAGGCCGGCGCGCATGACGAGGCGCCGCAACGGCGCAAACGCGTTCAGCCCGGCGAGAACGAGGCCGCGCGCCGCTTGCACGGGCAACAGGCTCGTGAGCAGCGAACGGTTCAGAAGATCGACGCCCACCGCGCGCGCGCGCACGTCGAAATGGCGGGCGCGGTCGTAAGCGGAGAGCACCGCTTGGCCCCCGGGATCGTGTCCGCGGCGGAGTGCCCCGGCCACGCAATCGGCAAGCGCCGCGGCGTCACGCAAACCCAGGTTGAGCCCTTGCGCTCCGAGCGGGGGCATAATGTGCGCCGCCTCGCCGATAAGCGCGGTGCGATTGGCACCAAGCGTCTTAGCGGTGAGACCTCCGACCGGGAATGCCGCGCGTGGGCCGACATCGGAGATCTTGCCGAGTGTGTCGCCGAGCCGGTCCTGGAGTCTGGCGGCGAACTCGCCGTCGTCCACCGCCATCAACGCATCGATCTCGGTGGCAGTGCCGATCCAAATCAAAGCCGACTGACACGGCTCCGGCATCGGCACCGCGGTGACGGAGCCGCGTTCCTTGTGCAGTTCAGTCGAGATGCCATTGTGAGGACGCGTATGGTGGAAGCTCGTGGCGATGGCGCCTTGGTCGTAGCGCCATTCATCGATCTCGATGCCTGCGGCTTCACGGCACACCGATCGCCGCCCGTCGGCGCCGGCCACGAGCCGGGCCGTGAGCGAGTGCCCCCCGCTCAGCGTCAAATGCGCTTCGCGGTCCGCAAGCGTAATCTGCTCGACGCTCGCCGGAATGATCTTAGGTAAGACGGCCTCCGCACGGGCATAGAGAGCCTCGGTGAGCACCGTGTTGGAGATGTTATAGCCGAATGCGAAAAGTCCGAGCTCGCGCGCCTCGAATGCGATGTCCGGTGAGCGCAGCAAGCTCCGCGACGCATCCACGATGCGGATGACCTTGAGCGGGGCGGCGTACGGCACAAGCTCGTCCCACACATTCAGACGCTTCAAGAAATCTACCGAGCTCGTGAGGAGCGCAGCAGTCCTTGTCTCGGGGCGCGCCGCCTTAGCCTTGGGCGGTGCCGGCCCGATCAGAGTGACGTCGGCCCCCACATGAGCGAGCGCAAGCGCCGCTGCGATCCCCGTAGGGCCTGCGCCAACCACGGCAACGTCACAGGTTTTCACGGCGAGCGGCTCGTTCAACACGCGCATCCCTTGATCGATCTTCGAAAGGGAAATGTCTCTCGCCCCAACGCGATAGGCAACCTGTTTGGCGGCTCAAGCGTGTCTGGAGGCAGCCAGAACAGGCGGAGCCAGTGCCGCAAGACTGGTTGCGACGCCGGGCCGCAACGTGCACGCGATAAAGGACGCGCTATATTTCACTGAATACAGCGGAACAACATGCCATGAATTTCATCGATGCCAGCTGCCGCAATTCGCTATATCTGAATAGATATAGCGATCAACAGCGATGGAGGTTCGCCATGACGTCGACAGCCGGCAAGAGCCGCGCAAAGGCGAAGGGAGCAAAGGGGCAGGGCGCCAAGAGGGGGAGCGCCACGCCACGCGCGGAGCGGCCGTTTCCGCGCTTGCGCATCATGGTGAGGCCAGGCCTCGTGCTTGGCCCGGGCAAGGTCGAGTTGCTCGAAGCCATCGATCGGACGGGCTCGATCTCGGCCGCTGGCCGCGAAATGGGGATGTCGTACCGCCGCGCGTGGCTTCTCGTCAGCGCACTCAATGAAATGTTTGGCCGCACCCTCGTGACCACCTCGCCCGGCGGCGCAGGTGGCGGCGGCGCCCAGGTGACGGCGTTCGGCCGGGCCGTGGCGGAGGCCTATCGGCGCGCCGACGAGCGTTCGAACGCGGCCATCCGCGAAGAGTTCGCGCGTATCGGCCACATCATGAATGACGCGTAGGGGACGAACGGCTCGAGCGTCGGGTGGAGATCACAACTGACAACTGCAGGGGGACAATGCAGTGAAATTCACGTCAAGGATTTGGTCGGGAGTCTTGTTGGCGGTGCTTTTGGCCGCAAGCCCTCAGCAACTCTGGGCCGGGGACAAGGGACCGACCGTGTTCGCCGCGGCGAGCCTGAAGAACGCCCTCGATGCGGTCGCGGGCGACTGGGCGCAAAAGACCGGCCACGAGGCCGTGATTTCCTATGCGGCCACGTCGGCGCTCGCGAAGCAGATCGAGCAGGGGGCAGAGGCCGATGTCTTCATCTCCGCCGATCTTGCCTGGATGGACTATGTCGGCGAGCGACATCTGATCGATCCGAAGACCCGCTTCAATCTTCTCGCCAACCAGCTTGTCTTGATCGCGCCAAAGGACTCCGAGATCACCACGACGATCAAACCTGGCTTTGCGTTGGCCGAGCTGCTTGGCGGCGGGCGGCTGGCCATCGCCGGCGTCGATGCGGTGCCCGCCGGCAAGTACGGCAAGGCGGCGCTGCAGAGCCTCGGCGTGTGGGACCAAGTCAAGGCCAAGCTGGCGCAATCGGAGAATGTCCGGGCAGCGCTGCGCCTGGTTTCCCGCGGCGAGGCTCCCCTCGGGATCGTCTATGCGAGCGATGCCAAGGCTGACCCCAATGTGAGGGTGGTGGGCGTGTTCCCCGAGGACAGCCATCCACCGATCGTCTACCCCGTCGCCAAGCTCGTGCGGTCGGAAGCGCCAGCGACGGACGGCTTTCTCGACTATCTGCGCTCGCCCGAGGCGGCGCCCCGATTCGAGGAAAACGGCTTCACCGTCATCGGGTCTCACTGAGAATTCCCGGGGGACCCAAAAGGGCCCCCGCGCGTCGCCCGGGCCATGCTGCAGGCAGCGGGAACGCCGGATCGCGCCTCGCGAGAATCCAGGGGACGAGCGTCTGCGCCGGATTTTCTGTGCGTTCTCCGAGGCCTAGAGTGAAATAAAGACGTCACGAAGGGAGGCCCAGTTCATCTACAATCTCAGCGTGCCGTGGCCGAACAGCAACAGTGGCTCACCAAATCCCCACCGTCGTCCGACTGTCACAAGCGCGTCATTGCCCAGGAAATAGAACCGTATGGGTCGGCCGTGGGGACGCGGCAGAACGACTTTACTACAGGAGACAAAGAATTCTCCTAACGAACTGAACGAACTAGCAAAACAGGCAACGTTAACAGAGTGGAGAGGGGTCATGATTGGGGGACTTAAGAAAGCTAGCGTCTATTTGCTCGCTGGCGTGAGTGCGATCGGCATTCTCGCGTCTGGGGGCACCGCAGCGAAAGCGGCGGACACAGCCGCGCTCGAGGCCCAAATGAGGGCCATGCAGGCTCAGATGAGAGAGCTGCAGCGGCAAGTGAACGAGGCAAAGCACGACGCCGCCTCGGCAAAAAGCAGCCATGGCTCGGGCCTCGACCTCAAGGTCAAGTGGAAGGGCGCGCCGGAGCTGTCCAGCACTGACGGCAAGTTCAAGTTCAAGGTCCGCGGCCGTATCATGACGGACTACAATGGTATCAATCAGGATAAGTCCGTCACCGGCGCCGACGACATCAGCGCCGTCGAATTGCGCCGGGCCCGCATCGGCGTCGAAGGTACGGTCTACTACGACTGGAAGTACAAGTTCGAGATGGACTTCGCGGGCAACGGGTCGTCCGTCAAAGACGCCTATGTGGCCTACGCCAACTGGGCGCCCTGGAAGAAGTCGGAGATCCTGCTCGGTCAGTTCCATGTGGCCAACTCCTTGGATGAGATGACCAGCTCGCGCTTCATCACCTTCATGGAGCGGGCCTCCTTCGTCGATGCGTTCATTCATGAACGCCAGATCGGCGCGGGCATTTATGCGGGTGACCACCACTGGTCGGTCCAGACGGGCTACTACGGCGCCGAGACTGGTGATCAGAGCGCTTTCTCCACCGACTACACGACGGCGTCAGTTCGCGGCACTGTCGCACCAATCAACAACGACACCACGGTCGTCCACTTGGGCGCCAGCTATCGTCATCGCGACGCTGGCACAGAGCGCGGTGGCTCGGCGGATCTGTTCCGCTATCGGGCCCACGCTGCGGATCTGCATCTCGCAGACCGCTTTATCAATACGGGCCACCTTGCCGAATCTGATGACCTGTTCGTCCTCGAAGGCGCCTTCGTGTACAAGTCCTTCTCAGTGCAGGGCGAGTACGCGCAGCTCCAGGCGAATCTTCCGGCTTCTGTTGCCAACGTGAATCCCACCTATAATGGCTGGTATGTTGACGCGAGCTACTTCCTGACCGGCGAGATGCGGAACTACAAAGCCGATGCGGGTGAGTTCGGACGGGTCAAGGTGAAGCACCCCGTCTTCGGCGGCAGCGGTGGCTGGGGTGCCTGGCAGATCGCCGGTCGCTACGACAGCCTGGACCTCAGCTCCGACGCGTCGCGAATCTCCGCTTGTACGGAGTGCGGCACGCAGGACACCTGGCTCATCGGCCTGAACTGGTGGCTGACCGATTACACCGCCCTTAAGTTCAACGTGACGCAGTCGCATATCGGCGGTGGCAACAACGCCGCAACCGGTTCGGGTCTGGGCTACAACAAGAATAATGGTGCCGATGTCACCGGCTTTGGCATGCGTGCCCAGGTCGACTGGTAATCACCGAAGTCCAAACGAAAGAACAAAGTCCCCTTTCGCCTGACTGCCGCCGCCCTGTCCCGGGCGGCGGCATTTTTTCTGGAAGCGGGGAGACTTGAGTCGGGTTACGCCCCGCAGGGCCTATGTCACCGCAAGGGGCTGAAAGTAGGCACAGTTTTCCTATCTTAACGATGCGTTAACCATGCTCCTGACAGGGTTGCTAGCGCTCCAACCGGCCGGCCATGGTGGGGGCTGAGACAGAGGACCCATGCGGAGGTCACGCACCAAAGCCGCACTCGCATTCGCGCTAACCCTCGGCGCAGCCGTGCCCGCTGTTGCTTTCCAAGAGATCCCCGTCCCACCGCCTTCGCCCGCACAAGACGCCAAACCCGACGTCACGCCGCCGGCGCTTGCACTCGGGACGCCGCCTTCGGCCAAGGACCGCCCCACAGAAGGCGGAGGCATTCAAATCTTCGGCTATACCCTAATGCCTAAGCTCGATTTCGGTCTGGACTTGCTCTATGGCCAAGACCAGCAGCAATTGGAGCTGCAGCAGAGGCTGATGACATTCGATGCCGACAGCGACGTCACCGTATTGGGAAGGGTCGAGCGCCGGTTCTAGGCCGGTGCTAGCATGCGGAGTCTGCCCATGAGCGGTCGTCTGAGAGCCGCCTCGATCCACATCCTCACGGCCGTCGGCGCCGTGCTCGCGCTTCTTGCGCTGCAAGCCGCCCACCACGCCGACTGGCAAATGATGTTCGTCTGGCTCGGCATCGCGCTCATCGTCGACGCCGTTGACGGACCATTGGCGCGTCTCTTCGACGTCAAGGCCGTTCTGCCGCGCTTCAGTGGCGAGCGGCTCGATCTCATCATCGACTATCTTACCTATGTCGCGATTCCGGCCTTCGTGCTCACTGAGACGAATCTGCTGCCGGAGGCCTTCCAGCTACCCGCGGCGATCGCCATCCTTCTGTCCGGTCTGTTCCATGTCTCCGATGTCAACAGCAAGACGGAGGAGGGGTTCTTCGTCGGCTTCCCGGCCGTCTGGAACATCGTCCTGCTCTATCTGTTTGTGCTCGGCCTGCCGCCCATGGTCGCGCTCGCCGTGGTCGGCGGGCTCGTGCTGCTGACCTTCGTGCCCATCCTCTACGTGCACCCGTTCCGCGTGGCCCGGCTGCGTATTCTGACAGGGCTCGTCACGCTCGCCTGGATGGTCGTTTCCGCCATCGCGGTCGCCAATCCGTTCCCGTCGGCGCGATGGGTACAGATTACGCTGCTCGCAGTGGCGGCCTATTTCGCCGCCGTAGGCTTGAGCCGCTCGCTTCGCCGCGCGTGGTGAGGCATCTGGCGATAGACCGGCTTGCGACACTAAGCTAATAGCTCCGGGCTAAACCGAGACGGGTCGGAAAAGGCGCAGTGGAAACCATCATCGACTTCCTCACCGACCCCCATGTCTGGGCCAGCTTCCTAGCCTTGAGCGCGATGGAGATCGTGCTCGGCATCGACAACGTCGTCTTCATCTCGGTCATGGTGTCGAAGATGCCGCCGGGGCAGCAACTCATGGCGCGGCGGGTAGGGCTATCGCTCGCCCTCGTGTTCCGCGTGATCATGCTGGCCTTCATCGCGTGGTTCATCCACATGACCACGCCGATCTTCAGTGTCGGCGCTTACGCCTTCTCCTGGCGCGATCTTATTCTCCTCGCCGGTGGCCTGTTCCTTCTGGTCAAGGGCACCCGCGAGATCCACGACGACATCGAAGGCGAAGACGAGGAAAACGGCACCAGCCCCCTAGTGCAATCGCTGGCTGCAGCCATCGTTCAGATCGCCATTATCGACCTCGTCTTCTCCGTCGATTCGATCATCACGGCCGTGGGCATGGCAGACCACATCGAGGTCATGATTGCTGCCGTGGCCGTGGCCATCGCCGTCATGTATCTCGCGTCAGGCCCCGTGGCTGCCTTCATCGAGCGCCACCCGACGACCAAGATGCTGGCGCTGTCGTTCCTGTTGCTCATCGGCGCCGCTTTGGTGGCCGACGCCTTCCACTTCCACATTCCGCGCGGCTACATCTACTTCGCCATGGCCTTCTCGGCCGCGGTGGAGGTGATCAACGTGCTGGCGCTGCGCCGCCGCCGGGCGCGGACCCAAAAAACCAAGAAAAAAGCGGCCGCCAAGGGTTAATGGGGCGTTTCCCAAGCCTCTTAACATTGTCACGCAATCCCCCTTGCTTAGCCCCAAATTGACCAAGTTTGCAGGGCGGTATCCCCCACATGTCAGTTCCAAGACAAAATGGGGAAGCGATGAAGATCGGAGCACTCCTTCTAGCCGCGGGCCTCGTCCTGCCGGCAACCGCAGCCCTCAGCAGCGAGCCGACCAAGCTCGCCGGCGATGAGTTGCGGCAAGCAATCAGCGGCAAGACCGTCTACCTCAATATCTCGGGCTTTGAGCTGCCCATCCAGTATGCCCCGAACGGACGCATGAAGGGCAAGATGGGAACCGTTGCGGCGAGCTTCTCGCGCGGCGACGGCGCTTCGGATTCCGGCAAGTGGTGGGTCGCCGACGATCAGCTCTGCCAGAAGTGGTCGAGCTGGATGAACAGCAAGCAGTATTGCTACAAGCTGACCCGCCAGGGCGCGACCGTGCACTGGGTGCGCAATGACGGCCACTCCGGTACCGCTCGGATCGGGGGCTGAGCCGCAACGGCCACAGTCAAGTCCAAAGAGTCTCGTGAGGGCCGCCCATCCGGGCGGCTCTTTTCGTTTGTGCAACAGGCGAGGGGGCTCAAGCGCACGTCGTCCGCTCGCACCGCAGAGACTCTTGTGGATGACGAGCTCTGTGCATTACGGTCGCCGCTTACCTTGTGTATAGCTTTCCGTGCGTATCATTTGTCGCGTTGAGTGAGTTGCGTTCGAAGTTGTAGGCGTTGCGTCCCATGTCTGCCGATTCAGAACATATCGAGCTTCTGCGCCGAGGCCCCAGGCCGTGGAACGAGTGGCGGGCCGAGAACCCATCAATCATTCCCAACCTCGTCAGCATTTCTCTCAGCATTGGTGATCGACAGCTCGGTCCCATCAATGGTGGCCCGATCAATTTTGCCTATGCGCGGTTGCGCGATGCTTTCTTGCGCTTCGCCACGCTGACGAAGGCGAATCTCGAAGGCGCCGACCTCGCCGACGCCGATCTCCGCGATGCGCGGCTCGAGGCCGCCAATCTCGCCGGCGCCGATCTCAGCAATGCGTTTCTCGACCGCGCCGATTTGGCCGGCGCCAATCTCGCCGGCGCCAATCTGTGCGGTGCGAGTCTGGTTGACGTGCGCAATCTCACCAAGGCGCAGCTCCATGAGGCGGAGGGCGATGCCTTCACCGTCTTGCCCGAGCATCTGGAGCGGCCGCTGATCTGGACCGTGGGGCAGGTGGCGGACACGCCTCAGGCCATCGTGCGGCCTGAGCCGCACCGCATCGAGGAGCCGCGCGAAGAGGAACGCCCGCAACAGGGCGAGCGCATCTCCTGGCTCGTAGGCGGTCCGCGCGCCACAGGGCGCCCGTCGCAGGCCGACACACCCATTGGCGACCACAGCGCCTAGCCCTCGCGCCGAGCCGTCCGGGTGAGGTGAACCGTGGCCCCTATCGAAGGAACGCTGATCGTGTTTCGTTTCGCCCGCCGCTTCGTCCTGATTGCGTCGCTTGCGAGCTTCGCCGCCTGGCCTGCACAGGCCGCAGATGCGGCGGCGCAGATCAAGGACACGCTGAACCAGTGGATGGCCGACTTCAATGCCGGCCGTGCCGATAGGGTCTGCGGTCTCTTCGCGCCAGACCTGCGCGCCACCTTCCGCGGCCAACCCGAGCGCAATTACGCCGAGCTCTGCGATCTTCTTAAGGGGTCTCTGGCCGACAAGGAGAAGACCTTCTCGTACGGGTTGGACGTCAAAGAGATCAAGGTGTTCGGCGATGTGGCAATCGTCCGCCTCGACTGGACGCTGACCACCAAAGACAAGGACGGCCGCGAAACGACGTCGGTCGAGCCCGGCATGGACGTCTTCCAGAAGCAGGCGGACGGGAATTGGCGGATTATCCGCTACATGGCTTACGAGCGGTAAGTGGCGGATGGGGAGGGATTCGAACCCTCGAGACGCTTGCACGCCTGCCGGTTTTCAAGACCGGTGCCTTCAACCACTCGGCCACCCATCCAGTCTCTGTGCTTGTCTTTGGCGAAACCCGCATCGGAGTTCGCGCATTATCTACTTGATCTTCAACTCTCCCCACGATCCTTCATAGGGACATGAACCGCAAGCTAGACCCGCAAGGGCGCAATGCCATGCGTGCCTACCACATCCCCCTTAAGGGATGGTGGCAGGTCATGAAAGAGGTGGTGAGCAAGGTCGCAAGCGACAATCTCTCCGTGGTCTCGGCCGGCTGCGCCTTCTATGCGCTGTTTGCCATTTTTCCGGCGCTGACCGCCTCGATCTCGCTCTACGGGCTGACCACCGACCCGGAGACCGTCGAGCGGCAATTCAGCATGCTCAAGGCCGTGCTGCCGCCCCAAGGCTACGAGATCGTCATCGACCAGATCCGTAGGATTGCCGAGACGTCGGGGCAGACTCTCGGCTGGAGCTTCGGCGTCAGCCTGGCTATCGCGCTGTGGAGTGCCAATCTCGGCACCCAAGCCATGTTCTCCGCCCTCAACATCGCCTATGGCGAGCCGGAGCGGCGGAGCGTCTTGCGCTTCTACCTCAGCGCCATTGGCTACACCATCATCGGCATTCTCGGCGGCGCGGCCATGCTGTTCGCTATCGTCAATGTACCTGTCCTATTTGCGGATTCCGGTCATCCCCAAGCCTTCGAGACGATCACCAAGACAGTGCGCTGGCCGGCCTTCGCGCTGCTGACATTGTTCATGCTTGCGCTGATCTACCGTTTCGGACCGAGCCGGGCCAGTCCGCAATGGCGCTGGGTGAGCGTGGGCTCGGTTTTCGCCACCTCGGTGTGGCTGCTCGCGTCCGTGGGTTTTTCCTACTACGTCTCCAACTTCGCCAACTACGACCGCATGTACGGCTCACTCGGTGCGGTGATCGTCTTGTTGTTCTGGCTCTATATCTCCTTCTACATTGTTCTGCTCGGCGCGGAGATCAACGCCGCGCTCGAACGGCGCATCGGGCAAGTGACGACGCCTAAAGCAGGAGCGCGTGAAGGGACGGAAGAGGAGTGACGTTTTGAGCGCTAGGCCTGGTCCGGCGCGCGTCTAAGCCATCGCCGCCGCAACAGCCCGACGCCGAGCACGACGATCGCGCCGATCATCGCGCCAACCTTCCACACGGTATGGGCCATTGCCGGATCGACGTGCGCCATAATGAACGGGTCCTTGGCGATGATCTCGCCGGCAATCCAACCAAGCAAGGCTGCGCCGGCCCAGACGATGATGGGAAAGCGCTCCAGAAGCGCCATGACGATCGCTGCGCCTGCCATAATTAGCGGGATGCTGACAGCAAGCCCGAACATCAGGAGCGTGTAGCTGCCGCGGGACGCCATGGCGATGGCAATGACATTGTCGAGACTCATCACCGCGTCGGCGATGGCGATAATCTTGACCGCGTGCCAGAGGCTGTTCACCGGCTGGATATTGTCGGGACCGTTGTTCTCCTCCCCGCCGAGAAGCTTGATGGCGATCCATATGAGAAGCATGCCACCGAGCAGCTTCACATAGGGCATGGTCATAAGCGTCGTCACCGCGCCGGTGAACACGACGCGCAAGCCGATGGCGACGAGCGTTCCAAGAGCAATGCCCCAGGCACGTTGCCGGGCTGGGAGCTTGCGGCAGGCGAGCGCAATGACGACAGCGTTGTCACCTGACAACAGGAGGTCGATCCAAATGATCTGTAATACGGCGAGCCAAAAGCCCGGTTCGTCGACCGTCATGCCGCTGCGTTTTCCCCCTGCTACATGCTCACTCGGACCGGTCTCCTCGATCCGGCCTAAGTCCTTACCCTTTGCTGTGAAAAACGGCAAAGGCAAGACGAGATATATGCTCTCCTGAGCCATTTTGAAGGTAAGGGAAAGGAGTTAGTTCCCTCATCTCGCGGGCCGATCTGCGAGGACAAGTCCTCGCATATCGCTTATTCTTTCCCGCGTCAGTCCGACGAATCAGGCCCGCGCGCCCTTTCACGGGGGAGGAAGCTTTGCCATCCATGGATCCAGTTCTACTCAACCCACTGATCGCGCTCATCGCTGGAATTCTCATCTTGCTGATGCCGCGCATCTTGAACTATGTCGTCGCGATTTACCTCATCGCCATCGGCATTATCGGGCTTGCGCAACACTTCCATTAGTCCGCTGACGTCATATTGCTGAGACTCCGAGCAAATGCGCGCGCTGCTTGCTGCGGCGCCCGCTGCGCTTGCCTGACATGACGTTGGACCCGACATCGGAAAGAGTGGCCTAGAACCGCGACTTCCGATGTCCTATAGTTCGGTGTCGCCCTCGTTAACCAAGGGAGTGACGGCCCGCCGAAGCGCGGGAATCCGATTCTCCCGGGCATCCGAGGCGCATGGGCCACGGGATGAGGCCCCGGTTTAAGGACCACACGGGCCAAAGAACCAAATGGCCTTACCGGCTTTCACGACCGTGCAGCACTGAGACTCTGCGGCAAGACGGGGTTACCAAGGGTGTATAGAGGTTGGGCAATCAAGCCAGGTGGCGCCACGTCATGAAGCGTGAGAATTCCTTGTTGGGATTCCGGCCGAGACCGTTGCTCGCTCTCGTTGCGCTCTTGGCCGTCGTCATGACTTTCGCAGCGCATGCCGATCCGGATGCGGCCGCACACACCAACGCCGCTCCCCAACAGGGTCCTCAGACTGCGAACGAGAGCAAAGACCAGACGGACTATGTGTGGTTGGCAAGTCGGGGTGAGTCCAGCCTCCAGCTCCGCGGCGCGGTCCCTTCGAAAGAGGACCGCCGGACCTTGCTGGGCATGGTGAAAGCACACTTTCCGGACCTTCAGGTCGAGGACCGAATGAAGGTCGTCAAAGGCGGTCCGCCGAAGGAAGAGTGGCTCGGCGCGGTGAGCTTCGGCTTGCAGCAACTCTCCCATCTCAAACGTGGCTCAGTGCGGCTTTCCGGTGCCGCGTTGCGGGTCGTCGGCGATGCCAGCACTCCCGATGACTACTCCGAGGTAAAGAAAGCGCTGACCGGGCCACTGCCGAGCGGTCTCACCCTCAAGGGCACGAACGTGCGGCCGCCCCTTGCAGACCCGTTTGTGTTCACCGCCGATCTCGGCGCTAACGCGTTGAGCCTGTCGGGCAGCGTGCCGAGCGAGGATGCGCGTAAGCAACTGCGTGAGCTGTCGCGGCAATTATTTGAAAAGCCGGGGCTCGACGACCGGCTCGAGGTTGCCTCCGGGGCACCGAAGGGTTGGGACGAGGCGGTGACCGCAGCGTTGCGGGCGCTGAGCCGACTGGAGTCGGGAAAGGTCGCCTTATCCGGTCTCGCCGTAACGATCGAGGGGGTCGCACCCGACAAAGGGACCGCCGTCGCCGTATCCTATCAATTGCGGCGCGACTTGCCGAAGCTGTTCTCCACATCGGAAAGCATCAAGTGGAAGGAAGCGAGCGCCGCGACCGATATCGCCGCGCAAGTCCTGCCACGTATCAAAGAATATGCGCGGACCAACGGCAGCTGGCCGAAGGGTGAGTTGCCGCCGCTGATGCCGCTGGTCGACGCGCAATAGGGCGCACGCACCCTCGGAAAAGCTAATCGTTCACCGCGAAGAAGGCGCCAATCGCCTCGACCGGCTCTTGTTCCTGCAAGACCGGCGGGTGGCCCTGCTCGGGCACAGTCATCGCCCGCAAGTTGGGATGGCGCTCGACCATTGCTTCGAGCGTTTCAACGCTCAGCACGTCTGAGTGCTCGCCTCTCAGCACGAAAGCGGGAACTTGTCCGAGCGCCACGAACTGGGGCCAGAGGTCAGGCACCGGCCGGCTCAGGTCCACAGTACCGATGGCACGGCCGAGTTTGCGGTCATAGGACAGGACCAGCCGCCCTCTGCGCTCTTCGAACACACCGCGTGCCATCTGATCCCATTGGGTGTCGGTGAAGTCCGGGAAGCCGCGGCCATTGATCTCGCGCATGATCTGCACTGCGTCCGCCCAAGTCCTAGGCACCGGCATGCGGCCCACATAGCTGACGATGCGGGCAAGGCCACGTGTCTCGATCACCGGTCCAATGTCGTTGAGAACGACGGCGCCCATTGCCGTCGGCCTAAGCGCGGCCATCATCATGGCGATGATCCCGCCACGCGAGGTCCCCACAATGCCCACACGATGCAGCCCCTGCACGGTGAGGAAGTCGAGCGTGTCGAGAAGCTCGATATAAGGCACGTAGTTGCGCCAGTTCGGGTCATGCTGGGATCGCCCGCGGCCACGATAGTCCAGGCAATAGACGTTGCGGGGCTTCTCCGGGTGGGTGGAGAGATAGGTGGCGAGCGTGTGGAAATCCCGGGCGTTGCGGGTCAGGCCCGCCAAGCAGATCACGCTCCGGAATCTCTCGTCCGGGGCCGGGTAGTGACGGACGTAGAGTCTAAGGTCGTCGAACGACTTATAGAAAATGTCTCGCCACGGCTCGCCATTAAGCTCTGGCATCGTCACGGAAGCAACCTAGGGAGCGAATTCGATCGGCCGGCGCAGGTCGGGCGCCCGCCGTAGCAGTGTTCAGCAAACTTGATGGGGGAACAACCCTCGAAGAGTCAACTGGCAAGTGGGCGTCACGCTCAGGGCGCCGCCGCCGCCGGCACTGTGGCGATGGAGGCCGTCTCCGAAGGGGGAACCCGGCGGCCGCGATTGAGGTCTTGCACGAGGTGGAGCGCACCCTTGGGCCCGGCTAGCCGGGAGCGATAAAGCTGCAACGTCTCCATGATCTTGATGACATAGCGGCGCGTCTCGGTGAAGGGGATGCGCTCGATCCAGTCGACGGGATCGACGTCAGGGTCGCGCGGATCGCCAAAGATCTCCATCCACTCTTTCACGCGGCCCGGACCGGCATTGTAGGCGGCGAGCGCCAAGAAATAGGAGCCGTCATAGCTGTCGATCAGGTCGTTCAGGAAGGCCTCGCCGAGCTGCGTGTTGTAGGCCGCTGTGGTGAGTTGGGACTTCGAGTATTGGACCTTGTAACGCCGGGCGATACCTCGCGCCGTGGCGGGCATCAATTGCATCAGCCCGCTCGCACCCACCGGGCTCTTGGCCGCGGCATTGAACTCGCTCTCCTGACGGCACAGCGCATGGACGAGCGCCGGGTCTACGCGCTCGTCGAGCAGGCTCTTGTAAGACGGTATAACCCCGATGGGCAGCGCGTAGTCGCCGAGCGGGAGATCCCGGTTGAAAGCAATCTTGGATAGCCTGAGCGCGATCTGATCCTTGTCCATGGCCTTGGCCAGCTCGGCGAGCAGCACCACCTCGGCCGCGTTATCCAGCGTGCGCGACAGAGCCAGGAAGAATTGCGGCGTGACCCATTCGAGCTTGGCAGCGCGTGCGACGCCAATGGCACGCACCGCATCGCGCGCCATGAAGCGGTCGATATCGGCTTTTGTCGGTACCGGCGTGGGCGTCACTTCGAGCCGGGCCGGCCGTGGATCAAGCGCCTGCCGCCCGAGCTGGCCGAAGAAGTATTGCGGGTATTTGGCGGCGCCATGGAAATGGATGACGGCAGAGCCACGATCGCCGAGTGCGAGCGCGGTCCGCCCGAGCCAATATTCGCCGAGCGCGATGTTCCGGGAGTCCGTCGCCGCCTTTCGCAAAGCGAGGAAATGACGCAATGCCGTCGTAGGCTCATTCAAATAGCGCAGCGCCACCCAGCCGGCCAGGAACTCCGCCTCGATATAAGAGTCGCCAGAGGTGAGGCCGTGCTTAGCGGCGATCTCGTAAGCGGTGCGGGGATGTCCGTCATTAAGAGCGGCGCGCACATTGACCCGCCGTTCGATCCACCATTCGTTGAGGTCAAGTAGGACGTTGGGCTCCAACGGCGCGTCGAGCAGGAGTTTCCATGCGCGCAATCTCTGGTCTTTGTCCTTGGTGCGGCGCAGCCATTGGATGTTGTTGAAGCGCAACCCCACGTCGTCTTCGACGGCGTCGTCGGGCAAGGCTTTGAGCAGCTTCCCGGCATTATTGCGCCGCTTGATGACGGCGATACGAGCCTCCACCTTCTTCTGCTCTTCTTTCGGCAGGAGCTTGGCTACGCGCATGGCCGCCGCGGTCTCCGATGGGTCGTCGGGATAGAGCAGCTTATCGATGCGCGCCTCGTGGTTCTCCGCCGTGAGCATGTTGCCGAACTTGGCGAGGATCTTCTTCTCGACGTCTTCGTTGAGCCGATGGTCGCGCCAGGCGGAAACAATCAGGTCCTTGGCCGCCGCCACGTTGCCTTCCTTCAGGTAAACGCTCGCCAGCGCCGCCTTGCCGGCGCCGGTCTGCGGGGCCGAGCCGCCAAAGAAAACCTTGATCTCATCCGGCGACGCGTCGGTCAGGAACAACGACGTCTCTGCCTTCTCGCGTAGGTCATCCTGGCCGGGCCAGTTGGGATGGTTGGCGCGAAACTGCTCAATCGCCTCGGCGTCCAGCACCGTGCTCTTATTGTGCTTGTAGCGGTACCACTGCGCGAAGGCGCGCACCGCAGGGTCGGAGATTTTGGCTAGCGTCTGGTCAACGGTGCCCTTGTTGCGCATGACGAAGCGAAGGCGGCTCTCGTCATCAGCGCTGATGTTGTAGTCGAGAAGCGGTTTCAGGGCGGCGACATAGTCCATCGCCGGCTTTGGTGCAGGAGGAAAGGTCGGAGGCACCCGGTTCGGATTGATGTCAGGAGGCGGGACGTCCACAAGCTCGGGCGAGGGGACTTGCGTGTCGGCATCGGCCTCCTCAACGGGCTCGGCTGCCTTCTCGGGATTACGCGGGGGTGCAGGAACGGCCGCTATCGTCGTCGTGTTCTTATCGGCAGCCTCATCCACGGGAGCAGGCGCAGCCTCAGCCTCAGGTGCCGAGGTGGTCTGCGCGGTAGCCGACGCCTCCTCGGGTGAAGCGGGCGCGGCGTCCGGCGCCCCAGGCTCTGCCTCTGGCGCAGCCGTCGTTTGCGCGATCACAGGGCGCGCAGGGTTACGGTCAGGAAGCGGAATAGGCTCCGATTTCGCCGCAGCTACGCCGGGCGCGACGCATGTCAACGCAACGAGAACAGGTAAAGTGTGCGCGCAAAAGCGTTTCATCTCGTCGATCGGTACCGGTTACGACCTGCGTCTAAGCGGTCAGGACGTCCCCCGACCGGGGAGCCGCGACGATAAAGGTCACGATAGTGTACCCAAATTGAACACTGTCTGAAAGATTCCGGCGGAAAAATGACTGGGGCAGCGTTGTCCAGGGTTAGAGGAGCGGTTAGAAGAGCCATGTAAGCCGCTCGCCGGCATCGTACTTTCCTCAGTAGAGACTCGAGGAGCGGTACGCCAGCTTATCCCTAACGTGAAAGGCCAGGCACAAGAACGCCCCTCGGCTTGCCGCCTCAACCCCGAGCCCCTATTGTCCGCCCGACTTTCCGTCGGGACCCTGCAGCAATCGCATCGCTCTAGGAGCTTTCGCTTTGTCTATGCCGCCGTTTCAAGGCTCGATCACGGCCCTCATCACGCCCCTCAAGGATGGCTCGCTCGACGAGACCGCTTTCCGCAAGCTTGTGGAGTGGCAGATCGATCAGGGCACGCACGGCCTCGTGCCGTGCGGCACGACCGGGGAGTCGCCGACCCTCAATCACGACGAGCACCGCCGGGTCATCGAGCTGTGCATCGAGCAGGCAGCGGGCCGCGTGCCTGTAATCGCCGGAACGGGTTCCAATTCAACGGCTGAGGCTATCGCTCTGACGCGTCACGCGAAGGTCGCCGGTGCCGACGGTGCGCTCGTGGTGACGCCCTACTACAACAAGCCGACGCAAGAGGGGCTCTATCTCCACTACAAAGCGATCAACGACGCCGCCGACATTCCGATCGTCATCTACAACATCCCGGGCCGCAGCGTCATCGACATGTCGGTCGACACCATGGCACGGCTGTTCGAGCTCAAGAACATCGTCGGCGTCAAGGACGCGACCGCCAACATGGCGCGGGTGAGCCAGCAGCGCGCGGCGATGGGCCACGAATTCATCCAGCTCTCCGGCGAGGACGCCACCGCGCTCGGCTTCATGGCCCATGGCGGCGTTGGCTGCATCTCGGTGACCGCTAATGTGGCGCCGGCGCTCTGCTCGGAGTTCCAGCTCGCCTGCCTTGGTGGAAACTTCAAGCGGGCGCTGGAGATCCAGGACCGTCTGATGCCGCTGCATGAAGCCTTGTTCGTCGAGGCCAATCCGGGCCCGGTCAAGTACGCGGCCGAGAAGCTTGGCATCTGCTCGGGTGAGACGCGCCTGCCGCTTGCGCCGATCTCGGCGGCCTCGCGCAAGCGCGTGGATGAGGCGATCGCCGCCGTGGACCTCGCGTCCGCCTAGCTTTGCGAAGGGTCATGTCATGGCGCCGAAGCGCGAGAGCGGGAAGCTCGTCGCCGAGAATCGTAAAGCCCGCTTCAACTACGACATCGAGGAGACCGTCGAGGCCGGCATCGTCCTGACCGGATCGGAGGTGAAGTCGCTGCGCGCCGGTAAGGCGAACATCGCCGAGTCTTACGCCTCCAACGAAGGCGGCGAGCTTTTCCTCATCAACGCGAACATCGCCGAGTATCCGGGCGCCGCGCGCGACGGACACGCGCCGACCAGACCCCGCAAGCTCCTCCTGCATAAGCGCGAGATGGCGCGGCTCCTCGGCGCCATCCAGCGGCAAGGCATGGCGCTGGTACCGCTCAGGCTCTATTTCAACGCCCGCGGCATCGCCAAGATCCAGCTGGGGCTTGGGCGCGGCAAGAAGGTCTACGATAAGCGCGAGACGGAGAAGAAGCGCGACTGGGAGCGCCAGAAGGGCCGGCTCATGCGTGAGAAGGGATGAGGCGTGACGGGTTTTCCGCCACCTCTAGATGACGATGCCGCCGATCATCTGACCCAAGGCTCGGCATTGCCTCCAGTCTCGCTCCCGACAACGGACGGGCAGGATCTGTGCCTCGCGACACTGCCGGGCTTGAGCGTGGTCGCGGTCTATCCCTGGACCGGGCGGCCTGGCCAGCCCAATCCGCCCGATTGGGACCTGATCCCCGGCGCCCATGGCTCGACACCCGAGCTCGAAGGCTTCCGCGATCTCTCTGAGCGCTTCGCGCAGCGGGGCATGCACGTCTTCGGCCTGAGCCGCCAGAGTACCGACTATCAGCGCGAGCTGGCGGGACGATTGCGCCTGCCATTTCCGCTCTTAAGCGATGCGGAAGGCCAGTTCGCAGGCGCGCTCCGCTTACCGACTTTCTCAACCGGCGGGGAGATCTATCTGAAGAGGCTTACGCTTATCGTCGAGGACGGCTGCATCGCGCACATGTTCTACCCCGTGCCCGATCCGGCCGGTCACCCGGCCGACGTCCTTGCATGGATTGAAGGGCAGGGCGGAGGGCGTTAGTCGCCCATGGCGTCGTCTTCGGCGTCCTCGACGGAATAGCCGAGCCGGTCCAAGGCCTCTTCCAGATAGTCGGAGAGAAGCGGCATGCCGAGGAGATAGTCCGCCGTGCGGGCGTTACGTTCCGCGCGGGCCGTCTCCATCGCGTCATCGAGTTCCTCGGGCCCGAACGAGCCCCGGCCGATCCAAGCGAGCGCCACCAGGCTCACTTGCTCGTCCTCGTTGAGATCGTGAATGAACTCCTTGAGCTCGCCCAGGGTCGAATCGTCGGAAAAGTCCTCGAGGATCGACTCCGCATCATGGTCGGAGGTGGCACCTTCGTCCCAGGCCCCGACCTTGGCGCCCAGTTCCCGCGCCTTGAGGATGACAAAGCCGACCTTGGTCGGTGAGATTTCGAGCCCCGCCATGGGGAAGCCTCTCGCAAACCGTTTCAATGACTGGCGGAAAGCATGCCCGACTTGTCGGGCGCCAGCAAGCTAACCTTCGAGGCACGCGGCGGCATGCCCCACCACCTTTTCGAACATGGGTGTCGTGAGCCGGCCCGTGTTCGTGTTCTGCCGCGAGCAATGATAGCTGTCGAACAGCGTCAGCCCGCCCGGAAGCTCGTGGCGAGCGCCGTGAGAGAACGGGAAGTCGCGCTTCTTCTGCTGAAACGCGTCAAGGATGGCGTCATGGGCGATGCGGCCGATAGCGAGCAGCGTGCGCAAATTGGGGAGCGCCTGCATGCGGCCGATGAGGAAGGGACGGCAGCTTCTGATCTCGTCGGGCTTCGGCTTGTTCTGCGGCGGCACGCAGCGCACAGCGTTGGTGATCATGCAGTCGACGAGCTCGAGCGCCTCGGGCGTCTCGACATCATGATGCCCGCGCGCAAGACCTGTCTTGAGAAGGGTGCGGTAGAGCAGTTCGCCGGCGTAGTCGCCGAGGAAGGGACGTCCTGTCCGGTTGGCGCCTTTGAGACCCGGCGCCAGCCCCACAATGAGGAGCCGTGCCGTCTCGGGGCCAAACGAGGGGACCGCTCCGTTGAACCAATCGGGATGTGCCGCTTCGTTGTCGCGACGGAAGCCCACAAGCCGCGGGCAAAGTGGGCAGTCCCGAGGGGGCTCGGGCGCCTGGGTCACGGCCGAAAGCGCCACGGTCAGTCCGGGTTTGCAGGTTTGAGTGGCGTCGATGCGCCGGAGTCGCGCTTGGCAAGAAGGCCGAGCGCCGACCAGTCGAAATCCCTGCCTCCCGCCTCGATGAGCGTCCCGAAGCGTTCAGCGATGAGATCGGCAAGCGGCATGGAAACCTCGAGCGCCTGGGCCGCATCGAGCGCAAGGCGCATATCCTTATAGCCCAATTCGGCCTTGAAACCTGCAGGCTGGTAGCGCTCCTCGGCGATCAGTCCTCCGTAGGTCTTGTACACGGGCGCGCCGAACAGCGTGCTCACCAAGATGTCGAGATACTGGCCGCGATCAATGCCGGCTTTGTCGATGAGGGCGAAGGCCTCCCCCAAAGCCTCGATCACCGAGGCGATCAGGAAGTTGCCGCTGAGCTTGACCACATTGGCGTTCGGCGCGTTGTCGGAGACGACGAAGGTGCGCTGCCCCAGAACGTCGAACAGAGGCTGGCAGGTGGTAACCGCCGCTGCCGGGCCGGCGGCGACAATGAACAGCTTGCCGGCCGCGGCTGCATCGGGACGTCCGAAGACCGGCGCCGAGATGTAGAGCTGGCCGCGCTCTGCATGGGCTTCGGCGAGCCGCTCGGAGAGCGCGACGCTGATTGTGGCCATGGAGATGTGGATGGCACCGGGACGGAGCGCCTCGAGGATACCGTCCTTGCCGAACACGGCCGCTTCCACCGCCGCATCGTTGGCGAGCATGGTGATGACCACTTCGCCGCCGGCCGCTGCGCCAGGCGTTTCGGCGCCCGCCGCGCCCTTGGTCACAAACGGTTCGGCCTTGGCTGCGGTACGGTTATACACGGCGACGGAATGGGACGCCGCCAACAGATTGGCAGCCATGGCGCTTCCCATATTTCCAAGCCCAACGAAGCCAAGCTGCATCGTCACATCTCCTCGTTCGACAACACGACGGAAGGTTCAGGTCTCGATCAAGTCTTCGGGCTCGAACTCGTCAAGCGGCTCAGGCTCCTGCCGCCGCCGCGGCTCGCGCTGCGCCCGATCGGCGGGGTCCCGGCCGATCTCATTTTGCAAATTGGCAAGATCGATGAACTGATCGGCCTGACGGCGAAGCTCGTCAGCGACCATCGGCGGGTTGGTGGACAGCGTGGACACGACGCTCACGCGCTTGCCCTTGTGTTGCAGGGCCTCCACCAGCGACCGGAAGTCGCCGTCGCCAGAGAACAGCACCAGGTGGTCGAGGTGCTCGGCAAGCTCCATGGCATCGACCGCAAGCTCGATATCCATGTTGCCCTTGATCTTCCGCCGCCCCGTCGCATCGACGAACTCTTTGGTCGGCTTCGTCACCATAGTGTAGCCGTTGTAGTCGAGCCAATCGATCAACGGCCGGATCGAGGAGTACTCCTGGTCCTCGGCGAGCGCCGTGTAGTAGAGCGCGCGAACGAGCTGCCCCTTGGAGCGGAACAGGGTGAGGAGACGCTTATAATCGATATCGAAGGAGAGAGACTTGGCCGCGGCGTAGAGATTAGCGCCGTCGATAAAGAGCGCGATGCGCTCGGTCGGATAGAAATTCATTTTGGGTTCCTAACACTGAAAATATGTTCGCGAGAGACAAGAAACACAGACTAAACATCTACCTAGGCAACATAGGTATGACGAAGGCGCTCCGCAATTGGGGACACGTGGCAAGACGCTGGTAGGATTGGGCGCAAATTGTCCCGGGCCGTGGGGCAGGCCTGCGGATACGATCGCGCGTGCATTGCGTGAGATCGCGGGCGCAGGTGTCACTGTCGAGGCCGTCTCGGCCTTCTATGAGACTGCGGCGGTCGGTCGCGCAGGCCAGCCCGCTTACGTTAACGCCGTCGCTCTGATCGACACGCATCTGCCTCCGAGAGGCGCTACTCCGGCTTCTCAAGCGAATCGAGCGGGACGCAGGGCGCCGCGGCGGCAGCCCTTGGGGCCCGCGTACCCTCGACATCGATGTTCTCGACCATAAGGGGCTCGTGAGGCATTGGCGGGGCGGGCGTCCCCGCTTTGCCAGGGCAGGTGCCAGACCCCTTGTTCTGCCCCATCCGTGGATCGAGAAACGGCCTTTTGTGCTGCGTCCGCTGCTTGATGTCGCGCCCGATTGGCGCCATCCGGTGACCAAGCAAAGCGCCCGCGCCTTGTGGCGCCTGGCCGAGCAAGGCCGCGAAGGTCAAGTGATGCGAAAGCTTTAGGCATCGGTACGACTTGCCAGCGTGGCCCGAACTGCATAAATAGAGGCTAAATCAGCCAATTTCCAAAAGGATCGCCTCATGGCTCGCGTCACCGTCGAGGACTGCGTCGACAAGATTCCGAACCGTTTCGAGCTCGTACTGCTTGCCAGCCACCGTGCCCGCACCATCTCCGCCGGCGCCCAAATCGCCGTTCAGCGGGACAATGACAAGAATCCCGTGGTGGCGCTGCGTGAGATCGCCGAGAAGAAGGTTCCGGTCGACGATCTCAAGGAAGACTTCATCCACTCCATGCAGAAATATGTCGAGGTGGATGAGCCAGAGGCCGAAGCCGTGCCGATGCTGTCGACGGAGACGCGCATGCCTGTAATCGGCCAAGACGATCAGTCGACCGATACGGCGATCGACAAGATGACCGAGGAGGAGCTACTGCGCCGGATGGCGACCCAGGCGCCTTCGGATGGCTCGAATGCGGGACCGCGCGCACGCTGAGCCTGACGAAACCTTTGGGCGCGGCGCGTTTCGGTTTGCCACGCCGCATTCCTGCATAGGCTGGCTCTCAGAGTTGGATTGGATTCCGGCAGCGGCCGGAACGACGAGCGTGTTGCGTCCGATATTCGGTAAGGGGCGCGCGCGATGACCCGCCAATACGAGCTGGTCGAGCGCGTGCTGAGCTATCAGCCGACCGCTGACGAGGCGTTGCTGAATCGCGCCTACGTCTACGCCATGAAGGCGCACGGCAATCAGAAACGTGCGTCCGGTGCGCCGTATTTCTCCCACCCCCTCGAAGTCGCCGCCATCCTCGCCGAGATGCGCCTCGACGACGCGACGATCGCCACTGCGCTCCTGCACGACACCATCGAGGACACCGATGTCACGCGCACCGAGATCGACACCATGTTCGGTCCGGAGATCGGCACGCTGGTCGACGGCCTGACCAAGATCAAGAAGCTCGATCTGGTCACCAAGAAGGCCGAGCAGGCAGAGAACTTCCGCAAGCTGCTCCTCGCCATCTCCAGCGACATTCGCGTGCTGCTCGTCAAGCTCGCCGACCGTCTGCACAACATGCGGACGCTCGAGCATATGAAACCGGCGAAGCGCAAGCTCATCGCTGAGGAAACCATGGACATCTATGCGCCGCTCGCCGGCCGCATGGGCATGCAATGGCTGCGCGAGGAGCTCGAGGATCTCGCATTTCGCTGGCTCAACCCGGAGGCCCACGCCGCCGTGGTCGAGCGCCTGAAGATCCTGCGTGAGCGCAACCAAGGCTTGATCGACGAGATCGAGAGCGCGCTCACCAGCAAGCTGAAAGAAGCCAAGGTCGATGCGATCGTCGCCGGGCGCGAGAAGAAGCCTTACGCCATCTGGAACAAGATGGAGCGCAAGCAGATCTCGCTTGAGCAGCTCTCCGACATTTACGGCTTCCGCATCGTCGTGCCGGACGTGCCCGATTGCTACCGCGCGCTTGCGGTGGTGCACACGACTTGGCACGCGGTGCCCGGCCGCTTCAAGGACTACATCTCCAGCCCGAAGCAGAACGACTATCAGTCCATCCACACCACGATCATCGGACCCCGCCATCAACGCGTCGAGCTGCAGATCCGTACCGAGAAGATGCACTCGATCGCCGAATACGGCGTCGCCGCGCATGCGCTCTATAAGGACATGAACGGCAACGGCACGAGCAAGGTGCCCTCGCAAGATTCCGGCGCTTATCGCTGGCTGCGCCATCTCGTCGGCATGCTGCTCGAAGGCGACAACCCGGAAGAATTCCTCGAGCACACCAAACTCGAACTGTTTCAGGACCAGGTGTTCTGCTTTACGCCGAAAGGCCGTCTCATCGCTCTGCCGCGCGGCGCGAACTGCATCGACTTCGCCTATGCGGTCCATACCGATGTCGGTAATACCTGCGTCGGCGCCAAGATCAACGGCCGGCCGATGCCGCTCGCCACCCAGCTGCGGAACGGCGACGAGGTGGAGATCATTTGCTCCGCTGCACAAGCGCCGCCGGTCGCCTGGCAAAGCCTTGCCGCCACCGGCAAGGCGCGGTCTGCCATCAGACGGGCCACCCGCGATGCGGTGCGCGCGCAATACGGCAAGCTCGGCCGCGAGATTCTCGACCGCGCCTTTCAGCGACGGGGCAAGACCTTCAGCGAGGAGAGTCTCGGAGCGGCGCTCGGGCGGCTGTCTCAGAAGACCGCCGAGGACGTCATGGCGGCGGTGGGGCGCGGCGAACTCGCCTCGGCCGACGTGCTGCGCGCGATGTTCCCCGAGGAAGCCTCGCAAGAACCCCAGAAGCGCCGCCGTAAGGTGAAGCGCACCGAGGAGGGCTGGTTTGGCCTCGGCAAGGTCATGGGGCTGAAGTTCCGCTGGCCTGGGTCGAGCGGCAAGGAGCGGCCTGAGGGCTCAAGCAGCATTCCGATCCGGGGCCTGCGCGGCGACCTGCCCGTGAAGTTCGCCGAGGGGGGCGCGGTGCCGGGAGACCGCATCGTCGGCATCCTCACGCCGGGGCAGGGGATCACCATCTACCCGATCCATGCCGATGCTCTAAAAGCCTTCGACGAAGAGCCGGAGCGCTGGATCGACATCACATGGGACATCGATGAAGACGATCCGCAGCGCTTCCCCGCCAAGATCGTCGTCACGGCAATGAACGAGCCCGGAAGCCTCGCTCAGATCGCCGCAGTGATCGGCGAGGCCGACGGCAATATCGGCAACATCAAGATGACCAATCGGGTCCCCGATTACACCGAGATGCTGATCGACCTCGAGGTCTGGGATCTGCAGCACCTGAACGAAATCCTAGCGGGCTTGCGCGCCAAAGATGTGGTGAGCAGCGCCGCGCGAGCGGCAGGCTAGGCCTTGGGATATGGAGCAATCTAACCCAAATATGTTAGGGCTCGGTCCCCACTGGGCCGATATCGGACAACGAGCGCCCATCCTTGGAACGAGGCGGTGATGCTGTTCAGGCGCCGCGAGGCGGAGAGCTTTCTTGAGCGGGTGCGGGTGCACGTGTGGCCGCGCCGCAGCTGGAGCCGCTCGACCCGCTATATCGTGCATCGACTACGCCGCTTGAGCGCGACTCCCCACGCCGTTGCCCTGGGTTTCGCCACCGGCGTCTTTACCGCGAGCACGCCGTTCCTTGGGACCCATATGATCATGGCGGCGCTTATCGCCTGGATTGTCGGCGGCAGCATCGTTGCTGCGCTTCTCGGCACCTTCTTCGGCAACCCGCTCACCTATCCCTTCTTATGGGTCGGCACTTACGAGGTCGGCCATCTGATGCTCGGCGGCGGGGCGGAGCGGGCGCGGATCGACCTGTCGAGCGGTATCTTCCAGTCCTCCATCGACCAGCTTTGGCCGATTCTGAAACCGATGTCGCTCGGGGCCATTCCCATCGGACTCGGCCTCGCGGCCTTGAGCTACACCTTGGTGAGGCCGACGGTGAACGCGTACCAGCACCGCCGCCGCGCCCTGAGGTCTCCCATGGAGGCCCAATGACTGTTCCGCCGATCCGATTGGGCATCAATATCGATCACGTCGCCACCTTGCGGAATGCGCGTGGCGGGTGGCATCCCGATCCCGTGCGTGCCGCCAAGCTCGCAGTCGAAGCAGGCGCCGACAACATCACCGCCCATTTGCGCGAGGACCGGCGTCATATAACCGACGGCGATATTGCCCGGCTCGTCGCCGAGCTCGACTGCCCGCTCAACCTCGAAATGGCGGCGACGCCCGAGATGCGGGCGATCGCGCTGAAGACGAAGCCTCATGCCGCCTGTATCGTTCCGGAGAAGCGCACTGAGCGCACCACCGAAGGCGGCCTTGACGTCGTGGCGCAGCACAACGTGCTCGCGCCGGTCGTGGCCGAACTGGTCGACGCCGGGATTCACGTCTCGCTGTTCATCGCCGCCGAGCGGCGCCAGATCGAGGCGGCGTCCCGCCTGCGGGCACCAGCCATCGAGATCCATGTGGGCGCCTGGTGCGACGCACTGGCCGAAGGACGCATGGATGACGCCGAAGCGGAATGGCGCTGCATCCGCGACGGCGCCAATCTCGCCCGCGGGCTGGGCTTGGAGGTCCATGCCGGACACGGCCTCAACTACGAGACCGCGGAGACCATCTCGGCGCTACCTGAGATCGTGGAGCTCAATATCGGGCATTTCCTCGTCGGCGAGGCGGTCTTTGTCGGCCTCGGCGAGAGCGTGCGGCGCATGCGCGCAGCCATGGACAAGGGGCGCCGGACCCTGCGCCGGCCCGCTCCGGATGCGCGGGCAGGTCTCGCGTGATGATTATCGGGCTGGGCAACGACATCATTGATATCCGGCGCGTCGAGAAGACCATCGAGCGCTACGGCGAGCGGTTCTTATCGCGGGTTTTCACCGACATCGAGCGCCGCAAGTCCGACGCGCGCGCGCAGCGGGCCGCGTCTTACGCCAAGCGCTTTGCCGCCAAGGAGGCCTGCGCCAAGGCGCTTGGCACGGGCTTTCGCGACGGCGTATTTTGGCGTGATATGGGCGTCGTAAATTTGCCCTCTGGCCGTCCCACACTGGAATTGACCGGGGGCGCCGCGCGAGTGCTTCAGCAGTTGACGCCCGAAGGGCACGAGGTCCGCATCGACTTAACCATTACCGATGATTTCCCCACCGCCCAGGCGATTGTCATCATCTCAGCTTTGAAGGTTCCTGTGCGCGATTGAGCCGTTTGCCTGATCCCCGAGGAGGGGCTATAGGGGCGCTGGTCCCAAGAAACCGGGGAAACACAGGGACGGGGGCTGGTCGGATCAAATAACCGAGGAGAGCTTCCGCATGAGCGTGAACGCCGAAAAAATGGAAGCAAAAAGTAATACGAAGGACACAGTCCGCGTAATCTTCCACGCGCTGATCCTCGCACTCATCGTACGGGTGTTTCTGTTTCAGCCGTTCAACATTCCCTCGGGTTCCATGATCCCGACGCTTCTGGTCGGCGATTATCTCTTCGTCTCGAAATACAGCTACGGCTACAGCCGCTACTCGTTTCCCTTCGGCCTGAACCTGTTTTCGGGCCGCGTTTGGGCCGCTGAGCCCAAGCGCGGCGACGTGGTTGTCTTCAAGCTGCCGCGCGACAACGAGACGGATTACATCAAACGTGTCATCGGCCTTCCCGGCGACGAGATCCAGATGATCCACGGCGTGCTGCACATCAACGGCAAGGCAGTCTCGAAGGTGAAGATCGACGACTTCGTCGAGAAGGATGCATCGGGCCGCGAGCGGCACGTGGCGCGCTACAAGGAGACGCTGCCGAATGGCGTAAGCTATCCCGTGCTCGACCTTGTCCAGGACGGCTTCGGTGACAACACCGAGGTCTACAAAGTGCCCGAAGGGCATTTCTTCATGATGGGCGACAATCGCGACAACTCCACCGACAGCCGTTTCCTCTCGGAAGTCGGCTTCGTGCCGTTCGTCAATCTCGTGGGGAAGGCGCAATTGATCTTCTTCTCCATCGACGAGGAGCACAGCTTCTGGCAATTCTGGGACTGGCCCACGGAAGTCCGTTGGCATCGCATCTTCTCGGTGGTGCGATAAAGCCTTGCCTAAACGGCGGACCACGGATCTCGGCCAGCTTTCCGCCCGGCTCGGGCACAAATTCGCGAACACGGCGCTGCTCAAGCTGGCTTTGACGCATGCGAGCGCGCGCGCCGGCTCCAAGCCGAATGAGGACAATGAGCGGCTCGAGTTCTTGGGCGACCGTGTGCTCGGCCTCGCCATGGCCGAGCTTCTCACCACGCGTTTTCGGGATGCGAGCGAGGGGGAGCTCGCCCGCTGGTTCAACCACCTGGTACGCACAGAGACTTGCGCGCATGTGGCGCAAAGCTGGGGGCTCGGCGAGTTTATCCTGATGAGCGGGGGCGAGGCCGGCTCTGGCGGCCGCCGCAAGAAGACGATTCTCGCCAATACCTGCGAGGCAGTACTCGGCGCCATCTTCGCCGATGCCGGCTACGAGGTGGCCCGCTCTGTGGTGAACCAATCATGGGAGCCGCATCTCGATGATCTGGAGCTTGCCGCACCCGACGCCAAGTCGGTGTTGCAGGAATGGGCACAAGGTAAGCGCCTGCCGCTGCCGCGCTATGTGGAGATCACCCGCGAAGGTCCGGATCACGCACCGCGCTTCACCGCCGAGGTGCAGGTCGAAGGCGTGGAGCCCGAGCGCGGCGAGGGGGCGAACAAGCGGCAAGCCGAGCAGGCGGCGGCGCTCGCCATGCTGATGCGCGAGGGCGTCTGGCGCCCGTCCGCCGATGACTGAGAACTCCCTTCAGGATCAGGCGGCGCCCGAGGAGACCACGCGTTGCGGTTTCGTGGCGCTGATTGGCGCGCCCAATAGCGGCAAGTCGACGCTCACCAACGCGCTCGTCGGCGCCAAAGTGTCCATCGTCACCCACAAGGCGCAGACCACCCGCGGGCCGGTACGCGGTATCGCCCTTGTCGGTGACTCCCAAGTCATCCTCGTCGATACCCCGGGCATCTTTCAGCCCAAGCGCAAGCTTGACCGCGCCATGGCGCAAGCCGCCTGGGAACGGGCCGGCGATGCCGACATCGTCGCGCTCGTCATCGATGCCGCGCGCGGACTCGACGAGAAGCTCGCGCCCATCGTCGAGCATCTGCCCGAGATCAAGCGGCCCAGCATCGCCATCCTCAACAAGATCGACCTGGTGAAAAAGCCCGACCTGCTGCGTCTTACTGGCGAATTGTCGGCGATGAAGGCCTTCGACCAGGTATTCATGATCTCCGCGCTCACCGGCGACGGCGTTGCCGATTTGAAAGCCTATCTGGCTGAAGCGGTCCCCCCAGGCCCTTGGCTCTTCCCGGAGGATCAACTCTCAGACGCCTCGCTCCGCCAGACCGCCGCCGAGATCACCCGCGAGAAGCTGTTCCTGCGGCTGCACGAAGAGCTGCCTTACGCGCTCACCGTCGAGACCACCGAGTGGAAGGAACTGAAGGACGGCAGCGTGCGCATCGAGCAGACCATCTATGTGGAGCGCGAGAGCCAGCGCCGTATCGTGCTCGGCGCCAAGGGGTGCCATGATCAAGGAGATCGGTTCTGCCGCCCGAGCGGAGATTGCCGAGATCGCAGGTGTGCCGGTCCATCTCTTCCTGTTCGTCAAGGTGCGCGAGCGCTGGGGCGAGGACCCTGAGCGCTTCCGCGAGATGGGTCTGGACTATCCGAGAAAGGGTTGACCGTGCCGCCGCTGAGAACCATGTGCTTTCACATGACCTTCGTCTTCCGGCCAGTGTTGGCGGCGGCCCTTTTGCTCGACGTGACAGCTGCCAGCGCCGCCGACCGCACCCCAAGTGCGCAGTCGAATCGCACGACCCCAGGTGCGCTCGGCCAATCACGGCAATCGCTGAAACCGACACCGGGCCAGATCCGGGGCCTTGGCTCACGGTCGCCCGAGATTGGCGTGGCGCCCGGCACGCCGGGTGGTCCGACCTACTATCCGAAGGCGATGCGGCCAATTGAACCAGAGTAGTCTCGTTTGGAACGCGCTCTCGCGCGCGCAGTTAAGGCCTCTGACGGGAAATTACAGGAGGCCAACCTTATGAAACCGGCAACATTCATCGTGGCAGCCGTCGCGGCCCTGTCCCTCGCGGCCGCCAGTGCCAATGCGGCATCGCCGTCGCTCGGGATTGGGAGTCCGAGCCTGAGCGCGCCGCTTCCCAACGAATCAAATCCGGGCGCGATCGGCGGCTCCCCACAGTCACTGGATTCGATCCCGAGTGGAGACCTCGGCGCTGGACCGAGCTCTACGCCGTCTGAACAAGCCTATGGGGCCACGACCGGTGATGCAGGAAGCTCCATCTTCAGTCCGAACGCTGCGGGCTCATCCGCGTCCGGAATGTCGAATGGCGGCTGAGTAAAGCGCAATCGCCGTCTGTTTGTCTTGGACCGGCCCCGGCTCGGGTCCTAGAACTAGTGCATGGACTGGAGCGACGAAGGCATCTTCTTGAGCGGCAAGCCGCTCGGCGAGGCGAACATGATCGCCGAGATCCTGACCTTCGAGCACGGGCGCCATCTAGGCCTCGTGCGCGGCGGCCGGTCGCGGCGCATCCGCCCCGTGCTCCAGCCGGGCAACCTCGTGCGCGTCGCCTGGCGCGCCCGGTTGTCAGAGCATCTCGGCGGCTTCAATGTGGAGATGATGGAGGCCCATGGCGCCCGCGTGCTGGATGACGCGTCCGCGCTCGCCGCCATCGGCACGCTCGCCGGGCTTGTCAAGCTCCTGCCCGAGCGCGACCCGCACCCCGAGCTCTACGCGACGACGCTTCACCTGCTGCGCTCCTTCAACGAGCCCGATATCTGGCCGAACTCTCTTGGTCCATTGGGAATTCCAGCTCCTGGCTGAGCTCGGCTTCGGCCTCGATCTCTCCGAGTGTGCGGCGACCGGCACCGCCGAAGAACTGGTCTATGTGTCGCCGCGCTCAGGGAGAGCCGTATCCCGCGAGGCCGGCGCGCCCTATGGCGACAAGCTCTTGCCGCTGCCGGCCTTCCTGCTGGACGCTACAGCCCCGCTTGGCCCAGCCGACATCGCTGCGGGCTTCGCGCTCACCGGCTTTTTCCTTGAGCGTGACGTGCTGGAGCCGCACGGCCTCAAATTGCCGCCGGCGCGCGAACGCCTCCTCGATCTCTTGGCCCGCCCGCGCGCCGCTTGAGCGCGAGCGGCCGATGCGCTAAGCGCGAGATATGGGAAAACGTGCCACGCCCCCTGATTCGGGGCCTATCGAGCCAGTCGATCTCAAAGAGGCGCTGGAAGAACGCTATCTCGCTTACGCGCTCTCCACCATCATGCACCGGGCGCTGCCGGATGTGCGCGACGGTCTGAAGCCGGTGCATCGGCGGCTGCTCTACGCCATGCAGGAGCTCCGTCTCGGGCCGCAAAGCGAGTTCCGCAAGTGCGCCAAGATCGTTGGCGACACCATGGGCAACTTCCACCCCCATGGGAACCAGGCGATCTACGACGCGCTCGCACGCCTCGCCCAGGACTTCGCCGTCCGCTACCCACTCGTCGACGGCCAAGGCAATTTCGGCAATATCGACGGTGATAACCCCGCCGCCGACCGCTACACCGAGGCGCGGCTCACCGAGGTGGCCGCGCGCCTCTTGGAAGGCATCGACGAGGACACGGTCGACTTCCGTCCCAATTACGATGGGCGCGACCTGGAGCCGTCGGTCCTTCCGGCGAACTTCCCGAACCTGCTCGCCAACGGCGCCTCCGGCATCGCCGTGGGCATGGCGACGAACATCCCGCCGCATAACGCGGGCGAGCTGTGCGACGCCGCACTCCACCTCATCAAGTTCCCGAAGGCGACCGCCGATAAGCTGGTCAACTTCGTGCCGGGGCCGGACCTGCCCACCGGCGGCATCATCGTCGAGCCGCGCGAGAACATCGTGCAGGCTTATAAGACGGGGCGGGGCTCCTTCCGCCTCCGTGCCCGCTGGGTGCAAGAAGATACCGGCCGCGGCACCTATCAGATCGTCGTCACCGAGGTTCCTTATCAAGTACCGAAGGCGCGCCTGGTCGCGCGCATCGCCGAACTCTTGCAGCAGAAGAAGTTACCGCTCTTGGCCGATGTTCGCGACGAGTTGGCCGAAGACGTGCGGCTCGTGCTGGAGCCGAAGAGCCGCACGGTCGATCCGGTGCTCCTCATGGAGCAGATGTTCAAGTTCACGGAGCTCGAGACGCGGGTGCCGCTCAACATGAACGTGCTGAGCCGAGGCCAAATCCCGAACGTGCTGGGCCTCCGCCAGGTCTTGCAAGAATGGCTCGACCACCGCCTCGTGGTGCTCGTCCGCCGCTCCAAGTTCCGGCTGGCCAAGATCGATCACCGGCTCGAAGTGCTGGCCGGCTACCTCATCGTCTATTTGAACCTCGACAAGGTCATCAAGATCATCCGTGAGAAGGATGAGCCGAAGCCAGCACTGATCAAGGCCTTTAAGCTCACCGACGTTCAGGCCGAGGCCATCCTCAACATGCGGCTGCGTGCCTTACGCAAGCTCGAGGAGATGGAGATCCGGCGCGAGCACGACGACCTCACCAAGGAGCGCAAGGAGCTGAAGTCGCTACTCGCCTCCAAGGACAAGCAGTGGAAGCGGATCGGCGACGAGATCAAGGCACTCAAAGAGCAGTTCGGCCAGAAGACCGAGCTCGGCCGCCGTCGCTCGAGTTTTGCGGAAGCCCCCGAAGGCGTCGAAGTCGAGCTCGCCGAGGCGATGATCGAGAAAGAGCCAATCACCGTCGTGCTGTCGGAGAAGGGATGGATCCGCTCGATCAAGGGACACACCACGGAAGCGGCAAGCCTGTCCTTCAAGGAAGGCGATCGACTCAAATGTTTCGTGCGCGCGCAGACCACCGACACGCTGCTGCTGTTCGCCACCAACGGGCGGTTCTATTCGCTCGCTGCCGACAAGCTTCCCGGGGGCAGGGGCCATGGCGAGCCGTTCCGCCTCATGGTCGATATCGAGGACGCCGGCGACTCCGTCGACCTCTTCGTCTACGAACCTGAGCGTAAGCTCCTCGTCGCCTCGACCAGCGGCTACGGCTTCGTCGTGGCGGAAGACGAGGTCGTGGCCATGACCCGCAAGGGGAAGCAGATCCTGAACGTGAAGGGCGACGACGAGGCGGCGGTTGTTACCCCGGTCGGCGGCGACAGCGTGGCCGTGATCGGCGACAATCGGAAGCTCCTACTATTTCCGCTGAAGGAGCTGCCCGAGATGCCACGCGGCAAGGGCGTGCGCCTCCAGCGCTATAAGGACGGCGGGCTCGCAGACGCCAAGACCTTCACGAAGAAGGAAGGCCTGACCTATATCGATGCCGCCGACCGCACCTTCACGCTTTCATCCTCAGATCTGCGCGATTGGTGGGGCACGCGGGCCCAGGCCGGGCGCCTGCCACCCCGGGGCTTCCCCAAGTCGGGCAGGTTCGGACGGAAGTTCGACTGAGCGAAAAGCTCTAGCTGCGCAGCCAACCCTTAGAGGTCAGGCGCTCTTGCGGCTGGAAGCGGTCCTTGTAGCGCATCTTGCGCGAACCCTCGATCCAGTAGCCAAGGTAGACGAACGGATAGCCTTGGCTCCGCGCGTATTCGATGTGATCGAGGATCATGTAGGTGCCGAGGCTGCGGCCCGGCACGTCGGGATCGTAGAAGCTATACACCATGGAGATGCCGTCACTGAGCCTGATCGCACAGCGCCACGGCTATGAGCGGTGAATCACCCATCTCATCGGGCTTCAGCCGATACTCGGTGACAAAGGTCTCGACCACGCTGTCCTCGACCATGAGCGAATAGTCGAGCACGCTCATCTCTGCCATGCCGCCGTCGGCGTGGCGGGCCTCGATATAGTCGCGGAACAGTGCGTATTGCTCCGAGCTCGGCGCTGGCGGCATGCGCGTGGCGATGAGGTCCTGGTTGTCGCGGGCGATGCGCTTCAGGGAGCGCCGCGGCTCAAACTCGTCCACCAAAATGCGCACCGGTACGCAGGCCGAGCAGGCATCGCAATAGGGCATGTAGGCGATGTTCTGGCTGCGCCGGAACCCGCCCTTTAGGAGATTGTCGATGAGGAAGCCCGGCTTGTCGCGGGTGAGGTGGGTAAAGAGCTTCCGTTCGAGCCGGCCCGGCAAATAGGGGCAGGGCTGCGGCGCGGTGATGTAAAACTCCGGAAAGTTACTTTTGTGCTCTGTCACGGGTCTCCGACCTGAAGCGAATCCAAGTCAATCCGAGGCAAGCTTAGTGGATTGAAGGCCCGGGGCGCAATCCGCCAAGGCCGTCACATACCAGCAAAAACCTGGAACTGCTCAAAGTTAGGGCTGATTGATCACCACGACGCCAGCCAGGATGTCGTGGAGGCAGCGCTTGCGCTGGTCGAAGAAGGCCCACAAGAGAATCGGGCAGAAAATCACCAGCGAAAACCAGAACAGAAGCGCATGGAACGCCGCGATCAGAGGCGTGACTTTGCCGCCGTACCACATGGACACGGTGAGCCCCATCATGCGCTGGCCGATGGTGGCCGAGTTCGGCCCCCCGACGGTGAGGGCGTTGTAACCGAGACCGACGGCCGGGAATACAAGCCCGAACAAGAGCCAGGCGAGGCCGAGCGTGATAACGCCGAGAATCGCCACGGCGACCCAGGCGATCGCCGTCAGCGCCAGGATGATGATGGCATCGATGACGAAGGCGACGCAGCGCTTGCGGATCACGGCCGCGAACAGCTCAGGCTGCGTGACTGGATTATAGGCATGCGGCTGCTCGCCGAATTCGGCGCCAGCGCGGGCAGGCGAGGGATGCTCGGTCATGGAATCTCCGAATCAGGGCCAAGCGGACCTAACGGACATGGGGATTCATCCGCTGAGAGACAAGCGCAAGCCGCCGGCGAGCGAAGCAGAGCCTGTGGAACGCGCGCACTGGTTGCCGAGTTGGGGGCGAAGGTCTAGGAATCTGTTGGGCACCACGAGGCTTACGGGGAGCCGAGATGCGGAAAGCCGTCTTGGGGCTCGCGATTGCGAGCCTGTTCATCGCCACTGGCGGCCGCGCCATCGCTTGCGACGGCGGCAAGGTTGTCTTCGAGGACAAATTCACCGACGACGCCGGCGGCTGGGCCCTCAAGAAAACGGTCGAGGTGAAGGACGGCACCTTCACCTTCAAGCTGCCCCCCGACGACATGCAGTCGAATTTGAACGTCACCTTCTCGGTGAATGACGCGGATATCTGCGCCGATGCGGTCTGGCCGGAAGGCGACGATCAGCCGGTGCTCGGTGCCGGGCTTCTGTTCTGGGGCGAGGATAACCGGACCTACTACCAGTTCGGCATCCTCAACAACGGGCGCTACTGGATCGCCAGGAAGCAGGACGGCGCCTGGTCCGGCACGATCGCAGCCAATATCGACTCGCCCGCGATCAAGACGGCCCCCGGATCCGTGAACACGCTGCGCGTCGACGCCAAAGGCAACACGCTTGCCTTTTACATCAATGGCACCAAAGTGAGGGAGCTGCGGGGACAGGCGCCGTCAAGCGGCTGGCGCTTTGGGCTGTCCGGCGACAATTTCGACAAGACAAAAGACGCGACGGTGCTCTTCACCGACATGAAGGTCACCAATTAGGGGCGATCGCTAACCGCTCTTCAGGCGCTTGGCCACGTCCGGCGCGAAATAGGTGAAGATCCCGTCGGCGCCGGCACGCTTGCACGCCATCAAGCTCTCCAGGACCACGCGGTCCCGATCGAGCCAACCGCGCTCGGACGCCGCTGCCAGCATCGCGTACTCGCCGGAGGTCTGATAGACGAAGGTCGGCAGCTTGAATGCCTCCTTCACCCGCCACACGATGTCGAGATATGCGAGACCCGGCTTGACCATCACCATGTCGGCACCTTCGGACACATCGAGGGCGACCTCACGCAAGGCTTCGTCGCCGTTCGCCGGATCCATCTGATAGGTCTTCTTGTCGCCACGCAATTGCGCGCCGGAACCCACCGCATCGCGGAACGGCCCGTAAAAGGCCGACGCGTATTTCGCGGCGTAGCTCAAAATCTGCGTGTTGGTGAAGCCGTTCTCCTCGAGCGCCGCGCGGATCGCGCCGATACGCCCATCCATCATGTCTGACGGCGCGAGGATATCGCAGCCGGCTTCTGCCTGAACCAGCGCCTGAGTGATCAGGGCTTCGACGGTACGGTCGTTCTCGACCTCGCCGTCCTCGTTGAGAAGTCCGTCATGGCCGTGGCTCGTGTAAGGGTCGAGCGCAACGTCGCAAATGATACCGATCTCCGGCACGTCCTGCTTGATGGCGCGCACCGCCCGGCACACGAGATTGCCGGGGTTGAAGGCCTCGCTTGCATTTTCGTCACGCAAGGCGGGGTCGGTGTTGGGGAAGAGCGCGATGGCCGGAAGCCCCAACTCCGCCGCCTCCGCGGCCGCCTTGACCGCGAGATCGACGGAGAGCCGCTCCACGCCGGGCATCGCCGCGACCGCGGTCCGCTCGCACGTGCCTTCGATGACGAAGATTGGCCAGATGAGATCGTCAGTCGTGAGCGCGGTCTCGCGCGTCAGCCGCCGCGACCAGTCGGCACGCCGGTTGCGCCGCAGCCGCGTCGCTGGATAGCCGGGCTGCGGGGGGTCGGCAGGCTTCGCACCCGCGCGCTTCGCCCGCTCCGTGCGCAACGAGACGGTCTTGTCTTTGGTGGAGTCTTTCGACGGTGTGGCCACGCAATAATCCTGCAACTCTTCGCTTAAGCTGGCGTGAAGCTAGCACCCGTGCCGCCGAGCGGCCAGACGGTGCGACAAACATGGTTTGCCTTGGGAAAAGCGCCTACTCGCAGATCTTCACGTAGCGCCGGACCTTCATGTCGAGATGGAAGTGGTTCCGGTGCGCTTCGTTGGCGTCAGGCCCGAGAACCGTGTTGAAGGTCTTGCAAGCGTCGTCATGGATCTCGTGCACAAACGCAGACTTCCGCTCGGCGACTGTCATCTCCATCGGAGGCTTTGCCACGGGTGGCGGTGCCGGCGGCGCCGTTTGCTCGACCTTGACCTTGGTGAGCGAAATGTCGGCCTCCTGCTTCGGCTTCGGGTCGGGGGGAGGGGGCGGCGCTGGCGTTGGCGCCGGACGACGCCAATTGTCCAGCACGGTCACACGTTCGCCCGAGGCGAGGTCGAACTCCGAAACGTCCAGCGCGTTGGCGAAGGCGTGTTCGCTGATCCTGGTATTCGCGCCATTGTAGCGGTTGCGGCACTTGTAGGACGAGATGTTGTGGATCTTCACGACGGGTGATCCAAGCGCTGCGGCTGCCGGTTGGACCGTGTCCTTGAGCCACGCGTCGAGTTTTGCGGCCAATGTGCAATTCATGGTCGCTGGCGGCTCGATGGCGACGGTGGGATCGGCACCGATCGACTTCACCAAGATGGGTGCCGGCGCACCACATAGTCCGTGCCTGATCGCTGGCAGCTGCTCGTAGTCGATCGCCACGCCTTCAAGCATCTTGGCGCAGGCAGCCAACGCGGCGTTCACTTTCGGGCTCTGCCAAGGCAGCGTCGGCTGGTCACCAGGAAGGTTTGGTTTGGTCTCCGGCGCAGGCACTTCGGCCATCTCGCTCGCCGTCGGCTTTCTTTCTGGCGCTGGAGCCTCAGCTGCCTCGGCAGGTATCGGCTTTCTGTCCGGCGCCGGCGTGTCGCTGCGACCGGGATTACGGTCCGGCAGCGGTGGAGCCTCCTCCTGCGCGTACGCCGGAGCTGCAAGGGCGACAAGACCCGCCAAGACGAGCCAAGGGAGTGGCCTGTGTGTCATCTTACGTCCCGATATCGCGTCTAAGTGCCTCTCTGCCGAACGCTTGAGGTTTACGCCATTGAGTGCTAGCTGCCGCGAGCCCTTTCTACCGTGGGATTTAGACGGAATTGGCACGGGAATCATCGCGTTTGTCCGAAGCCCTTGGCATCACCTTCGAAGAGCAAGACCGCGCCGGGGTCGTCACTCTGGACCGGCCCGAGAGGCTAAACGCGCTCTCTCGCGAAATGTTCGAGGCCTTGAGCGCCCATTATCAGCGCTGGGCACCGGCGCCGCACATCTATGGCGTCGTGATGCAGTCCACCCACCCGTCGGTGTTCTGCAGTGGTGGTGACCTCAAGGTCTTGAACGAGCTGAATCAGCAAGGCGCCACCGAGGCCATTCGGGAATTCTATCGCGCCGCTTATACCCATGTCTGGGTACTGGAGAAATTCATCCGCCCGAACGTGCCCCTCATCAATGGGCTCGTGTTCGGCGGCGGCATCGGTATCACGCTCCACGGCACCCATTGCGTCGCGGCGGAAGGCTATCGCTTCGCCATGCCGCAAGTCGGTATCGGCTTTCTGCCGGACATCGGCGGCACCTATTTCCTGCCGCGCCTAATGGGCTGGATGGGAACTTATCTCGCGCTTACCGGCCATATCATCGGCCCGGCGGATGCGCATCGCTTGCGCCTCGTGACCCACTACATTCCGTCTACCTATTTCAGCGTGATTAAGGACGCGCTCGCCGACAACCACCCAATCGACCGCCTGCTCGATGGGCTCCACCGCGATCCAGGCGAAGGCGAGCTCGTGCGCCACACGCCTGTCATCAACCGCGCCTTTTCGGCCAGCTCCGTCGAAGAGATCCTTGCGCGCCTCGATGCGGAGGAGGGGGAGGACGCCGCCTGGGCAAAGGTGACGGCCGCCGAACTGCGAAAGAAGTCGCCGACGTCGCTCAAGATCGCGTTTGCGCAAATGCAGGTCGGCAAATCGCTCACGCTGGCCGAGGCGCTGAAGCTCGAGTTCCAACTCACCTCGCATCTCATTCAAACTCACGACTTCCGCGAAGGGATCGATGCGCGGATTGCCGGCAAGGGCCGCACGCCGCAGTGGCAGCCGGCCACTCTCGCCGAGGTCGACGATTCTGAGATCGCGCGTCTCTTCTCCACGCCGGTCGAAGGCGAACTCGATCTTCGAGCAACTTAAGCCAGGCCCCGCAAGTCTTTGAGTCTGGCTCAAACGTTCGCCAACATCATCAAAACTTAATACTAGAATTTCATGCAATCTTAAGCGTCTCGCTTAAGCTCATCTTAGGTCGCCCACCCCTATAGTCCCCGCCAAGTTGGGGATAAACAACAACTAACGAGGGTAGGCGATGAATGTAGCCCTGAATGTAGGGACAAATGCGGGCGCCGAAGGGGCACAAGACCTCAAAGGTCGCTATCTTGTTTCCTTGAAACTTATCGAGCGGCTTCACCGGTTGCTGCTTGATGTCATCAAAGATGAGTTCGAGCGCTTGGGCCGAGCCGACGTCAACAGCGTGCAGGCGCTGCTGCTGTACAACATCGGTGATGCCGAGCTGACCGCGGGTGAGCTGACCAGCCGCGGCTACTATCTCGGCTCTAACGTGTCATACAACCTCAAGAAGCTGGTCGACGCTGGTTATATCCATCATCAGCGTTCCACCACCGACCGCCGCTCCGTGCGGGTGAGCCTCACCGAAAAGGGCCAAGAGGTTTCGGAGGTGGTGAACGGTCTGTTCCAGCGCCAGCTCCGCTCGCTTGAGCAGGTGGGTGGCATCGGGCAGGACGACCTGGAGATCCTGAACAAAGCCCTGATCCGCCTCGAGCGCTTCTGGACCGATCAGATCCGCTACCAGCTCTAAGCGGTATCGATCAGCGCCAAACGGCTTCGCCCCGGCGGACAATCCGCCGGGGCTGTCTGTTTTGGGCAAACGAGCCCAAGGCTCAGCCCAAATTCGCCCTATTTCTCAGCCATCTTGCAGATCGGGTCGCGCCGCATCATGTAAATGCGGCGGTCGGGTTCCGACGAGGGAAGCATTCCAAGTCAGTTTCGGCGCAAAAGCGGGCGCGGTCTGTGGGAAGCATCCGTGGAACTCAGTCTTGGTTAAAGAAATTGTGACACCAAGTTCGGATTCATCGAGCCCGAAACGAGTAGAGCGGCAAAGCCGAAGCGCTTATAGTTAAGCCCAGGGTCCAGAGGCCGCAACGGACGGGGAGCGGCACATGCGAAAATCAACCGACAAATTCAGTGGCGGAGCGCTGATCGGCACCGCCGGCCTCGTCGCGGCTCTTCTTGTCGTCAGCGTCGTGCCCTCGAGTGCTGGGCCTTTCAATTGGTTCAAGGGCAGAAAACCAGCAGGACCAGCAACCTCAGTCGAACTCCGGTGGGGGCAGGGGCCTTTTCGGGGGCCTGTTCGGCGGCGGCGGACGCGGCTCTTCACTCGGCACGCCAAGCACCGAGACGCAGGCTTCGGAGCTTCCCCGCGGCGATCCCGAAGTCAACATGATCGTCAATCCGGCGCTCGGCACGCCGACCCTGGCCAAGGCCAACATCGCGGCAACCAAGGCGGCCATCCAGAAATACAAGGGGATCGTCGCTCGAGGTGGCTGGCCGACCGTGCCGGCCGTGGCGATGAGGCCTGGCTCGCGCGGGCAGGAGATCGTCACGCTCCATCGCCGGCTCGAGATCAGCGGCGATCTCGTGGGCATGAGCATCCCCGACGAATACGACCAGGCCCTTGTCGCGGCTGTGAAGCGCTTCCAGGCGCGTAGCGGTCTGCCGCCCACGGGCGTGATCGACTCGAAAGCAATGGTCGCAGCGTTGAACGTGCCGGCGACCGAGCGGTTGGCCCAACTGCAAGCCAACCTCAAGCGGCTGCAAAAATTGGCGCCGCGCACAGCCAACCGTTACGTGTTGGTCAATATTCCCGCGGCTCAAGTGGAGGCTGTGGACAGTGGCCGCGTGATCCAGCGCCACGCTGCCGTGGTCGGCAAGCCGGAGCTGCCGACGCCCGAACTCCGCAGCAAGGTCAAAGAAGTCAACTTCAATCCCTATTGGTACGTGCCGCGCAGCATCATCCAAAACGATCTGGTGCCGAAAGGCCGTGAGTTCGCCAAGGCCGGCCAAGACATGCTCGCCGCCTACCACATGCAAGCCTTCGACAAGGCAGGCAATCCCGTCGACCCGCGGACGATCGATTGGTTCGGCCAAGAGGTCTATACCTACAGCTACCGGCAGCTTCCTTGGAAAGAGAACTCTCTCGGCTACATCAAGATCAACTTCCCGAACAAAGACGCCGTGTACATGCACGACACGCCGCTCAAGAGCTTGTTCGGCAAGCCGATCCGCTACGAAAGCCACGGCTGCGTGCGGGTGCATAACGTCGCGGGGCTCGCGGATTGGCTCCTCCAGGGCAATCCCGGCTGGAACCTTCAGCGCATCAAGATGATGAAGCAGACGGGTGAGCAGATCAACGTGCCGGTCAAGCGCCACGCCGCGGTCTACTTCGCCTATATCAGCGCCTGGGCAACGCCCGACGGAGCGGTTCACTTCCGGCCCGACATCTACAATGAGGACGGGGGCGCCTACGCTTCGGCACTCTGATTTCTGGGAACACGTTCAACACGTTCAAAAAGAAGGCCATCCAGTTCGCGCTGGATGGCCTTCTTGCGTCAGGCGCGCGGGGGGAGAGTTGCGCGCCGTCCTTAAGCTGAGAGCTTCACCGGGATCTTGAGATACTGAACGCCATTGGCGTCCGGCGGCGGCAAATGCCCGGCACGCATGTTCACCTGGATTGACGGCATCAAGAGGTGAGGCGCTGCCAGCGTCGCATCGCGTGCCTCGCGCATCGCTACGAAATCATCCTCGCTGATGCCTTCCTTGACGTGCGCATTGTGGGCCCGCTCGTCGGCGACCGTCGTCTCCCAGGCATACTCATCGCGTCCTGGAGCCTTGTAGTCGTGGCACATGAAGAGGCGCGTCTCGGGCGGGAGCGCCAGCAGCCGCTTGATCGAGCGGTAGAGTGTGCGGGCATCGCCGCCGGGGAAGTCGGCCCGCGCCGTGCCGTAATCGGGCATGAACAGCGTGTCGCCGACAAACACGGCGTTGCCGATCTTGTAGGCGATGTCTGCAGGGGTGTGTCCTGGCACATGCATGACCTCGACCTCGAGCGAGCCGAGCGGGAAGCGCTCGCCGTCTGCGAACAGATGGTCGAATTCACTGCCATCGCCGCTGAGGTCGGTGGCGTTAAACACCGGACGAAAGATCTTCTGCACGTCGCGGATGTGCTCGCCTATGCCGACCTTGGCGCCTGTCTTGAGTTTGATGTAAGGCGCGCCGGATAGATGGTCGGCATGGGCATGGGTCTCCAAGACCCAGTCGATAGTCAGACCATCCTTCTTGGCGACATCGAGGATCACGTCGGCGGATTTGGCTGAAGCCTTGCCGCTGGCATTATCGTAGTCGAGCACCGGATCGACGATCGCGGCGCGCTTCGTCTCGGGGTCCGCAACGAGGTAGCTCACCGTATTGGTGGGCTCATCGAAGAAGGCCTTGATGATGGGGGCGCCGGGCATGGGGAAAAACTCCTTTCTCGAGCGAGCTGAATGATCTCTGTTGACTAATATATTAGCGCTTACTAAATTAGCAAGTCCTAATGTATAGGAGATAACCGATGTCCAGCGCTCCCGCCAGTCTGGCCACGTTCGAGGCGAACACGGCCAAAGTCGCCGACCTCCTGCGCGCGCTCGCCAATGAGCGGCGGCTGAGGGTGTTGTGCAGACTGCTGGAGGGGGGCGAGGAAAGTGTGGGGACACTGGCCGAGGCGGCTGGATTGTCCCAGTCCGCGACGTCCCAGCATCTCGCCAAGATGCGCGAGGAGGGGCTCGTGGACTTCCGCCGAGACGGCCAGACGCTCTGGTACCGCATCGCCGAACCGCGCACCCAGCTGCTGCTCGGCTATCTCCAAGAGCTCTATTGCAGCGACGCCTGACCCTACGGAGATCCACCCATGACCCTACCCAGCATCACGCCTGAAGAGGCGAAGCGCCTCATCGATCAAGGTGCCACTCTCATTGATATTCGTGGCGCCGATGAGCGTGCCCGCGAGCATATCCCCGGATCCCATCACGGGCCTCTCGCGCAGACGACCAATTTCGCCGGCGTCGGCGCGCCGATCATCTTTCACTGCCGCTCTGGCATGCGCACGTCCATGAACGCTGCGCGCCTCAAGGATGCCGCGCCTTGCGACGCCTATCTGCTGTCCGGCGGAATCGATGCATGGAAGCGCGCAGGGCTTCCGATCGTCGCCGGTGAGAGCCAGCCCGTCGACACCAACCGTCAAATCATGATTGGCGGCGGCGCGATGGTCCTGCTTGGCGTGGCACTCGGGTTCTTCGTAGCGCCGGCATTTTACGGGCTTGCAGTGCTGGCAGGGGCGGGCCTCGTGATCGGCGGCGTCTCTGGGCTCAGACGGCATGTTCAGGCCGCGTAGAAATATGGTCTTAAACCGGCCTGCGGTCGGAGCCTAAGCCAATGCCACTCGGACTCGTTCCCATCGCGCTGCTTCTGGGCTCGGGAGCCCTCGTGGGTATCACCTTGGGGCTCATCGGCGGCGGCGGCTCGGTGCTCGCCGTGCCGCTTCTCATCTATCTCGTCGGGGTGCCATCGACCCATGTCGCCATCGGCTCCTCGGCTGCCGCTGTGGCGGTCAACGCAGGCTGGGGATTGGTGACTCATGCACGGCTCGGGACCGTGAAATGGCGCTGCGCGCTGGTATTCACCGCTGCCGGTGTCGCAGGTGCCTTCTTGGGTGCTCATCTCGGCAAACAGCTCGGCGGTCCGGAGCTCCTGGCGCTGTTCGGCCTAGCGATGATCGGCATCGGCATTTACATGGTCAGTGCCCATCCTCAAGCCGTGGGGCAGGACGTCCGGCTGACCCCCGAAAGCGCTGGCTACCTTTTGCCGCGGCTGCTGCTGTTCGGCGGTGGCGCAGGCATTCTGTCCGGCTTCTTCGGCATTGGCGGCGGCTTCCTCATCGTCCCCGGACTCGTGCTCGCCACCGGCATGGGCCTTCAGAACGCCATTGGCACCTCGCTCTTCGCCGTCACCGCCTTCGGCCTCACCACGGCAACCAGCTATGCCGTCTCGGGCCTCATCGACTGGCGTATCGTGCTGTTGGTCATTGCCGGCGGGGCTGCTGGGACCTTGCTTGGCGTCCGTACGAACACTCAATTGGCCGGCCACAAGCGGGCGCTTGCAGGCGTCTTCGCCGGCGTGGTGATCGCCACCGGCCTCTATATCGTGGGGAGCGGCCTCCTCAAGGTCCTTGGCGCGAGCTAGCCCCTCGCAACTTCGCTTAAGGCGCTGTTATACCGCTAGTTTTCCCACCCCTGCGGGGGAGGCGGACCAAGGCTGGTCTATGGTTTGGGCGTTGCTGGCGCGCCAGCGCGACATGTGGTAAGGCCAACCAAACGTGCCTAGCGCGCGCCGCGTGAGGGGGTAAACCTCGCGGGCAGGGTTGCCTGGGCCGGGTGGGGTCTTTTTGAGCTCGAGGAGCAGTTCGCCATGACGGCAAGTGATATTCAGCGCGCCGAGGCGCGCGAGAGCGCCTTTTTCACCAAGCATCTGAAGGAGACCGATCCCGAGGTTTGGGAGGCCATCGAGCATGAGCGCGATCGCCAGCAGAACGAGATTGAGCTGATTGCCTCGGAGAACATCGTGTCCAGGGCCGTGCTTGATGCCGTCGGTACGCTCCTCACCAACAAATACGCCGAAGGTTATCCGGGGCGCCGTTATTATGGCGGCTGCCAGTACGTGGACGTGGTCGAGCAGTTGGCCATCGACCGCGCCAAGCGCCTGTTCAATTGCAACTTCGCCAATGTGCAGCCGCATTCCGGCTCGCAGGCCAATCAGTCGGTGATGCTCGCGCTCATCAAGCCGGGCGATACCATTCTCGGCATGAGCCTCGCCGCGGGCGGTCACCTGACTCATGGCGCGCCGCCGAACCTGTCGGGCAAGTGGTTCAACGCCGTCCAGTACGGTGTGACGAAGGATACGAACCTCATCGACTATGACGAGGTCGAGCGGCTTGCGCACGAGCACAAGCCGGCGCTGATCATTGCCGGCGGCTCAGCCTATCCCCGCGTCATCGACTTTAAGCGCTTCCGTGAGATCGCCGACTCCGTCGGCGCCTATCTCATGGTCGACATGGCCCACTTCGCGGGTCTCGTGGCCGCCGGTCTCCATCCGAGCCCGCTGCCGCACGCCCATATCTGCACCACCACGACGCATAAGACGTTGCGCGGTCCGCGTTCGGGCATGGTGGTCTCCAACGACGAGGAGATCGGCAAGAAGATCAATTCGGCCGTGTTCCCGGGCCTGCAAGGCGGTCCGCTGATGCATGTCATCGCCGGCAAGGCCGTGGCCTTCGGCGAAGCCCTTAAGCCCGATTTCAAGCTCTACGCCCAGTCGGTGATCGACAATGCCAAGGCGCTCGGCGAGACGCTGGTGAAGGGTGGGCTCGCGCTCGTCTCCGGCGGCACCGACACGCATCTGATGCTGGTGGATCTCCGGCCGAAGAAGCTGACCGGTAAGGTGGCGGAGATCGCGCTCGGTCGCGCGCACATCACCTGCAACAAGAACGGTGTGCCCTTCGATCCGGAGAAGCCGATGATTACCTCCGGCATTCGCCTCGGCTCGCCGGCCGGCACCACGCGCGGCTTCGGTGTCACCGAATTCCAATCCGTCGGCGAGCTGATCCTCGAAGTGCTCGACGGACTCGTCTCCAACGGCGACGAGGGCAACAGTGTTGTCGAGGAGAGTGTGAAGCAGCGCGCAATTGAGCTTTGCGACCGCTTTCCGATCTACGAGTAGGCCTGCGTGACGCTGAGGAAGGGAAGGGCGGTCGCCCATGCGGTGCCCCTATTGCGGCAGCACCAACACGCAAGTGAAGGATTCTCGCCCGAGCGAGGATAACACCACGATCAGGCGCCGCCGCGTCTGCGCAGATTGCGGCGGCCGCTTCACGACGTTCGAACGGGTCCAATTGCGCGAGCTCACCGTTATCAAGCGGAGCGGGCGCCGCATCCCATTCGACCGCGACAAGCTGATGCGCTCCGTGCAGATCGCACTTCGCAAGCGCCCCGTGGAGCCTGAGCGGGTGGAGCGCATGGTGAGCGGGATCGTCCGCCGCCTGGAGAACATGGGCGAGAATGACATCCGCTCCGAAACCATCGGACATTTGGTGATGGAGGCGTTGAAAGGCCTCGACGACGTCGCCTATGTGCGCTTCGCCTCCGTCTACAAGAATTTCCGCGAGGCCAAGGATTTCGAGGCCCTGCTCGGTGAGCTCGCCGGGACCGACGGCGAGGACGCCGAGGCCGACGAAGCTGCCGCTGCCGAGGATTAGCCGCACCCCATGAGCGTGAGCGACGAGGAGCATATGGCGCAAGCGCTTCGGCTTGCGCAGCGCGGGCTCGGGCTCGCGTGGCCGAACCCGTCCGTGGGCGCTATCGTCGTCATGCCGACGGGAGAGATCGCTGGCCGTGGCTGGACCGCACCGGGCGGCCGTCCCCACGCTGAGGCCATTGCGCTCGAGCAGGCGGGAGCGAAAGCCGAAGGCAGCACGATCTACGTGACGCTCGAGCCGTGCGCACACGAGAACGGCCGGGGCATGCCCTGCACCGACCTCATCGTCGCCGCACGCCCCAAGCGTGTGGTCATCGGTTTGCGCGATCCCGATCCCCGCACGGCCGGTCGCGGCATCGACCGCATCAAAGCTGCCGGTATCGAGGTGGAGGAAGGTGTGCTCAGCAAAGAGGCCGCCACCGTCACGCTCGGCCATATCATGCGCGTCACCGAGGGGCGGCCTGCGATCACGCTGAAACTTGCCGTCGGTGCTGATGGGTTGATGCCGCAAGGCCACGGCGCGCCGGTCTGGATTACCGGCGAAGACGCCCGCGCCCACGGCCATTTGCTCCGTGCGCGAAACGACGCGATCCTCGTCGGCCGCGGCACCGTCTTCGCCGACGATCCCACGCTCACTTGCCGGCTTCCCGGTATGTCATGCCGCTCGCCAGTGCGCGTCGTGCTCGACAACCGCTTGCGTACGCCCACCGACGCCAAACTGTTCGAGGACCCCATGGTGCCGGTCTGGCTTCTTTGCGCTGAGACCGAATGCCAGCCCAACACCGAGATGCTGCATGAGCGCGGCGCAGAGATCGTTCCGGTCCCCGTCGACGATCACGGCCTCATCGACATTCACGACGCCATGGTGACGCTCGCCCATCGCGGCATCACCCGCGTGCTTGTCGAAGGGGGCCCGTCTGTGGCGCGTTCCGTCCTCGACGCCGATCTTGTGGACGAAGCCGTCGTCTATCAGGGGCCTAAGCCCGCAGGCTCTGACGGGCTCACACCGTTTGCCGGCGACAGCCTTGATCGGCTCACCGCAAGCGGCCATTTCACCCTCATTGCCTCACGCGCGTTCGGACCGGATCGAATGACGTATTGGCGCCGGATCAGGACATGTTCACTGGCATTGTCAGCAGCATAGGCACGCTTCTGAAGCGCGACGGTTCTCGCTTCGCGATCGCCGCGCCCTACAGACGCAAGAGCCTCGAAGAGGGCGCCTCCGTCGCCTGCGACGGCTGCTGCCTGACCCTCGTCGAGATCGGCAAGGCAAAGGGAAAAGGCTGCGTCTTCATTGTTGAGGTTTCCAACGAGACCCTGTCCCATACGACCCTTGGCAATTGGCAGGAGGGGCAGAAGATCAACCTCGAACGCGCGCTCAGCCTCGGCGAGGAACTTGGCGGGCATATCGTCACAGGCCACGTGGATGGCCGCGCCAAAGTTGTCTCGCGCTACCCCGACGGCGACAGTGTGAGGTTCCTCATGGACGCGCCGGCCGAGTTTGCGGGCTTCATTGCGCCAAAAGGCTCCATTGCGCTGAACGGTGTTTCGCTGACCGTTAACGAGGTGGATGGTACGCGCTTCGGCGTGAACATCATTCCCTACACGCTCACCCACACCACATGGGGCGATCGCCTGCCGGGCGATCTGGTAAACCTTGAAGTCGATCTTCTCGCGCGCTACGTGGCGCGCCTGAGCCAATACGAAGGCCGCTGATCTGTGACCGCATTGAGTAAGACATCGAGTAGGGCGTCGCACCGCCAGTTCCTCTCGCCCATCGAGGAGGTGATCGAGGACGCGCGCAACGGCCGCATGTTCATTCTTGTCGATGCCGAAGAGCGAGAGAACGAAGGCGACCTTGTCATCCCGGCGCAGATGGCAACGCCCGACACCATAAACTTCATGGCCAAGCACGGACGCGGGCTCATTTGCCTGGCGCTGACGCCGGAGCGCGCCCAGCAGCTTCGTCTGGAGCTGATGTCGCGCTCGAACCGCTCACGCCACTCGACCGCCTTCACCGTGTCCATCGAGGCGCGGGAAGGGGTCTCGACCGGCATCTCGGCGCACGACAGAGCACACACCATCTCCGTCGCCATCGATCCGACTAAGGACTATCGAGACGTCGTAACTCCCGGTCACGTGTTTCCGCTGCTTTCCAAGCAAGGTGGCGTGCTGGTCCGCGCCGGGCATACGGAAGCGGCGGTCGATCTCGCGCGTCTCGCCGGGCTTTATCCCTCCGGCGTGATCTGCGAGATCATGAACGATGACGGCACCATGGCGCGGCTTCCCGACCTGGTCAGTTTCGCGCAAACCCACAACCTGAAGATCGCCACCATCGCCGATCTCATCGCCTATCGCTTGCGCTACGACCACCTGGTCAACGTGGTGGCCGAGACGAAGATCGACAGCCCGTTCGGCGGCGAATTCGACGTCAAGGTCTACGCCACGACCGTCGATCCAGCCGAGCATGTCGCGCTTGTCAAAGGCGATGTCTCCTCTGGCGCCCCTGTGCTCGTACGCGTGCATGCCATGAACACGCTTGATGATCTCGTGGCGTCGGGTGGAGAGCATGACACGGCGATCCACAAAGCCATGGAGATCGTCGGCAAGGAAGGGCGCGGCGTGATCGTGCTGATCCGGGAATGCCGGCCCGACGCAATCTCCGCTCGTCTCAGGCAGGAGGCGAACGGCAAGGGGCAGCCGCGGCTCATGGAGTACGGGATCGGCGCCCAGATCCTGCTCGATCTCGGCGTGCGTGAGATGGTGCTTTTGTCGAACTCACCGGCGCGCAAGATTGTCGGCCTCGAAGGCTACGGACTGAAGGTCGTCGGCCAGCGAGGCCTGGAGCAGGCGCCATGACCCGCAAAGGGCCGAACTCGGTTCTCATCATCGAAGCCAGGTTCTACGAGGACATCGCCGACGAGCTCGCCCGCGGCGCCATCGAGGAACTGCGCGGCAATCAGGTGGAGTATGAGCGCATCGCCGTCCCCGGCGCGCTCGAGATCCCCCTTGCCTTGAGCCTCGCGCTCGCCAACGGCTTCGTCGGCCGGGCCGGGCGCCATCGCGGCTGCATCGCGCTCGGCTGTGTCATCCGGGGCAAAACAAGCCATTACGAAATCGTCGCGCGGGAATCCGCTGGCGGCCTCAATCAGCTTGCGATCCAGCATGGGGTGCCGATCGGCCACGGCATCATTACCTGCGAAAACCGCGAGCAGGCTTGGGAGCGGGCCGGCGTCGATGGTCGCAACAAGGGCGGCGACGCAGCGCGCGCTTGTCTTACCCTGATGCGCCTCGAGCAGCATTTCTCTTCCGCGAGTCGGCGCTAACCGTCATGGCCCCTCGCGGCGAAACGCAAAATCGTGCTGCCTCTCGCAGCGCCGCGCGGCTTGCCGCCGTACAGGCGCTATACCAGATGGACATGACCGGCATCGACTTGAACGAAGTGGTCGCCGAGTTCGAGGCGCACCGTCTCGGCCAGGAAGTCGAGGGCGATCAGTATTGTCAAGCCGAGGCGCAATTCTTCCGCGATCTTGTCGAAGGTGTGGTGCGCGAGCAGCGCCGTCTGGATCCGATGATCGATCAGCAGCTTGCCGAAGGCTGGCGGCTGACCCGTGTCGATTCTATCCTCCGAGCGATCTTGCGTTCAGGCGCCTATGAACTTTTTCTGCGCGACGACGTTCCGGCCCGCGTGGTGATCACGGAATACGTCGATATCGCCCACGCCTTCTTCGGCGAGGACGAGCCTAAGGTGGTGAACGGCATTCTCGACCGGCTTGGCCATAAGGCGCGGCCGCAAGAATTCGCCGCACGCGGAGCAGGTCATGGTTGACGGCGTCGAGAGTGGGGAGAAGCGGCCGGGCGAGTTCGAGATCATCGCGCGCTACTTCGCGCCCCTTGCCACCGACACAGGTGCGCTCGGTCTCAAGGACGACGCGGCCGTGCTCATGGTCACAGAGGGCCATGAGCTCGTGGTCACCTGCGATACCATCGTTGAAGGTGTGCACTTCCTGAAGGACGATCCGCCCGCCTCCGTTGGGCACAAGGCCCTGGCGGTCAATCTTTCCGACCTCACCGCCAAAGGATCTCGCGGCTACGCCTACCTTCTGTCCCTCGCACTCCCGCCTGACGTCTCCGCCGATTGGCTCGAAGGCTTCGCCGACCGGCCTACGCGAGGTCCAAGACGAGACGGCCATCAGTCTGGTCGGAGGAGACACCACGGCCTCGCCGGGTCCTCTCACCATCACCATCACCGCACTCGGCCTCGTGCCGCAGGAGCAGGCCGTGATGCGCCTCGGCGGCAAGCCGGGGGACAAGCTCTATGTCAGCGGAACCATCGGCGATGCTTGTCTTGGCCTCCGTCTTCTTCGCGAGCCCGTCCTCGCCGAGACCTGGGGTTTGGCGGAGGAGGACATCGCCTTTCTCGTCAACGCCTATCGGCGGCCGGGTCCGAACAACGACCTCGCGATCCTCGTCCGCAACTTCGCGCAAGCGGCGATCGACGTCTCCGATGGCCTCGTGGGCGATGTCGAGAAGCTCTGTCAGGTCTCCCATGTGGGCGCGCGGATCGAGACCGGACGTGTACCGTTCTCGCCCGCAGCGGCGAAAGCCCTTCAGCGGGAGCCAGATCTGCTTCCGGACTTGATCACCGCGGGCGACGATTATGGGGTCGTAGTGGCGATCTCCGAGAAGTCAGCGCCCGACTTCGAATCGGAGGCGGAAACCAAGGGCGCAGCGTTTACCCGCGTGGGCGATCTCGTGACGGCCGAGGAGGGCATCACTGCCGTCGACTCGAAAGGCGTTTCACTCGCGCTAAAACACAAGGGATTCAAGCACTTCTAAGGGGCTCAGCAACCCCTTTGGCCAAAATGCCGCTTTGCACGGCAGTTGTTGCTTCCGCGCCGCAACTTTGGCATTTTCCGCCGGGCTTAACCGCCACGCCTTCGGGGGCAACAAGGCCACGGATGCACGTCCGTGTCCGGTTTTCGCAGCCGCGATTGCTCCTCAATCCCAACGAACCAATAAACGGGGACAGCCTGTCATGACCTGGGTTCTCTACCTCATCATTGCTTGCGGGGCACTTTCCATCGCGTACGGCGTCTGGACCACCAGGGCTGTTCTCGCAGCGGACCCGGGTACGGCGCGCATGCAAGAAATTGCTGCCGCCATTCAGGAGGGCGCAAAGGCCTATCTCTCCCGCCAATACCAAGCCATCGGCCTGGTCGGCGTCGTCATCTTCATCCTCCTATACTTCTTGCTCGGATTGCCTCAGGCCATCGGCTTCGCCGTCGGCTCGGTGTTGTCGGGCGTCGCCGGCTATATCGGCATGAACGTTTCGGTGCGCGCCAATGTGCGGACCGCGCAGGCCGCGACCAAGAGCCTTGGCCGACGGCTTGAGCCTCGCGTTCCGCTCCGGCGCCATCACTGGCCTTCTTGTCGCCGGTCTCGCGCTTCTCGGCGTCTCCATCTATTTCCTCGTTCTGACGCACGGGCTCGGCTTTAGCCCCGCATCGCGCGAAGTCATCGACGCGCTCGTGGCGCTCGGCTTCGGCGCCTCGCTGATCTCCATCTTCGCCCGTCTTGGCGGCGGCATCTTCACCAAGGGCGCCGACGTGGGCGGTGATTTGGTGGGCAAGGTCGAGGCCGGAATCCCCGAGGATGATCCCCGCAACCCGGCCACAATCGCCGACAACGTGGGCGACAATGTCGGCGACTGCGCCGGCATGGCCGCCGATCTGTTCGAGACCTACGTGGTGACGATCGTCGCCACCATGGTCCTCGCCTCCATCTACTTCGCTGGCGGCGAGGAGCGCGTCATGCAGATGATGCTCTATCCGCTCGCCATCGGCGCCACGTGCGTCATCACCTCGATCATCGGCACGTATTTCGTGCGCCTCGGCGCGAGCCAGTCGATCATGGGCGCCCTCTATAAGGGTGTGATCGCCACTGGCGTCCTGTCGCTCGCCCTGTTGTGGCCGCTCACCTCGTGGCTAGTCGGCATGGACACGGCCATGAAGATCGGCACTGTCAGCTTTACCGGCCAATCGTTGTATTTCTGCGGCGTCGTGGGCCTCGTGGTTACCGCGCTGATCGTGGTCATCACCGAGTACTACACCGGAACAAATTTCCGCCCGGTGCAGTCGATTGCCAAGGCTCCGATCACCGGCCACGGCACGAATGTCATTCAAGGCCTCGCCGTTTCGCTCGAATCCACGGCGCTACCGGCCCTGGTAATCATGGCGGGCATCGTAGTTGCTTATATTCTCGCCGGTCTGTTCGGCATCGCCATCGCCGTCACCACCATGCTGGCGCTCGCCGGTATGATCGTGGCGCTCGACGCCTTCGGTCCGGTGACAGACAATGCCGGCGGCATCGCCGAGATGGCGGGTCTGCCTGAGGAGACCCGCAAGACAACCGATGCGCTCGATGCGGTCGGTAACACCACCAAGGCGGTGACCAAGGGTTACGCTATCGGCTCAGCCGGTCTCGGCGCCCTGGTGCTGTTCACCGCTTATACGCAGGATCTGAAATACTTCGCCGCCAACGCGGATAAGTTCCCGTACTTCTCCGGCGTCGATCCCACCTTCACCCTGTCGAACCCCTATGTGGTGGTCGGCCTCTTCCTCGGTGGCCTCCTGCCGTATCTGTTCGGCGGCATGGCCATGACGGCTGTCGGCCGCGCGGGCTCGGCCATCGTCGAGGAGGTGCGCCGTCAGTTCAAGGAGAAGCCGGGCATCATGAAAGGGACTGAGAGACCCGACTACGGCCGCGCGGTCGACCTTCTGACCAAGGCGGCGATCAAGGAGATGATCGTGCCGTCGCTGCTGCCGGTCCTGTCGCCGGTCGTGTTCTACTTCCTCATCAACTGGATCGCCGGCAAGAGCGCCGCGTTCTCGGCGCTCGGCGCCATGCTGCTCGGCGTCATCGTCACTGGCCTCTTCGTCGCCATTTCCATGACCGCGGGCGGTGGTGCCTGGGACAATGCCAAGAAGTACATCGAGGATGGCCACTACGGCGGCAAAGGCTCCGAGGCTCACAAGGCGGCAGTGACCGGCGATACGGTTGGCGATCCCTACAAGGACACGGCAGGCCCTGCGGTGAACCCGATGATCAAGATCACCAACATCGTGGCGCTTCTGCTGCTGGCGGTGCTCGCCCACCACTAAGGGCGAGCGGTTAGCTAGATGCCTGGGATGCCGGCTGGGTTTCCCGCGCCGCCCGATGGAGTCTGAGCCCTTGAGCTTTCTGCGGTTTGCGATATTGCCAAAGATCTGCTCGAGGAGGGTCAAGTCCTTGCCGCGCGCCGGCGTCTCACCCTTGTAGTAGTTGACCACGATGCCGTCCTTCTTGCCGTAGTGCGCCACGTCCCGAACGGTTTGGCGCCCATCGAAATAGACGGCGATGACCTGACGGTCGATCTCATATGGCTTGAAGAAAGCGACGGTCTTCTGCGTGGTGGAGATATAGTAGAAGGCGTCGCCGCCGATCGTGCTCGTGGTGTCGGGTGAGCCAAGAACGGTCTCGACTTCCTTCTTCGACATGCCCGGCTTGATCTGGTCGAGATCGACGTCGATAAACACGTGCCCGTGCCGGTCGATCTGGGCCCCACACGCCGAGAGCGTCGCCGCGCCCGTCAGAAGCGCGGCGAGCAAGGGCAGGGAAGCCCAAGCAGAAGCAGGCTTGACCTTACGCAAGATCCGGTCGTCCCCTCGTTCGGCCCCCGAAAGTGCCAAGAAGCTAGTTGAAATGGCCTGGTCTATGAAGCCTATTGCCGTCTTGCTGCCGTGGCGCCGCAAGCCGCCTCATGCAGACGAACTCTATGGCGCGATTGTGGCGCGGGCACGGCTTCCTGTTTTTTATCAGGGGTTTGGTGTTCCCGATACGTTGGAGGGCCGGTTCGTGGTCCTGTCGCTGCATCTCTTTGCCGTACTGCACCGCCTGAAGGACGGGGACGCGTCCGCGTCATCGATGGCGCAAGACCTTGCCGATCATTTCACTGCGGATATGGAAACCGTGCTCCGGGAACTCGGGGTCGGCGATCTTGCCATCCCCAAAAAGGTGAGGGCGCTCGCCGCCTCTGGCGCCGCCTTGCTGCAAAACTACGAGGAGGCACTTAGTGAGGGCGAGGATGCTCTCGCCACTTCGATCGCTTGCGCCCTGCCTCTTGATGAGGCGCCCGCCAAGCTCGCCAGCGCGCGCCTGACAGCCTATCTAATGAGGGTCATCCGGCATCTGGACGCGCAACCTGTCGCAGACCTGTGTGCCGGCAGGCTGACGCTTGCAGAGCCGTGCGCCGAGCCAGCGCTGAGAGATGAGAGAACGTGATGGACGAGGACATTGACGCCTTACCGCTGTCGCGGAAGCTGCGGATCGCGGACATCGAGGAAAACGCCGAGCACAGGATCGAGGCCACAAGTGCCGAGATGACCGACATCGCACGCCTGCTCGATCTCGTGGGGCTCGAAGATCTTTCCTTCGACTATCGCCTGCGGCGCGGGGCCGGCGGGCGTATCCAACTCACCGGCCAGCTCAAGGCGCGCGTGATCCAAACCTGCGTCATTTCGCTCGAGCCGGTAGAAGCGGCCGTCGACGTGCCGGTCGAAGCCGAGTTCTGGCCCGCGGCGCTGATCGAGGAGCTTGAGAAGAAGGCCGAGGACCCCGGACAGTCCGGTCTGCTCGATTGGCCCGATGCTATCACGGACGGAACCATCGACCTCGGGCCCATCGTTTACGAGACCCTGGCCACATCCCTCGAGCTCTACCCGAAACGGCCCGGTGCGAGCTTCCAATGGTCCTCGGGCGACTCCCAGGCGGAAGCCCCCAAAAGCGGGCCATTTGCGGCGCTTGCCAAGCTCAAGAAGCCTTGAGGGGCGAATCCAGAGGAAAATCAGGTTGTCACTGGCGGCCTTTTAAGTCTATTCGGGTTTGGTTTCCGGGGGTTGCCGCGGCTTGACCGCTGCAGGGTAACGTCTTCCAGATCGGTACGGAGAATGGGTGCTCAAGTCACCATAGCGCTTGACGCGATGGGCGGTGACCACGGCCCGAGCGTGGTCGTTCCGGCTGCGGCGCTGGCGCTCGTCCGCCATCCGGACATGCGGTTCATCCTCGTGGGCGATCAGGCCAAGATCGCACCGGAGCTTGCGGCCAACCCCACGCTCGCGGGGAAATGCGAGGTCGTCCATACCGACGTCGCCATCGCCATGGACGCAAAGCCGAGCCAAGCGCTGCGCCGGGGCCGCTGGAAGTCGAGCATGTGGCTTGCCATCGAAGCCGTCCGCGACGGCCATGCCGATGCCGTCGTGTCCGCCGGCAATACCGGCGCACTCATGGCCATGTCCAAATTTTGCCTGAAGACGATCCGGGGCGCCGATCGCCCGGCCATCGCCGCGATTTGGCCCACGATCGATGCGGAATGCATCGTGCTCGATGTCGGCGCCAATGTCGGCGCCGATTCCCGCCAGCTCGTGGAGTTCACCCTCATGGGGGCAGCCATGGCGCGGGCCCTGTTCGGCATGGAGAGGCCCTCTGTGGGCCTCCTGAATATCGGCGTCGAGGAGGTGAAAGGCGTCGAGGAGATCCGCAAAGCGGCGGCGGTCCTCAAGGAGGCGCCGCTTCCCATCCGCTATCATGGCTTTATCGAGGGCGACGATATCGGCCGCGGCGTCGTCGACGTGGTCGTGACCGATGGCTTCACCGGGAACATCGCCTTGAAGACGGCCGAGGGAACAGCTAAGCAAATCGGCGAGTACTTGCGTGCCGCCATGGGGCGGTCGCTCCTTGCGCGCCTGGGCGCCGTTCTGGCGCAGGGCGCTTTCCGCGCACTCAAGGAAAAGATGGATCCCCGCCAGCTGAATGGCGGCATTTTCCTTGGGCTGAACGGCATTGTCGTCAAGAGCCACGGCGGAACCGACGCCACGGGCTTCGCCAGCGCCGTCGATCTCGCCTATGAGATGGCGTCGAGTGGCGTGGTCAAACGGCTCGGGAGCGATGTGTCCCATTTCCACACCAAGCTCGAGCTTGAAGGCGCGGCGTAGGCTTCGGAGCAGACTGAGTTGCACACGATACGGTCAGTCATCAAGGGCGTAGGCGGCTATCTGCCCGCGCGGGTCGTGACCAACGACGATCTGGCCAGGATTGTCGACACCTCTGATGATTGGATTTCAGCGCGGACCGGTATTCGCGAGCGTCACATCGTGGCCGACGGCGAGCTGACGTCTTCCATGGGTGGGGCGGCCGCGCGGGCGGCGCTCGCCGATGCGGGGCTGGAGCCCGAGGACATTGATCTCATCATCCTCGCGACCTCGACGCCCGATCAGACCTTTCCCGCCACCGCGGTGACCATCCAGGCCGAGCTCGGCATCACCCAAGGGGCGGCCTTCGACGTCCAGGCGGTGTGCTCTGGCTTCGTTTTCGCCTTAGCCACAGCAGATAACTATCTGAAAAGCGGTCAGTTCAAGCGGGCGCTGGTGATCGGCTCAGAGGCCTTCTCCCGGATCTTGGACTGGGAGGATCGCTCGACTTGTGTGCTGTTCGGCGACGGCGCCGGCGCCGTCGTGGTCGAAGCCCAGAAGTTGAACGGAGCCATGACCGACCGGGGCATCCTCGCCACCTCTCTGCGCTCCGACGGCCGCTTCCGGGACAAGCTTTATGTGGACGGCGGTCCGTCTTCCACCCGCACCGTAGGCTATGTTCGCATGGATGGCCCTGAGGTGTTTCGCCATGCTGTGACCAAGATCAGCGAAGTGATCGGCGAAACGCTGGAAAAAGCCGGATACCAACCTTCCGACGTCGACTGGTTTGTGCCCCATCAAGCCAACAAGCGTATCTTGGACGGAGCGGCCAGGAAGCTTGGCCTCGCCCCGGAACGCATCGTCATTACAGTTGATAAGCATGCCAATACATCGGCGGCCTCGATTCCGCTTGCCCTCAACACGGCGTGTACTGACGGCCGTATCAAACCTGGCGATCTGGTGCTGTTGGAGGCCATGGGGGGCGGATTTACCTGGGGAGCGTTGCTCATTCGCTGGTGAGTGCCGCGAATGTCACACCTTCCCAGAAAATGACGCAAAATCAGGAATTTGATTGCGTCGAAGATTGACCCCTCAACGCCCGCTCGGCTAGCATCTTGGTTCGTCCCGCGACTTTGGGGGAGCCGTAGTACGATGAGCGGGAAGACATTGACGCGCGCGGACCTCGCCGAGGCCGTGTTCCAGAAAGTTGGCCTGCCTCGGAACGAGTCCGCGGAGCTCGTCGAGCTTGTGCTGCGCGAAATCGTGGCGAGTCTCGAGCGTGGGGACCCGGTAAAGTTGTCCTCGTTCGGCTCGTTCGGCATTCGCGACAAAGGCCAACGCATTGGGCGCAACCCGAAGACGGGCCAAGAAGTTCCCATCACACCAAGACGTGTGCTTGTTTTCCGTGCAAGCAACATCATGAAGCAGCGCATCAACGAGGCGCTGTCCCGGAGAAAGGCCGCCGAGTAGGCACCAAGTGTTTTTAACGCCAGGAGGACGAGCGTTGGAAAAGGCGCCCGAGGCGTTTCGCACGATCAGCGAAGTCGCTGATGAACTAGAAGTCCCGAAGCACGTGCTTCGTTTCTGGGAAGCCAAGTTTGCCCAGCTCAAGCCCATGAAGCGCGGCGGGGGCCGACGCTACTATCGGCCGGAAGATGTGGCGCTTCTGCGCGGCATTCGTTTCTTGCTCTACAACGACGGCTACACCATTCGCGGCGTGCAGAAGATTCTGCGCGAACACGGGCCGCGATACGTCATGGATTACCGTCGCCTCGCGGAGGAGGCGGAAGAGGACGAAGAGCTGGCCACGGCACACGAGATTCCCGATGTCGCCGCCGAGGCGGCCCAGAGCGGGAGCTATGCGCGACCGGAAAAGCCGGTCCGCAAGATGGACGGGGACGCGCTCTGCACGCTTCTTGAGGAAATCGAGGCCTGCCAGCGGCTTCTTGCCGCCGCCGACGCCAAGGAATAGCCGACAGGCAACTCGCGCTTTGGCTTGTTTCCGGGGCCCGATCGAGTATATGCAAGTCCCCTGATCATCGAGACGTCGGAGCGTAGCGCAGCCCGGTTAGCGCACCGGTCTGGGGGACCGGGGGTCGGGAGTTCAAATCTCCCCGCTCCGACCACTCTTCTAGCTTACGATCAGTCGCGTGTCTCAGACGGCCGCGCCAAAGCCATCCCCCAGATCATCGCCATGATGAGATAGAAGTGCCGCCAGTGATCGGTATCGATCACCGCGCCTTCGAGCGCCATGCCAAAGAACGCCGCAACCAGCACGGCGCTGACCCCGTCGCCGCCGCGATCTCGGAGCACGAGCTTCAAGCCGAGTACCAGCGTGGTGAACACGAGGAAGATATACAGCGTGCCGCCGACCCAGCCCGTGTTGAGGTACATGTTGAGATACACCTCGTGCACGTCCTCGTTGTGGTACACGCGCGCGAATTCCAGCGCGCCGATGCCGAGCGGATGCGTCATGACGAGCTCAGCCGCCTTCTTCTGCCCGCCGAACCGTCCCTCGGGTCCGACATCATAGGATTGCTCGAATGTGGCACGCTCGCCCATGAGCTCGGCGACCTTGGGGATGCTCTGCGCCGCAGCCAACACGCCAACAGCAAGCACCCCGGCAAGCACGATTGCGATGATGAGCTTGATGCGCTCGCGATTGGTTGCGGCGATACCAAAGGTGAAGAAGCTGTAGACTGCGAGCGCCACGAGGAGATTGAGCCAAGCGCCGCGCGAGAAGCTGAGCAGCGTGCCAAATAGGAGAAGCGGCAGGGCGACCGCCCAGAACGCGGCGCGTCTGAAACGTGAGGTGAGGACCACATTGAAGGCATAGAGCAGCGCCGGGCACAAGGAACGCGCCGAGCACGTTGGGGTCCTTGAAAGTGCCGCGGGCCCGACCAAACTCGGTGAAGATGTCGTAGAGCCCCGGCACCACGTTGAAATAGCCGATCAGCGCCGCCGAGGCCGCGACCAGCGCCGCAAACATATAGGCCGACATGATCAGCCGCACATGGGGCGCCGGGTTATGGGCGACAAAGGCGGCCATCACCACCGAGGACAGGGCGAGATAGAGCGTGATGGTGACATGGGTGACCGGCACGCCAAGGATGCCAGCTTGGGTCGTGGCGATATAGCCGCCGGCGACGATGCCGCATAACAGCATGAGATAAACGGCAAGCCCACGCGAGAACTGCGTCAGGCCCACAAGGGGCAGCAGGATCACCGCGCCGACCATCAGCCCGTCGTAGGGCGAAGGCTCGAAATAGACGACACCGCCAGTTGCGATCGTGAGCCAAAGATAGACGAGGGCAAGCCGCCTGATCCCTGGGCTGATCTGCCGCCGTGCGCCTTGGACGGCCACGGCATCGTAGGTCACAGCCATGGCGTGCCGCCCTGCCTAATAGGCGTTGTCGCCCTTGAGCAGGGCGAAGGGGGTCATCAGGAGAATGTAGAGGTCGAATGTCACCGACCAATTCTCGATATAGTAGAGGTCGTGCTCAACGCGCCGCTGGATTTTCTCTTGCGTGTCGGTCTCGCCGCGCCAGCCGTTGATCTGGGCCCAGCCGGTGACGCCCGGCTTCACGCGGTGTCGTGCGAAATAGCCATCGACCGCATCCGCGTAGAGCTTGTCGGCAGCCTTGGCCTTGAGCGCGTGGGGCCGGGGACCCACGAGAGACAGATCGCCCTTCACCACGTTGAAGAATTGCGGCAGCTCATCGAGGCTCGTCTTGCGCAGGAAGCGGCCAACGCGGGTGACGCGCGGATCGTCCTTGGTGACGAGCTTCGAGGCCTCGGCGTCGGTCGAGTCCGCATACATGGTGCGGAACTTGTAGACATTGATCTGCTCGTTGTTGAAGCCGAGGCGCTTCTGCCGGAACAGCACTGGCCCTTTCGAGTCGAGCTTGATGGCGAGCGCGATCAAGCACATCAGCGGCGCCAGCGCGATCAGCGCGAGCGTGGCCACGACCTTGTCGAACAGCCATTTCTTGACGTAGTCCCAATCGGCGATCGGCTTGTCGCTGATGTCGATGAACGGCACGTTGCCGATATAGGAGTAGGTCCGCGGCCGGAAGCGGAGTTTGTTGGTGTGCGCCGACAGCCGGATGTCGACCGGGAGCACCCACAGTTTCTTGAGGAGCTCCAAAAGACGTTTCTCGGCGGTGACGGGCAGCGACACGATGAGGAGGTCGAGCCGCGAGTGGCGCGCGAACTCCACCAGCTCGTCGATATTGCCGAGCTTGGGGTATCCCGCGATTAGCGGCGACACACGGTCAGGTCCACGATCATCGAAGATGCCGACGATGCGGATATCGGTATCGGCAGACGCCTCGAGCGCCTTGATCAGATGTTCCGCCTCGGGGCCGCCGCCCACGATCACTGCGCGCCGATAAAGTCGCCCCTCGCGGATCCACCGCTTGGCCAGGAAGGACAGGGCAAGCCGCTCGCCGAACAGAGCCACGAGACCCGAAGCGTACCAGCTTGCGATCCACACGCGGGAGAAGTCGGCGCCGACCTTGGAGAAGAAGGCGAGCACCATCATGCCGGCCATGACTACGGTCCACGCGAACACGATGCGCGTGAAGCTTCGCACGAAGACGTTGAACGCCGGCATTCGATAGAGATCGAGCGCCTGGAAGATCGCCATGTTGGCGGTCGCCGCGATCAGCACCGCACCCAGATAGATCACGTTGGCGTTCTCGCCTTCGTAGTCCACATAAGCGAGATAGATGACGAAGCCGAGCACCGCCACGATCAGGAACTCGACCATACGCACCGCGCCGCTCACCACGATAGGCGGCAGTAGATTGAGCTTGCCGCCACGCCGGATCTCGGCAAGGGGCGGCCGGGGCGTGCGGCGCCGGTCAGGAAAGGCGAGGCCCGGTTTGCGGCGCTGACGCGAGTCGGGGCTCGCAACTGCCCCGCTCGGACGGATTACGTCTGTCTTGTTCATTCTTCTTCGACCCTGAGCCTTGCCCACCCTGCCGATTTCTAAGAAAGCGCCGGGTTACCGCCAGCTCTGCCGGGGGCATCGGCCGCCCAGGGTTATGGCACGGCGACACTTTTGGATGCGTGAAGGGGGAGGGCGTTGGAAGGCCGCGCTCGACCTATGGTTAAAAGGCTGTTGCAGCCTCAGGTTCGGGCAGCTTGTGGATGCCGGCGCCGAGGTCGGAAATATAGAAATCGACCACATCCCGCGTCATCTGATCCACGGTAAAGTGCTGCGCGACATATTTCTGCAGCGCCGCCGCGCGCACCAGGAACGGCTTGGGATCGGCGAGGAAGGCACGCAATTGGCTCGCCAGCGCGTCGACGTCGCCGGGCGGGATCAGCGGCACGGGGACGTCCCCGACGATCTCTGGGATGCCGCCGACATTGGTTGCGATCATGGGCATCTGCGCCGCCGCCGCCTCGAGCACGATATAGGGAAACGACTCCGCTCTGGATGGGACCACCACGCAGCGTGCCCGCACGAATGCGGTGCGCGCGGGCTGCGGGCCGGAGAAAACGACCCGCGAGTTCAGTCCAAGCTTGCGCGCCATGCGCTTGAAGTATTTCTCGTCGGGTCCGCTGCCAACGATGATGGCACGACCGGGAAAGATGGTCTGATGCGCGGAGAGCGCTTCAAGGAAGACGTCGACGCCTTTCAGCTTGCGCAGCTCGCCGACAAACACGAAGTCGGCCGCATCGTCCGCGAGCAACAACTCATAGAACTCGTGCCGGTAGAGACCGTTGTAGATAACGCGCGCAGGGCAGGGCGGAGGACCGATCAGTTCGGCATAGCGGTTGCCGGCATAGATGCTCTCGAAGATCATTCCATCAGTCATCGGCGCAAGCTTGCGCTCCAAGGCGAGATAGAGCCGCCCCGACAAGGTGGCCGGCGAATAATGCAGCACGCCGCCATGGGGCGTGTACACGACCTTCGTGCCTTTGCGCTTGCGCAAGCCCCGGCCGGCAAGCCGGGCATAGGCGCCACCCTTCGCGCCATGGCCGTGCAGCACGTCGACATCGAGCTTGCGCCCGAGTCGGGCGATCTTTCGCCAGGTATGCCAGTCGTTGAGGCCAGGCGTTCGGGTCATGGGCAGGCGCGTGACGCCGAGCGCGCAATTGTCCTTAAGCCGGCCGAGCGCCACGTCGATTTCGCTGCCGCCCGTACGCGAATCGCAGATCACGCCGACCTCCGCCCCCATCTCCGCCTGGCCGATGGCGAGGTCATGCACGTGACGGAAGAGACCTCCGACCGGCGCACGGAGACAATGAAGGATGCGGAAGTTCGAGCTCACGAGACCCGGGATGTCGACGCGGGAGGGGTTCCCCCCGAAGCCTTAGAACAGACGTTCGAGGACGTAAATAGTGTCGCCGGGTTGGACGGGATAATCGGTTGGGACCATGACGGTGGACATGACGCCGCCGAATCGCCTGGTGAGGCGGACGAAGCGCTTTTTGGCGCGGTCGGAATAGCCTTCGGCGATGGCGACGGCGGCCTCGACGGTCATGGCGTTGACGTAAGGATACTGGCCGGGCTTCTTGACCTCGCCGAGGATGAAGAACGGCCGATAGGTCGAGACCTCGACGGTGACCTTGGGGTCCTTGACGTATTTCTTCTTGAGATCGCGGGCGATGACGTGTGCCAGCTCGGCGGTGGTGAGGCCGCGGGCGCGGACCGGGCCGATGAGCGGCATGGCCACGGCGCCCGAGCCGTCGACGCTATAGACGTTGGAGAGATTGTCCTGGCCGAACACGATGACGCGGACCTTGTCGCCCGAATCGAGGGTGTAGGTCTCGTTGGGGATGACGGGAACGCCGGGCGGGCTCGAGCCGGCGCCTGGGGGAAGGGCGTGGCCCGGCGCCGGCAGCGGGGCCGGGGTGGACAGCGCGAAGTCCGGGGTCGTTAACCCCGGCACGGCGCTCCGCTTGCAGCCGCCGAGGAGGCTGGCGAACACTGCCAGGAGGAGGATCGCAATCCTCGCAAGACGAACGCTTCGGGTGGCCCACATGGCCTGAAGCTAAGGCAGGCATGGTTAACGAATGCTGAGCGGCCGTGTCGAAGCGGGCCGCGATTTAAGCATTTGGTTACGGCACTCTGCGTTAATGGCGTCACACGCGTTCAGGAGTTCAAAGCCGGTGAGCAAGTCCCGAAGAGCCCAAGCTGCCGACGACATCGACCTCGCCACGCTGGGCTCTGCGCTCTGGCGGGCCAAGGGCTGGATCTTTGGCCTCGCGCTCTTGGCCGGCGCGGTCACCTTTATCGGGCTCTCCATGGTGCGCCCGCTCTATACCTCGGAAGCGCGCATCCTCATCCAGAACGACGAGTCGGCCTTCACCCGGCCCACCACCGACCGCCAGCCTGAGCCGCGCACCACCCTCGACGAGCAGGCGGTGCAGAGCCAGGTGCAGGTGCTCACCTCCCGCGACCTGATCTTGCAGGTGGTCAAGGATCTCGACCTCACCCACAACGCCATTTTCGCCCGGGACGCCGGCCAGACCGTGCTGAAGCGCTTCCTCGCCCGGATCGGCTTCGGCCGGGGCACGCCGCAATCGGAGGAGGAGAAGGCGGCGAACGCGCTCGCCGACCATCTCGACGTGTTCCAGCTGTCGAAGTCGTCCGTGATCGCCGTGGAGTACACCTCCGGCTCGCCCGAGCTCGCGGCCAAGATCGCCAACAAGCTGGCCGACGTCTATATCGGCTGGCAGCGCACCGCCAAGATCGCCCAGACCAAGGACGCCAGCACCTGGCTCGAGGCGCAGATCAAGGCCTTGCGCAAAGCCACCGCGGCGTCCGAAGAGGCGGTGGAGAAGTTCCGCGCCTCCAAGGGGCTCTATGCCGGCTCCAACAACGTGGCGCTGGGCGCCCAGCAGCTCTCAGAGCTCAACAGCCAGCTGATCCTGGCCGACGCGCAGAAGTCGGAAGCCGAAGCCAGAGCCCGGCTCATCAAGAAGATGCTCGCCGACAAGGGCGACATCGACGCCACCCCCGAGGTGCTCAAGTCGCAGCTGATCATCAACCTGATCGAGCAGCGGGTCGAGGTGCAGCGCCAGCTGGCGACGCTGTCGGCGACGCTGCTGCCGTCACACCCGCGCATCCAGCAGCTCAAGTCGGAGCTCGCCAATGTGCGCGCCCAGATCCGCGACGAGGCCGGCAAGGTGGTCAGGAGCCTCGAGAACGAGGCCCATGTGGCCGCCGCCCGCGAGGCCTCGCTCAAAGCCAGCCTCAACGCCGCCAAGACCACGTCCGCGGGGCTTGGCGACTCGGAGATCAAGCTCAGGGCCCTGCAGCGCGAGGCCAAGGCCAACCGCGATCTCCTGGACACCTATCTCGCCCGCTACCGCGATGCCTCGGCCCGCCACGACATGGGCGCGGTGCCGTCCCAAGCCACCATCGTCTCCCGGGCGCACGCCTCCGTGCTGCCCTCCTTCCCCAAGCGCGGCCCGCTCACCGCCCTCGTCATGGCCGCCGTCGCACTCCTCGCCCTGGCCTACGTCCTCGCCCGCGAACTCATCTCCGGAACAAGCTCCCAAACCATCGCGCGGCCCGCACAGCAAACGCACCGCAAACACCGCCGTCCCGCACACACTCGACCAGCAGCAGCCGAGTCTGCACCAGCCCGGCCGATGCAAACGCCGAGGACGCAGCCGGCCGCCGCGGCGGCGCCTGAACGCAGAAAGCCCGCGGAAGCAGCAGCCACATCGGTGCCGCCCGCGCGCAAACTGCCCGTTGTGATCCCGGGAGAGCCGCCCGTCCGCGCGCCACACCAGGCTGCGGCCCAGACCAAAGCGACGTCCGAGGCAAAATCCGAGGCACCGCCCGAACCCAGCACGCCGCCGTCATGGCAAGCGAAGCCCGCCAAGCGGCCGAGTTGGCTCAAAGTGAGCGCGCCACGGCGCACCGCCACCGAGTCATCCGCCGAGCCTGAGGCTCCAACGCCGGCACCCGAGAAGGCCCCCGAGATCCCAGAACCGTCCGAGGAAGCGGCGCCGACAGTCGCCACCGCAGGGCTTCTTCTTGACCGTCTCAAGCAGGAGTTTCCTGACAGCACCTCCAAGACTGCGTCGGGTTCCCAGGGGCGCAAGCGCACAGGGTTCCTCGATCGCTTCCGCCGCGCCAGTTCCCAAGACGACAGCAAGCCAACGCCAAAAGGTGTAGAGATGTCCGCGCTCAGCCCCAATGACCTTCGCCACTATCTGACCCAGCGAATTGCCTCATCCGATGTCGAGGATATTCCGGCGGCGCCGAAAGCCGGCCGCGGCAAGGTCGGACCCGTGTTGAAATCGTTCGATGCCGTGCTCGACCGTGTGCTCTCCTCCGCCACAGGCGGTCTCCCGCGTGCGCTTCTCGTCGCGGGCACATCGCCGAAGGCCGATGCAACTCACACGGCGATCAACCTGGCGCGCGCCCTTGTCGATCGGAATGAGCAAGTCGTGCTCGTCGATCTGGCGAAAGGCGCCTCGACCGTGTCAGGCCCGCTCGGCATGCCCCGGGTCCCGGGTTTCGCCGAGCTGGCAGCAGGGCGCGCGACCTTCGCCGATGTCATCCGTGTCGATGAGGATACGCCGCTGCAGGTGATTCCGTCGGGCAACCCCGCGATCAGAGGCGAGGACCTCGAGCCGGACCGCTTCATGCGCGTGTTCGAGGCGCTGACTCAGGCCTACGGCTGCGTCATCCTCCATGCGGATCTCGACGCTGTGCAGGCGCTTCTGCCCGCTCTGAAATTCGAGTTGCCGGCTATGGTCGCGGTGTTGCCGCCGCGGGCGCAGCCCGACAGTGAGCACGAGGCCCTGTCCACGTTCCAGGCGCTCGGGTGTCCGGTCGTTGTCTATGAGGGGAACGGCAAGCAGAGCCGTTTTGGGCTATTCAGCCGCACGGCCGCGGTCTGAGGAACGCCTCGGTTAGCCCTTGCGGCTCAGCAACCGCTTCCGCACCTGCTGCGCCAAGGACCACAGCATGCTGTTTGACTTGATTGCGCGCTTCAGCCGCGCCGCAGTCGCAAGCGGCAGGGTCAGAAAGAGACCTTGCGCCCTGAAGGCGATAAAGCTGTCGAACAGTTCATAGACGACGTTACACCATTCGTCCTTGTGCCGCGCCTGACCCACGCCGAGGTCGTAATAGGCGAGACCCGCATTCGACGCCTCCTCGATTTGGTGTCGCAAGAGCAGCGCACCAGGCGATTGCCGCTGCGTGTCTCCTTCAGCAAGAGACGACAGCGCGACGGCCAGGCGGTCATGGCAGATCGTGCCGTTGAAGGTCGCAAGCACTTGACCGTTGAGTTTCACGTAGCCCAGCCTGAGCCGGCTCGGATTGTCACCCTCTAGCAGCGCGAGGTCGCGATAGAAGTCACGGGCATGGGCATCGAAGATGTTCTTCACGCCCATGGCGGCGAGCTGCCGCGCCTTCTGCGCAAAGAAGGTCTCGAGCAGGGCGATTCTTTCCTCGCGCGTCTCGGCCCAGCCATAGTCGAGCCGCCCCAGATCCAAGAGCTTGCGCTCCTTGCGCTCAAGCGTGCTGCGCGACCGCCGGCTGAACCGGCTCTCATAGAGCTTGGTGAAGTCGCCGAGCTTGATCGCATAGGCGCTGTTCGGTGCAGGCCTATGCGGGAGCGTGGCGAAAGGATTGGGAACGCCGTCCCAAGCGAAAGGCTGCGATTCGAGGATCGCGGCAGCGGCACCGACCTGGCGGCCCGCTTCCTTCAACAGGCGCGACATGTCGGGGCCCGTGAGCGTACGCGCAGCCTCAGGCGTGAACAGGCCCATATTGTAGTTGGCATGGTCTTGCCCGAGCCAATTCAGCACCTGCAGCCCAAATTTGGTCCCCATCTCGAAGGCCCACAGGAACATGGGCGCACCGCCAGTCCCGTAGCCCACGACGATCACGGGTTCGCGGCCCTCGGGTCCCAGCACATGCCGGGTCCAGGCAAGCGCCCAATCATAGGTCTGGGCTGCCGTGCAAGCTGCTGTCGCCTGCAGCGCCTCCCAAAGGCTCTTGAGGCTCTCCGGCTCGCTCGTGATGCGCAGTGAAATCGTGCCGAGGCTCGTGGCGACGGGGAGGGGGCCAAGGCGCTCGATCTTGCCCTGTGCGATCTTAGTCTCAGGACGATACAAGGCCGTGGAACTCATCGATCGATACACCCTTTACCCCGGCAGCCTATTCCGCCCCACTGCTGTGGGGCACGGCCGGCAATCGTTTTGCAAGGAACCGTCGTCACAATGCGCCGGCTCTGGACCATGCCAGAGCGAGGTTAATGGTTGATGCTCAGCGAAAAGGGGAGAGCGTGTGGCTAAGGTAAAGACGGCGATGATGAAGGCCGCGATGGCCGGCCTCTACCATACCGGTGCCCACCGGCTGCTGGCCCCCTATACGCAAGGGGTGGGGCTGATCTTCACCCTACATCACGTGCGCCCGGAGCCGGCCGAGCTGAAACCGTTCGCCCCGAACCGCATCCTCGAAGTCACCCCGGAATTCCTCGAGGCCGTGCTCGATCAGGTCGAGGACGCCGGCCTCGACGTGATTACCCTCGACGAGGCGGCGGAACGGCTCGAACGCGGCGAGGATAAGCGTTTCGTCTGCTTCACCTTCGATGACGGCTACCGCGACAATCTCCACTACGCTTATCCCTTGTTCAAACGGCGCGGCCTGCCGTTCACGCTCTACGTGCCGACCGCCTATCCCGACGGGGACGGCGAGCTGTGGTGGATGGCTCTGGAAGAGGTGGTCGCCCGGACGGACGATGAGATCGCGCTTCAGCGCGACGGCGAGACATGGCGGCTGCCGACGGCGACGGTCGCCGACAAGGAGCGAGCCTTCGAGGAGGTCTATTGGTGGCTTCGCGCGCTCGACGAGGACGCCCAACGCCGCGCCATCCGGGCTCTTGCCGCGCGCTACGGCGTCGACTTGCGCACGGAGTGCCGCGAAGAGGTGATGACCTGGGACGAGATCAGGACCATGGCCGCCGATCCGCTGGTCACCATCGGCGCCCATACGAAGGATCATTACGCCATCGCCAAATTGCCCGAGCCGATGGCCATGGATCAAATGGTGGGAAGCGCCGACCGGATCGAACAGGAGCTCGGGCAGCGCCCGGCTCATTTCGCCTTTCCTTATGGCGATCCCGGCAGCGCCGGCCCCCGTGACTTCGCGCTCGCCGCGCAGGCCGGCTTCAAGACGGCCGTGACCACGCGTAAGGGCATGCTGTTCCCGGATCACCGGGATTATCTGACGGCACTGCCGCGGGTCTCACTGAACGGCGACTATCAATCACTCACCTACACGGCGGTTTATCTCTCCGGCGCGCCCTTTGCCCTGTGGAACGGCTTCCAGCAGGTCAACGCTGCCTGACCAAGATCAGTCGGGCCGCTGCATCCAACGGATCAGGAGGCCGGCGGGGATCACCCACAAGAGCCCTGCCACCAGGAAATAGGCGAACTGCACGTAAGCCGGCGCCTCCGTGATCCGGCCTGAGCCGATTGCCGCCGCGACCCATGCGTAGACGATGAGGAAGAGGAGGAGCACCACGGTGCCGATCAGCTTGCGGGCGCGCACGGTCATCTAAGAAAGCCTCTCTCCTGACTGCGGCAATGGGGCAGGACGCCCCGATTGAGTTGGGGGCCAGAGCCCGCTATCACCGCTCCCATGAATTCGGCAGTTGCCCAGAGCCTGGAGGGGCCCATGGAAGCGCCCGCCATGCCAGCGCGCCACCTTCGTGCGCTGCGCATCTGGCTTGCAGTCGTTGCCCTTCTCATCGTCGCCATGGTCCTCGTGGGCGGCGCCACGCGGCTTACCCATTCGGGTCTTTCCATCACCCAATGGCAGCCCATCGTGGGCGCCATACCGCCCTTATCCCACGCCGACTGGCAAGAGGCATTCGACGGCTACAAGAAAATCCCGGAGTATTCGCAGATCAATCCTGGCATGACCCTCGAAGGGTTCAAGTCCATCTATTGGTGGGAGTGGGCGCATCGCTTCCTCGGACGCTTCATCGGCGTCGTGTTCTTCGTGCCATTCCTGATCTTCTGGATGGCGGGCTACATCCCCCGCACGCTCATGCCCCGGCTCCTCGGCCTCTTCGTGCTTGGCGGGCTCCAAGGGGCACTCGGCTGGTACATGGTCAAGAGCGGGCTCGTCGACCGTACCGATGTGAGCCAATACCGGCTCGCCGCCCATTTGGGCGTCGCCGTCGCCATCCTCGGCTACACGCTGTGGCTCTTGTTCGGGCTTGGGCAGCAAGCGCGACATCCCGCGCTGGAGCGCGCCCGCATGCGTGGCAGGGCTCGTGTTGCTGCTGGTCTACCTGCAGCTCCTCGCCGGCGCCGTGGTTGCCGGGATCGATGGCGGGCTCAGCTACAACACCTGGCCCTTGATGAACGGCGCTTTCATTCCGGACGGCCTCGGCGCCGCCTCGCCGTGGTATCTGAACATTTTCGAGAACCCGCTGACCGTGCAGTTCGATCACCGCATGCTCGGCTATAGCGTGGTCGCCGCCACGATCGCCCAAGCCATCTGGCTTAGCCTGAAACGGAAAGGCCAACCCCTCGTCGGCAGCGCGGTGACGCTCGCCGTATTCGCGCTGCTGCAAGCCACCCTTGGCGTATGGACGCTGCTGCTCGTCGTCCCGATCCCGCTCGGCCTTGCCCATCAGGCCGGCGCCATCCTCGTCTTCGCCACGGCGCTCTACCATTTCTGGCTGGCACGCCACGAAGCAGCGCCGGAAGCGAAACCTCAGATCGCCGCCAGCGCCTGATCGAGATCCGCAATAATATCGTCGACGTTCTCGAGACCGACCGACAGCCGCACCACGTCGGCGCCGGCGCCGGCGCGCTCCCGATGCTCGTCCGAGAGCTGACGGTGCGTCGTGGAGGCCGGGTGGATGATCAGGCTTCGCGTGTCCCCAATATTGGCGAGGTGGCTGAACAGCTTGACGTTGCTCACAAGAGCGATGCCTGCGTTGTAGCCGCCCTTCAATCCAAAGGTGAACACCGCGCCCGCGCCATCAGGGCAATAGCGCTCGGGTGAGGGGATAGAACGGGTTGTCGTCGAGCCCCGCATAGTTCACCCAGGCGACCTTGTCGTGGCCTTTGAGCCAAGTCGCCACTTGCAGTGCGTTGTCGCAATGGCGCTGCATGCGCAACGGCAGCGTCTCGATGCCGGTGAGAATGAGAAAAGCGTTCATCGGGGCGATCGCCGGGCCGAGATCGCGAAGGCCCAGAACTCGGGCGGCAATGGCGAAGGCAAAATTGCCGAACGTCTCGGCGAGCGTAATGCCGTGATAGCTCGGGGCAGGGCGCCGTGAGCGACGGGTATCGCCCGCTGCCGATCCAGTCGAACGTGCCGCAATCGACGATGGCGCCGCCGATCGAGTTGCCGTGACCGCCGAGGAACTTGGTCAGCGAGTGCACGATGATGTCGGCACCGTACTCTTTGGGCCGCGTCAGATAAGGTGTGGCGAGCGTATTGTCGACGATGAACGGCACCCCCGCTTCTTTCGCCACGGCCGCGATCGCAGCGAGGTCAGTGATGATGCCGCCGGGATTCGCGATCGATTCCACGAAGATCGCGCGGGTCTTCGGGCTGAGCTGAGCGCGGAACGACTCGGCATCGGTGGTGTCGGCCCACTTCACCGTCCAGCCGCATTTGGCGAAGGCTTGGCCGAACTGATTGATCGACCCGCCATAGAGCTGGCGCGCGGCGATGAACTCATCCCCCGGCTCGAGCAGTGTATGGAATACGAGCGCCTGGGCCGCATGGCCCGAGGCGACGGCAAGCGCCGCCGTGCCCCCTTCAAGCGCGGCTAGGCGCTCCTCCAGCACCGCCTGGGTGGGGTTCATGATGCGGGTGTAGATGTTGCCGAAGGTCTCGAGGTTGAACAGCGCCGCGGCGTGGTCCACGTCGTCGAAGACATAGGACGTCGTTTGATAGATCGGCGTGACCCGCGCGCCGGTCGCCGGGTCCGGCTGGGCGCCGGCGTGGATGGCAAGCGTGTTGAAGCCGGGCGTTCTCTCCTCAGACATCAGCAACCTCCCTGGAACACTTTGCTTGTTTAGTTGGCGGACTATAGCAGAAGCCTGACAAACGAACCGCGCGGGAATGATTCCGCGCTGCCTAGTCGGCGTCCGAAGAGAGCGCGCGCTGCTGACCGCCAGCGCCGAGGAGGGGGCGCTTGCTCGACAGCCTCCGCGAATTGACGCCCGCCCAAGAAATCTCGCCAGAAAGCCGGCCGTACTCGATCTTGGGACAGCGGTTCATCACCACTTTGAGGCCTGCCGCCTCGGCAAGCCTTGCCGCCTCGTCGTTGCGCACGCCAAGTTGCATCCACACCACCTTCGCGCCGATGCGGATGGCCTCGCGCGTGATTTGAAGCGCGGCGTCCGAGTTGCGGAAGATGTCGACGATCTCGACCGGCTCGGGGATATCGCCCAGCGTGCCATAGACAGTCTGATCGAGGATTGTCTTGCCGGCTTGGCCGGGATTGACCGGAATGACGTGGAAGCCCTTCGCCAAGAGATACTTCATGGCGAAATAGCTCGGCCGCGACGGGTTGGGGCTCGCGCCGACCATGGCGATGGTCCGGTGGCGCACGAGGATGTCGCGAATATAGGCGTCGGGATAGCTGTCGTGATTCATGGGACGAGGAGGTGGGGCGCTTGGCGTCCAAGCACAAGTCAGCGCGGCCAATTGGGCTCCCGCTTTTCGAGAAAGGCGCCGATGCCTTCTTCGGCTTCCGCGTCGAGCATGTTCTCCACCATGATGTCAGCGGTATAGCGGTAAGCGGCGTCCAGCGGCATGTCGAGCTGCTTGTAAAAGGCCTCCTTGCCGATCTCTGAGCGTGTGGGAAGGCTTGCTCGCGATCCTGCGACCGAACTCGACCGCCTCGTTGACGACACGGTCGGCCTCGACCACGCGGTTGACGAGGCCGAGCCGTAATGCGTCATCCGCCTCCACCATCTCACCGAGGAGAAGCATCTCCATGGCGCCTTTACGCGACACGTTGCGGCTGAGCGCCACCATGGGTGTCGAGCAAAACAGACCAATATTGACCCCAGGCGTGGCGAAGCGTGCATCGACGCTCGCCACGGCAAGATCGCAACTCGCCACAAGTTGGCAACCGGCGGCCGTAGCGATCCCGTTCACCGCGGCGATGACCGGCTTCGGACAACGGACGATAGCGAGCATCATGTCGGAGCATGCCATCATGGTCTCTGCGTAGAAGGCGCGGCCTTGATCGGCATCCTTGCGATGCGCCGTCAGCTCTTTCAGGTCGTGGCCGGACGAGAAGGCGGAACCGGCGCCGGTCAGCACGACCGCGCGCACCGCGTCGCTATGGCCGGCTTCTGTGATCGCCTCGTGCAGTTCCGCGATCAGCGCCAGCGACAGGCTGTTCCGCGCGCCGGGCCGGTTGAGGGTGAGAACCCGGACAGGGCCCTGATCCTCGTGCAGAAGGAGTTCCGCCTCTTGCATACCCTGGACAGCCATGGAGGTCATTGTGCGTCAATTCCGTCATCAGAAATCAAACAACGGCTTACAACAAAACCACGAATAAGCGAGAGTATTCCTGGCCCTGTATGCCGGTATCTTGATACCACATAGATAAGGCTCTGGCATATAAAGAGAATCGCAATGTACTTGACCGTACGCAAGTGAACCGTTAGAAGCGCCGATCTTCAAAGACCTGATAGTGACGCGCCCCATGAAAACCTTCTCCGCCACGCCCAAGGACATCGAGAAGTCCTGGATCCTCATCGATGCCAACGGCCTCGTGGTCGGCCGGCTTGCGGCGCTCATCGCCACGCGGCTCCGCGGCAAGCACAAGCCCGGCTACACGCCCCATATGGACGACGGCGACAATATCGTCGTGATCAATGCGGGCAATATCGTCTTCACGGGCAATAAGCGCGCTGACAAGGAATATCACTGGCACACCGGCTATCCGGGCGGCATCAAGAGTCGCACCGCTGAGAAGATCCTCGAGGGCAAGCAGCCCGAGCGCGTGCTGCAAAAGGCCGTAGAGCGCATGCTGCCGAGGGGCCCGCTCGCCAGGAAGCAGCTCAAGAACCTCAAAGTCTATGCGGGAGCCGAGCATCCCCACGGGGCACAGAACCCGGTGACGCTCGACGTTGCCGCCCTGAACCCGAAGAACGCAAGGAGCGCTTAAGAGCCATGAGCGAGACAACGACGCTGGAAGATCTGGCTCAACTGAAGGGCGAAGCGCCCGCGCCTGAGCGTGTCTACGAGAAGAAGATCGACGCGCAAGGCCGCGCCTATGCCACCGGTAAGCGCAAGGACGCTGTCGCCCGCGTATGGGTGAAGCAGGGCCCCGGTAAGATCACGGTGAACGGCAAGGACCACGCCGCCTACTTCGCGCGGCCCGTACTGCAGATGATTCTGAAGCAGCCGATCGTCACCGCCAATCGCGAGGGCCAGATCGACGTCGTCTGCACCGTCTCTGGCGGTGGCTTGTCCGGCCAGGCCGGCGCGGTGCGTCACGGTATCTCCAAGGCGCTCACGCATTTCGAGCCGGAGCTCCGCAGCGTCCTGAAGAAGGCCGGCTTCCTCACCCGCGATGCCCGCACCGTGGAGCGCAAGAAGTACGGCAAGGCCAAGGCCCGACGAAGCTTCCAGTTCTCCAAGCGCTAATCTTTACGCGCTTTTATCTGGATGGTGCGAATGGAGGGGGCCGAAAGTCCGCTCCATCTTCCGCAGCGCGTCGAATTCCGCTAAGCCCGCTTCACTGGCGGGGCTTCTTCACTAGGTTCGATCATGGCCAGCAATCAGCCCATCCGGGCCGCCGTGCTCGGCGCTTCCGGCTATACCGGCGCCGATCTCATCCGGCTTGCCGCGAGACATCCCAACATTCAGATCACCGCACTCATCGCCAAGGGCCATGCGGGCCAGCCGCTCGCGCAAGTCTTTCCGCATCTGGCCAGCCTCGATGTGCCGAAGCTCGTCACCTCCGACGAGGTCGATTGGAGCACGGTCGACGTCGCGTTCTGCGGGCTGCCCCACGGCACCGCCCATAGCGAGATCAAGAAGCTGCCGGAACGCGTAAAGGTCATCGACATGTCCGCTGACTTCCGCTTGCGCGATCTCGACACCTACGCCGAGTGGTACGGCGGCGAGCACGGCGCACCAGAGTTGATCGAGGGCGCGGTCTACGGCCTGACCGAACATTATCGCGATCAGATCGAATCCGCGCGGCTCGTCGCCTGTCCAGGTTGCTACCCGACCGCGGTGCTGCTCGCGCTGTTACCGCTCCTCAAAGCCAAGCTGATCGCGGGCGAGGATATCGTCATCGATGCCAAGTCCGGTGTGTCCGGGGCAGGGCGGTCGCTGAAGCAAAACATTCTCTTCTCGGAGGCGGGCGAGGGGCTGTCGCCTTACGGCATTGGCAGCCACCGCCACGTTCCGGAGATCGAGCAGGAGCTGGGCGTGGCCGCAGGCCAACCCGTCATCGTCAATTTCACACCACATCTCGCCCCCATGGCGCGTGGCGAGCTTTGCACCTCCTATGTGCGGCTGGCCGGAAAGACCACGGCCGCCGATCTTCGCAAAGCGCTGATGGACGCTTACGCCCCGAGCCCGTTCGTGCGTGTGGTGGAGGAAGGCGTGATCCCTGCGACACAGCATGTGCGCGGCTCGAACTACTGCCATATCGGCGTGTTCGCCGACCGCATCCCCGGACGCGCCATCGTCGTCTCGGCCATCGACAATCTGGTGAAGGGCTCCGCCGGGCAGGCCGTGCAGAATTTCAACCTAATGTACGGCCTCGACGAGACGACAGCGCTCGAGCAGCTTCCGCTGTTTCCGTAAGCCCTAGATGCTGCTCTTCACGAAGGAGCCCGGCGCGTCCTCGATGGGCTTGAGAGGACCGGACGCAGGGTCGCGCGCCGGAACCTTCTCGCCCGACCGCTCCGCAAGCCAAGCCGACCAGTCGGGCCACCAGGAGCCGGGCGTCTCGGTGGCCTGTTTGATCCACGCCTCGAGCGTCTCGGCCGGCGCACCGCTCCAATACTGGTACTTCTTCTTGGCCGGCGGATTGACCACGCCCGCGATATGGCCCGAACCCGCCATGACATGGCGCACCGGACCGCCGAACAGCTTCGAGCCCCGGTACACCGAGAGCGCCGGCGCGATGTGGTCCTCGCGCGTGAATAGCTCGTAGACCGGGATATTCACCTTGGAGAGATCGAGGTTCACACCGCCGAGTTCCATCTCGCCCTTGCTCAACTTGTTCTCGTGATAGAACTCACGCAGGTAGAAGGCGTGGTTGGCCGCCGGCAGCCGCGTTGAGTCCGCGTTCCAGAACAGAAGATCGAACGGGAACGGCTTCTTACCCAAAAGATAGTTGTTGACCACGTACGGCCAGATCAGGTCGCGGGGCCTGAGCATGTTGAACACCGCCGCCATCCGGGAGCCATCGAGAAAGCCCTGCTCGGCCATCATCTCCTCGAGCGACTTGAGTTGTGTGTCGTCGATGAAGATGAGGAGATCGCCGGCCTCGCTGAAATCGACCTGAGCGGTGAGGAAGCTCGCCGAAGCAACCCGGTCGTCGCCCTTCGCCGCCATGTAGGCGAGGGTGGAGGCGAGCAGCGTGCCGCCAACGCAATATCCGAGCGCGTTGACGTGATGGAGGCCGAGTTGCTTGTTGACGGCCTCGACAGCAGCGAGAATACCCTCGTGCATGTAGTCCTCGAAGGTCTTCTGCGCATGATCAGAATCCGGGTTCACCCAGGAGATCATGAACACCGTGAAGCCTTGATCGACCGCGAATTTGACGAACGACTTCTCCGGCACGAGATCGAGGATGTAGTACTTGTTGATCCACGGCGGCGCGATAATCAGCGGCCGCTCATAGACTTGCTCCGTCGTCGGGGCATATTGGATGAGCTGAATGAGATCGTTCTGAAACACGACCTTGCCGGGCGTCACCGCAAGATCCCGGCCCACCTCGAAGGCCGTCAGGTCGGTCTGGCTGATGCGTAACAGATCTTTCGACTGCTCCAGGTCATGGGCGAAATGCGTCATGCCCTGTACCAGGTTCTCCGCATTGGTTGCGAGCGTGGCGCGGACCACTTCCGGGTTGGTGAAGGGGTAGTTCGACGGCGACAACGCCGCCAGCATCTGCTCCAGATAAAACAGAGCCTTCTTGCGGGTCTTCTCGTCGACCCCCTCGGTGTTGCGGGTCACATCCTCGGCCCAGCGCGAGGTAATTAGATAAGCCTGCTTCCAGAAGTCGAAGAACTGGCTGTTCGACCAATCGGGATCCTTGAAGCGGTTGTCGCCAGGCTCGGGCACGGCCACGGGCTCGACGTCTTCGCCGAGGAAGCGGCGGAAGGAGCGTCCCCACAGATCCGCATAGCTCTTGAACAGTTCTCCCTGCGCCGTGGCGAGCTTGCCGGGCTCGGCCACCCAGACCCGGGCCAGCTCGCCAAGCGACTTGGCGGCTTCGCCGACCTCCGAGGCCATGCTGTAAGGGCCATTTCCGTTGTTGGTACGCTCAGCCAGCGTCGAGAAGACTTTCGTCCCCTGATCGAAGAGGCGCACCATGTTTCGCGCCAAGACGTCGATCTGCGTGGTTTGGGATCCGTCGTCTGTCTCGGCTTCCCCGGCGCTCTTGTTCCGCTCCTGCATAGAAATGTCCTTATTTTACCCCCACTTGACCATGCTCTTGCCAGCTTACAAGCGGATGAACCCCAGGCGTAGCTTCCGCATGGCCATCTATTGTGCTATGCAATATAAGCGTTTGGCGATGCCAATCGCCAGGGGGAAAGACCATAAAAGCCTGCATCTTGCCGATGTTTCTGCGATCAGCCCGTTGCGCCCTCGTGGTGCTGCTGCCTGTGCTCCTGCTGGCCGGCTGCGCCGATGCCATGCCTGGGGGGAAGCCGCTCAAGAGCTTGAGGCAGCTTGTGCGCGGCTATGACAACACGCTGACCGGAAGCGAGAAGCAGGCAGTGATCACCGAGCTCAAAAGGGACAAGGAACGCCAGCAGGAAGAGCTCGCCCGCGCCGAAGAGGCCTCGAAAACCAACTAAGAATCAACGCGAACCGGCCAGGCTCGATGTGTGAGTTGCTTGCCCGGGAGGCCATTTCTGTGGTTCAACTTGCAGATTCCTTCGAAAATGGGACCGATCGGGTGGGGATGACCGTCCGTGCACAACGACTTTCATAGAATTAAGCGGCTGCCGCCGTATGTCTTCGAGCAGGTCAACAAGCTGAAGGCCAACGCGCGCGCGCGCGGCGAGGACATCATCGATTTCGGCATGGGCAATCCGGACATGCCGACTCCGTCGCATATTGTCGAGAAGCTCGTGGAGACGGTGCGCGATCCACGCACCAACCGCTATTCTGCCTCCAAGGGCATTGGCGGTCTGCGTCGGGCGCAAGCCAAATATTACGAGCGCCGCTTCGGCGTGAAGCTCGATCCCGAGACGCAAGTCGTGGCGACCCTCGGCTCCAAAGAGGGCTTCGCCAACATGGCACAAGCCATCACCGCGCCCGGCGACGTGATCCTCGTGCCGAACCCCACCTATCCGATCCACGAGTTCGGCTTCATCATGTCAGGCGGCGTGATCCGGCACCTTCCGGCGAGCACGGACTCGCAGTTCATGGTCTCCCTCGACAAGGCGGTGCGCCACTCGGTGCCGAAGCCGTCGGCGCTTGTCTTGAATTATCCGGCCAACCCCACTGCCGTCGTCGCCAACCGCGATTTCTATCGGGAGGTCGTCGCCTTCGCCAAGAAGCACGACTTGATCGTGCTCTCCGATCTTGCTTACGCGGAGATCTATTTCGAAGGCGAGCCGCCGCCCTCCATTCTCGAGATCCCAGGCGCTATGGACATTGCGGTTGAGTTTACCTCGGTGTCCAAGACCTATTCGATGCCTGGCTGGCGTATCGGCTTTGCCGTCGGTAACGAACGGCTGATCCAGGCGCTGACCCGCGTGAAGTCTTATCTCGACTACGGCGCCTTCACGCCGATCCAGGTCGCCGCTGCTGCCGCGCTAAACGGACCGCAAGACTGTGTCGATGAAATCCGGGGCGTCTATCGCCGCCGCCGCGACACCCTGGTCGACGCGCTCACCCGCGCCGGCTGGCCGATCCCGTCACCGCCCGCGACCATGTTCGCCTGGGCACCGATCCCGGCCATGTTCGCTCATCTTGGCTCGCTCGAGTTCTCTAAGCTTGTCCTGGAGAAGGCCTCCGTCGCGGTATCGCCGGGCGTCGGCTTCGGCGAGTACGGTGAGGGCTATGTCCGCATCGCGCTCGTGGAGAACGAGCAGCGTATTCGCCAAGCCGCGCGCAATATCCGCAAATTCCTCACCGAATCGGCAAATTCGCTGCATAACGTCATTCCCATTGCCTCCAAGGCGAACCGGACGTTCTGATTTCTTCCGATGACGGATGAATTGAAGCTTGGACTGGCCGGTATCGGCACTGTCGGCGGCGGCCTGTTGCGGCTCATTGAGGCGCGCAGCAAGTCGCTCTCCGCGCGTGCCGGCCAGCCCATCAATGTCGTCGCCGTATCGGCGCGCAACAAACGCAAGAAGCGTGGCGTCGATCTCTCGAAGTTTCGTTTCGTCCAGGACCCCGTGGCGCTTGCCACCGACCCTGGCATCGACGTCTTCGTCGAGCTCATCGGTGGCGAGGAGGGCATCGCCAAGGAGGCGATCGAGGCCGCACTGCACGCCGGCAAGCACGTCGTCACCGCCAACAAGGCGCTGCTCGCCCATCACGGCGCGAGCCTCGCGGCCCTCGCCGAGAAGCAGGGCGTGACGCTTAATTTCGAAGGCGCGGTCGCCGGCGGCATCCCCGTGGTCAAGGTCATCCGCGAGGCCCTGCAGGGAAACGATATCTCCCGCGTTTACGGCATCCTCAACGGCACCTGCAATTACATCCTTACGCTGATGGAGCGGGAAGGGCGGAGCTTTGCCGACGTGCTGAAGGAGGCGCAAAGCCAAGGTTATGCCGAGGCCGACCCGACCTTCGACATCGGCGGCTTCGACACCGCGCACAAGCTTGCTCTGCTTACGAGTCTCGCCTTCGGCACGCGCACCAATTTCGATGCAATCTATATCGAGGGCATCGAGACCATCACACCGGCGGACATCGAGGCGGCCGACGATCTCGGTTACCGCATCAAGCTCCTCGGCGTGGCGCTGCGCACCGATAGCGGCATCGAGCAGCGCGTACATCCAACCATGGTGCCAAAAGACACGGCTATCGCCGAGGTTGACGGAGTATCAAACTGCGTCGCCATCGACGGCGATTTTGTCGGCGACGTCATGCTCATCGGACCTGGCGCCGGCAGCGGGCCGACAGCGTCGGCGGTGATGAGCGATCTCATCGACATCGCCCGCGGCCATATCCTGCCGCCCTTCGGCATCAAGGCGAAGGACCTGAAGCCCTACAGGAAGGCGCAGATGCGCGCTCACGAGGGCGGCTACTACATCCGTCTGTCCGTCTACGACCGCACTGGTGCCTTTGCTGCGATCGCCCAACGCATGGCCGATCAGCGGATCTCCATCGAGAGCATCGTACAACGGCGCCCGCAAACCGAGCTTGCAGGCCAGGGACGCCCAGAGAGCGGCCGTGCCGCGGTCGTCATCGTGACCCACCAAACCACGGAAGCTGCGGTCCGCAAGGCCTTGGCGGCCATCGAGCGCGACGGCCATGTGGATGCGAAGCCGCAGATGATCCGCATTGAAAAACTGTGATAGGGAATGTGTAACACAGTCGACGCGGGGTGAACTCGCGCGGGTGACCTAGGGAGGATTGGGACGTGTCTGAGGCATCCGCCGGGACCGAGCTCGACCGCGCGCTCGCGCTGGATATCGTTCGCGTCACCGAAGCAACCGCCGTCGCTGCCGCCCGCTGGCGCGGCCGCGGCGACGAGGCCGCCGCCGACGAAGCCGCCATGGACGCCATGTACCGTGAGCTGGCACGGCTGCCGGTGCAGGGTGTGGTCGTCGTCGGCGAGGGGGATCAGAACGAGAGCCCGCTTCTCTACATTGGTGAGACCGTCGGCGCGGGCTCAAGCGACGGGGTCGAGGTCGACATCGCCGTTGATCCCGTCGACGGGATCAATCTCTGCGCCAAGGCCCTTCCCAACGCGCTCACTGCGCTTGCCATTGCCAAACGCGGCAGCCTGCTAAGGATGCCCAGTGTCTACATGGACAAGATCGCCATCGGTCCGGGCTTCGTAGACGGCCTTGTCGATCTCGACGCTCCACCGACCGCCAACATCAAAGCGCTTGCCGACGCCAAAGGCGTTCCCATGAGCGAGATCACTGTTTGCATCCTGGACCGTCCACGTCACGCTAAGCTCGTCGAGGAGGTGCGCGCATCTGGTGCCGCTCTCCGCCTCATCGGCGATGGCGACATTGCCGGCGTCATTCACGTCACCAAGCCGCTCGAGACCGGCATCGACATGTATCTGGGCGTCGGCGGCGCGCCAGAGGGCGTGCTTGGCGCCGCGGCGCTCGCCTGTATCGGCGGGCAAATACAAGGACGGCTCGTGGCCCCCAATGAGCAACATCGTGCCCGGGCGCGCGCCGCAGGCATCGTCGATCTCGGCCGCAAGTACACCCTGCATGACCTGGTGACCGGCGACTTGAGCTTCGCCGCCACCGGCATCACCGACGGCTCCCTGCTCGAAGGTGTGCGGCTCACGAAGGAAGCGGTGTTCACCCATAGCGTGATCATGCGCGCATCGACCCGCACCGTGCGCTGGATCAGGACCGAGCATCCCGACATCGGCAAGTTCGACTGAGCGGGCAGGGAGGGCGAATCGGGTACACTGGCGGTTTCCGTAGCCGCGAGTGCCATGACAGCCGCCTTCAAATACGACGCAAGCGACACGAGCCCGACGCTACTGGGCGTGGAGCGCTCGGCGCGCGGCCGCCGCTGGGTCGAGCGCCTCGCCCCCGGGCGGGCCATGGCCGCGACGGCCATCGCCCAAGCCCACGGGCTGCCGGAGCTGCTCGGCCGGGTGCTTGCCGCCCGCGGGGCTGAACTGCAAACGGTCGAGCGCTATCTCGATCCCTCGCTGCGCACACTGCTGCCCGACCCGGCGCGCCTCCAAGATATGACGCGTGCCGCCGAGCGGTTCGCTGACGCCATTCGGCGAGGCGAGCCGGTCGCCGTGTTCGGCGATTACGACGTGGACGGCGCGTCCTCCACCGCCCTGATCGAACGCTTCTTGCGGGCCCACGGCCAGCCTTGCACGACCTACATTCCCGACCGCCTCACCGAAGGCTATGGCCCCTCGGCGGAAGCGCTCACCGGTCTGGTAGAGGAGGGTGCTCGCCTCATCCTTACCGTCGACTGCGGCACGACCTCCGAAGCCGCGATCGCCGCCGCCAACACGGCTGGCGCAGACGTCATCGTCATCGACCATCACCAAGCGGACGAGGCGCTGCCACCCGCCTTCGCCGTCATCAACCCGAACCGGCAGGACGATCTCTCAGGCCAAGGGCATCTCGCAGCAGCAGGCGTCGTGTTCCTGTTTCTCGTAGCGACCATTGGCGTGCTGCGGCGCGAGGGCGCCTATCACGACAAGCCCGAGCCTGACCTTCTCGGCCTCCTCGACCTCGTGGCGCTTGCCACCGTTTGCGACGTGGTGCCGCTGAAGGACTTGAATCGGGCCTTCGTGGCCAAGGGGCTCAAAGTTCTGCGGCTCAGGCATAATGCCGGCTTGCGCGCCCTTGCCGACACCGCGCGGCTCGACGAAGCTCCAAGTACCTATAGCCTCGGGTTCATCCTCGGGCCGCGCATCAATGCCGGCGGCAGGGTCGGCGCCTCTGGTCTGGGCGCACGGCTTCTCGCCACCGACGACGCGGTCGAAGCGCGGTCCATCGCGGCGAAGCTCGAGGCGCTGAACGCCGAGCGCAAGATGATCGAGGACCGCATGCTGGAGGAGGCCTTCGCTCGTGCCGAGGCGTCGCTCGAAGCGTCACCCGACCAGGCGTTCCTGTTTCTCGGCGCCGAAGATTGGCACAAGGGACTGATCGGACTGGTCGCCGGCCGCCTCACCGACCGCTTCCACCTGCCATCCTTCGTCATGGCCTTCGAGTCTGACGGGACGGCAACCGGATCGGCGCGCTCGCTGCCGTCGGTGGATCTCGGCGCCGTGGTGCGGGCCGCGGTACATGAGGGCCTCTTCCTCAAGGGCGGCGGCCATACCATGGCGGCGGGCTTTACCCTCGACCACACGAAGCACGACGCGGCGCGCGCCTTCCTGCAAAGCCACTTGGCCGAGCCCGTGGCGCGAGCAGCCGCGACCCGCCAGCTCGCCATCGACGGCGCGCTCTCGGCCCGGGGGGCAACGCTGGAGTTGATCGATCTGCTCGACCGCGCCGGGCCCTTTGGACTCGGACACCCGAGACCCCGCTTCGTGTTTCCGGCCCATCGCGTGACCCGCCTTCGCAGCGTCGGGCAAGCCCATCTTCGCTGCACGCTTGTCGCCGCCGACGGTGCGCGCATCGAGGCCTGCGCCTTCAGGGTCGTGGGCACACCTTTGGCCGAGCTATTCGCCGCGCGCGAGGGTATGCCGCTCCATGTGGCGGGGCACCTCCGCCGGAATGTCTGGCAAGGCCGCGAGAGCGTGGAGTTGACGATCGAGGATGCGGCCGATCCGTGCGGCGAGCCGTCTTAAGCAGTGTTCTTGCGGGCGGCGGCAAGGCCTTCTATATGACGGGGCTCAAACGGCACGCCCCCTTCGTCTAATGGTCAGGACGCCAGGTTTTCAACCTGGAAACAGGGGTTCAATTCCCCTAGGGGGTGCCACCCTGAGCCGGCTGCGAGCCAGCGCCTACCACGTCCCGGTGTTCGGCATTGACGCCCAGGGCTCCGCCTTGGGCTTTGGCCCGCCCTTCTGCAACAGCTCGATCGAGATGTTGTCGGGCGAGCGGATGAAGGCCATGTAGCCGTCCCGCGGCGGACGGTTGATGGTGACGCCATTCTTCATCAGCTGGTCGCAGGTCGCGTAGATATCGTCGACCTCATAGGCCAGGTGACCGAAATTGCGGCCTTCGCCATACGCTTCCGGGTCCCAGTTATAGGTGAGCTCGACTTGGGCGTCCTCATCTCCCGGCGCGGCAAGATAGATCAGCGTAAAGCGGCCCTGTTCGCTCTCCATCCGGCGCACCTCTTTGAGCCCCAGCTTGTTGCAGTAAAAGTCGAGCGACTGGTCGATGTCGGAAACGCGCACCATGGTGTGCAGATACTTCATCGGAGTTCGTCTCCTCGCGTGGTTGCCTCGAAGCTGGCCCGACCCTAGAGCGGAGCATCCTCCCGTGGCAAGCGTGTCACGCCGCTCTCTGCTTCGTCAAAAAAATGCAGAATTGTGGGTGATTGTTGCACAACGCCCACAGCGTTGCGGCACAACCGCAGCGAACGAAAATTCATTCGATGACAGAAACATTTGCACCGTCGCCATCGAGATTTCGCAACCGAACGCAGTGTGCCGGACTCCGCGCGCGCGTCGTCATAGTTTTGTTGGCCGATCAGATGCTTGCGTCTGTCTTTGCGCAAGCGTGACGAACTCGGCGGCGGATTGTGGAGAAGAGATTGCGCTGGGGAAAATTCCTCTGGTCACGTTAATCGGCAGTGCTATGTTCGAAAGAGAGTGTTCCAGCCGATTCGTTTGTGAGGCGCGTCGGATCGGCTGATGGAAGTGAAGCGGGGGAATGCGGCATGGGGGCGAAAGAATCGCCACATCTAGAGGAACATACCCAGCGCGACGAGGAAGCCACAGTTGATGTGTTCGAGGTTTCAGGGTCGATCAAGTGGTTCGATGCGTCAAAGGGTTATGGATTTATTGTACCGGACGAGGACCTTCCCGACGTACTACTGCATGTGACATGCCTTCGGCGCGACGGTCATCAGACCGCCTACGAGGGCGCGCGGGTGGTGTGCGAGGTCTTGCGCCGTCCGAAGGGCCTACAGGCCTTCCGCATTCTCGAGATGGACGACTCCACTGCGATCCATCCCTCGCAGCTGCCGCAGCGGACCCATGTGGTCGTGATCCCGGAGAGCGACTGGGAGCGGGCCATGGTGAAATGGTTCAACCGTCTGCGCGGGTTCGGCTTTCTGACCCGCGGCCCGTCCACGCTCGACATCTTCGTGCATATGGAGACCTTGCGGCGCTGCGGCTTTACCGAGCTCAGGCCCGGGCAGTCTTTGCTCGTGCGCTATGGGCGCGGCCCGAAAGGGCTGATGGCTGCCGAGCTCAAGCCCGACGGCGGCAACGGACCCGCCTCCCACTGACACGGCACATGTTTCTCGGCCGCATCGCCGCCGCCTGGCTCATGGCGTTTGCGTTCCTCCTGCCGTCTACGGCCATGGCCGCCGGCAAGGGCACCGTCGTGTTCGAGACTGATAGCGGCCCCCACAGCTATTCCGTGGAACTCGCGACCACCAACAGCGAGCGGGCGCTCGGCCTGATGTTCCGGCGCACGCTGCCGGAGACGAGCGGCATGCTGTTCCTCTACAACCCACCCCAGCCCATCGCCATGTGGATGAAGAACACCTACATCCCCCTCGACATGGTCTTCATCTCGGCAAACGGGACGGTCCACCGCATCGAGGCCAACACCGAGCCCTTCTCCACCGACGTGATCAAATCGGGCGGCGACGTGGTGGGCGTGCTCGAGCTCAATGCCGGGGAGGCCGAGAAGATCGGGCTCAAGCCGGGAGACCGGGTCGTCTACCCCGGGCAGGGCGCGAAACCCTAAAGGCAGGCAATGACGCAGGCTTAACCCCTTGGGGCTAGCCTGTTGCAGCCAGGACAATTATGTATGGCATGGCTGTTCCGGGTCTGCCTGTATGACCCGGGCCGACGCCTTGCGATGAATTCGGGGCATAGCGCAGTCTGGTAGCGCACCTGCTTTGGGAGCAGGGGGTCGCAAGTTCGAATCTTGCTGCCCCGACCATTCGCGAGTCTTGGGGTGAACGAAGGGGAACACGTATGACGGCCCGTATCTACAAGCCGGCCCAGAACGTGATGCAGCAAGGCAAGGCTGCTTCGCGCGAATGGGTGCTGGAATACGTCCCGGACGAACCCCGCGTGATCGAGCCCCTGATGGGCTGGACGAGCTCCGGCGACACCAGACGCCAAGTCCGCATGAGCTTTGCCACCAAGGAGGAGGCGATCGCCTTCGCCACGGACAACGGCATCGCCTTTCGTCTCGAAGAGCCGCCGGCGACCAAGCTCCGGCCGAAATCTTACGCGGAAAATTTCAAGTACGGCCGGCCAGACCGCTGGACACACTGAGAGCACCCATTTCGGGTTATACTGCCGGGCGAGAAAAGAGTGGTCCCGTAGCTCAAGGGATAGAGCATCTGCCTTCTAAGCAGAGGGTTGCAGGTTCGAATCCTGCCGGGATCGCCATTTCCGCTTGAGGGAGCTAACGCCTTTTCAGTGAGGGTTTCATGCGTGCGATTCTCGGCCTCGTCCTGACCGTGATCCTTGTGAGCGCCGCCGCCGCGGCAGAGCCGAAGCTGATCTGGGAGGCCAAGGGTTTGGCCCAGCCAGAGTCCGTGGTCTATGACCCTGCCACCGACGTCCTCTATGTCAGCAATATCAATGGCGCCGTCATGCACAAGGACGGCAACGGCTTCATCTCGCGGCTCAAGCCTGACGGGACGATCCTCGAGCGGCAATGGATCAAGGGGTTGAACGCGCCGACCGGCCTCGCAATGCGCAACCGCAATCTCTATGTCGCCGACGTTGACGAGCTCATCGAGATCAACGCCGCCTCCGGGCACATCAACAAACGCTATAAGGCAAAGGGCGCGATCTTTCTCAACGACGTGGCCATCGGCGAGGACGGCACGGTCTACGTATCCGACACGCCGATGAACACGATCTGGCGTCTGAAGGATGGCACCTTCGAGCCGTGGCTTGCCAATGACGACCTGAACCATCCGAACGGACTTATCGTGCAAGGCGACAAGTTGATCGTCGCCTCGTTCGGCACCATGCCAAGCCCGGGGCAGAAACAGGAGCTTGCCGGCCTGCTTGCTGTGAACCTCGAGGATCAGGCCATCACGCCCCTAGAGAAGGGCAAGGCCATCGGCAATCTCGATGGACTGGAACCGCTCGATCCCGGTGCTTATCTCATCACCGACTGGGCCGCAGGCGCTCTCTATCGCGTCGATGCGAAGGGCCAAGTCAATCAGCTGATCAATCTAAACCAGGGCAGCGCCGACTTGACCTACTTCCCGGACAAGAAGGAGGTGTTGATCCCGATGATGCTGGACAACACCCTCGCTGCCTACCAGTTGAGCCCGCCTGGCCCTAAAACCAAACCCAGCCTCCAAATCCAAGTGACGTCACACGCCTGCGGCGCTCCACGCCCTTGGCTGAACCCCGCGCTACGGCCATATAACTCCATAGGCCAATCCGGCCTTGCAGGATTCCCCGCCAAGACTGCCCCGCGCCGCTTGCGGAACGCTTCCGGGACTTAAGATAGGACTGCTGGCTTGATCACCGCTCTTGAGCAACTGCCGATCCTTGCCAACTTGGCGCTGTTCGCGGCTGCGGCTTCAGGTGTGTGGTTCGCCGGAAGCCAACTCGCGATCTACGCCGACGCCATCGCCGACCGGAAGCGCATCGGCCATGCCTTCATGGGGCTCGTCTTCGTCGCCGCCGCAACCTCCCTGCCGGAGATGGTGACGACACTCTTTGGCGCGCTCGAAAACCAGCCTGCTCTCGTGCTCGGTAACATGTTCGGCGGCATCACCATGCAGACGGCGATCCTCGCCATCGCCGACGTCTCCTTTGCTGCCATGGCGCTGACGTCTTATCCGCGAGGGGCGACCTCGGCGCTAGAGGCGACGCTGCTCATCGCCTTACTTGCGCTGCTTCTCGGGCTGCACGCCGTCGGCGAGTTTGCGCTGCCCTTCGGCGTCGGCCTCGGGACGTTGTGTCTCGGCGCGGCCTATGTCGGCATCGTGCTGATGCTGCGCGAATACGGCAAGAACGACACCTGGGTTCCCGTAGAGGTGCCCGAGACGACCGAGCCTCTGGTCGGCGAGGTGGCGCCCAAGGCGCTCGATCAGGTGGCCTTCCCCAAACTGGTGTGGGGTTTCGTGCTGCTTGCCTTGGTGATCCTGATCTGCGGTCTCGCCCTCACGGGGAGCGCCGCCGCGCTCTCCGAGCAGACCGGCTTGAGTTCGAGCTTTATCGGGGTGACGCTACTTGCCAGCGCTACCTCTCTGCCCGAGGTAAGCACCACGCTGGCCGCCGTGCGCATCGGTGCCTATAGCATGGCCATCTCAAACATCTTCGGCAGCAATCTTCTGATGGTCGCCCTCGTGTTGCCGGCGGACCTCGCCTATAGCGGCGCGCCGATCCTGGGCGCCATCGACCAGGCGACGGCTTTCGCACTGGTGTCGGGCGTGCTCGTCACCACGATCTATCTCGCAGGTCTTCTGATCCGCTCAAGACGCCAAGTGCTCGGCATGGGCATCGACTCGGCGCTCGTGCTTGCCGCCTACGCTCTGACGCTTTTGGTCTTCTACCACTTCAGCTAAGCGTGCGCGGTGAGCCTCGCAAAGCCCGCATCCAGATCCGCTTTCAGGTCCTCGACATCCTCGAGACCCGCGTGCAGACGCAATGCCGGACCCTTCGCCTCCCATGTCGTCGCGGAGCGGTAAGTACTTGGGTCAAATGGCAGAATTAGGCTCTCGTAGCCGCCCCATGAATAGCCCATGCCGAACAGGTCGAGGCCGTCGAGCATGGCGGCAAGAGCCTGCCGCGAATAGGGCTGCAACACGATCGAGAAGAGACCCGACGCGCCGGTGAAGTCGCGCTTCCACAAGGCATGACCGGGATCGCCCGCAAGCGCGGGATGAATCACCCGTGCGACTTCCGTGCGACCAGCGAGCCACTCGGCAAGCGCGAGGCCCGAGCGCTGATGGCGTTCAAGCCGCACACTCAAAGAGCGCAAACCGCGCAAACCCAGATAGACGTCTTCCGGTCCTGGACAGAGCCCGAACTCGTCATGGGCCCGGGCCACGGCTGGCGTCGTCCTCTTGTTTGTGGTGATGGCGCCGAGCATGGCGTCGGCATGACCGACGATATATTTGGTCGCCGCCTGGATCGACACGTCGGCACCGTGGGCGAACGGCTTGAAGTAGAGCGGCGTCGCCCAGGTGTTATCCAGGATGACCACGGCGCCGCGCGCATGCGCGGCCTCGGCAATGGCCGGGATGTCTTGCACCTCGAAGGTCTGAGAGCCGGGTGACTCGGTGAACACGACCTTCGTCTTGTCGGTGATCAGCGATGCGATCCCGCTGCCGACGAGAGGATCGTAATAGGTCGTCGTGACGCCGAGCCGCTTCAGCACGTTGTCGCAGAAGCGCCGCGTCGGGCGGTAGACCGAGTCCGAGACGAGGATGTGATCGCCGCTGGCGACGAAGGACAGCAACGCCGTCGAGATCGCCGACAGGCCCGAGGGCGTGAGCAGGGTAGCGTCGCCCCCTTCAAGCTCGGCGATCATGGCCTGGAGCGCCGCCACCGTCGGCGTGCCGAGCCTGCCGTAGCTATACTCCTGCGCGTTCTCCTCGAGGCAAGCCATGGTCGGATAGAGCACGGTCGAGCCGCGATAGATCGGCGTGTTGACGAAGCCCTGGTAGCGCTCGGGGTCGCGGCCCGCGTGAGCGAGCCGCGTATCCTGCTTCTGGGTCTTGGTGCGTTTGCTCATCAGAGCCTCTGGCCGAGGCGAGGGGCCCAGCGCTTAGCTGGTCTCGATGGGAAGGCTCTCATCGGGGCCCCATTCCGCCCAGGAGCCATCATAGACCGAGTTGCGGCGATGACCGGTCTCCGCGAGCGCAAGCGCAAGCATGCACGCCGTAATCCCCGAACCGCAGGTCGCCACGACCGGCTTATGCGGATCGACACCGGCCGCCTCGAACAGCTTGTGGAGCTCGTCCGGCGATTTCAGCGTACCGTCCGCATTGAGCAGCTGTCCGTATGGGAGGTTATGCGACCCTGGAATGTGGCCCGAGCGCGAGCCCGGCCAAGGCTCGGGCGCAGTGCCTGCAAATCTTTCGGGTGAGCGCGCATCGATAACGATCGCCGACTTGTCGTGGATCAGTCCCTTCATGTCATCGACGTCGCGGACCAGATCGAGATTGTGCCGCGCCGTGAAATGCCGCCTGGTACGAGGGGCAGGCTCCCCGGTCATGAGGGGGCGGCCCTCACGCCTCCATTTCGGCAAACCACCGTTCAACACTGTCACGTCCTCGTGGCCCATGACCCGGAACATCCACCACACCCGCGGCGCGCTGAACATGCCGGCCCGATCGTAAACCACGATCCGCTGCCCGTCGCCGATGCCCATGCTGCGCATGCGCGAGGAGAACTTCTCCGGTGACGGCAACATATGGGGCAGCGTGCTGCTGGTGTCGGCGATCTCATCGATGTCGAAGAAGATCGCGCCCGGAATATGCTCGGCCAGATATTCCTCGCGCGCGTCCTTGCCTTCGCTCGGCATATACCAAGTGGCGTCGATGATCACAAAGTCGGGCGCATCGAGCTCACGCTCGAGCTCATCAGTCTCAATCAACCATGTCTTCGGCGTCGACAAATTCTCGTCTCCAATTCTCGGTTCAAACGAACACGCTCGGCGCCACAGGCTGTTTCTGGTCGAGCCATCCGGGCGTCGGCAGCCCCTTTTCGCGCAAGAACTCCGGATTGAACAGCCTGCTTTGATAGCGGGTGCCGTAGTCGCAGAGCACCGTGACAATGGTGTGGCCGGGCCCCATGTCCTTGGCCAGCCGGATCGCGCCGGCGACATTGATGCCGCTCGACCCGCCGAGGCAGAGCCCTTCCTCGCTTAAGAGGTCGAACACGACCGGCAACGCCTCGGCATCGGGGATCTGATAGGCCTCGTCGACCTTGGCCCCTTCGAGATTGGCGGTGATGCGCCCCTGGCCGATGCCTTCGGTGATGGAGCTGCCTTCCGCTTTGAGCTCACCGTGCTTGTAGTAATTGTAGAGCGCGGCCCCCATCGGATCGGCAAGACCGATCACCACGTCCGGGTTGTGCTCTTTCAGCCCCATGGACACGCCGGCGAGCGTGCCGCCAGTGCCCACCGCGCAGATGAAACCATCGACCTTGCCGTCGAGGTCGCGCCAGATCTCCTGTGCCGTCGTCTCGATATGACCCTGGCGATTCGCCACGTTGTCGAACTGGTTCGCCCAAATGGCCCCGTTGGGTTCGGTCTTGGCGAGTTCCCCGGCAAGCCGGCCGGAATATTTCACGTAGTTGTTCTCGTTCCTGTAAGGGACCGCCGGCACCTCGATCAGCTCGGCGCCGGCGAGGCGCAGCATCTGCTTCTTCTCGTCCGACTGGGTCTCGGGGATGACGATGACCGTCCTCAGACCGAGCGCGTTGCCGACAAGAGCGAGCCCGATGCCGGTATTGCCGGCCGTGCCTTCGACGACTGTGCCGCCCGGGTTGAGCCTGCCGGCATTCATCGCATCGCGGATGATGAAGAGCGCAGCGCGATCCTTCACCGACTGACCCGGGTTCATGAACTCGGCCTTGCCGAGAATGGTGCAACCGGTCTCTTCGGATGCGCGCTTGAGCTTGATCAGCGGCGTGTTGCCGATCGCTTCGATAATGCCATTGCGGTAGGACACGGGGGGAGGCCTTCGAAAATCTTGATCTTTGGCCAACCTACTGAGGGCGATCAGCCGCCGCAAGTCGCGGAAGTTGCACGAAATGCGCAGGCCGAAGCATGCCGTTCCATGGCTCTTCGCAAAGCGAGCATGGATTAGGGGGTAGTGGAGGTCTCGCCTTGCGCCTCGATCGCGTCACAACGCTTGGCGAGTGCTGCCAGCTCGTGGGGCTTGAACATCCTGGCCATGAGATTCGACTGAAGCTCATGCGCGCGTGCGCAATCGGCCTTGATCTCGGCGCTCGGCCTATCCGATCTCAACTCGAGACGAGTCCGAAGCTCATGAACCTCCATTCGGACCGCATGATAGGTCCAGTCGAACCAAGCACCTGCGGCGATGATCACCACCGCCAAGATCAGTCCCCACCGGATCATGGGTCAGCCCCTCCTATCGTTCGTGGGCGGCGTTCCTCAAGCTGCTTCGCCCGAAATAGCGCGCCCTAGCTGAAGTCCACCTTAACGCAAATCAATGGAAAGAATTGGCCGCATACACCATATCGAGACACAAGAGCAGATCCTCTGGGAGGGGACCCGGCCAAGACCTCCTGCGGGCTAGCAGCCAGAGAACCCGCTGTGTATATAGACCGCGAGATACGGCTGCCGAGGGCGTGCGTGAATCCTTAAAGCGGGCGTGGTGGAACTGGTAGACACGCCAGATTTAGGTTCTGGTGGCTTCGGCCGTGGGGGTTCAACTCCCTCCGCCCGCACCAACCAACTTTGTTGGCTGGTTCTAGCAATGGTTTGAAACGCCCGCGGCGTTAAAGAGATGGTGGACTGAAACAGTATGAACGTCATTGAAACAAATGCAGATGGTTTGCGCCGTGAGCTGAAAGTGGTGGTCGGCGCCGACGAGCTCGAGCAGCGGCTGTCGTCGCGCCTGGACGAGCTTAAGGGCAAGGCGCGGATCAAGGGCTTCAGGCCCGGCCATGTGCCGAAAGAGCATTTGCGCAAAGTCTACGGCCGCTCAGTGATGGCCGAAGTCGTGCAGCAGGCCGTCGCCGAGACGAGCCAGGAGGCGCTGTCCCAGCGCGAGGAGCGCCCGGCGTTTCAGCCGAAGGTCGCACTCCCGGAGGACGAAGCTGAGATTGACAAAATCTTCGCCGGCACCGGCGACCTCGCTTACACGCTCTCTTTCGAGGTTCTGCCCAACGTCGAGGTGACGGACCTCAGTACGCTCAAGCTCGAGCGGCCGGTCGCCGCGGTCACCGAGGAGGACATCGACCAGGCGGTCGAGCGCATCCTTGCCACCAATCAGAATTACAAGCCGAAGGACGGCCCTGCGCAGAAGGGCGACCGGGTCACGATAGACTTCGTCGGCAAGCTCGATGGCGAACCTTTCGAAGGCGGAAGCACCGAGGACGCGCCGATCGTGCTCGGCTCCGGCGGCTTCATCCCGGGGTTCGAGGATGGGCTGATCGGTGTCAAGACAGGCGAAGAGCGCACGGTCGAGGCCACCTTCCCAGAGGACTATCCGGAGGCCAAGCTCGCCGGCAAGACCGTTCAGTTCGAGGTCAAAGTCAAGGAGGTTGCCGCCCCCGAGACGCCCACCCTTGACGATGACTTCGCTAAGAGCCTCGGCGTCGAGTTGGTCGCGCAGATGCGCGACACCATCAAAGCGCGGATCGAGCAGGACCGCGCTTTGGCCTCACGTCAAAAGGTGAAGCGAGCGCTGCTCGATGCTCTCAACGAGAGCCACACATTTGAGCTGCCGCCGACGCTGGTGGACAATGAGTTCAAGGCGATCTGGGACCAGGTCACCAAAGACTTGGAGCAGTCCAAGAAGACCTTTGCCGACGAAGGTACGACCGAGGAGAAGGCCAGGCAGGAGTATCACGACATTGCCGCGCGGCGAGTCAGGCTCGGGCTGCTGTTGTCGGAGATCGGCTCCCGCAACGAGATCACCGTGAGCGACGATGAGGTGAACAAGGCACTGATCGAGCGCATCCGGCAATTCCCGGGACAGGAGCGCCAGGTCTACGATTTCTACCGCAACAATCCGGAGATGCTGGCGGAACTCAGGGCGCCGCTCTACGAGGACAAGGTGGTGGATTACATCCTTGAACTCGCCACGTTGACAGACAAGCCGGTCAGCATCGAGGCGCTCTATGCCGATCCGGACGACGAGCACGGTCATGACCATCATCATGATCACGACCACGATCATGCCCATGATCACGGCCACAGCCACGGCTGACGAGCGGGGGACGGGGGCCCCGCCCGGAAGTGGCAATCTGGCCTCTTCCGTTTCAGGGCGCGAGCCCATATGTAGGAAGGAAACCCGGCAGAATCGCTGGTCGTCCTCCGACCGGCTCTAGAAGCCTAAGCACAGGACATCCATGAATAATCCGGTCGAGACATATATGAGCACGCTTGTGCCGATGGTGGTCGAACAAACCAATCGCGGCGAGCGCGCCTACGACATCTACTCCCGTCTGCTGAAAGAGCGGATCATCTTCGTCACTGGCGTGATCGAGGATCACATGGCTTCGCTCATCACGGCACAGCTTCTGTTCTTGGAGGCCGAGAACCCCAAGAAGGAGATCTCCATGTACATCAACTCGCCCGGTGGCGTAGTGACGTCGGGCATGGCGATCTACGACACCATGCAGTTCGTGCGGCCTCCTGTCGCCACGCTGTGTATGGGCCAGGCCGCCTCCATGGGATCTCTTCTGCTCTGCGCCGGCGAGAACGGCATGCGCTATGCCCTTCCGAACGCCCGCGTCATGCTCCATCAGCCGTCTGGCGGCTTTCAGGGCCAGGCGAGCGACATCGAGCGCCACGCCGAGGACATCATCAAGATGAAGCGCCGCCTAAATGAGGCGTACGTCCACCACACCGGCCAGGACTACGAGACTATTGAGAAGACGCTCGATCGTGACTACTTCATGTCTGCGGAAGACGCGCGGAAGTTTGGCCTCGTCGACGAGGTGATCACCAAACGGCATCCGCTCGAGGAAAAGCTCGAGACCGCGCCCGCGTCCTAAGGCCGCTGAGACCCCGCTCCTCGTCCCATTAGGGCTAACCGGCAAATCCTGCCCTAGGACCTTGCCGCCCAGGGATCAGGCACGGTCCCTGCATGGTGCACAGGGTAGGGGACAAGGGTCCCCGCATGGGATGGTGGGATTAAACAATCCTTGATCAGTGGCGCCTTAGCATGCTGAGATTGCTCGTCGGGCAGCTTTTCCAAGAGGAGTCGCTCAATCTTGCAAGGCGGGAAAATGGACCAGTAGGGCGCAGGCGGGCGGCCACCAGCGCTGAACAGAAACCAAAAACAATCGGAATGAGAGAATGAGCAAGGTGAGCGGAACTGACTCGAAAAACACCCTCTACTGCTCTTTCTGCGGCAAGAGTCAGCACGAGGTTCGCAAGCTTATCGCTGGGCCGACCGTGTTCATCTGTGATGAATGCGTCGAGCTTTGCATGGATATTATTCGCGAGGAGAACAAGAGCTCCCTCGTGAAGTCTCGGGACGGCGTTCCCACGCCCATGGAGATTTGCGCCGTCCTCGACGACTACGTGATCGGCCAGGACTACGCCAAGCGCGTTCTGTCGGTTGCCGTACACAACCACTACAAACGGCTCAACCACTCGGGTAAGAATTCCGACGTCGAGCTCGCCAAATCGAACATTCTTCTGATCGGGCCCACGGGTTGCGGCAAGACGCTGCTCGCCCAGACGCTGGCCCGCATCCTCGACGTGCCTTTCACCATGGCCGACGCCACGACGCTCACCGAGGCCGGCTATGTGGGCGAGGACGTCGAGAACATCATCCTCAAGCTGCTTCAGGCTGCCGACTACAACGTCGAGCGGGCCCAGCGCGGCATCGTCTATATCGACGAGGTCGACAAGATCAGTCGCAAATCCGACAATCCATCCATCACCCGCGACGTCTCGGGCGAGGGCGTGCAGCAGGCCCTGCTGAAGATCATGGAAGGGACTGTGGCGTCCGTACCCCCACAAGGCGGCCGCAAGCACCCGCAGCAGGAATTCCTGCAGGTCGACACCACGAACATCCTGTTTGTGTGCGGCGGCGCGTTTGCCGGACTTGAGAAGATTATCTCCTCACGCGGCCGGTCCACTTCGATCGGTTTTGGCGCCAACGTGGAAGCCGTCGATGAGCGTCGCACCGGTGACGTCCTCAGAGGGATCGAACCCGAGGATTTGCTCAAATTCGGTCTCATCCCGGAGTTCATCGGCCGTGTCCCGGTGATTGCGACCCTGGACGACCTTGATGAGGAGTCCCTGATCCGCATCCTGACCGAGCCCAAGAATGCCCTTGTGCGCCAGTATCAGCGTCTGTTCGAGATGGAGGACGTGCAACTCTCCTTTGCCGAGGAGGCCCTGCTCTCCATCTCCAAGAAGGCAATCGAGCGGAAGACCGGCGCACGCGGCCTCAGATCCATCATGGAAGGCATCCTGCTCGACACCATGTTCGAGCTGCCGAGCATGCGGGGGGTCGAAGAGGTCGTGATCAGCGCTGAAGTCGTGGAGGGCAAGGCACGGCCGCTACGCATCTACTCGGAGCGGCACGAGGAGGTCGGCACGAGCGCCTGACCGTTTGCCGCCATTCCCCGCTTGAAGGGACATGCGAATCCCACTCAAATCGGTGGGAATTTCGCGTACGCCTTCCGGGGGACGGCCCACTTGACGGCGGCAAAGCCGGTCGCCACCTTCGTCAGGCAGGGGGGCCAACGTGACGCAGTGCCCGTCTCGGTATTTGCCGGGACAATGCTCCAGGTAGGCGGACCTTTCGGGGGAGGGGAACGAAGACATTAGCTTGCGGAACGCTGGTCGATCCGCCCAGAAGAAAGCGACGGAATTAATTATGACTGACATCGAACCGTCCACGGCCGCTGAAGGCGCAGCCGAGATCTACCCGGTCTTGCCCCTGCGCGACATCGTCGTTTTCCCCTACATGATCGTGCCGCTCTTCGTCGGCCGTGAGAAGTCGATCGCCGCCCTCGAGGAGGTGATGCGGACCGACAAGCAGATCCTGCTTGTCGCCCAGAAGAACGCCTCTGACGATGAGCCGACCGCCGACGGCATCTACGACATGGGCAC
>CAVSFJ010000002.1:0-235386 GCA_963727165.1 uncultured Alphaproteobacteria bacterium
GTTTCCATAAGGGTCTCGCCAAGACCATCGTCGCCATGACGCGGAAGCTCGCCCGGCGCGATAGCGCCGAGGGCCCGCGCTTCACCCATGTCGCCCTGTCGGGTGGCTGCTTCCAGAACCGCATCTTGTTTGAACAGGTCGTGCGCCGCCTAGAAGCGGAAGGCTTCACGGTGCTAAGCCACGCGCAGGTTCCCGCCAATGATGGCGGGCTTGCGCTCGGCCAGGCGGCGATCGGCGCCGCAAGGCTCATCGACGAACGCGCCAAATCAAGGGAAGGAAATGTGCCATGTGCCTCGGGATCCCAGGCCGCATCGTAACGATCGACGACGCAGCGAAGCGGCTCGCCACCGTCGATGTCGGCGGCGTGAAGCGCCAGGTCAACATCGCCTGCATCGTCAATGACGCGCACCCGGCCGAGGCTTGCGTCGGCGATTGGGTGCTTGTCCATGTCGGCTTCGCCATGAGCCGTATCGACGAGCAGGAGGCGGCAGAGACCTTGAAGATCTTGTCCGAGCTAGGCGAGGCGCAAGCCGAGATCGAGGCGATGCGTCTTTCCGAAGCGGAAGTGGGGAGGGCAGCGTCATGAAATACATCGACGAGTATCGCGACCGCGACAAGGCCGCCGTCCTCGTGAAGGAGATCGAGGCCCTGGTCGCCGAAATCCCGCTCGCCAAGGAGCGGCCGATCAACATCATGGAGGTGTGCGGCGGCCACACCCATTCGATCTTCCGCTACGGCATCGAAGGCATGCTGCCCAAGGAGGTCGAGCTGGTGCACGGGCCGGGCTGCCCGGTCTGCGTACTGCCCATGGGCCGGGTTGATGATTGCGTCGCCATCGCCGAGCGGCCGGGCGTGATCTTCACCACCTTCGGCGACGCCATGCGCGTGCCGGGCTCGAAGAAGAGCCTGATGCAGGCCAAGGCTGATGGCGCCGACATCCGCATGGTCTATTCGCCCATGGATGCGCTCGAGATCGCCCGCAAGAATCCGGACCGGGAGGTCGTGTTCTTCGGCCTCGGTTTCGAGACGACCATGCCGTCAACGGCGCTCACCGTCCTCCAGGCCGAGCGCGAGGGCGTCACCAATTTCTCGGTGTTCTGCAATCACATCACCATCGTGCCGACGCTGAAGGCCATTCTCGAAAGCCCCGACCTCAATCTCGATGCCTTCATCGGGCCGGGCCATGTGTCCATGGTCATCGGCACGGCGCCGTATGAGTTCATCGCCAACTTCTACAAGAAGCCGATGGTGGTATCGGGCTTCGAGCCGCTCGACGTGCTCCAGTCCATCTGGATGGTGCTGAAGCAGATCAAGGAAGGCCGCGCCGACATCGAGAACCAATATGCGCGCGTGGTGCCTGACGAAGGCAACAAGGCGGCGCTCGAGGCGGTGGAGAAGGTCTACGAGCTTCGCGACTTTTTCGAATGGCGGGGCCTGGGCTCCATCGACCATTCCGGCGTGAAGCTCCGCGAGGCGTACGCTCATTTCGACGCGGAGCGGAAATTCGCCCTTCCCAATCTCCAGGTCGCCGATCCGGCCGCCTGCCAATGCGGCGCGGTGCTGAAAGGCGTGATCAAGCCCTGGCAATGTCCGTTGTTCGGCACCGCCTGCACGCCCGAGACGCCGCTCGGCGCACTTATGGTGTCGTCGGAAGGCTCGTGCGCGGCCTATTACCAATATGGTGGCGTGAAAGCCGAGGCGGGTGCAGCATGAACGTCATGCCATTTCCACGTCCCCGCCGCCTCGGCAAGGTCAACGTGCCCACGGTGACTCTTGCCCATGGTGGCGGCGGCAAGGCCATGAAGGACCTCATCGACGACGTCTTCGTCGAGGCCTTCGACAACGCGGCGCTGGCGCCGCTCGAAGATCAGGCACGCTTCGATCTTGCAGGCATCGCCACGCATGGCGACCGGCTGGCCTTCACCACGGACTCGTTCGTGGTCGATCCGCTGATCTTCCCCGGCGGCGACATCGGCAAGCTCGCCGTGTGCGGCACGGTCAACGACCTTGCCGTGGGCGGGGCGCGTCCGCTCTATCTCTCCTGCGCCGTCATCATCGAGGAAGGCGTCACCCTCGACCTGTTGCGTCAGATCGCCCGCTCCATGGCGGTGGCCGCGAAGGACGCGGGCGTGCAGATCGTCACCGGCGACACCAAAGTCGTGCACAAGGGCGCCTGCGACAAATTGTTCATCACCACGACGGGGATCGGCGCGATCCGCGAAGGCGTGACGCTCGGCGCCCATCTGGCGCGGCCCGGCGACGCGGTCCTGGTCAACGGGCTTCTCGGCGACCACGGCGCGGCGATCCTCGGCGCGCGTGGCGACATGGCGCTGGAGACGCCGATCGAGAGCGATTGCGCCGCGCTTCACGGGCTGATCGAAGCGCTGCTTGCGGCGGCGCCCAACACGCGGACCTTGCGCGATGCCACACGGGGCGGGCTCGCCACGGTGCTGAACGAGATCGCCAGCCGCCTCGGAGACCGCCATCGAGATCGACGAGACGCGGACCCCGATCCGCGAGGAGGTCAAGGGTTTCTGCGAGATCTTAGGGCTAGACCCGCTCTACCTCGCGAACGAGGGCAAGATCGCCGCCGTGGTTCCGGCCGAGGAGGCGGAAGCCGCACTCGCCGCCATGCAGGCGCATCCCCTCGGGGCGGGGTCGAGCATCATCGGCACGGTCAACGAAGGCGAGGCGGGCCGCGTTACCATGAAGACGGTGTTCGGCGGCCGCCGCATCGTCGACATGCTGGTCGGCGAGCAACTGCCCAGGATCTGCTAGAGGCGCGAAATGCACGAGCTCGGCATCACCCGCAATATCGTCGCCATCGTTAGCGACGCAGCCAAAGGGCGTAGAGTGCGCCGGGTCACGCTTGAAGTCGGCGAGCTGTCGGGTGTGATGACCGACGCCATCGCCTTCTGCTTCGACGTTGTGGCCCAAGGCACCGTGCTCGAAGGGGCCGAGCTCGACATTCAGGTGGTCAGGGGCCGGGCGCGCTGCAGCGCGTGCGGGGCCGAGTTCGACACCGCCACGCTTTACACCCCTTGCGCTTGCGGCTCGCGCCGGCTCGAGCAGCTGCAAGGCGAGGAGCTGAACATCAAGACCATGGAGTTAGAGGAGGCAGCCTGATGTGCGGGCATTGCGGATGTGGAAGCGAGGCGAAGGCCACCGTGCTTGATATGAGACGCGACTCCGCCCAGGATCACGGGCATGACCATGTTCACGCCAATGGCGTCTCTCACAGCCACCCCCACGCCATGGACACGCCCATGGCGAGGCTCATGTCCATGAGCATGAACATGTTCATGCCGATGGCACCCACCACAGCCACCCCCATGACCATGGGCATGCCCACGACCATGATCACGGAGATGATCATCACCATGCGCATGGCCAGGCTCATGACCACGGGCATGAACATGTTCATGCCGATGGCACCCGCCACAGCCACCTCCATGACCATGATGACGGACATGATCATCACCATGCGCATGGCGAGGCTCATGACCACCAGCATGAGCATGTTCATGCCGATGGCACCCGCCACAGCCACCTCCATGTGCATGCCCACGAGCACGCCCACGGCCATGAGCATGTTCATGGCGCCCCTCACAGCCATGAACATGGTCATCACCATGATCATGCAGGCGCCGACGCCGTGGTCGCTCTCGAAGCACGCATTCTCGCCAAGAACGACGCCGAAGCGGTGAAAAACCGGGCCTGGTTCTCAGGCCGCGAAATCCTGGCGCTGAACCTTGTGAGCTCGCCGGGCGCCGGCAAGACCACGCTGCTCGAGCGCACCATCAAAGATCTCAAGGACGAGTTGCCGATCTACGTGCTGGAAGGCGACCAGGCCACCACGAATGACGGCGAGCGCATCCGCGCCGCCGGCGCGCCCGCGGTCCAGGTGAACACCGGCACGGGCTGCCATCTCGAAGCGGACATCGTGGCGCGCGGCCTCATGCAGTTGAGGCCGGCCGCAGGCTCGGTGGTGATGATCGAGAACGTCGGCAATCTCGTCTGCCCGGCCATGTTCGATCTTGGCGAGCGCGCCAAGGTGGTCATCCTCTCGGTCACCGAGGGCGAGGACAAGCCGCTGAAATACCCGCATATGTTCCGCGCGGCCGAGATCATGGTCCTGAACAAGACCGATCTTCTGCCGCATGTGGATTTCGACGTGGAGCGCGCCATCGAGAACGCACGCGCCATCAACCCCGACATCGCGGTGTTGCAGGTCTCGGCCCGGACCGGAGAAGGTCTTCAGGACTGGTACGGCTGGCTGCGCGAGCAGCGCGCAGCTGCCCAGGCTGCCATGCTTATCTGATCTTATGCGCTGGCCGAGTCGGCGGCAGGCTCCAGAATGAGCGTGCCGAGCGGCGGCAGCGTCAGGTTGAGCGAGTAGGGGCGCCCGTGCCAGCTAATGTCGTTGGCCACGACCGCGCCGCTATTGCCGACACCCGAGCCGCCATAATCATGGGAATCGGTGTTGATGCGCTCGATCCACTTCCCGCCGCGCGGCACCCCGACGCGATAGTTGTGGCGTGGCACCGGCGTGAAATTGCACACGACCAGAACCGGCGCGTCCCCCTCGCGGCCCCAACGCAAGAACGAGAGCACGCTCGCCTCGTTGTCGCTCGCGTCGACCCACTCGAAGCCGCGGCCTTCGGCGTCGTAGACATGGAGCGCCGGTGTGGTCCGGTAGAGACGGTTCAGGTCGCGCACCAGAGATTGCACGCCGCGATGCATGTGGTCGTCGAGGAGATGCCAATCGAGGCTCCGCTCGTGACTCCACTCGGAATCCTGCGCAAACTCGCCGCCCATGAACAGCAGCTTCTTGCCGGGGTGGCCCCACATGAACCCGAAATAGGCGCGCAAATTCGCGAACTTCTGCCAGCGGTCACCCGGCATCTTGCCGATTAGCGAGCCTTTGCCGTGCACCACCTCGTCGTGTGAGAGCGGCAGCACGAAGTTCTCCGAAAAGGCATAGAGCAGGCCGAAGGTCAGCTTGTCGTGATGATAGCGGCGGTGGATCGGGTCTTCTTGCATGTAGCTTAGCGTGTCGTGCATCCAGCCCATGTTCCATTTGAAGCCGAAGCCGAGACCGCCGAGATAAGTCGGGCGCGACACGCCAGGCCAAGCCGTCGACTCCTCGGCGACGGTCGTGGTGCCCGGGCGTTCGGAGAACACGAGCTCGTTGAGCCGCTTTATGAAGGCGATGGCTTCGAGGTTCTCGTTGCCGCCGTATTTGTTGGGGATCCACTCGCCGGGCTCGCGGCTGTAATCGAGATAGAGCATCGAGGCGACCGCATCGACGCGCAGACCGTCAATGCCGAAGCGCTCGAGCCAAAACAGCGCGTTGGCGAGCAGGAAGTTGAGCACCTCGCGGCGCCCGTAATTGTAGATCAGCGTGTTCCAGTCCTTGTGGAAGCCGAGCCGCGGGTCCTCGTGCTCGTAAAGCGCCGTGCCGTCGAAGCGCGCGAGGCCGTGGACGTCGGTCGGGAAGTGCGCCGATACCCAGTCGACGAGCACGCCGATTCCGGCCTCATGGCAGCGGGCGACGAAACTGGCGAAATCCTCCGGTGTGCCGAACCGCGACGTAGGCGCATAGAGGCCGATGGGCTGATAGCCCCACGAGCCGTCGAACGGAAACTCACTCACCGGCATGAGCTCGATATGGGTGAAGCCCATGTCGCGCACATAAGGGATGAGCCGGTCGGCGAGCTCGGTATAGCTAAGGAACGTATTGTCCTGCCCGCGCATCCATGAGCCCACGTGGAGCTCATAGATCGTGATCGGCGCATCGACGGCGTGAAGCCGCTCGCGCTCGGACTGCCATGAGCCGATCGGCGTGGGCCGCTTGGGCAGGCCGTGCACGATGGAGGCGGTGGCCGGCGGATGCTCCTGCTGGAAGGCGAACGGGTCGGCCTTCAGGGGCAACAGCTCCTTATGCGGCCCGAGCAGCTCAAATTTGTAGGGATCGCCGACGCCTAAGCCCGGAATGAAGATCTCCCAAATGCCGGACTCCGTGCGCTTGCGCATGGCATGGCGCCGGCCGTCCCAAGCGTTGAACGGTCCAACCACGCTCACCCGCGTGGCGTTCGGTGCCCACACCGCGAAACTGATTCCGTCGACGCCTTCATGCGTGATGGCGTGCGCGCCCATCTTCTCGTAAAGGCGTAGATGGTTGCCTTCGGCGAACAGGTGCAGGTCGAGCTCGCCGAGAATGGGACCGAAACGGTAGGGATCGTCGACCTCGACGGACTGGCCGTCATAGGTGACGCGCAAGCGATAGTCCCGTGGGAACGTGTCGGGGACCTCGCCGCCGAAGAATCCGGCGCGATGCAGCTCTTCCAGCGCGAAGCTGTCGCCACTCTTGGGGTCGATCACGGACACCGACGCCGCGCCCGGTAGAAAGGCGCGCACGGACGCGCCATAGCGGCCGTGATGCAGACCGAGGATCGAGAACGGGTCGCCGTGCTCGCCGCGCACGATGGCCTCAAGCCCCGCTCGGCTCGGCGTCCAATCGTTTCCGCGTTTCTCGGCAGGAAGCGTCATGACGTTCCTTTCATGTCTTGGCTCAAGAGGCGGATCGCACCGTTGATGGGGATACCGACCCAGGCTGGCCGATTGCCCGCCTCGTAGCTGATCTCATAAAGGACCTTCTCCATTAGGAACAGGTCGAGGCGGGCCAAGGTTTCCTCGACTGGGCTTGGCCAATGGCCGCAAGCGGCCAACGTCTCGGCATAAGTGTTGAGAAACAACGCCTGCGCCGCGTCGCGCCAGCCAAACGCGATAGCCTCGACGGTCTCCCGCTGGCCGATCCCGCGCTCGAGCGAGCGTTGCAGGGCGGTCCCGGCCGCATAGTCGAACGAGCGTAGCATACCTGCGACGTCGCGCACCGGATCGGCCTTGGCGCGGCGCTCTTTCAGGGAGCGCAACGGCTCCCCTTCGAAATCGATGACATAGATATCATTATGCGCCACGAGGACCTGACCCAAATGATAGTCTCCGTGGTGGCGCATCTTGAAGCCGGACGGCTTCATCTTGCCGAACCGCTCGATGCGCCGCGCGACATCCCGCTGGCGCTTGAGAAGGGTGTCGATGGCCTCGACCGTCTCGTCATCGTCCGTGACGGCGCGGCGCGCCTGTTTCAACGCGGCAAAGGCGCGCTTGGACTGGCCCAAGACATGGCGCGACCAGCGTCGGATATCGGCGTCCTTCACGGGCTCGATGCGGAACGCCTTGTTGCGCGTTTCGGAGGCGAAGGCGCAATGCATCTCCGCCGTCCGCTGTCCAAGAACGCCGACGAGGTCGAGAGAGAAACCGTAGCGTGGCTCCGCCGTTTCCTCCTCCGGCTGACGGAGGGCGCGATCTCCTGCTCTTCCAAATGTCTGTCGAGGGCGCCGAGCAGGACGTCCCAGCCATTGCCCTGGTTGGTCAGAAACTCGAAGGCCACGGCAATGGACGCCGCATCGCCCACCTGTGGCCGATGCTCGATGGCGCCGAGGAAGGGCGGCGTGTTGGCGAAGCCCGCCTCGGTCAGGAAGCGGCTCACTTCGATTTCCGGCTGAATACCCGCTTGCAGGCGGCGATAGAGCTTGAGCACCACCTCGTTGCCGAGCACGACCGAGACATTGCTCTGCTCGGTGGTTGGTCTGCGGGACTCTTCTATCTCGGGCAGTTCGATCGCCTTCAAGCGCTCGGTCGGCTCGTAGTGCACGCCGTCGTCTGCATTGTCGTCGCCTTTGGCGGCTTGAAGGCGGCGAAGCAAGGCATGGGCGAATTCGGGTTCGGCCGCCGCGTCGACCAAGGCCCCGAGCCGGGCCCCGCGTCTGATCTTGGCGAGCGTGTTCGCAAGCTGCGGCGATCCCGGCTTGAGGTAGCTTTCCTCCCAGGCCAACGACAGCGGTAGAAAGTAAAGCTGGCTCTCTCCTCCGGCGAGCTTCATCTCGACCGCCGCGAGGAGGTAGGAGCCGCCCTCGGCGCCGGAAATCTCCGTCCAAGGATCGAGCGAGACACTCTCGATATGCCTGTCTTTGGCGGCGAACCAGCGCTGGTTGGCGAGATAGGCGGGGAGCACGTTGCGCTGGAACTTCCGCGCCGGGACGCCCTCCGTGACCGTGCGCCAGCCTTGCGTCAGCACCAAGGTCATAAAGTCGGGGAGTGCCTCAGGCGCGGGCTGGTGCCAGGCCGGCGCCTCCGTCTCTTCGGCAAGCACGAACCAAAAATAGCCGTACGCGGGAAGCGTCAGCAGATAGGGCAGCTCGCCGATAGGCGGGAAGGCGGCTCGCCCCGTCATCTCGACGGGCACCCGGCCTTTGAACTCGCCGAGATCGAGCTCCACCGCTTGCGCGGCACGCGACAGATTGAACAGGCACAGGATCGTCTCGCCATCATGCTCGCGCAGATAGGCGAGGATCTTCCGGTTGCGCGGATAGAGGAACGACATGGTTCCGCGTCCGAAGGCGGCGGACGACTTGCGCACGGCGATCATGCGCCGCATCCAGTTCAGGATCGACGAGGTGTCCTTCTGCTGCCGCTCGACATTGATCGCCTCGTAGCCGTAGATCGGGTCCATGATCGGCGGCAGGTAGAGATATTGCGGGTCGGCCCGCGAGAAGCCGCCGTTGCGGTCGGCCGACCACTGCATGGGCGTGCGCACACCGTCGCGGTCGCCGAGGAAGTAATTGTCGCCCATGCCGAGCTCGTCGCCGTAGTAGATGATCGGTGCGCCTGGCATCGAAAACAGCAACCCGTTCAACAGCTCGATCTTGCGGCGGTCGTTCTCGAGCAGGGGCGCGAGCCGCCGTCGGATGCCGAGATTGATGCGCGCGCGCGGATCCATCGCATAAGTGTTCCACAGATAGTCGCGCTCCGAGGCGGTGACCATCTCCAGCGTCAACTCGTCGTGGTTGCGCAGGAAGATCGCCCACTGACAGTTTTCGGGGATGTCGGGCGTCTGGGCGATGATGTCGGTGATGGGGTGGCGGTCCTCCTGCGCCAGCGCCATGTAGATGCGTGGCATCAGCGGGAAGTGGAACGCCATGTGGCACTCGTCGCCGTCCCCGAAATAGGGCAGCGCGTCCTCAGGCCACTGATTGGCCTCGGCCAACAACAACCTGTCGGGATAGCGCGCGTCGACCTCGGCGCGGATCTTCTTCAACACCGCATGGGTCTCGGGCAGGTTCTCGTTGTTGGTGCCTTCGCGCTCGACCAGATACGGCACCGCGTCGAGCCGCAGTCCGTCCACCCCGGTCTCGAGCCAGAAGCGCATGATCTTGGTGACTTCCTCCAGCACGCGGGGATTGTCGAAATTCAGGTCCGGCTGGTGCGAATAGAAGCGGTGCCAGAAAAAGGCCTCGGCCACCGGATCCCAGGTCCAGTTCGACGTCTCCGTGTCGAGGAAGATAATGCGTGTGCCGGCATATTTCTGGTCGGTGTCGCTCCATACATAATAATTGCGCCACGCCGAGCCTGGCTTTGCCGCACGCGCCCGCTGGAACCAGGGATGCTGGTCCGAGGTGTGGTTGATCACGAGCTCGGTAATGATGCGGATGTCGCGCTTGTGCGCCTCGGCGACGAGACGCCGGAAGTCGCGCATGGTGCCGTAGGCCGGGTTGATGGCGCGGTAATCGGATATGTCGTAGCCGTCGTCACGTAATGGCGACGGATAGAAGGGCAGCAGCCAGATGGCGGTGGCGCCGAGATCGTGGACGTAGTCCAGACGATTTATGAGGCCAGTGAAGTCGCCGATGCCGTCATTGTTGGCGTCTTGGAACGCCTTGATGTGCAGCTGATAGATGATGGCGTCCTTGTACCAATGCGGATCGGAGCGATCGATCATGGGTCTCCTTCGGGACGTTGCTTAGGCCGCGCCGGGGGGAACCAGGCGCCAAATCGCGTAAGGCCGGTGTGCTGGATCGAGCCAGACATGCTGCACCTTGCCGTGCCAGGTGAAGCGCTTGCCCTCGATGAGGTCCACGGCCTCGACCGAGGCGCCGTCGGGAAGCCCAAACTCCCATAACGGCACTTCGAAATTGGCGCCTTGCGCATTATGCGGGTCGAGATTGACGGCGACGATCACGAGATTGTCGCGCGCCGCGCTCATCTTGTAATACGCGATGATATTATCGTTCCAGGCGTTGAGGAACGTGAGATTGGCGAAGTGCCACAGCGCCGGATTGTTCCGCCTGATCTCGTTGATCAAGCGCACGTCGTCCTTGATATTGTCGGGCCGGTCCCAATCCCAGGCTTTGATCTCGTACTTCTCCGAGTTGAGGTATTCCTCTTTGCCGGGGATCGGCGTCGCCTCACATAGCTCGAAGCCGTTGTAGATGCCGTAGAGCGGGCTCAAGGTCGCGGCAAGGACGAGGCGCGCCTTGAAGCCGGCCGGTCCGCTCGTTTGCAGGAACACCGGGTTGATGTCTGGCGTGTTGACGAAGAAATTCGGCCGCATGTATTGCGCCGCCTCGGTCTTGGTGAGCTCGGTGAGATAGTCGGTCAGCTCGCTCTTGGTGTTACGCCAGGTGAAGTAGGAATAAGACTGGGTGAAGCCGATCTTGGCGAGGCGCTTCATCATCTTCGGCCTGGTGAAGGCTTCGGCCAGGAACACGGCCTCGGGATGCTCAGCCTGGATATCGGCGATCATCCACTCCCAGAACGGCACCGGCTTCGTATGCGGATTGTCGACGCGGAAGATGGTGACGCCCTTCTCGATCCAGAAGTGCACCACATCGCGCAGCGCGATCCACAACGATGGCAGCGCGTCGCGGTAGAAGTGGACGTTGACGATGTCCTCGTATGTCTTCGGCGGGTTCTCGGCGAACTTGATCGTGCCGTCCGGCCGCCAGTCGAACCATTCGGGATGCTCCTTGATCCAGGGATGGTCGGGCGAGCACTGAATGGCGAAGTCGATGGCGACCTCGAGCCCATGCGCGCGTGCCGCCGCGACCAGACGCGCGAAGTCGTCGAAGTCGCCGAGCTCCCCGTGGATTGCGTCGTGGCCGCCGTCCTTGGCGCCGATTGCGTAGGGGCTGCCGGGATCGTCGGGCCGCGCCGTCAGACTGTTGTTGCGCCCTTTACGGTTCGTCTTGCCGATGGGATGGATCGGCGGGAAATAGAGCACATCGAAGCCGAGATCGCGGACGTAGGGGAGCCGCGCAATCACGTCGTCGAACGTGCCGTGGCGAAGCGGATTGCCCGATTGCGACCGCGGCATCATTTCGTACCAGGCCGCACACGCCGCGATCGGCCGATCGGCGGTCACTTCGAGGTCGTGGTCGTAGCGGGAGAGATTGGTGCGCAAGCTCGCACGGCGCATCAACGCTGCGGTCTCCGCGCTTTCCAGAGCGCCGAGCAGCACGCCCTCGTCTTCGATGGTCTCGAGCTTCCGCAGAACGGCCTTCAGCACGTCGGCGACTTCGCCTTTCGCCGCCTTTGCGTAGCGTGCCACAAGCTCTCGCCCCTCGATAAGCTCGAGCGAGATGGCCTGGCCAGCATCATGCTTCTTGGCCACGTCCTGACGCCAAGTGGCGAATAGATCACGCCAAGCGACGACGGTGTAGGTCCAACGGCCAATCTCGGTGAGCGGGAAGCTGCCGGCCCAGCGATCGTTGTCGACCAGGGTCATCGGCGCTTCGGACCAGTCCTCGGCATTTGGTGCGCGATAGGCGAGGGCTGCATCGATCACCTCATGGCCGTCGCAGAAGATGTCCGCCTCGACGTGTAAGCTTTCGCCGGCCACGCGCTTCACCGGGAAGCGGCCGCCGTCGATCTCGGGGCTTACGCGCTCGATCACCACCCGGTTCGCGGCTAGAGCCTCAAGCCGCTTCTTTGACTCCTTCGCGGAGAGGGGCTTGCCTTCGGCTTGCGGCGCCGTGAACAGGAGCCGCGATTCATAAGGTGTGAGCGCGCCGAGCGCCGCGGGCTTCTTGGTCCATGGATCGAGAAAGCGGGTTGCTCCGGCGGCAATAGCCAACTCGGCGAGGGGCGGAGGCGCACGGTCCTCCCCGCTGCCATTGATAAGAAGACAGGCGGCCGCGCCTGGCGCGTTTTCGGAGGTGCGCACCAGCGCAACGGGCGACGTCCCCGGTGCGGAGCCAAGCCGAAGCGCACCTTCACCTGACAGCACCGGCACCTTCCGCTTGAGGCGGTTCGTTGCGGCGATCTCCTCGCTGAGATCGAAGGGCGCTTGGGCGCGCACAAAGTCCCAGTCGGAAACACGTGCTGCCGGGCCGTCGAACACCACGGGGCTCGCGAACTCGTAGCCCATGGGGCAGATGATGCCGGAGGACGCCATCGCCGCCAGGAGATAGCGCCCGCGATAGATGGCATGGCGCTCGTCAGGACTGGCAAAGGTGAGCCGATGGGCAAGCCGCATGCCGTCGAGCGGCTCGGGGCTTGCGAGCGTTGGCACCAGTCGCGACAATTCCTGATGCTGTTGCAGGAACCAGCCCTCGCGGAGATCCCACCAGGCGGCGCTGTTGATCAGGTAGTCGAAACCGGCACTGGCGAGTGTCAGGACCTCCTCCCAGGGACGGCCGAGCGTATCGGCGACGAAGATCGCTTGGCGCTTCCTCTCGCGGACACCGGCAATCGTCTCCTGCCAGCCGGCGGCGCTGCGCTCTGCCGCGCTCGATACGAGGAAGCCCGCCACGCCCGCTTTGGCCCAAGTGGCGAATGCGGCGGTTGCCACAGGTGGCGTTTGCAGCATGAGTTTGAGGCCCGCGCGCTGTGCCTCGCTGGCGAGAGCGCTGATGTCGGGCGGCTCACGATCAGCCCCGGCGATCCAGCAGACCCAATCGAACCCGAGAGATGCGACGCGGGAGAAATGCTGCGCGCGCTCCGCTGAGTCGCCGGCAACGGACGCGTAGAGGATATAGATGCGCGGCGGCGTGTCGGGTTTCACGCAGCCCGCGTCACCAAGCCCTTTTTCCGTCTTGATTTCGAAATTCAAGAAGCACCAATCGTGATGAGATCCATCACCATTCGTCTTATCGCCGCATAGTAAACGATGTGAGACAGTCTACCGTTCCCACAATAAAAGTGAAAGCTGTGTCCAGCGCGGGTGCATAGCGAAGACCCAACGCGTCTATCCAGGCAACGTGTCGCGGGTCTACCCGCTTTTCAATGATCTAGTATCCGGCGAGGTCGCACCGAAAGAGAATTCCTTCTACTTGGGCGGCCGAAAGTCTTGCCTCGACAGTGACCTCTATCTCCTCGGAAACCCGCCATGTACCAATCGGCGCATACGATCCTTTCGACCGAAGAGCTTCAGCGTCTCTTGGCCGAGGATGCGCCCTATGGCGACCTGACGACTGAGACGCTCGGCATTGGCTCGCGAGACGGGACCATACGGTTCGCCGCCCGTCAGGCGATGACCGTAGGGGCCCTTATCAGAACCGCTACCTCGTCATTCCGGCAAGGTGCACATCAAGGTGCGGCCGCATACCGAGCCTACAGCGCCGCTGCTTGCACTGCTCACCGCCTGTCCCGCGCGCTGCTACGAGCTGAACGACAAGGGCCAGGTGGAGATCACGGCGGATGGCTGCGTCGAATGTGGCACCTGCCGCGTGATCGGCGAAGCCAGCGGCGACATCGAGTGGAACTATCCGCGCGGCGGCTACGGCGTCTCGTTCAAGTTCGGTTAGACGCTAGCGTCAGCCCAGCGCCCCGCCGCGGCGCGGTCGGCGAACCAGATGACTTCGCCTTGCGCGCGGATATGCGCGGCCGGAAAGTCGGTCTCGCCCGACAGGATCTTGTCGAGAATATCGCGCTTTCCTTCACCGGAGACGAGAAACGCGACCACGGAACTTAAATCGAGCGCCGGGTAGGTGAGGGTGACCCGCTCCTCTTCCCGGCCCTTCGGCACCGGCGCCACCCACCTCTTACGCTCCTGAAGAACCGGCTGCCCCGGCAGCAGAGACGCCGTATGGCCGTCCTCGCCAAGGCCGAGCAGGGTGAGGTTGAGAAGTGGGCGGTCGGGCTGAAGCGTATCTGCGCCGTAAAGCCCTTTCAGCATCGCCTCGTATGCTTGCGCCGCCTCGTCGAGCGTCATGCCTTGCGTCTCCACGGGATGGACGTTCTCGGGCGGCACGGGCACGTGGCCCAGGAACGCGGCCCGCGCCATGCCGAAATTGCTGGCGGGATCGGATGGCGGCACGAAGCGCTCGTCGCCGAGAATCCAATGGACCCGGTCCCAAGGGAGGCGGGACTTGATCGGCTCCTGCGCCAGGAGCTGATAGAGCGGCTTCGGCGTATTGCCCCCGGACAGCGCGATGACGGTCCGGCCCTGATTGCCGGCCGCAAGATCGCAGAGATACGTGGCCCCGCCGCGCGCCAAGGCGGTGGCGTCCTCGAAAATACGGAGCGTCCCGAATGCCGGCTTCATGCGCTTTGCCTCGTCTCGCCGTGCCGATTTCGGCCGGAAGATAGGCCCAAAAAGTTAAGGCGACCGCAAGGACGTGCAGCCTAAAGTGCTCGTGTCACCTGCTTTCACGAAGGCCCCGACTCGGGCTAATTCTTCGCCAGCGCCATGACCCACGAACTCATCATCGCGCCGTCGATCCTCTCCGCCGACTTCGCCAAGCTCGGCGAGGAGGTGCGTGCCGTCGACCAGGCCGGCGCCGACTGGATCCATGTGGACGTCATGGACGGCCATTTCGTGCCCAACATCACCATCGGTCCTGACGTGGTGAAGGCGCTTCGCCCCCACTCCAAGAAGCCGTTCGACGTGCATCTGATGATCGCGCCTTGCGATCCCTACCTCGAAGCATTCGCCGACGCCGGCGCCGACATGATTACGGTGCATGCGGAGGCGGGGCCCCATCTCGACCGCTCCCTCCAGCTCATCCGCAGCCTGGGAAAAAGGGCTGGCGTCAGCCTCACGCCCTCGACGCCGGAAACGGCGCTCGAATACGTGCTCGACAAGGTGGACCACATCCTGGTGATGACGGTGAATCCCGGCTTCGGCGGCCAGACCTTCATCCCGGCGCAGCTCCACAAGATCCGCGCCATCAAGAATATGATCGGGTCGCGGCCCATCCATATCGAGGTGGATGGCGGCATCCATGTTGAGACCGCGCCGCTCGTGGTCGAAGCCGGCGCCAACGCGCTGGTGTCGGGCTCCGGCGTGTTCGGCGGCGGCAGCTACGCCGACAACATCAAGGCTATCCGCGCCGCCGCCATGCGCGGCCGGGTGGCGGCAGCATAAACACGCGCCTTACGAGAACTTGTGCTTGCGGTAGCGCTCGATCAGCGCGTTGGTCGATGAGTCATGGGCGAGCTTCGGCGCCTCCTGGCTCTTGAGCTCGGGGATGATGCGCACGGCGAGCACCTTGCCCAGCTCCACGCCCCATTGATCGAACGAGTCGATGTCCCACACCGCGCCTTGGGTGAACACGCTGTGCTCGTAGAGCGCCACGAGCGCGCCGAGCGTTCTGGGATCGAGCTTGTCGGCCAGGATCATGTTGGTCGGCCGATTGCCTTCGGTGACGCGGAACGGCGTCTGCGCCGGCGGCGACCCTTCCGCGGTGAGCTCGGCCGCCGTCTTGCCGAAGGCGAGCGCTTCGGCCTGCGCAAACAGATTGGCCATCAGGAGATCGTGGTGGTCGGCGAGGTGGCTCAAGGGCGTGAGGAAGCCGATGAAATCGCAGGGGATCAGCTTCGTGCCCTGATGGATCAGCTGGTAGAACGAGTGCTGACCGTCGGTGCCGGGCTCGCCCCAGATGATCGGCCCGGTCTGGTAGTTCACATGCGCGGCGGCGAGATCGACATGCTTGCCGTTGCTTTCCATCTGGAGCTGCTGGAGATAGGCGGGAAAGCGCGCCATGTGCTCGGAGTAGGGCATGATGCCGAGCGTCTGCGCCCCGAAGAAATTGTTGTACCAGACCGTGAGTAGGCCCATCAGCATCGGCAGGTTCTTCTCGACGGGCGCCGTCTTGAAATGCTCGTCCATGGCGTGGAAGCCGGCGAGCATGTCGCGGAAATTCTCAGGACCGATGGCGATCATGGTCGACAGCCCGATCGCCGAGTCCATCGAATAGCGGCCGCCGACCCAATCCCAGAACTCGAACATGTTGGCGGTGTCGATGCCGAACTTCTCGACGCCCGCGGTGTTGGTGGACACGGCGACGAAATGCTTCGCCACCGCAGCCTCCGAGCCGAGCTTGTCGACCGCCCAGGCGCGCGCGGTCGCCGCGTTGGTCATGGTCTCGAGCGTGGTGAAGGTCTTGGACGAGATGATGAACAGCGTCTCCGCTGCGTCGAGATCGCGCGTCGCCTCGTCAAAGCAGGCGCCGTCCACGTTGGAGACGAAGCGGAAGGTCATGTCGCGGTCGGAGTAGGGCCGCAGAGCGAGATACGCCATCTCCGGGCCGAGATAGGAGCCGCCGATGCCGATATTGATGACGTTCTTGATGCGCTTGCCCGTATGCCCGGTCCAGGCGCCGCTCCGCACCTTGTCGGCAAACGCCGCCATGCGGTCGAGCACGGCGTGCACGTCCGGCACCACGTTATGTCCGTCGACCTCGATCACCTCGTCGCGCGGCGCGCGCAAGGCCACGTGCAGGACGGCGCGGTTCTCCGACACATTGATCTTCTCGCCGCGGAACATGGCGTCGCGCCGCTCCGCCACTTTCCGCTCCTTGGCGAGGTTGACCAGGAGGCGCAACCGTCTCCTCGGTAATGCGGTTCTTGGAGTAGTCGAGGAAGAGGCCGGCGCCTTCGACCGTGAAGCGTGCGGCGCGATCGGGATCGTCGGCGAAGAGCTGCCGCAGATGGGCGTCCTTGATCTTGGCGTGATGCGCGGAGAGCGCCTGCCACGCCGGAGTGTCAGTCAGCTGCGTGGACATGGGCGGCCTCCCTTTAGCTCAGCGCCTTGGTCTTGGTCTCGATGGATTTCAGCAGGTCCTGCCACGACGACACGAAGGACGCGGCGCCTTCCTTCTGGAGTTGCGCGGCCAGAGCCGAAACCGAGATGCCGGCCTTCTCGTAAGCCGCCAGCACCTCTTCGCAATTGCCGCCATCCGGGGCGAGAACGCCGCTCGAGCTTGCCGTGGTCGGCAAAGGCGAGCAGCGTCTTGTCCGGCATGGTGTTGACCGTGTTCGGCGCGGCAAGCGCGGATATATAAAGAGTGTCCGCCGCGCGGGGGTCCTTGGTGCTGGTGCTGGCGAAAAGGAGCCGCTGCGGCCGCGCGCCAAAGGATTCGAGCCGCTGCCAGCGGTCGGAATCGAGCATCGCCCGATAGTCGCGGTAAGCCTGGTGGGCGACGGCGATGCCGAGCTTGTCGCGCAAGTCGTCCGGCGCCTTGTCCATCACCGCCTTGTCCCAGCGGCTGATGAAGATGGAGGCCACCGAGCGCACGTCCGGATCGAGACCGGCCGCGACCCGGCGCTCTAGGCCCTTCATGTAAGCGTCGGCCGCGGCGTTGCAGTCATCCGCCGAGAACAGCAGTGTTACGTTGACGCTGACACCGGAGAAGATCGCTTCCTCGATGGCGGGCAGGCCTTCCTTGGTGCCGGGAATCTTGATGAACAGGTTGTGCTTGTGGGCGCGCGCGTAGAGCCGCTTCGCCTCGGCGATCGTGGCTTGGGTGTCGTAGGCGAGAAGCGGAGAGACCTCGAGCGACACGAAGCCGTCCACTGTTGCCGTCCTCTCGTGGATGGGCAGGAACAAATCCGCTGCCCGCGACAAATCCTGGAGCGCGAGCTCGAAGAACAACGCTTCGCCCGTATAGCCCGCCTTCATCAAGCGCTCGATCTCCGGGTCGTAGCTGTCGCTCTTGGAGATGGCGTTATCGAAGATCGTCGGGTTGGACGTGAGCCCGGTCACGGAGAAGTCGTCGATGTATTTCTTCAGCGTGCCGCTATCGAGCATGTCGCGCGTGATGTCATCGATCCATAGGCTTTGCCCGAGCTCGTGTAGCGCTTGCGTTGCTTTCACGACAGTGTCTCCTTAAGCGTCGAGAAATCATGCTCCATAAGGTCGGCGATGCGGTCGACCGTGATGTCCGCCGGCTTCTGGCCCGCGAGAAGTTTTTGGATCGTGCGCGTAATGGCCTTGGCGGGGAAAGACGGTGGTCACCCGGTCGCCCAAGGCGTTCTTCACCGTATTGAGCACCGTGAGCTTGTCGTCGACCATCACATAGTGCCGGGCCGGATAGGCCCGTTGGATCGCGTCAAGCTCTTGTTCCTTGTGGACGTAGCCGAGCACGTGGCCGTCGAAAGCATCCCACAAGCCGGCACGCACCAATTTGTGCGGCTGAAACACGCCGTCGCCGTCGGTGAGGATCACCGGCTGACCCCAATGGCGGACATGGCGGATAAGCGCGAAGACGTCCGGGTAGAGGCGCTCGATGAAGGGGTAGTCCAACAGCCAGTTGGCGAGGCGCAAAGCGCTCGGGTTGTCGATATGCTCCAGGCGAAACCGTTCTAGGGCGCCGAGGACGTCGACATAGCCGTGCTTGATGCGCTGCTCCTCATAAAGGACCCAGAACCGGTCGTTCCCCGCCTTGCCGAACGTGTGCTCGACATGGGACGCAAGATCCGTCTTGACCCGGTCGTTGTCGAGCAGCGTGTTGTCGACATCGAAGAGAAAGAGCATGTCGTGGGTCTTCGGCATCGCGCGGTCTACGCAGGCTTAGGATTGAGCCAAGGCCCGTCGCCGCCGACGAGTTGCTCGGCTTCGTCCGGGCCCCAGGTGCCCGGCTTGTAGCGGTAGAGCGGCGTCACGTCGCCAAGGACGTTGTCGACGATGCGCCACTCCGCATCGACGATATCTTCCCGGGTAAAGAGATCGCTGATGCCGTGCATGGCGTCGCCGAGCAGGCGCTGGTAAGGCGGCTTGTCCACGCCGGGCTGCCGGGTCAGGATCAGCTCCACATCGTCGCCGATCATGCGGTCGCCCGGCGTCTTGACCCGCGTGCCGAGAGCGATGGTCACGTCGGGCTGGATGCGGAACCGCATATGGCCGCAGCCCACGGATTCGATCTCCCCGAAGGTCTCGCGCGGCGGCCTTCTAAATTCGACGACCGCCTCGGCGATGCTCACCGGCAGCACCTTGCCGGTGCGGATGAAGATGGGAACGCCCTCCCAGCGCCAGCTGTCGATGGCAAGCTTGGCGGCGGCAAAAGTCTCGACCGTGGAGCCCGGATGCACGCCGGGGACCTTCTCGTAGCCTTCGTACTGGCCGCGGACGATGTCGCGCGGCTCGAGCGCCCGGACCGCCTTCAAGAGGCTCGCCTTCTTGTCGCGGATCGCCTCGTGCTCCTGGCCCGTGGGCGGGTCCATGGTCAAGCGACGCCAGGATTTGCAGCATGTGGTTCTGCAGCACGTCGCGAATGGCGCCGGCCTCGTCGTAGAACGCGCCGCGATCCTGCACCCCGAAATTCTCGGCCATGGTGATCTGAATGCTACGCACATGGGTGCGATTCCAGATCGGTTCATAGATCGAGTTGGCAAAGCGCGTGTAGAGGATGTTCTGCACCGGCTCCTTGCCGAGATAGTGGTCGATGCGGAAGATATCGTCTTCGGAGAAATAATGATCGAGGATGCGGCTCAGCGCGGCCGCCGATTTGCGGTCGCGGCCGAACGGCTTCTCCACCACGAGCCGCGCATTCTTGGCGCAGCCCGATTTGGCGAGCTGAGACGCCACCTCGGAGAACAGCGCCGGTGGGATGGCGAGATAGTGCAAGGGGCGCTTGGCATCGCCCATCTGCTTGCGCAGCTCCGTGAACACATTCGGATCGGCATAGTCGCCGTCCACGTAGCGCAGTTGGCTCAAGAGCTTCTTGAAGGCATCGGAGTTGATGTCGCCGCCATGCGCCTTGACGCTGTCGGCCGCGCGCTTCTTGAGCTGGTCGAGGCCCCAGCCGGCCTTGGCCACGCCGATAATGGGTGTGGATAGACCTTCGTCGCGCACCAGCCCGTAGAGTGCCGGAAAGATCTGCTTATAGGCGAGATCGCCGGTCGCGCCGAAGAACACGAGTGCGTCGGAATTCGCCTTGGCTTGCCTCCGTCATGACGCCTTCTTCTCGAGGTGACCGCCGAACTCGAAGCGCATGGCCGACATCAGCTTATCGGCGAACTCCGCATCGCCCCGCGAGGCGAAGCGGCTGAACAGCGCCGAAGCGATGACCGGGGCAGGGACCCCTTCGTCGATCGCCGCTTGCAGGGTCCAGCGGCCTTCGCCGGAATCGGAGACGCGGCCTTCGAACCCGGCAAGGTCCGGGCTGTGGCGCAGCGCGGCCGCCGTGAGATCGAGCAGCCACGAGCCGATGACGCTGCCCCGCCGCCACACCTCGGCGACGTCGGGCAGGTTGATGTCGTATTGATAGAGCTCAGGGTTCCGCAACGGCGTCGTCTCCGCGTCGGTCTCCTGCTTGCGCTTTCCGACATTGCCATTCTTGAGGATGTTCAGGCCTTCCGCGTAAGCCGCCATGATCCCGTACTCGATGCCGTTATGCACCATCTTGACGAAATGCCCGGCGCCGTTCGGTCCGCAATGGAGATAGCCGTTCTCGGCCGGTGACGGCTCGCCGGTGGCGCCCGGCGTGCGCGGCGCCTCGGCGGCGCCCGGCGCCAGCGCCTTGAAGATGGGGTCGAGCCGCGCGACCACGTCGTCCTCGCCGCCGATCATCATGCAATAGCCGCGATCCAAGCCCCACACGCCGCCGCTCACGCCCACGTCGACATAGTGAAGGTCATTTGCTTTCAACGCCTTGGCCCGGCGGAGATCGTCGTGATAATAGGAATTGCCGCCGTCGATGATGATGTCGCCAGGCTCGAGCAGCGGCGTCAGCTCGCCGATTACGGCATCGACCGCGCCGGCAGGTACCATCATCCAGATGGCGCGCGGCTTATCGAGTCCCTTCACGAAGTCGCTCAAATTCGTGCTGCCTTTGGCGCCTTTGTCCGTGAGCGCCTTCACGGCGTCCGCGTGGGTGTCAAAGACATGCATGTCGTGGCCGGCCTTCATCGCCCGCACGGACATGTTGGCGCCCATTCGACCGAGGCCGATCATGCCGAGTTGCATCGTTCATCTCCTCGTTTCGACTCGAAATCAGGAGCGTTCCGGGAACCGGAACGCGAAAGACTTACAGGCCCAGCGCCATCCTGGCCGCGGCCGCGACCCGTTCCGGGGTGAACCCAAAATGCTCCGAGACAACCTTCAGCGGCGCCGACAGGCCGAACGTGTGCATGCCGAGCACGACGCCCTTGGGGCCCGCATAGCGGTCCCAGCCGATCGGCGAGGCTTCCTCGACCGTGACGCGCGCGGTGATGGCGGAAGGCAGCACGGATTCGCGATAGGCTTCATCCTGCGCGTCGAACAGCTCGCGGCAAGGCATTGAAACGACTCGCGCTTTGATCTTGTCCTTGGCGAGCAGATCGCGCGCTTCTAGACACAGCGATACCTCGCTGCCGGTGCCGATCAGGATGACGTCCGGCTTTCCGTCGTCGGCATCGGCCAGCACGTAAGCGCCTTTGGCGAGGCCTGAGGCCGGCGCAAGCTTCGAGCGGTCGAAGATGGGGAGCGCCTGGCGCGACAGGATCAGCGCGACCGGCCGGTTGGTGAGCGGCATCACGAGCCGATAGGCCTCGACCGTCTCGTTGGCGTCGGCTGGACGGATCACCATCATGCCGGGGATGGCGCGCAACGACACCATTTGCTCGATCGGCTGATGGGTCGGGCCGTCCTGGCCCAAGCTGATGGAGTCGTGGGTAAAGATGTACAGCACCGGCAGGTCCATGAGCGAGGAGAGCCGGATCGCGCCGCGCGCATAGTCGGTGAAGATCAGATAGCACGAGGCGTAAGCCTGAAGGCCCGTCAGCACCATGCCGTTGACGATGGCGCACATGGCGTGCTCGCGAATGCCGTAGCGCAGATTGTGGCCGCTATAGTCGCCGAGCTGGCCGTAAGGCTGGAACTCGCCGGCATCCGGATAGTCCAAGATCACCTTCGTGCTGCCGGCCACGTCCGCCGCGCCGCCCAAAATCCAAGGGACCTTCGCCGCGATCGCATTCAGGACCTTGCCGGAGGCTTCGCGCGTGGCGATGCCCTTCGGGTCCGGAGCGAAGCTCGGGATGTCGCTGTCCCAGCCTTTGGGCAGTCCGCGGCCCCGGATGAGATCGATCTGGGCGGCCTCGTCGGGGTGTTTCTTGGCGTAGTCGGCGAACAGCTTCTCCCATTTGGCCCGGGCGTCCGCGCCGCGCTGGCCCATATGCGTGGTGAAGTGCTGGCGCACGCCATCCGGCACCACGAAGAACTTGTTGGGATCGAAGCCGAGAAACTCTTTCGTCCGGCGCACCTCCTCGGGGCCGAGCGGCTCGCCATGAGCCGCCGGCGTGTCGTGCTTGCCGGGTGAACCGTAGCCGATATGGCTGTGCACGATGATGATGGTCGGCTTGTCGTCGGTGGTGAGGAAGGCGTTATAGGCCGCGGCCAGCTCGCCGAGGTCGTTGGCGCTCGAGACGTGCAAGACGTTCCAGCCATAGGCATCGAACCGCTTCGCCACGTCCTCGGTGAAGGTGATGTTGGTGTGACCATCGATGGTCACGTTGTTGTTGTCGAAGATCCAGCACAGGTTCGAAAGCTTCAGGTGTCCGGCGAGCGACGCGGCCTCGCTGCCGACGCCTTCCATGAGGCAGCCTTCGCCGCACAGCGCATAGACGTTGAAGTCGAACAGGTCGAAATCCGGCTTGTTGTAGGTCTCGCCAAGCCACTTGCCGGCCATGGCCATGCCGACGCTGGTCGCCACGCCTTGGCCGAGCGGGCCGGTGGTGGATTCGACGCCGGTGGTCCAGCCATATTCAGGGTGCCCCGGGCAGCGGCTGCCTTCCTCGCGGAAGCTCTCGATGTCTTTGAGCGAGACCGCTTCGCCGCCCTTCTTGTGGTAGGAGCTCTCGTCTGCCTCGATGCCGGCCAAATGGATCAGGCTGTAAAGCAGCATCGAGGCGTGACCCGCCGACAAGACGAAGCGGTCACGGTTGATCCAGTGCGGCGCCTTCGGGTCGTAGCGCAGGAACTGCTGCCACAGCGTGTAGGCCGTTGGTGCCGCGTCCATCGCCGTGCCGGGATGGCCTGAATTCGCCTTCTGGATGGCATCGATGGAGAGCGTGCGGATCGTGTTGATCGCAAGCTCGTCGATCTTGTCTGGGGTCTGCTGCGTCACCGGCGCCTCTCCTCCGAAAAGCTCAAGCCACGGTCACAAAGGCGGATGACGCCTCAGTGAAGGTTTGATCCATCCGCTTGTCCCAGACCTTCACGCCGCCGGTGATTCCGTCTTCGTTGGAGACGATCTTCACATTGTCCGGCAAGGGCGATTCGATCAATCGCGCGTTGCCGCCGCCGATATAGAGCCTGTCGTAGTTGACCACCGTCTTCAGGATCTTGAGGATCTTTCGCACGCGCTTGTTCCATCGCTTCTTGCCGATCTTCTTGAGCGCCTTTTCCCCGATATATTGGTCATAGGTCTTGTCGGTCTTGATCGGGTGCTGGCTCATCTCGAGATGCGGCGCGAGATGTCCATTGTCGAACAGCGCAAACCCGAATCCTGTTCCAAGTGTCAGCGCGCATTCCACGCCACGCCCCGAGACCGCGCCGAGGCCTTGGACGGAGGCGTCGTTCAGCATGCGCACCGGCTTCTTGAGCCGCTCGTGGATGACCGCGGCGAGCTTGAAGCCGTGCCACAGCTTGGTGTCGAGATTAGGAGCCGTAACGACGTAGTCGGCGCGCACCACGCCTGGAAAGCCGATGCTGATCCGATCATGCGGCCCGAGCGCCATGGCCAACCCGACCAGCGCCTCAACCACGTCTTGCGGTTTCGCGGGTTGGGGTGTCTCCACCTTGTTCGGCCCCTTCAGCATCGCGCCAGTTGGCGACAGGATCCCCGCCTTGAGATGGCTGCCGCCGATGTCGAAGGCAAGCGTCAGCGGGCTTTGAGCCTCATCCTGAGTGCGCGTCACCCGAAAAGCTCCATGGTTTACATTGCTGTCGCGAAGGGCGGCCTAGTGTCTCAGTGTCGGAACCGCCGCGGGTGCGGCGTGTTCATCGGACCTCTTGCACAACGTCGTACGGAAACCATCTCAACATAACGTGAAGCAAACAGATCAAGTCTTAGAACTGCTGGACGTTTTTACGAGGCGTTTAGGTAGTCCGATCCTCGCGGGCAGATGAGTGGTGAGTTAGGGCATACTGCTGGCGATCATTTGCCGCCACAATACTGCCTCGCGCGGTTACGGAGCTGTGAGTTTGTCCATCATATCCACAGGCTTCTCTCGGCATTTCAGGCGGATTGGGGGGACTTGGTTTGAACGATGGGGCATCCTTTCGTGAGGAGCAGCCCCTGATCGAGACAAAACGAGGAGGCCACGGTGGCAGCGTCCGAAACCAAGTCTAAGGATCAGGGCGATCTGAAATCGCTTTCCCTCGACGCGCTTGAGGCGAAGCTCGGCGCTTCGCTCGACAAGGGCCTGACCCAGGCGGAGGCCGACAAGCGGCTCAGCCAATACGGGCCCAATGAACTCGCCGAGAAGAAGGTCAACCCTGTCCTCAAGTTCCTGAGCTATTTTTGGGGGCCGATCCCCTGGATGATCGAGGCCGCAGCCGTATTGTCGGCCGTCGTCCAGCACTGGACCGACTTCATCATCATCACCGTGCTGCTCCTCGCCAACGCCTTGGTCGGGTTCTGGGAGGAGTATCAGGCTGGCAACGCGATTGCCGCGCTCAAGGCCAAACTCGCGCCGCATGCGCGCGTGCTGCGCGACGGAACATGGGCGGACCTCGCCGCGAAGCTGCTTGTGCCAGGCGACATCGTGCGCTTGCGCCTCGGCGACATTATACCGGCCGACTCCCGCTCGCTCGGCCCCGACCCCGTGGAGGTCGACCAAGCGGCGCTGACCGGCGAATCCTTGCCCGTGTCGAAGAAGACCGGGGAGGATCTCTATTCCGGCGCCATCATCCGCCAAGGCGAGACCGACGCGCTGGTCTATGCCACCGGCGCGCACACCTTCTTTGGCGAAACCGCGGCGCTTGTCGAGGAGGCGCATACGGTTAGCCACTTCCAGCGCGCGGTGCTGAAGATCGGCGACTACCTGATCGTCATCGCCATTGTGCTCGTGACGATCATCTTTGCCGTGGCTCTGTTCCGCGGCGACCCGATCATGACCACGCTGCAATTCGCACTGGTGCTGACCGTCGCGGCGATTCCGGTGGCCATGCCGGCCGTGCTGTCGGTGACCATGGCGGTCGGCGCGCGCAAGCTTGCCGAACGCGAGGCGATCGTGAGCCGGCTCGCGTCCATCGAGGAATTGGCCGGTGTCGATGTGCTCTGCTCGGACAAGACTGGGACGCTCACCCAGAACAAGTTGACACTTGGCGATCCGGTTTGCGTCGGCAAGGCCGCGCGTGACGAGCTCGTGCTGGACGGGGCGCTTGCCTCCCGCGCCGAGGACAAGGACACGATCGACATGGCCGTCATCGCCGGCGTCAAAGATCAGGCCGAGCTCAAGAAATATCAGATCGGGCACTACCAACCGTTCGATCCCGTACACAAACGGACCGAGGCCACGGTCAAAGCCGCCGACGGCAGTGAGTTCAAGGTCACCAAGGGAGCGGTGCAGGTCATTCTTGCGCTGTCGAAGAATGCGTCGCAAGTGAAGGCCGACGTGGACAAGGCGACAGATGCTCTGGCAAAGCGCGGCTATCGCGCGCTCGGCGTTGCCAAGGCGTCAGGCGAGGGCGATTGGCAGTTCCTCGGCATCCTGCCGCTTTACGATCCGCCGCGTCCTTCCTCGAAGGAGATGATCTCCACAGCCGAAAGTCTCGGCATCGATGTGAAGATGATCACCGGCGACCAACTCGCCATCGCCAAGGAGATCGCGAGCCAGCTCGGGCTCGGCACCAATATCCTCGACGCGAGCATGTTCGGGGATACAAAGGCTCACCAACAGGCCAAGCTCGACCAGGATATCGAGATGGCTGACGGCTTCGCCCAGGTCTTCCCCGAGCACAAGTTCCACATCATCGATGTCTTGCAGAAGCACGGCCATATCGTCGGCATGACCGGCGACGGCGTGAACGATGCGCCGCCCCTCAAGAAAGCCGACTGCGGCATCGCCGTCTCCGGCGCCACGGACGCAGCCCGCGCCGCTGCCGCTATCGTCCTTCTCACGCCCGGCCTCACGGTCATCGTCGATGCCGTCACGGAGGCCCGCAAGATTTTCCAGCGCATGAACAGTTACACGATCTACCGGATCGCCGAGACCATCCGCGTCCTGCTGTTCATGACGCTGTCCATCATCGTGTTCAATTTCTATCCGGTGACGGCGGTCATGATCGTGCTGCTGGCGCTGCTCAATGACGGCGCCATCCTATCGATCGCCTACGACAATGTCCGCACATCGCCCAAGCCGGAAGCCTGGAATATGCGTCGCGTGCTCGGCATTGCGACCATAACCGGCCTCGCCGGTGTTATTGCCTCCTTCGGCCTCTTCTATCTTGGCGAGCGCGTGATGCATCTGGACCGTAGCGTGATCCAGACCTTGATGTATCTGAACCTGTCCGTGGCGGGGCATCTGAATATTTTCGTCACCCGCACGCGCGGACCGTTCTGGTCGATCATGCCGGCGCCCATCTTGTTGATCGCGGTATTCGGCACCCAGGCAGTCGCCACCCTCATCTCGGTCTACGGGCTGCTGATGCCCGCGATCGGCTGGGAGCTAGCCCTATTCGTGTGGGGCTATGCGATCTTCTGGTTCCTCATCAACGATCGCGTGAAGCTGCTCGGCTACCGCATCCTGGATCCCGAAGGCGAACCAGTGCTGGGTCGACCTTCATCGAAGCCGGCCGGAATATCAGCGGCCAACTAGAGGTCGGCACTTCCGGGGAGAGGTGGTCGTTTTGATGTGCATCAATGTGAGATTGTCACGACCGCTGTTCCCTTGCACGCAAGTCAAAGGCCTCTCGACAACAGCGAGAGGAACTTGATTAAGCTCTCCAGTCGCAAAGGAACTTTGAGCATGTCTGCACAAAAGAAACTAAGAAGACTCATCGCCGTCACAGGCGTGTTGGCGAGCTTCGCCGCCTTCGGAACAGCTGCTCTAGCCCAGGAGCATGCGTGCTGCCGTCACTATGTCGAAGGCCATAGCGATGGAGACGACTTCTGGAGCTGGAATACGCTCGAAGATAGCGCCATTCACATGTGGAGAAGGCACGCGGCAGATCAGTGCGGCGGGTATTGGAACCAATGGAAGTGGGAGGACGCCGCCAATAAGAAAATCGGGCACAGCGATCCTCCCGGGCCGAAGACGCGCAGAGCCACAGCTATGGGCAACCCTTGCAAATAATCGCGTAGAAGTCGGCGAAGCGAGAAAGACCGCTGAGGTTGGGGGTCGCCGCGAGCTAACTAGCGCGGCCCCGCGCCAACAGCGGTCATCAGCGCCGCCATTGGTGGCTTGCCCGACCCGCTGGCGATCTCAGAGAGGCGTTGCTCTGCGGAACCGACCTTGAACCCTTTCTGCTCGAGCCGTGCGACCAGCGAGTCCGCCGGGACATCGAGGACGCGGCCGAGATCGGCGAGCTTCGCCTCCTGCAGAGGACTGCATGAGGACGTGCCGCGGATCGTCACCTCCGGAGAGCGCGGCCGGCACGATGAAGGCGGCCGCCGCGACTGCGGCCAGGGCAACTCGGCGCCACGATCGTCCGGCGCCGGACATAGGTCATCATCCCACCCCAGTTCCTGAAGATATGCAGGCCGACCGCCGCGACGAAGATCACGGCGAGCCATTCGTGCATCTCCTTCACGAGGTCCGCGCCGACGTGAAAGAACATGGCAAGGCCTGAGGCCGCCACGACCAGGAACAACGCCGCCGAAATGGCGGTGATGTACTTCTTGAATTGCGCGTTCATTCGGCCTTCGCTTCCCCATCGACGTGGCGCGCTGAACGGGGCTGTAAGAGCTCCGGGCTGACGATGCTGACGATCAGCAAAGCGGCGATACTCCAACACACAAGCGCTATGATCCACAGGAGCACGCTCATCGTGTGACCCTCCTCGTGTTTGTCCGCGCATCAGCGCAACGCGCCCAGCGCCATGGCTCCAACAAACCGGGCCAAACGACGCTGACGATCAGCAGAGCGGCGAGGACACGCAACCCGGCAACCCATAGGACGACGTTCATCGGGGGTCCCTCCTGGAAGTGAGCCTCGATGCTAGGACTGCTTCGTTTCCGTTGTTGGGCGGTGGTATTTCCGAATGTTTCCGGTCCGGCAAATTTGTGTCGAAATGTTTCTGACCTGGCGAGACTCCCGGTTTTGTTACAAAAATCTAATCCTGAGGGGGCTCCGCGGAGCTACAAATCGACCCTAAGTTCAATTGGGTCGGTGGCGCCGGTTTCGTGGGATTACCGGCGTGGCACCGAGGGCAAGCCGCGGGACGGAGCGTAGGGCCTGAATGAACGAGGTAGTGCAGTCGGAAAAGGTCGAAGCCGAGAAGGTGAAGGCCGACATCGAAGCCGTGCTCGGGCTCGGCAAGCCCAAGACGAGGCTGCGGCGGATACGTCCTTTGCCTCTCGTCGCCGTTCTCGCTGCCGCCGGCCTGCTTCTCTACTTTGCTTTCGGAACCGGCGGCTCCAGCGACGGCGTCAACTACGTCACCGAGCCTGTCACCAAAGGCGATCTCACCGTCACGGTCACCGCGACCGGCACCGTTCAGCCCACCAACGAGGTGGAGATCTCGAGCGAGCTCTCCGGCATCGTCCGCAACGTCCTCGTCGATTACAACAGCGCCGTGACCACCGGCCAGACGCTCGCCGAGCTCGACACCGACAAGCTCAAATCGACCGTGGACAGCTCGAAGGCGAAGCTCCAAGCCGCCAAGGCCAAGGTCAGCGAGGCCGAGGCGACCGTGCTGGAGACGAAGCTCGAGCGGGACCGGCAGGAAAGGCTCGTGACCAAGAGGGTCGGCGCGGAGCAGCAGCTCGAGACCGCCGACGCGGCGCATAAGCGCGCCCTTGCCGCGTTGGAAAGCGCCAAGGCCGACGTTGCCGCCGCCGCCGCCGATCTCGCGCTCAACGAGACCAATCTCAGTAAGGCCGACATCCGCTCCCCCATCACCGGCGTGGTGTTGAGCCGCAATGTCGAGCCGGGCCAGACCGTGGCCTCGTCGCTTCAGGCCCCGGTGCTGTTCACCATCGCCGAGGACCTGACCAAGATGGAAGTCCAGGTCGATGTCGATGAGGCCGATGTGGGCAATGTGCGGGAAGGACAGAAGGCGACGTTCACCGTCGACGCCTATCCCGACAAGAAATTCACCGCCACGATCCGCGAGCTCCGCTTCGGCTCCGAAGTCGTGCAGGGCGTCGTCACCTATAAGGCGGTGCTGACCACCGACAACTCCGCGCTCTTGCTGCGCCCCGGCATGACCGCGACCGCCGAGATCGTCGTCGCCCATGTGAAGGATGCCCTGACCGTTCCGAACGCCGCGCTTCGCTTCTCGCCAGCGGAGACCCAGCAAGTCGACAACAGGAACTTCCTCCAGAAGATTATGCCGGGCCCGCCGCATTTGCGCCGGCCGAGCACGACGGAGCAGCCGACCGGGGCCGACCGTAAGGTCTGGGTTCTGAAGGACGGTTCGCCTGAGGAGGTGAGCGTCACCGTCGGCCCGACGGACGGCAAGCGTACGCAGATCGTGAAGGGCAACCTCCAGCCCGGCCAAGCGGTCATCGTCGACGCCGCCGCGAGCAAGTGACCGCCCATGGCACGGCCGCGTAACGCCAGCATGCCGCCTCTAATCGAGCTGCGGAACGTCACCAAGATCTACGGTCATGGCGAAGCGCAGGTGCGTGCGCTCGACGGTGTCAACTTGCGCATCGATACCGGCGAGTTCGCCGCCGTGATGGGGCCGTCCGGCTCAGGCAAGTCGACGGCCATGAACATCATCGGCTGCCTCGATCAGCCGACGAGCGGCAGCTTTCTGTTCAGCGGGGTTGAAGTGGGGCGCCTCGACCGGCAGCAGCGCGCGGTGCTCAGACGGAACTATCTCGGCTTCGTGTTCCAGGGCTTCAACCTGCTGGCGCGCACGTCCGCCGTCGAGAATGTCGAGCTGCCGCTGATCTATCGCGGTATGCGGCATGCCGAGCGCCGTCCTCTTGCCATGGAAGCGCTGGAGCGCGTTGGCTTGGGGGGCAGGGCGCTTCACACCCCGGGCGAGCTGTCCGGCGGCCAGCAGCAGCGCGTCGCCATTGCCCGCGCCATCGTCACTGAGCCCAAGGTGCTTCTGGCCGACGAGCCGACCGGCAATCTCGACACCAAGACAAGCCACGAGATCATGGAGCTTCTCGTCGATCTCAACCGGTCGCAAGACATCACCATCGTCATGGTCACGCACGAGCCCGACATGGTCGTCTACGCCGACCGCGTGGTTCACTTCCTCGACGGCAAGATCGAGAGCGACAGCCGAGAGCAGGAAGCCGCCTGATGTTCTACGAGACCTTGAAGCTCGCGGTGCAGGCGATCAGGCGGAACGCCTTGCGCTCGTTCCTCACCCTGCTCGGCATCGTCATCGGCGTCTCTGCCGTCATCGCCATGGTCACCATCGGCAATGGCACCACCGAGAAGGTCAAGGAGGAGATGGCCAAGCTCGGCTCGAACATGCTGTTCGTCCGGCCCGGTCAATGGGGTCCGGGACGCTCCAGCGCCACCGCCAAGCCATTCAACATCCGCGACATCGCCGAGCTCCGTGAACAACTTCACGGCGTGAAGGCGGTGGCGCCCTTGGCCCAGCAATCGGTCACCGTGGTCTACGGCTCCGAAAGCCGCAGTGTCGGCACCATCGGCACGGACGACAGCTACATCATTACCCAGGATTGGGGGCTGACCGCGGGCCGCAATTTCCTCAAGAGCGAGACCCGCAGCGGGCGCGCGGTGTGCATCATCGGTGCGACCGTGCACGAGAAGCTGTTCGGCTCGACCGACCCGGTCGGCAGGCGCATTCGCGTCGACAAGATCTCCTGCGAGGTGATCGGCGTGCTCGCACCGAAGGGCGAATCCGGCTTCGGCACCGACCGCGATGACGTCATCCTCATGCCGCTGCGCACCTATCAGCGGCGCATCGCCGGCAACACCGACATCAACACCATCAACGTTTCGGCCCGGGACGGCGTCGATACCGCGAAGGTTCAGGCCGACATCGAGCGTCTGTTGCGCGAGCGTCGCGGCATCAGGCCCGGCGAGGAGGACGACTTCCGCGTCGCCGACATGAAGCAGATCGCCGACACGCAGACCGCAACCACCGGCGTGCTCACCATGCTGCTCGGTGCGGTCGCCGGCGTCAGCCTCCTGGTCGGCGGCATCGGCATCATGAACATCATGCTGGTGTCGGTGACCGAGCGCACCCGTGAGATCGGCATCCGCCTCGCCATCGGCGCGCAGGAATCGCAGGTGTTGATGCAATTTCTGGTGGAGGCCGTGGTGCTGTCGCTGTTCGGCGGCACGGTCGGCGTCCTCTTGGGGCTCGCGCTCGCCGGTGCCGCGTCGGCCGGCATGAACATCCCCTTCGTGCTCGATCCGAGCATCGTGGTGATTGCCTTTGCCTTCTCGGCCCTGATCGGGATCGTCTTCGGCTATTTCCCGGCGCGCCGCGCGGCGCAGCTCAACCCGATCGACGCGCTCCGTCACGAATGACCCAAGTCAGAGGTCCGTTAACTGACGGCGGCCTCAAGTGTTTGCGGACTGCAACAGTCCTTGTCTATGCTGCGCGCCATTAGACCTTCAGGGAGAGCGCAATGAACAAGCTATGGGTTGCAGCGTTGGCGCTTTGCGCGACGATTGCTTTCACGATCACGTCGCCGGCGGTTTACGCCAACGGCTATGAGGAGCAGCACTGTATTGTTGTCAGCGGTGCATCGGACGCGAGAAACCAAACGCTATCGAGATTCCGGGCGCAGAAGAGGTTGTCCCGGCACATCGCCGACACCCTGGCCACCGCCCCGGCGGGCGCGACGGTCGGCCCGACCACGATGAACTGCATTCTGAGGGCCTGCGAAGCCACGGCGACCATCTGCTACCACTAGTCTGCGGCAACAGGCATGCTCTAGGCTTGCCGAAGGCGTGGCTTATGGCTCATGCGGCTTGCGTGATCCATAGCCGCGCCTTCGCTGCGTCTGCCGTCGGGTAGACGCGCATCACGCCGGGAATGGCGAAGCTGAACAGCCGCGTCGCCAGCCTGATCCACTCGACATCGGTGATGACCGCGACCCGCTCCCAGCGGGGGAAGTGCTCCATGCCGACCATGAAGTCCTCCCACACCGCGCCGGCGTCGACGCCCTCGAATTCGGGACCGGCCTCGTATAGCAGCCGGACCTTGTCGTGCGACGTGAGCGCCTTCTCGACCGCCGGAACGAGCACCGTGTCATAGTCCTCCCGCGTGACTTCGCCGTGGCACTTGATAGCCACGACATTGTCGGGAAAGCCTCTGAGCAGCTCGATCATGGCGGCCTATGTGGCGTCGACCTAGTTCGTCTTGGTCACGCACTTCTTGTCGTCTGCGTTCCAGGCACAGCCGAGCGAGGTATCCGCGGCGCAGATCGACTCACTTCCGTGCACGCTGCAAGCATCCTCCGCCGGGCGCGGACCGTCCAGACATCCCTTGTTGTCCTTGGCGTCGTACCAGCAGTCAGGTCGCTCCGCGCACATGGCCGAATCCCGGATTGCAGAGCAACGAACCTTTTCGGCATGGGCAGACACGCCGGTGAAAGCAAAGGCAAGAAGCGCGAGCGAAAACGCGATGATTGTGGCACGCATGCGAGTTCCTCTTCGGTTCAAGGGTGGTGGGTGACGACCTTTTAGCCGAACCGGACCGCGTATGAACAGCCCTGCCGAGCGTTAGTCGTCCACAGTGCTTGCTGGCCTTTGGTAGGCGAAACGTCGCACCACGGCTGGCAGCGTAAGACCCTGGACGATGATGGTGAAAAGCACGACCGCGTAAGTTGCCGCCAGGATTTGCGGTCTCTCGACGACGAACGGAATGGAGAGCGCGAGCGCCACGGAGATACCGCCGCGCACGCCACCCCAGGTGAGGATGGGGATCGTGCCTTTGACGAAGCGCTGCTTGGCGCTGAGGATCGTCACCGGTATCGCGACCGCGGCCAGTCTCGCCACGAAGACGATGGGCACTGCGGCGATCGCCAAGGGCAGCAGCGAGACGTCGAAGCGAACGACCAAGACCTCGAGACCGATCAACAGAAACAGGACCGAGTTCAGGATCTCGTCGATGAGGCTCCAGAAATCGAACAGATGGGTCCGTGTCGTCTCGCTCATCGCGTAGTGGGCGCCGCGATTGCCGGTGATCACGCCGGTCACGACGACGGCGATCGGACCGCTGACATGAAGCGGCTGTGCCAACGCATAAGTGCCGGTGACGAGTGCCAGCGAGATCAGAACTTCGACCGGGTAGTCGTCGATGGAGCGCATGGCGAAGTAGGCAATGAAGCCGGTCATGACTCCGAGTGCTGCCCCGCCGAGAGCCTCGACGAAGAACAGCCGGCCCAGCTCCACGAAATCGATGCCGCTTTCGCCTGAGCTTCCCATGGCGGCGGCAAGCAGGATGGTGAACAGCACGACGCCGACGCCGTCGTTGAACAACGACTCGCCCGACATATCCATTTCCAGCGTCTTGGCCACGCGCGCCTGCTTCAGCATGGCGAGCACGGCAATCGGGTCGGTCGGGCTGATCAGCGCGCCGAACACCAGCGCCCAGGCGAAGGAGATGGGAAAGGAGAGGATCTGGCCCATTCCCCAGAACAGGACGGCGACGACGATCGTTGAGATGATCACGCCGAACGTCGCCATGGCGCCGACGGCCCAGGCGCGGTCGCGCAGCACCGAGAGGTCGATCTGCAGCGCGCCGGCGAATAGGAGAAAGGCGAGCATCCCGTCGAGCAGCGTCGTCGAGAAGTCGATCTTCTCGATGAAGGCGTGGAGGTCGGCATAGATCGCCACGTCCGGGACGAGGACCTCGAGCACGATCAGCACGAGCGACGCCACAAGGGCCATGACGAGGAGGCCGACATTGTTCGGCAGCCGCAAATACAGATGGTTCGCCCAGGCGAACAGGGCGGTCAGCGTGAGGAGCGCAGCGACAACTTCGAAGATGGACAGCAAATCGAGCCTCTCCCGGAGGGAATCATCGAGCCGTGGACCCAGGGTAAGCGGCCCGATGCCGCCCCGGAAGACGGTATGCAAGATGCGCACGATCGCCAGCACGGGCGCCAGGTTCTCCGCTAGTGGGAGTGCCTGGACTGCGGGCGGCTAAGCGGCTAAGCGAGGTCCATGACCGGCACGGGCCTCCCATGATCAGCGTCGATGTGGCGCTCAAACTCGGCGCCTTCGATCTCGATATCACCTTCGAGAACGAGGCCGGCATCACCTGCCTGTTTGGCCGCTCGGGCGCCGGCAAGTCCATGACCATCAATTTGATCGCGGGCCTCGCCCGCCCGGACCGCGGGCGGATCGTGCTTGACGGCCGCACGCTGGTGGACACCGAGACGGGCGTCTTCGTGCCTCCGCACAGAAGGCGCATCGGGCTCGTGTTCCAGGACTCTCGGCTGTTCCCCCATCTCACCGTCAGGCAGAACCTCGTCTTCGGGCGCTGGTTCGTGGCGCAGTCCGGGCGCCGGGTGGCGTTCGATCCGGTGGTCCAGACGCTCGGCATCGCCCACCTCCTCGGACGCAGGCCTGCCCTTCTCTCGGGCGGCGAGAAGCAGCGCGTCGCCATCGGCCGGGCGCTGCTCACCTCGCCCGAGCTCCTCCTCATGGACGAGCCGCTCGCCTCGCTCGATACCGAGCGCAAGCTCGAGATCCTGCCGCTGATCGAATCCTTGCGCGATGTATTCGGTATCCCGATCGTCTACGTGTCCCACGCCGTGGACGAGGTCGCGCGCCTCGCCTCACGCGTGGTGGTCCTGGAGAACGGTCATGTCACGGCAATTGGGCCCGTCGAGGAGGCCCTGGGCCCCGCGCTGAAAGGCGCCGGGATCAGCCGCTTTGCGCGGTCCTCCGTGGTCACCGGCAAGGTGTCTACCGAGGATATGGCCTACGGCCTTACGGAGATTTCACACCCTGCAGGCAAGATCTGGCTCATCGGCCGCGCCGGACCTGAAGGCCGCGAGGTCCGGGTCGTGGTGAAGTCGACGGACATCACCCTGTCCCGGCATGCGGAGGAGGGACTCAGCGTCCGCAACGCGCTTTCGGGAACCGTGACCGAGGTCGAGACGGAGGATGACGGCCCGTTCGCGGGGGTCTCCATCGCCCTCGACGGCCACGGCCAGCTCTTCGCTCTTGCCACCCGCAAGGCGGTCGATGAGCTTAAGCTCGGTCCGGGCCAGCGGGTCTTCGCTTTGATCAAGACTGTGGCCCTCGACGAGCGCGCGGTGGCGCTGGTCGAACCATAGATCCACGGTAATAAAGGAGTACGTGAATGAGCCTTCTCCAAGTCCCCGTTGGCGATAACCCGCCTCACGAGGTCAATGTCATCATCGAGATCCCACAAGGCGGGTCCCCGGTGAAATACGAGGTCGACAAGAGGTCCGGCGCGATGTTCGTCGACCGCTTCTTGCATACCTCCATGTTCTATCCGGCGAATTATGGCTTCATCCCGCACACCCTGTCGGAGGATGGCGATCCCGTGGACTGCATGGTCATCGCCCCGACGCCGGTGGCTCCGGGTGTTGTCATCCGCGCGCGGCCCATCGGCGCGCTCCTCATGGAAGACGAGAAGGGCATCGACGAGAAGATCATCGCCGTGCCCACCGATGAGCTGCACCCCTTCTACAAGCGCGTGACGAGCTATCGTGATCTGCCGGAGATCCTGGTCGAGCAGATCGGCCACTTTTTCGAGCATTACAAGGACTTGGAGAAGGGCAAATGGGTCAAGGTCGTGCGCTGGGCCGAGCACGCCGAGGCCGCCGATCTCATTCGCGCCGGTATTGAGAGGGCGGCCGCCGAGGACTAGGCCATCCCCCGCTTGACCCGGCTTGATTTGCCTCAAGGCGGTTGTGCGCGCCTCCCTCTATCCAAGGACATGCACCGTTAGGTGCAAAAAAAGGGAGGGGAAATCATGGGAGACCTAAGGCAACACGCCGGAAGGCCGGAGTTGGCTGACTTTCATCGGAAAACCCTGATGGATGACATGCTGCAGGTCGTCGGCGTCGACATTCTCGACGCGATCGATGTCGACGGTGGCCAATGCTACGTCAGAGCCAGGGCAAACTGCCGCAGTTGCACGTGCAGGTCCGTCTGCCGCGACTGGCTGGCAGCACACAGCCAAGGCGCCCCGCAAGATTTCTGCCCGAACGCAGATTTTTTTCGCGCGATCAAGAGCGGCAATTGACTGATCCGCATACGGGCGACTCAGAGTAAGCCCTGGTTGCATCTCGGTAATTCTTCGCGCGTGTAACGCTTGTGTCATGCACGCGCGAATGCGCGCTCGCTAAAATTATCCTGAAAGTCTAGCGGCCCAATAAAGGCTGCCGTGAGCCTCCCCACGGTAGCGTCGCTGCGAGGTCAGATCCCCGCAGCGAGCCGCCTATGCAACTCGACATGATGACGATGTCGGCCGTCGATTTCACGGTCACTGCCGTTCTAGGCCTTGTTCTCGTTTTCACATGGCTTAGGGAGCGCGCGGTTCGCCTCGTCGGCTGGTGGGGCCTGATCATGTTGCTCCAGGCCACTGGCGTCATTCTGGGTGCTTATGCCGCGTTCCGGAATGACGAGGCGCTCCTGGCCTTCGGTCTGGCGGTTATGGTCTTTGGCAACTCCCTGAAATGGACCGCCTCCCGCGAATTCGTCAATCGTCCGACGTCCCCGGCCTGGGCACTCCTCGGCCCGGCGATTTTCCTGGTCGCTGCCTATTCCGGCTACGTCAATTCCCTGCTCGACCGCTTCCTTGTCTTCTGCGCGCTGGCGGCGCTCTGTAATTTCGGTGCTGCCTTCGAGCTGTCGCGCGACAAGGGCGAGCGGCTCGTCTCCCACTTTCCGGCAGTGGTCCTGCTCGGGCTTACCGGCATCGCCTGTTTGGCTTGGGTTCCCCTTTCGCTCGCCCGCCCATTTCAGGAGGCGAGCGAGGCCTTCCTCTCCAACTGGTTCTCGGCGATCAGCCTCGTCATGGTGCTCGGCCGCGTCGCTTTGGCCTTTGTCGTGCTTGCCATGGCGAAGCAGCGCCAGGAGATGGTGCAGCGTGTCGATGCTCTTACCGATACGTTGACCGGCCTGCCCAATCGGCGCGCCCTCTATGAATCCATCGACGCGCTCGAGCAGAACAAGGCGTTCCTGGCGAACAAGCTCTCGGTTCTGTTCTTCGATCTTGATCACTTCAAGGACGTCAACGACACCTTCGGTCATGAGACTGGCGACCGCGTATTGAAGATCTTTGCCGCGACGGCTGCAAAACATCTGAAGGGCCGTGGCACGATTGCCCGCACGGGAGGGGAGGAGTTCGCGGCCATGCTGCCGGGCATGGACGCGGCCGAAGCCGCCGAGGCAGCCGAGGCCATTCGCCGGTCCTTCGCCAAGTCCGCCGCCGAGGTCGATGGCTCAGATATCGGCACCACGGTGAGCGTCGGTATTGCCTCCCGCGATTGCGCCACAGGCGACGGCAGCAATCTCGGCGCGCTTTTCCGCCAGGCCGACGCGGCGCTCTATGCCGCCAAGCGTGCGGGACGCAACCGGGTTGAGTTTGCCGAGCCGAACGGCGCTCCCATCCCGGGCATGAAGGCGACGGTTCGCACCACGCCGCAACTCAAATCCCCGGCCGAGGGCCGGGTCGTCGTCAACGCTTGACGCTGGCAAGTAGAGGGACACCGATGCACCTCGACTTGATGACGATGTCAGCCGTCGACATCACGCTGACCGCTATTCTTGCGGCAGTTTTGCTGTTCACCTGGGCGCGGGATGCACGGGAGCCCGAAGGCGGCCCTCGCTTCGTCGGCTGGTGGGGCCTTGCCATGCTGATCCAAAGCATGGGCGTCGTGATTGCGCTCGCGGCGGCGCTGCAAAACAACAACGATCTCATCACCATTGGAACCGCCACGATGGTCCTGGCCGACGCCTTGAAGTGGAACGCGGCTCGGGAGTTCGCGGGGCGCTCGATCCGGCCCCTATGGGTCTTCCTTGGTCCCGCCGGGTTCTTTTTCATCGCCCATTCGGGACTGATTGACTCCTTCGATGGTCGTCTGATCCTCGTCTGCGCGGTTTTGGCAGCGTATGACATCGCCGCGGCGGTTGAGCTCGGGCGCGTTGGTGACCACCAATTGGTCACCCATTGGCCTGCCGTTACGCTCATCATCGCCACCGCCGTGACCTACCTCGCCTGGGTGCCCCTCATCGTCACCACGCCGCTCCATCAAGCCGGCGCGGTGTTCACCAGCCACTGGTTCCCCACGATCGTTCTCGTCACCGTGCTGATCCGTGTCGCCTTGGCCTTCATCGTGCTGTCCATGGCCAAGGAGCGCCAGGAGCGAGAGCAGCGTCTGGATGCGCTCACCGATAGCCTGACGGGGCTGCCGAACCGCCGTGCTCTCTTCGAGGCCGCCGACGCCGTCGGCCAGCGCCGGATCCTCGGCGGCACGCCTGTGTCAGTGCTGATCTTCGACCTCGATCATTTTAAGGACACCAACGATTCCTATGGCCACGACCTCGGCGATGAGGTGCTGAAAGTGTTCGCCAAGACGGTGGCCAAGCACCTCAACGTGACAAGCATCGTTGGACGCTTGGGCGGGGAGGAGTTTGCCGCCATCTTGCCCGGCGCCGACGCGGCCGAGGCCGTCCTGGTGGCGGAGTCCGTGCGCTGCGCCTTCGCCCGCGCGGCCGCGTTCGTCAACGGCCTGGCTGTGGGCGCGACCGTCAGCATCGGGGTCGCCTCGGACGTGATCGTCGAGACGGATCTCGCGGGTCTCTTCAGGCGCGCGGACGCAGCCCTCTACGTCGCCAAGCGCGCGGGCCGCGATAAGGTCGCGCTTCTCGAGTCTGAAGACGACAGCATCATGCCGGGCTCGAGCTCCACCATCCGCACGTCACCCACACGCGTGCACCCGAGTCCGGCCGTCACCCCGCGGCCGGCGGTGCGGATCACCTGACGGGACCCGCCCCACACCTCTTGAGTGCTGGCGCGTGTCGTTAGCGCAGCGCATACGGCGAGGCCCCAGGGGTTGATTGTGACAGTAATATGATGGCTCTGTCCCTTGATCCCCGACATTGCTGTGTCGTGGGCATCGGGAGTTGTGACTGTGGTTGCGGGCAAGTCAGGTGAACCGAAGGAAATTGAGCTCAAGCTCGAGTTCGATCCCGCCGAAATGCCCCGCATCCTGTCCCATCCCATTCTCGCGGGCAGCTACGCGGTGCCCGAAACGCGCGAGCTGATCTCCATTTACTACGACACCGGCGACGATGTCTTGCGCCGGGCCGGCGTGTTCTTGCGAGTGCGCTCGACTGGCGATGGCTATGTGCAGACCATCAAGACGGCGCGCAGTGCGGCCGAGGTCTTCGAGCGCGACGAATGGGAGCATGGTGTTCCAAGTCACGAGCCCGATCTTAGCGTTGCGGAGGGCACGGCGCTGGCGCCGCTGCTGAGCCCCGAAGTCCGCGAGTCTTTGCAGCCACGCTTTCACACGCGTTTCGTGCGCAAGACATACGCGATCCGGCGTGATGCCACAGAGATCGAACTTGCCATCGATCAAGGTGAGATCACGGCCGGCATCAAAGCCACGCCGATCTCTGAGCTGGAGCTCGAACTGAAGGCGGGCGACAAGCGGGCGCTGTTCCTCCTTGCCGGCGAACTGGCCGAGACGGTGCCGCTGAACCTTGGGGTCAAGAGCAAGGCGGAACGCGGATTTGAGCTCGTCGACGGCGGCGACTACGGGGTGGAAAAGGCGGAAGACGTCACGATCACGCCGGACATGACGGTCGCGGAGGCCTTCCGCACGGTCGGGCGCAGCGGTCTCCGGCAAATCATCGCCAACGCGCCCGCGGTGCACGACGGCCGCCCTGAAGCCTTGCACCAGATGCGGATCGGCCTCCGGCGCCTGCGTGCCGGCATGGCGCTGTTTGCCGATGCGCTCGCAGGGGAAGAGCTCGATGCGACCAAGGGCAAGCTGAAATGGATCACCCAGGAGCTTGGTCCGGCGCGTGATCTCGACGTGTTCGCGGAAGACGTGCTCGAGCCCTTGCGCGCCGCCCATCCAGACGACGCGGAGCTTGCCGCGGCCTATCGCGATTTCGTCGAGCGTCGTGCTGCCGCTTACGTCCGCGCCATCGGTGCCGTTGCCTCGGATCGCTTTCGCAAGACGTTGCTCGAACTCGCGGCGTGGATCGAGACGGGCGCATGGGGGGCCGCGGATGCGGCGCAGGCTCCCGTGGTGGGCCTACGCCAAGAGCGCGCTTTCCCGTCTGCACCGGAAGGTCAAGAAGCGTGGCCGCAACTTGCGCGATCTCTCGGCAGGTGAGCGGCACAAGCTCCGCATCGCCGCCAAGCGGTTGCGCTACGCGACCGAGTTCTTCGCCGCCACGTTTCCGGGCAAGAAAAGCGCTAAGCGCAGTGAGAAATCCCTCGCGGCGCTCAGGACGCTCCAGGACTCGCTTGGCGTGCTGAACGACATCGCCATACGGAAAGCCATGCTTGCCGCCGGAGAAGGGGCACTACCTCCGAGCCTTCCCACCGCCCCTCCCGACGAAGAGAAGAGGCAGTTGAAAGAGTCGGAGCGCGCCTATGAGCGCTTTGCCAAGGTCAAGGCCTTCTGGAAGGACTGACGGCTACTCGGCGGCCGGCGCCGCCCCGCCTCCCGGTGAGGGGGTATGGGACTTGACGTCGCCGCGCATCCGCCGCGTGTGGTCCTCGAGCTGCCGCACGGCCGCATTGAAGGCATCGCGCAGGGCCACGTAGACGTCCTCATGGGCATGGTCGAGGGGTTTGCTGCGGTCGACCACGACGTCCTTCCCAGGCAGGCTGATATCGATATGCACGCTGTAAAGCTTGCCCTTGTGATGATGCTTGTGCGGCGCTTCCACGACAACGGTGCAGCCGATGATGCGGTCGTGGAAGCGTTCGAGCTTGGCGGCCTTCTCACGGATGCGCGCCTCCACCGCCGGTGACGGGTCCATATTGCGGAAGCTGATTTCCAAGGGAATTTGCATTAAGCGCCTCGTTACTTTCCGGTCTTGATCCATCTAGGGCACATTGTGCGATAGAATAAGGAAGAATAGCGACAGCTTCTTTGCGATGCGTCAATGAGACGTGACCGCCTAGGTCCTAAGCGATTCACTAGGCGGGGCAAGGGCTTCGGAGGAACGCTTTTAGAAAGGAGGGATCCAATGCGGCTTCTTCTCATGGGCGCGGTGATTGCCGCGCTGGCCGTCTCTGGCGCCGCGGCAAAAGAGCGTCCAGGCGATCCGCAAGCAGGCTATGAGTATGCCGCGAGGGTCTGCTCCACCTGCCACGGCATCTCCGCCGAACAGTCCCCCATGCCGAGCGCACCGCGGTTCAGGGAGGTGGCCGACCAGCCCGGTATGACCGGCACGGCGCTGCGCGTCTGGATGGAGACCATGCATCCCACCATGCCGAATATCATCGTCAGCAAACAGGACATGTTGAACGTCATCGCCTACATCCTGGACCTCAAGGGGCGGGACGAGCCTGAGAACTAGGTCGCAACCAAAGGAAGCATGAGCCGTGAAGCTTGTGAGGATCTTGCTGCCGATCGGCCCAAACGGGACGACGGATGCGTGTGCCGACGTGGCGTTCGCGCTCGCCGAACGTTTCGGGGCCGAGCTCGAAGTGCTGCACCCGTGTCCGGCGCCGCCACAACGTCTGCCATATGCGACCGAGCTCAGCCCACTCTACTTCGAGGATCTCATCGACGTCGGCCAGAAGCAGGTCGAGCAAGAGGAGAGTGACGCGACGGATTGGTTCGAGAAGGCGGTTAGCGCCCATCCCGGAGCTAATGCCGGGCTCCTCACCGTGGAAGGACTTGTCGGCCCCGCCGTCGCCATGCGCGCCAAGGTCGCGGACTTGTCCGTGCTGCCGAGCATAGCGGCCAAGGAGAATGGACGTTGGGGACCGGCGCGCGACGCCGCGCTGTTTCAGTCAGGCCGTCCCGTGCTCATCGTACCTGACGAGGCGGGCGGCCCGGTCGGCGAGACCGTGGTCATCGCTTGGAAGGATGCCGTCGAGGCGACCCGCGCCGTCGCCGCGGCTGCGCCGTTCTTGGCCACGGCCAAGCGGGTCAAGCTGCTCAGCATCTCCGAAGACGGCGAGGATGAGACCGCATCCGCCATGGCTGCCTATCTGGCCAAGGCCGGGTTCCCCGTCGAGGCCGTGACCATCGAGCTCGGCGACCGTGAGGTCGGCGAAGCGCTGCTTGAGGCGGCCGGCAGCGGCGTGCTCCTCGTCATGGGCGGCTACGGCCATTGGCGCTGGCGCGAGTGGGTCTTCGGCGGTGCGACGCTCTACGTATTGCGCAACACCGACGTGCCCGTGCTGATGAGCCACTGACTGAGGGGCGCGTGCACGCGGCAAAACGCTAGCGCCGTAGCAGGATCCCGACGAAGAAGCCGATCCCGAGCGCGATCCCGAGCGACTTCAGCGGCTCGTTGCGCACGGCGTCTTCCACCCCGCGCAAGGCTTCGTCTGCTTGCGTCTGCAAGGCCTCGGCCTGGTGCGAGCCGGTGCTGCCGATTGCCCGCATCAGGCTGTCGACCTCAGCCCGCAAGTTCGTAAGGTGCTCGGTGATCTCTTCAAGGTCTTCGCTCAGAGCCTTGTGGTCTGGCATTTCGGCGTCGGTCGGGGCCATGCATATCCTCCTGTCCGTGCAGACTCTACGCCTGCATTAGGGCGCAGGGAGAGAACTAACAATAGAGAGCTAACAGAATTGCGATATTGGGCGTTGACGGAAATCAGTTGGGCGATACCTATCTCCACAGAGTAGTATTCGCCATGCACGGTCCTGTTGCCAAGCCCACCGAAGAGGGCAGAGTCGAGCGCTACTGGCGCGCACTGATCGACCCCAATACCTGGGCAGGCCATTATTGGGCGGCGGCCGGCGTGGTGGTCTTGGCGGCCATGCTCGCCTGGGGGCTCCATCCCTGGCTCCTGGGCCGGGCCTCATTCCTCATCTTCATTCCAGGCGTCTTGATTGCAGCAGGGCTAGGCGGCATTGGCCCGGGGCTTCTCGCCACCACGCTCAGCACCGCGCTTGCCATTCTCCTGACCAGCAACGGGGCGCTGCCGGCGGCCACGATCGTGGAGGCGGCTGTCTTCGCCCTGGTCGGCATCGGCATCTCCTGGATGGGCGAAGTGTTCCGGCGCACCCGGATCAGAAGCCGTCGCCACGCGAAGGATGCGCGCGCGCGCGAGGCGCATCTGCGCTCGGTTCTCGACGCCGTTCCCGACGCCACGGTGGTCATCAACGAAAAGGGTATCATCCAGTCCTTCAGTGCCGCCGCCGAACGCCTGTTCGGCTATGCGAAGAGCGAGGTAACTGGCCGTAATGTCGGTCTGCTCATGCCGGAGCCGTTCAGCCAGGAGCATGACGGCTATATCGCGCGCTATCTGGCCACCGGCGAGAAACGCATCATCGGCATCGATCGCGTGGTCACCGGCCAGCGCAAGGATGGGTCGACCTTTCCCATGAAGCTCGAAGTCGGCGAGATGCGGACCGGCGACGGCCGCTTCTTCACCGGCTTCATTCGCGATCTCACCGAGCGGCAGCGGACCGAGCGCCAATTGCAGGAGCTGCAGACGGAGCTCGCGCGGCTGTCGCGGCTTACCGCCATGGGCGAGATGGCGTCGACCTTGGCCCACGAGATCAACCAGCCGCTTTCGGCGGTGACCAACTATCTGCAAGGCTGCACGCGTCTGCTTGAGCAGATGGAAGGCCAGAATGTGCCGAAGGTTCGTGAGGCTCTGGCTGAGACCACCAAACAGACGCTGCGTGCAGGTCAGATCATTCGCCAACTCCGCGAGTTTGTGACCCATGGTGAGACCGAACGGTGCCCCGAGGATGTCAACAAGCTCGTGGAGGAAGCGAGCGCGCTCGGCCTGGTCGGCGCCAAGGACGAAGGGGTCAAGTCTGTGTTTCACTGCGACCATCGGCTGGGACCCGTCATGGTGGAAAAGGTCCAAATTCAGCAAGTGCTCCTCAATCTCATGCGCAACGCCGTCGACGCCATGGAGGGCTCGGAGCGCAAGGAGCTGAGCGTGACGACCGCGCTGTCGGAAACTGACAAGGACGAGAAGGGCAGGCCTATGATCGAGGTCAGAGTCGCCGACACCGGAAGCGGCATCTCCGAGGTGATCGCCTCGCGCTTGTTCCAGCCCTTCGTCACCACGAAGCCCGCCGGCATGGGCGTCGGGCTCTCGATCTCCAAGCGCATCATCGAGGCCCACGGCGGGCGCATATGGGCCGAGCCGAACCCTGGCGGCGGCGCCGTGTTTCATTTCACCTTGGAGCCTGCAGCGAGCGCGAGCGGAACGTAATGGTCGCCAATCCTGTCGTTCACATCGTCGACGATGATGAGGCCGTGCGCCGGTCGCTTGCCTTCATGCTGAGCTCGGCTGGCCTTGCGGTGCGCGTCTACGACTCGGCAGGCGCCTTTCTCGATGGGCTCGACGATCTGCAATGCGGCTGCCTCATTACTGACGTGCGCATGCCCGAGATGACCGGGCTCGAGCTATTGCAGCGCATCAAGCAGCGGGCCCCGTGCCTGCCGGCCATCGTCATCACCGGCCATGGCGACGTGCCGCTCGCCGTCGAAGCGATGAAAGCTGGCGCTATCGATTTCATCGAGAAGCCATTCGACGAGAATGCCATCCTTGATGCGGTCAATGCCGCGCTCGAGCAGAGCGGGGAGGGGGAGGACGGCGACCTTGCCGCGGTCACTGCGCGCATCGCGAGCTTGTCGGAGCGCGAGCGGCAAGTGCTCGACGGGCTCGTGGCCGGGCATCCTAACAAGGTCATTGCCGCCACCCTTGGCATCAGCCCGCGCACGGTCGAGGTCTACCGCGCCAACCTCATGGCCAAGATGCACGCCAAGAGCCTGTCGGAGCTGATCCGCATGGCAATCCTCGCCCAGGTACCCATGCCGAGCCGCCGCCCGAAATAGCCTTCGGCGCGCGTCCATTTGACCTAGCTCAAAGCTCGTTTCTGCAACCCCCGTAGTGTGGTGCCACAAGGGCAAGTTGAGGTGCGGGGGGGTGTGGCGACATGCGTTTGAGGGAGACCGGATTGGCGCAGGCAGAGACTGTTCTCATTGCTGTCAGTGACGGTGTTCTCGCCGATAGCTTGCGTTTTTCGCTTGAGCTTGAGGGTTTCGAGACGCGCTTTTGCGAGGAGCATTCGCTGCTTGCCACTATGAGTGCGCCGTGTGTGCGCGGCGGTTGCCTGGTGCTCGATCAGGACGTGTTCGCCCGCATGGTGGACGGCGCCGACGGTCCGCTCTTTGCCGATCGCGGCATGCCGGTTGTCTTGATGGTGTCCCATATCACCGATCGAGTCGTCGCCCGGGCCGACGCGGCCGGCATCACCGAGGTGGTGGAGAAACCGCTACTTGAGGGAGTTCTGTTCTTGGCGATCCGCCAAGCCATTGATAGCGCGGAACATTCTGGACCGCCCAGCGGAGCCCTTTAGGCCAATCGCGCCTACGTAGTTTCCCTTAGGGAGCCGTCACGATTTTTGCTGCCTCCCGGCAGCGCGTACCTATGGCGTTAGACAAAACGATCTCCGGGAGGATCACTCATGCTAACGCCCACGCCCGTTGCAGAACTTCCACGGATCAAGCGTCAGCCGTCCTTCACGCCTCGCCCAGAGAGAAGCGAGCCCGAAGCCTTTCTCCCCTCCAGCGTGCCGATGAATTTCGGTCGCAATGCCGAGATCTTCGCCGAAGGCGAGACAGCCGGTTACGTCTACAAGCTCGTGTCCGGCGTCGTCCGCGTCTCCAAGCTGCTCCCGGACGGGCGCCGCCAGATCAGCGCCTTCCACCTTCCGGGCGACATGTTCGGCTTCGAAATCGACGACATTCACCACGCCTCCGCCGAGGCCATCGTGCCTGTGAAGGTTATCGCCTTCAAATGGCACAGCCTGCTGAGCGCCACCGTTTCGAGTGGCTTCGTGCACGAGTTGCTCAACCGTACGATGATCGGCCTGCGCCAGACCCAAGACCACCTGCTTCTCCTCGGCCGCAAGAACGCGCTTGAGCGGCTTGCCGCCTTTCTGCTGGAGATGGCCCGCCGGTCTGGCAACGATGACGTGCTCGATCTCGCCATGCCGCGCCACGACATCGCCGACTATCTCGGGCTCACGCTCGAGACGGTCTCACGCATGTTTGCCGAGCTGAAAGAGGCGGGCATTGTCCGTCTGGAATCGGCGCGGCGCGTGCATTTGGTCGACATGGCCAAGCTGAAGGCAATGGCTGCTTGAGGCTCTGTAAGCCTTAAAACCGCCCGACATCTCGACATCATTGCTTAAGGCGCATATGGAATGCGTCTTGATCAAGGGAGGCAATGATTCCTCATGGATGTACGGATCATCTTCGTAGCTGCGGCACTCTCGCTGTTTGGTGCGGGCGCAAGCCTTGCCGGCCCGGTGACCAGCGCCCCTGACCCTGAGCATGGCAAGGTGCTGGCGGAGAAGCTGTGCTCCAATTGCCACCTCGTCGAGAGCGGGCAGGAGCATGCCGTCGCCGACGTGCCGAGCTTTCACGAGATTGCCAACATGGAAGGGCAGACCGAGGGCTCGATCATGGGCAAGATCATAATCCCCAAGCACCCTATGCCGGTGATCCCCATCACCAAGAGCGAGCTTAAAGACCTCGCCGCCTATATAATGACGATGAAGAATCCGCAGTAACGGTTGAGGCCATGAAGAAAGCCAAAGTCTGGTATGCCATCGCTGATGGCGGCAGAGCGCGCTTCGTCGAGCGTGACGAGAATGGCGCGTACCGAACCGTCGTCAGCTTTGATTCCGCCGACCTACACGCCCGTACAACGGATCTCGGCACCGACCGCCCGACCAAGGTGCAGGACAGCGCCGGGCCGGGGCGCCACGCCGTCGAGCCGCGGCAGGACCTGAAGCAGCAGGCTAAGGAAGATTTCGTCAAGCTGGTCGCCAATGAGCTCGCCGCCGAGCATGGGCGTGGGGCCTTCGATCAGCTGATGCTCGTAGCGCCCCCTGGCGTGTTGACCGAGCTCAAGCAGAAGCTCGCCAAGCCGATTGCCGATCTCGTGGTGAAGGATCTCCAGAAGGATCTCACCAAAGTGCCCGATCACGATCTGACCGAGCACCTGGCACCGCAATAGCGCTTACGCCGCGTCCTGCAAGCGCGCCGGCAGCTTGAGCCGCACCTTGCGCAGCGACAGATCCTCCGGATTTGCGGTGATCTCGAAGCCGAGCGACCGGCACATGTCGATCATACGCGTATTGCCCTCGAGCACGTCGCCGTAGAGCTCCTGCAATCCTTCCTTTTCCGCGTAGTGGATCAGGTGGCGCATCAGAAGCCAGCCGATGCCGGCGCCTTTCAGGTCGCTGCGCACGATGATGGCATACTCGCCGTTCACATAATCCGGATCGGCCGAGAGCCGGGCGACGCCGAGAAGCTCGCTCTCGTCCTTGTTGAGCGCGACGAAAGCCATGGCCCGCGCGTAATCGATCTGCGTGAATCGGGCGATGAACTTGTGGGAGAACTCTTTGCGCGGCGCGAGGAACCGGAAGCGGATGTCCTCCGGCGACAGCTTGTCGATGAACGCGCCATAGAGATGTTCGTCCACCGGCTTGATCGGGCGGATCAGGATCCGCTGGCCGTCGAGCGTCTCCGTCCACCGCTCCCACTGGTTTGGATAAGGCCTGATGGCGAGCCGCGGGTTGGGGCCGTCCTTCTCCACCTCCTTGGGCTCGATATGGATGCGGGCATCGAGCGCGATAACGCCCATCTCGTCGGCGAGCAGGGGATTGATGTCGAGCTCCTTCACCGCCGGGCAATCCACCACGAGCTGTGACAGGTGCACGAGCGCCTCGGCGATCGCCGTGAGATCGGCGGCCGGCCGGTCGCGATAGCCCTTGAGCAGCTTGTAGATGCGGGTTTGCGCCATGAGGTCGCGCGCCAGCTCGAGATCGAGTGGCGGCAGCGCCACGGCAGTGTCGGCGATGATCTCTGTCGCCGTGCCACCGGCACCGAACAGGATCATTGGCCCGAACAGTTTGTCCTCGTAGACGCCCATCAAGAGCTCGTGCGCGCGCTTACGCATGACCATCGGTTGAATGGTGAAGCCCTGGATGACGGCCTCGGGCATAAGCTCGTGCGTGCGCATCAGCATGCGCTCGGCGGCATGGCGCGCCTCTTCCGGCGTGCACAAGCCGAGACGCACGCCGCCAACGTCGGACTTGTGCGAGATGTCATCGGACAGGATCTTGACCACGACCGACGAGGCCTGCTGCAACAACGCCGCCGCGAGGTCGGGAACCTCTTCTACCGATGAGGCCACCCGCGTCGGCACCGTGGGGATGCCGAACGCCGACAGCACCGCCTTGGCCTCAGGCTCGGTGAGCATGGTCCGGCCGGACCGCGCCGCGGCGCGCATGATCGTGCGCGCCGCTTCGTCGGCGATGGGGGTATGGCTCGTCTCCTTGGGAGGCGTGCGCATCAAGGCCTCTTGGGCCTTGGTGTGCTGCCACAGATAGAAGAAGCCTTTGACCGCATCCATCGGCGACTCGAAAGTCGGGATATGCGCCGCGCGGAACTTCTGCCGCCCGCCCGCAGCGGCCTCCTCGCCGAGCCAATTGGTGAGGATCGGCGGCAGAGCCTTGGGGGCGGGCGCCTCGTGAATGGCGTCGAGCACAGCCTGCGCGGCGTCGGTCGATGAGGCGAGCGCCGTAGGGCAATTCATCACCAGGATGGCGTTGGCGTGGGGATCGGCAAGCACAACGTCCATGGCTGCCTTGTAACGCTCAGGTCCCGCATCGCCGATAATGTCGATTGGATTGGCCCGCGACCAGTTGGCGGGAAGCACCTGGTCCAACTTCGCCACCAAGCTCTGGTCGATCGGCGCGAGCTTGCCGTCGAGCTGCATCAGATCGTCCACGGCGAGAACGCCCGCGCCACCGCCATTAGTGACGATCAGAAGCTCGTTGCCTTCGACCGCCTTCAGGCTGGCAAGGGTTTCGGCGGCCGCGAACAGCTCCTCGAGCTCGCCGACCCGCACCAAGCCGGCCCGGCGGAAGGCGGCGCTGACGGCGTCGTCGCTGCCCGCGAGTGCGCCGGTATGGGTCGCAGCCGCGCGTGCCGCTGCCGCGTTGCGGCCAGACTTGATCACGATCACGGGCTTCGCGCGCGCGGCGGAGCGCGCCGCCGACATGAATTTGCGCGCGGCCGGAATCGTCTCGAGATAAAGCAGGATCGAACTCGTAGAGACGTCGGCGGCGAGGAAGTCGAGCAGGTCGCCCACGTCCACATCCGCCATGTCGCCCATGGACACGACATAGGAGAAGCCGACGTCGCGGGCCGCGGCCCAATCGAGAATGCCGGTCATCAGTGCGCCGGACTGCGACAGGAAGGCGAGCTTGCCGGCCTTCGGATGGTTCAGCCCGAAATTGGCGTTCAAGCCGATCTCCGGCACGGAGACGCCGAGACAGTTGGGGCCGATGATGCGCAGGCAGTAAGGCCGCGTCTCGTCGAGCATGGCCTGTTTGAGGGCGGGGCTGAAACCTGCGGTGATGACCACGGCGGCGCGGGTGCCCTTCTTGCCGAGCTCACCGATAAGCGCCGGCACCGTGTCCGGCGGCGTGGCGATGACCGCAAGCTCGGGCGTCTGGGGCAAGGCCGCGACCGACTTGAAGCACGCGTGCCCGTCAATCGTCGCGTGATGCGGATTGACGAGATAGATCGGGCCTTGGAACCGGCTGCCAAGGATGTTCTGGGTCAGCGTATGCCCGACCGACCCCGGCTCTCCGCTCGCGCCGATCACCGCGACCGAGCGCGGGCGTAGGCAATATTCCAGATTACGAACCGTCATGCAGCGCGCGCGGACCTCTCAAAGCTAGAGCCTCACTCCAGAGGCTGGGCCATGACGACCTTGAACGTGCGCATCACGTCGTCATGCTCCTTGATGGACACATACTCACCCGGCCGGAACACGTGGTTGCCGAAGCGATAGCCGGACTCATCGTCGTCCGGATCGCCGAGCAAGTCGTAGTGGAACGCCCACGACCCGCCGGGCTTGCGGATCAAATGGCCGACCTCGTCGTCCTTGCCTTCCCAGAAGCGCAGAACCCGGCACTTATCGCGGTGCGTCTTCCACGCCTCGTGATCGATGCGATCCTCCTCGTCGAGCGGCGCGGTGAACTCGTACCCGCGCATCCTGCTGCCGTCGGGAAAATCCTGGTCGCGGGCAAGCTCCAGGCGAATCTTGTACAGGCTCATTCAATCCTCCCCGTCGAGTTAGGGCGCAAACGCATTGATTTCATGACCGACCAACACCAGAAGCGATATGCCGCAGCCTTGAGAAAAATCAATGCTCACAAATAGGGCAAATGGCGTCACCGAAAGGTCAACGGGAACGATAAATAGGCGGCTTTCCGCGGGGCTGCTAAGGAAGCGGCCATGACGCCCGCGTCCTCCGCCCAAGCCGCGCCCCAAGACCGCACCCCGTTGGACAAGCTGAGAGCCGCGCTGATCACCCCGATCCGCGCCATGCGGCTGCGCTACCTGCCACTGCTGATGATCTATTTTGCCTATGGCGCGCTCGGCCTCGTCGCCATTGCCGAGGCGTTCTGGGTCAAGAGTGCCTTGAGCTTCACCCCGGCGCAGCTCGCCGCCATCGGCGTGTGGCTGACGCTCCCCTGGACCATCAAGATGGTGTTCGGCCAGCTCGCCGACTCCGTGCCGATCTTCGGCTCGCAACGCCGCATCTATGTGTTCCTCGGCGCGAGCCTCGTGGCCTCGGGCATGGTGCTCATGGCCGGCGCCGCGGGCGGCTGGATCGCATTCGCCAGCAAGAATGCGCTGTATGTGACGGCGCAACTCTTGATCGTGGTTGGCGTCGTCTTGCAGGACGTCATCGCCGACGCCATGACCACGGAGGTGGTGGAGCGCACCCGCCCCGACGGCACGCCGAAGCCGAAAGCCGAGCTCGAACGCGAGCTCGGGTTGGTTCAGGTGCTGGGGCGGCTTGCGCTGTGGTCAGGCATCTTGTCGGTATCCGGCCTCTCCGGTTGGCTCGCGCAAGTTTATTCCTACGAGACCGTGTTTCTCCTCGGGCTCGTCGTGCCCGCCATCTCGCTCACCGGGGCTCTGCTGGTTCGTCTCGACGGCGCAGACACGAAGCCCATCGACTGGCGCATTCTCGGCGGCGGGCTCGTGTTCGGCGTCGTGGTGCTCGCCATCGGCCTTGGCGGGTTGCCGTTCGGTCAGGAGCTTGTGTTTCTGATCTCCCTCACGGTCATCGGGCTGATGCTCTACCGCATCGCCGAGCATGTCGACGAGGCGTTCCGCAAGCGCATCTTCTACGCCGCGCTCGTGATCTTCCTTTACCGCTCGGCGCCTGGCGTCGGCGAAGGCTATCGCTGGTTCACCATCGACGTGCTCGGCTTCGATGAGGCGTTCTACGGCACGCTGGCGCAGATCGGCGCCGGCCTCGCGCTCGCCGGCGCCTGGCTGTTCTCCGACGTCATCACGCGCAAGCCCATCGCCAAGGTGCTGCTCTGGCTCACCGATCATCGGTACGGTGCTGTCGCTGCCCAATATCGCGCTGACGCTCCGCCTCGATCAGTGGACGAATGCGCATCTCGGCTTCGGCGCCCGCACCATCGCCATCATCGACACCACCACGGAGTCGCCCTTCGCCGAGCTCAGCATGATTCCGGCGCTCACCATCGTGGCCATCAACGCGCCTGAAGGCCGCCGGGCCACCTGGTTCGCGCTCATGGCTTCGCTGATGAACGTGGCCCTGGTCGCGGGCCAGCTGCAGACGAAATATCTCAACTATTGGTTCGAGGTCGGCCGCGGCGCCTATGCCGAGCTCCCAGCGCTCACCATCGTTGCCGTGACCATCGGCTTCATCGTGCCGGTCGCGGGCATCATCGCCTTCGGCAGACGCGCCACCTGATAGATCGCCGTCACGCGGCCTTGCGCGAGAGAGGATTTCTGTGGCGCATCATCCAGCGCCGATACAGGCCGTCGTGCTGCATCAATTGCTCGGGCGAGCCGTCCTGCGCGATCTGGCCGTCCTGCAGCATGACGATGCGTTCGAAGTCCCGCAAGGCCCGCAAGTTGTGATCGATCGCGATCACTGTTCTGCCGCGCATCAAATGGGCGAGGGCGTCGCGGATCATGTCCTCGGACTCCACGTCCAGCGCCGAGGTGGCTTCGTCGAGCAACAGGATCGGGGCGTCTTTCAGGAAGGCACGCGCGATGGCAATCCGCTGCCGCTGCCCGCCTGACAGCTTGACGCCACGATCGCCGACGATCGTGTCGTAGCCTTCGGGCAGCTCTGCAATGAAGGTGTCGCAATGCGCCGCGGCGGCCGCGCGAAGCACGTCCGCTTCCGACGCGTCGGGGCGCCCGTAGCGGATGTTCTCCAGGATGGACCGGTGAAACAGAGAGACGTCTTGCGGCACGAATGACAGCACGGCGCGCACGCTATCCTGTGTCAGGCGGGAAATATCTTGGCCGTCGATCAGGATGCGGCCGGCCTGCGGATCGTAGAACCGCTGAAGCAAGGCAAACAGCGTGGACTTGCCGATACCCGAAGGTCCGAGCAGCCCCACACGCTGGCCCGGCGCGACGCTGAAATTGAAGTCTGTGAAGACGCGCCTTCCGTCAGGATAGCGGAACGAGACGTTCTCGAAGCTGATATTGCCTTCGCGCTTCTCGAGCGGGACGGCTTCGGGATGATCGCGCAAGGTATGTGGAACGAGAATCGTTGCCAAAGCCTCGGCAAGGCGCGCCACATATTGGGTGACGTCGACAAGAGCGACGGCGAGGTCGCGCGTGGCGTGCAGCACCGTGAGTCCGAGCGTGCAAACGAGCACCACGTCACCCGTCGTCGCCGCACCGCTTTGCCACAGTGCAATCGCCCATCCCAAGAGTCCGATGGTCAGAACGACCGTGACCAGGGCATGAAACAGCCGGAGCTTCTCCAGATAGATGAGACTGTGCTGGCGCGCCGTCAGCTCGCGATCCACGGTCGAGTCGAAGCGCGCGAGCTCGCGCCCGAGCCCACAGAACGAGCGCACCAACGGCATGTTTCCGACGACGTCCACCATCTCTCCGTCGACCGCGGCGGCCTTGTCGGCAAACGCGTAGTGCAGCGGCTTGCCCGCGGCGGCGAGGCGGAACATGACGGCGATCACGACGCCGGCGACCGCAATGAGCACGGCAGCCATGGGCAAGCTCACGGTCATGATGGCGATGATCGCGCCGACCGTGGCTATGCAGGGCGGCAGCACGTTGCTGGCCGTCATCTGCTCGATCATGAACACGGCGTTCGACGTGGCGGTCACCCGACTTGTCAGCACGCCCGGTGGCCGCTCCAAGAAATACGTCGGCGCGTGTCCGGTCAGATGCCGAAACAATTCGCGCCGCAAATCGCCGGTGACGCCGACGAAGGTGAAGCTCCCGACCCAGCCGGCAAAGCGCCACAGCAGCATGTCTGCTGCGATAAGCGTCGCGAGCACGATGAACGCGCTCATGATGTAGGCAGAGCGCGGCCCTACCGACAAAGTGTCGATAAGATATTTCAAACCGTACTGAGTGCCGACCGAGCACGCCACGGCACCGACCACCGCGGACAAGATCACAAAATGTGCAATCCAGCGGCGTCGCACATATCGGCCGATGAAAGCGAAGGGCCTGTTGGCGTAGCGACAGAGATCCTGAGTCACGTGTTCACCTCATCGAGAACATGATTTCGACACACACGTCACGGCTTCGCCACGACTTGTCGTCTGCTCCTGCGCACCAACGCGCAAACGTCGTCGCGGTTCACCTGCGACGTTTTGGATTCGCTGGAACGTTTCGTCGCGTCTGCGGTTGCTACCGAGCTTTGAACCAATCGGCAGGGAGACGAAGAAATGCGAATTGCGCAAATTGGTCCGTTAACAGAAGCGATTCCGCCGAAGCTGTACGGCGGCACTGAGCGCGTCATCTCGTGGTTGACCGAGGAGTTGGTCGCGATGGGTCAAGATGTCACGCTGTTCGCGAGTGGCGACTCTCGCACGTCGGCGAAACTCGAGCCGGTATGGCCGCGCGCGTTGCGGCTCGACGGCACTGTCCGTGACGGCAACGCGCTGCACATGGCGATGCTGGAGAATATTTTTCATCGGGCAGGGGAGTTCGACGTCCTGCACTTCCATCTCGACTACTATCCATTCTCGCTGTTCTCGCGACAGGACACGCCGTTCGTGACGACGTTGCACGGCCGGTTGGATCTTCCGGAGCACCAGGTTGTGTTCAAGAACTTCCCGCGCGCGCCGCTCATCTCGATCTCGAACGATCAGCGGCGGCCCATCGCGGATGCGCCGTGGTTAGGCACGATCTATCACGGGCTGCCGCAGGGGTCGTTGATGCCCCAGCCGATGAAGCCTGAGTATCTTGCCTTCATGGGACGGATCGCCCCGGAAAAGGCCGTCGACCAGGCCATCGAGATCGCCTGCCAATGCGGATTGCCGCTGAAGATCGCGGCAAAGGTCGATCCGGTCGATCGGAACTATTTCGCGGAGAAGATCGAGCCGCTGCTCAGCCGCCGCAACGTCGAGTTCATCGGCGAGATCGGCGACGACGAAAAGTCGGCGTTCCTGAGTGGAGCCATGGCGTTGCTAGTGCCGATGGCGTGGAACGAGCCGTTCGGTCTCGTGATGATCGAGGCGATGGCCTGCGGCACGCCGGTCATTGCCTACAATCGAGGCTCGGTCCCCGAGATCGTCGAGAATGGCTCGACCGGTTTCGTCGTCGAAGATGTGGCTGACGCAGTGGCCGCGGTCGATCGCCTGCCGACCTTGTCCCGTAAGCACATCAGGCATCGCTTCGAGGAACGGTTCACGTCGCGGCGCATGGCCCAAGACTATCTGGCGGTCTACCAGTCCTTGGTGGGTGCCGCGGCGTTCTCGTCCGAGACGGCTGCGATTGCCGTCTAGGGTCGGCGAAGGCCGGCCGTTGGGCCAGAAATCTGCGAAAAATTGGCCCAATCACGGCTCTGTCACTTGACCTTAAGAGGTGCGCCCCGATAATCGTCTGCACTATGCGCAGGCTCCGGGCCACCATCGTCGCGGTTCTTACCCTTGCACTCGCTGCCTTCCCGGCGGCGGGTGTAAGCATGTCCGCCGCAGCAGCGGAAGCGCCGGCCATCTCGGCCCATGCCGATTGCTGCCCTCAGGGGCAACCCTGCGCCATGCAGGCGATGGTCGACCATTCCAAGAGCGACCACGGACAAGGCCACTGCGGCAAGCATTGCGGTGGCAACTGCCTGTGCCTCGGTCTGACCGCGGTGCTGTCATCGTCGGCGGGTGCGCTTTCCGCCCCCCTGCCGCTTGTGAAGACGGCACGCTTGGCCGAGAGCGCCAGCTCGCCTGCGTATATTCCTCCATCGCCGCCTCCACGCGTCTGACTCCTCAATGAAGTCGCGCCGCTGCGCGTGAGCGTCCGCTCGCGCCGTCACGGCGTGCGTCGATCCTTTGCCGCATAGCGGCAGAGGCCTGCCAATTGAGGATTCGGAGACGCAGCAATGAAGCGTCTAAGCAGTTTGGCCGTTCTGGCGGCCGGTGTCTTGGCCGGTGCCGCTGGCAGCTACTGGTATGCGCACTGGTCTGAGCCGATGGTGATGCCGGCGGCCGCGCAGCAGGCCGCAGCGGCGAAAGATGGCGGTGAGATACTCTATTACCGCAACCCCATGGGGCTCCCCGACATCTCCAAGGTGCCGAAGAAGGACTCCATGGGCATGGACTACATCCCGGTCTACGCCGACGAGGCCGGGACTGCGGGCGACAACACCGTCAAGATCAGCCTCGACAAGATCCAACGCAGCGGCGTCAGGACCGAGACGGTAGGGACGAGGACCGTCGCCCGGCCCGTGCGCGCGGTTGGCGAAGTCGAGCACGACGAGTCCCGGCTCACCATCATCACGGTCCGCTCCGACGGCTATATCGAGGACCTGTTCGTCGACAAGACCGGCCAGCATGTCGACAAAGGCCAGCCGCTCTTCCGCTTCTACAGCCCGCAGATCCAACTGGCCCAGGTCGATCTTCTCGTGGCCTTGCGCGCACAAGGCCGCAGCGGGGACCGCGATGTCGAGGGAGCCGTTCAGAAGCTGCGCAATCTCGACGTGCCCGAGGCGCGCATCGAGGAGGTTCGCAAGACCAAGACCAACCCGCGCACCCTCGACTGGCCGTCGCCCACCACCGGCGATGTGACCGCCAAGAGCGTGATCAAAGGCCAATTCGTGAAGGCGGGAGATGAGCTGTTCCGCATTGCCGACCACTCCCGCCTCTGGGTCATCGCCGACGTGGCCGAGTCCGACATTGGCGACATCACCGTGGGCACGTCGGCCACCGTTACGCTCCGAGCCTTTGCCAATGAGCCCCACGAGGGGAAGGTGACCTTCATCTATCCAGAGATGATGAAGCCGGAGACACGCACGCTTTCCGTCCGCATCGAGCTGCCGAACCCTGATGGCCGCATCAAGCCAGGCATGTATGCGGATGTGCTCCTGCACCCGGGCGCCGAGGCGGCGCCGGTCACCGCCGTGCCCGCGAGCGCGGTGATCGACAGCGGCACCCGGAAAGTGGTGCTGATCGCCAAGGGCGAGGGCCGCTTCGAGCCGCGCCAGGTCAAGCTCGGCAGCTCCGGCGGCGGCTATGTCGAAGTATTGGACGGCGTGAAGCGCGGCGAGAAGGTGGTCACCTCCGCCACGTTCCTCATCGATTCCGAGAGCAACCTGAAATCCGCCTTGCAAGCCCTCGACCAGTCGGACGCCACGCCATGATCGGAAACGTCATCCGCTGGTCGGCGCGAAACGTCGTTCTCGTCGGCATCGCCACGGTGTTCATCACCTTGGTCGGCATCTACGCGGTGAAGCAAGTGCCGCTCGACGCCATCCCCGATCTCTCGGACGTCCAGGTCATCGTCTACACCGAGTATCCGGGCCAGGCGCCGCAAGTGGTCGAGGACCAAGTCACCTATCCGCTCACCACCGCGATGCTGACCGTGCCCAAGGCGCATGTCGTACGCGGCTTCTCCTTCTTCGGCGTGTCCTTCGTCTATGTGATCTTCGATGACGGCACGGACCTCTATTGGGCGCGCTCGCGCGTCCTCGAATATCTGAACGCCGCTGCCAAGGATCTGCCGAGTGGCGTCACGCCGGAGCTCGGCCCTGACGCGACCGGCGTGGGTTGGGTCTATCAGTATGTCCTGCGCGGCAAGCAGAAGAGTCTTGCCGAGCTCAGGACCCTTCAAGACTGGTACGTGCGCTTTGGTCTCGCCAAGGCCCAAGGCGTTGCCGAGGTCGCGAGCGTCGGCGGTTTCGTCAAGCAGTACAGCGTCGTCGTCGATCCGCGCCGTCTCCAGGCGCTCGGCATTCCGCTCTCCAAGATCAGGGACGTCATCCGCGAGAGCAACATGGATGTCGGCGGCCGCACCGTGGAGCTTTCCGAGCGCGAGTACATGGTCCGTGGCCGGGGCTACATCACGAGCCTCAAGGACCTCGAGGACATCGTCGTCAAGAGTGAAGGCGGCGTGCCGGTGCTTCTGAAAGATGTCGCCCATGTCGAGCTGGTTCCCGACGAGCGCCGCGGCATCGCCGAGCTCAACGGGGAAGGGGAGGTCGTCTCGGGCATTGCCCTCCAGCGCTTCGGCGAGAATGCGCTGTCGGTGATTCAACACGTCAAGGATCGCTTGGCCGCTCTCGCGCCGAGCTTGCCGAAGGGCGTAAGCGTGGAGACGGTCTACGACCGCTCGGGCCTGATCTACCGCGCCATCGATACGCTGAAGCGGACGCTCATCGAGGAAAGCATCATCGTCGCGCTGGTCTGCGTCATCTTTCTGATGCACGCGCGCAGCGCCTTCGTCGCCATCGTCACGCTGCCGCTCGGCGTCCTCATCGCCTATATCTGCATGTGGGCCTTGGGGCTCTCCTCCAACATCATGAGCCTTGGCGGCATTGCCATCGCCATCGGCGCCATGGTCGATGCCGCCATCGTCATGATCGAGAACGCGCATAAGCGCCTCGAGCATGCCCCGCCGGGCAAGCCCAGGATCGAGACCCTCATCGAGGCGGCCGTTGAGGTCGGGCCTGCACTGTTCTTCAGCCTCCTCATCATCACGGTCTCGTTCCTGCCGATCTTCGCGCTCGAAGCTCAGGAAGGGCGCCTGTTCAAGCCACTTGCCTACACCAAGACGTTCGCCATGGGCGCCGCCGCGCTCCTGTCGATCCTCGTCGTGCCGGCTCTGATGGTTCTCTTCGTGCGCGGCCGCATCATGCCGGAGCACAAGAATCCGGTGAACCGCTTCCTGACCTGGATCTATCGCCCCGTCATCGAGCTCGCCTTGCGCTTCAAGGGGGCCACGATCCTGATTGCGCTCGCCGTTCTTGCCGTGAGTCTGTGGCCCGCATCGCGGATCGGCAGCGAGTTCATGCCCACCCTGAACGAGGGGACGCTGTTCTATATGCCGACGACCTTGCCGGGGCTCTCGGTGACCGAGGCGGGCGAGCTGCTGCAGACCCAGAACAAGATCATCAAGAGCTTCCCCGAGGTGGAATCGGTCTGGGGGAAGGCGGGCCGCGCCGAACACGGCCACGGACCCCGCGCCGATGAGCATGTTCGAGACGGTGATCAACCTGAAGCCGGAAAGCGAATGGCCTGACGGCATGACCATCGATGGGCTGATCGCCAAGATGGACAAAGCGTTGCAGTTCCCCGGCGTCTCCAATTCCTGGACCATGCCCATCAAGGCGCGCATCGACATGCTGTCGACCGGCATCCGCACGCCGGTCGGCGTCAAGGTCATCGGCCGCGATCTCGGCGAGATGGAGAAGCTTGCGCGCAAGATCGAATCCGCCATCCGCACCGTGCCCGGCACGACCAGCGCCTACGCCGAGCGCGCCACAGGCGGCTACTACATCAATATCGATCCCGATCGCGAGCAGCTTGCCCGTTACGGACTGATGGTCGGCGACGTGCAGAGCGTCATCGCCAGCGCGCTCGGCGCCGAGGCGATCACCACCACCGTGGAGGGGAGGGAGCGTTACAACGTGGCGCTCCGTTATCCGCGCGACTACCGCAACAACCCGCAAGCCATCGCCAACGATGTGCTGATCCCGACGCCGAGCGGCGGCACCGTGCCCTTGAGCGAGGTGGCAAAGGTCAGTCTCGCCCAAGGGCCGTCCATGATCCGCACGGAGAACGCACAGCTTGCGCTCTACATCTTCGTCGATTTCCGCGGCCGCGATATCGGCAGCTATGTCGCCGATGCGCAAAAAGCGGTGGCGAGCCAGGTGGATTTTCCGCCTGGCTACTACGTCACCTGGAGCGGTCAGTACGAGTATCTGCAACGTGCCGAGAAACGGCTCGAGATCGTCGTGCCGCTCACCATCCTGATCGTCTTCGTGCTGCTCTATCTCAACTTCCGGCGCTTGACCGAGACACTCATCGTCATGTTGTCCGTGCCCTTCGCCCTTGTCGGGGGAGTCTGGCTGATGTGGTGGCTCGGCTTCAATTTCTCGGTGGCCGTTGTCACCGGCTTTATCGCGCTGACCGGCGTCGCCGCCGAGACCGGCGTCGTCATGCTCATCTATCTGGACAGTGCCCTTAAGAAGCGTCGAGAGCAGCGGGCGCGCGAAGGCCGCGCCTTCGACAAACGCGATTTGCATGAAGCAATCATGGAAGGCGCGGTCGGCCGCGTGCGGCCTAAGATGATGACCGTGGCCGCCATCACGGCGGGGCTCTTGCCGATCATGTGGAGCCACGGGACCGGCTCCGAGGTCATGCAGCGCATCGCCGTGCCGATGATCGGCGGCATGGTGTCGTCGACGCTGCTGACCCTGCTGGTGATCCCCGCGATCTACGCGATGGTCAAAGGCGTCTCCGTGCTGCAGCCGAAGCATGCCGAGCCGGAGCCGCAGATGAGTCCCGCCAGCGCAGAGTGACGCCGCCGCGGTCGCCGAAGAGAAAAGGGGTGTGCCGCCGCGTGGCAGGCACACCCTTCGTAAAATCAGCAGTCGGCGCGTTTGGCCTACTGCATGTCTTTCACGGTTGCCTCGTCCGCTTTGACCATGCCGTCCGAGCACGCCTTGTTGAATTCGTCCTTGATCGATGGCGCCGTCCTTGTTGGAATCGACCATGGTGAAATCCATCACGAAAGGCACGTTGGCGCCCTTCGAGATGGTGTCGCCGCCGGGCGACGCCATCGACCACGCCTCGTCGCATTTGTCGGCAGGGACGGCCATGTCGGCAGCCAGCGCAACGCTGCTGCCGAACCCAATCGCAAGCACGCCTGCCAGGCACGTCAGGTTTACCAGTTTCATCTTCCGCACTCCTCCTCGAGATGGTCCGTCGGACCGGTTGAAAAGCATGTACGCGAAGCACAGGCAGGGGGGTCTCCCCGCGAGTCTGGCCCACCGGTAATCAGTCCTGAACGCCTGCTACCTAGGCCGCACCGCGATTCGCGGCAAGGCGGCAATCGTGCTCCACGCCGGAAAACGAAGACCTGGCTTCAGAAACGCGCTTGCCCGGAAAATGTTCATCGGGCGCCGGCTGCCGCTTGGCAGCGCGGATCAGAATAATGGCGGCAATCGGCGCGTCCACTGCTGACGAGGACTGGCAACGTTTCCAATGCGTCATCGGCTAGCCTCGGTCTTGCCATCGAGGCGGAAGGAGAAGCGCGCGCAGACCGTGCGCGCAGGATGTCCTGGGCTTGGATGGCGGTGTCCCGTCCCCTGCTCAGAGTCAGTCCTTTGCGAACCACCCCCATCTTCTCAAGCCTGCCCTTCATCTGCGCCGCGCTTGTCGCCGCTCTCGTTGCCCTTGGCGTCCGCGCCGACGAGGCTGCCGCCAAGGATGCGGCGCCGGTCGCGAAAATCCCCATCCACTATCTCACCAAGCAATACGAGGAGCCGGTCCCGCTCTCGCTCGTCGACAAGATCCTGACCGACAACGGGCTCCAAGGCGCGCGCCTCGGCGTCGCCGACGACAACAGGAGCGGCCGCTTCGTCAATCAGGACTATGAGCTCATCGAGGACGTCCTCCCGGCCGACAGCGACGTTGTCGCCAAGGCGAAGAAAATCCTCAGCGACGGTCCTGCGTCGATCATCGCCGACCTGGAGGCGGACGACCTGCTTGCCGTCGCCGATCTTCCCGAGGCGAAGGACTCCATCATCTTCAATGTCCGCTTGAGCGACGATGCGCTCCGCGCCGAGAAATGCCGGGCGAATATCTTCCATGTGGCGCCGAGCTATGCCATGCGCGCCGATGCGCTCGGCCAGTATCTCGTGTGGAAGAAGTGGTCCAAATGGTTCGTGCTGCGCGGCACCGCGCCGTCGGACAAGGACTACGCCGCCATGGTCAAGCGTGCGGCGCAGCGCTTCGGCGGCAAGGTCGTCGAGGAGCGGGTCTACGAGTTCGATGCCGCCAATCCGCGCACCGATTCCGGTCATCAGCAAATCCAGACGCAGATGCCCATGGCCACCCAAGGAGCGCCGGACCACGACGTGGTGTGGGTCGTCGACACCATCGAGCGCTTCGGCGAGTACGTGCCCTACCGCGTCTCCGAGCCGAGGCCCGTGGTCGGCACCCAAGGCTTGAGCGCCGTCGCCTGGCATCGCTCTTACGAGCAATACGCCGGCATGCAGATGCAGCACAGGTTCGAGCGCTTCGCCAAGCGCATCATGACCGAGCGTGACTACTCCGCCTGGCTTGCGGCGCGCACCATCGGCGAGGCGGCGCTGCGCTCGAACAAGACCGATGTTCCCGACATGCGCGCCTACATCCTGTCGCCCAAGTTCACTGTGGCGGGCTTCAAAGGGGAGGGGCTTTCCTACCGCACCTGGGACCATCAGCTCCGCCAGCCGATGCTGATTACCGGCGCGCGCTCTCTCGTCTCCATGTCGCCGCAGGAAGGCTTCCTGCACCAGAAGAATCTCGACGACACGCTCGGCTTCGACGAGCCCGAAACCGGCTGCAAGTTCCCCAAATGACGACCAAGCAAAAAGGTACCCGGAGATGAAACGCTCAATGCTGTTTGCGGCCGTTGCCGCGTTCTTGTCGGTCGCAGCGCCGCCCGCCTTCGCCATGCAGATCTTCGTCTCGAACGAGAAGGACAACACGGTCACGGTGGTCGACGGCGACACGCTCGAAGTCATCAAGACCATCAGGACCGCCAGGCGTCCGCGCGGCATCATCGCCAGCCCCGACGGCAAGGAGGTCTATGTCGCCTGCGGCGACGGCGACATCATTGACGTGATCGATACCAAGAAGCTCGAGGTCGTGCGCACGCTCAATTCCGGGCCTGATCCCGAACTCATGGCCGTCGATCCCAAGGGCGGCACGCTCTACATCGCCAACGAGGACAACTCCATGGCGACGGTGATGAACACGGAGAGTGGCGAAGTGCTCGCCGAGGTGCCCGTGGGCGTGGAGCCGGAAGGCGTCGGGGTGAGCCCGGATTCGAAATACACGGTCGTTACCTCCGAAAGCACCAGCATGGCGCACGTGGTCGATAACGCCACGCTGGAGCTCATCAAGAACGTGCTCGTCGACACAAGGCCGCGCGAGGCCAAGTTCAAGGCCGATGGCAGCGAGGTATGGGTCTCCTCCGAGGTCGGCGGCACCATCTCGGTGATCGACACCAGCAATTGGACGGTGAAGAAGAAGATTGGCTTCAAGGTGCCGGGCGTGCGCCCTGAGTTGCTTCAGCCGGTCGGTATGGAGTTCACCAAGGACGGCAAGCATCTCTTCGTGGCGCTGGGGCCGGGGAACCGGGTCGCCGTCATTGACCCAAAGACCTACGAGGTCACCGACTACATTCTGGTCGGGCAGCGGCCCTGGCATTTGGAGCTCTCACCCGACCACAAGAAGCTGTACGTGGCCAACGGGCTCACCAACGACATGACGATGATCGACGTGGATACGCTCAAGGCCGAGAAGTCGGTGAAGGTAGGCCGGCTCCCCTGGGGCGTGGCCATCGTTCCGTAGTGGCTGGCTCCACCTCCAGCCATGAAAAAGGGGTGTGCGCGCCGTTCGGCATCGCACACCCCCTTTAGCAGCGAAAGCGGGCTGCGTGGCGCCCGCTTACTCCATGTCCTTGGCGGTGAAGGCGTCGGCCTTGACCAGGCCCTTCTCGCAACCGCGCTGGAACTCCTTGGCGTCGATCTTCGCGTCGTGGTTGGAATCGACCATCGAGAAATTGATGACGAACTCGTCCACCTGACCCTTCGACAACGTGTCGCCGTGCGGGGACGCCATGCTCCAAGCGCCCTGGCAGGTTTTGGCATCGACCGGCTGACCCTTATAGGTCTGGGTCGCGTTGGCGACGCCACAAAGCCCAAGCGCGATCACACCCGCAACACACGTAACAGTTACCAGCTTCATTGTTTGCACTCCTCCTCTAGATGGCCCTCTGGACCGCTCAAAAATTCACAATGCTGCATGGGGAGACCTTGGGCCTCGCCCCTGCCGTCCCTTGCATCAAGGTGCCCAATTCTTGCGCGTGTTCGAGATAAGGAGGAGTTATCGGCTTAACGATAGTTCTTACTCAGGCTAACGATGAATAACTGGCATATAGATAGCTTTTAGACAGCTTTTGCTTCTTGGATAACCCTAATTTAAGCATGCTCACCGAGCCGGGCGCCTTTGCGCTTATGTACCAAGGACATCGTGTGTCCGGACCGAAGGTGAGGGGGAGTGGGTGGCCATCTCCCGGCGAGATTTCGGGAACATTTGGCAATCGGATTGCCACTCTTGCCATTGCTATTTCCTCCCTTCCGGCCTGCACTGGGCAAGACAACGGACCCGAAACGGAGTTCCTCGCGGCAGGCGCATCCCGCTGGAGCCCCGCAAGAGCAGAATTAGAAAGCGCGCTGAGGGGCTTATGACGTTAGATCTTGCTGCCCATCGCCCTTGCCATTGGCGCCGGCCCAATGGTGTGACGCGTTTGGCATCGTGGAGAGTTACACGGCGTGCTGCAAAAGCTCTGGTATGACCGCCCGCTCCGAACGCAAGTTCTAGTCGCTATCGCGGCGATCAACTTTCTCGCCGCGATCGTGGCTGGCGTGCTCTCGATCCTGAATACACGCACCGCCACCAAGGTCGAGATGCAAGCCTCGCTCGAAGTCGCGGAACGCCTGGTCGAGGCGACGCTGCGCGACGTCAAGAGCCCGGAGCTGATCGAAGAAGCCAAACGCAAATTGCCGGAGCACCTCAAGCATCTTCGCCATGTTCGCCTCATGTTCATGGACGCAACCGGCCACCTCACCATCGCCTCGCCTCACCGGATCGTCGAGGACGGTGCGAGGCCCTACGTGCCCAAGTGGTTCGTCGCCTTGGTCCGTCCGAAGATCGGCGGCCGCGCAGTCCGCGTGGTGACGGTGGATCATTCGACGCCCGTCGTCATCGTCGGTGAACCGGCCGACGAGATCGCCGAGGCGTGGCAGGATTTCACTTCGCTCGCCATCGTCTGGCTCGGGCTCAACGTGGTGGTTCTCGTCATTCTCTATGTGGTGCTCGGCCGCGTGCTCGATCCTCTCGCCAGCCTCTCCAAAGGCCTGCTCGATCTCGAGGATGGGGACTATGCCACGCGGCTTGAGCCGCCCAAGGTGAAAGAGCTCGCCGTCATCACCAATCGCTTCAACACGCTGGCGAGCGTGCTCGGCGTCGCGCGCGAGGAAAACAGCAGGCTCTATCGCCAGCTCATGACCTTGCAGGAAGAAGAAAGGCGCGAGATCGCCAACGAGCTTCACGATGAAGCCGGCGCCTGCTTGTTCGGCATCACCGCCAACGCATCCTCCATTCGCACCATCGCCGGCCAGCTTCCCAAGACGCGTTCGCATGAGATCTCCCGCCGGGTCGGGGAGATTCTGTCCATTGCCGATCGGCTCAAGGCGATGAATCGCGCTCTGCTCAAGAAGCTCCGGCCGGGCCCCCTGGGCCGGGTCACGCTTTCCGACCTGATCGACGAGCTTGTCGCCGGCTTCCAGCGTCTCCATCCCGATACGCAAGTGGTTCTCAATCTCGGCACCCTCGCCAAATCCTATGGCGAGCAGATTGACGTCACGGTCTACCGGTGTGTCCAGGAGGGGATTACCAACGCGATGCGCCATGGCGCGGCGAGCACGCTCACCGTCGATCTGGCTGAAGGCTCGCCCGCACGCGCTAATGGCGGCAAACATGCAGCGCGGCTGCAGTTGATCATTGCCGACGATGGGCGAGGGATCGACCCGTCCGTGCCAAAGGGCTTCGGACTTTCGGCCATGACTGAGCGCGTTCGTTCGCTCGGCGGGTCGTGTGTGATCGACAGCGCGCCTTCCAAGGGAACGACGATCCGCATAGAGATTCCTGTAAGCGAAAGCAAAGAGCGCGCAAGAGCGCCAGAATTGGTTGGGGAGCTATCATGACCCTGGTTCTCGTGATCGACGATCATCCGATCGTCCTGCAAGGCTGCCGTCAATTGCTTGAGGACGCCGGCGTTGATCGGATCGTTCAGGCGCAGAGTCTGGCCGACGGATTCCGCATCTATCGCAACCAGAAGCCTGACGTGATCATCGTCGACCTTGCCATGCGCACGGGCGCGCTTGGCGGCTTGTCCTTCATTCGGCGGCTTCGCTTGCACGATCAAGAGACGCCGATTCTGGTTTTCACCATGCACTCCGATCCCGTCATTGTGAGCCGCGCGCTCGAAGTCGGCGCCACGGGTTACGTGCTGAAGGACACCGCGTCCGACGAGATGTTGAAGGCCTTCCAGAAAGTCCGCGAGAACCGTCCTTATCTCAGTCACGACCTGGCGTCGGAGGTGGCCTTCATGGAGGCGCGCGGCACCACAAATCCCTTGCGCCGCATGACCGTGCGCGAGCTGCAAACCTTGGCGCTCGTGGCCGAGGGCAAGCCCTACGGCGTCATCGCCGAGCATTTGCACGTCAGCTACAAGACCGTGGCGAACACCTGCACGCAGTTGAAGGCCAAGCTCGGCGTGCGCACGCTGCCTGAGCTGATGCGCATTGCCATCCAGCATCTTCCGACCGCCTCGAGTAGGACCCAGCGCTAGCGGCGCAGAACCTCCGTACGCGGCATGCGGCGGGGAGGGGGCCGCCTTAAGAGGTGGAACAGTGCGTGAACTTGTGCCCGGCAAGGGGGTGAGACGGGCAGACCGCACACACGCGACGCCGAACATCGAAATGTGATTCCTGAAATCCGTCGTTCGCGTTTTCGTCCTGTCCAAGCCAGTTGAGACACTGCATCAACTCAGCGGTGCGCTGCACACAAATCCCGAACAATTCTGTCCTGACACCAAGGGTTCTAACGGTGTGACTTTGATGCAGTGCAGCGAAACTTAATTGCGTTTGGCACATTTGATTGCTGCGAGCACTTTTCACTTGCAAAGCCATTACATTTGGCAATTATGAGCCTGCAGCTTGGCAGTGTGTGGGGTGTACGTTCCTATGAATAAACCGGAATGCCCACGCCGCACGATACGTTAGGCTGGATTCCTCGTGAGGTGTCACCGCGTGATGTGTTCATCGGAGAACCCGCCGCCAATAGCGGGCGCGAGGCGGTTTTTTTTGCTTCGGCGTTTCCGGGCAGCCTCCAATTTCCACAGCCACAGTGACAGCTTGAAAACTTGCAAGGGCTCGGTGCTCTCTTGGCATTTCGCTCAAGGATGAGGCCTTACCTAAGCAAAACAGAATAGCTCAGCTTTCGTTTCGGTGAACTGAGTAGCTAGGGAGAGGAGAAAGATATGAAAATGAAGTTCGGTGTTCTGGCCGGAACCATCGTCGCGGTGACGATGGCTTTCGCCGGTCAGGCGTGGGCGCAGGATACGGATGCGGAGCAGCTTGCCCGCATGAAGGATCCCGACCAGTGGCCTGCCCCTGGTCGTGATTTTGCCCTTACGCGTCATAGTGCACTCGCCGACATCAATACCAAGAACGTCAACAAGCTGCAGATGGCTTGGCTGCAGGGCACGAACGCCCTTCGCGGTCATGAAGGTCAGCCGCTTGTGATCAAGGACGTCGGTGGTAAGCCCACGCTGTTCATGGTTTCGGGCTGCCCGTCCATGGCCAACTGTAACGTTGTTCAGGCTCTCGATCTTTCGGATCCTGACAACCCGAAGCAGATCTGGTCGTATGTGAAGAAGACCGACCGTGACGAATCGGCTGTGCCGCGCGCTTGCTGCGACACCGTCAATCGTGGCGGTTCCTATGCCGATGGCAAGTTCGTGTATGGCACTCTCGACGGTTACGTGATTGCCCTCGATGGCCAGACCGGTAAGGAAGTTTGGGTCGTCAAGTACGCCTACCCTGAGCATGGTGAGACCATCACCCCTGCGCCGTTGATCGCTGACGGCAAGGTGTTCGAGGGTTTTGGTGGTGACGAGTTCGCCGCTCGCGGTCGCGTCTCTGCCTTCAACCTGAAGGACGGCTCTGTGGCTTGGACCTGCCAGAGCACGGGTTCCGATAAGGACGTGTGCCTGACTCCTGAGACCAACAAAGCCAACCCGCAATACGGTCACGCTGGTTCGGACCTGGGTATCAAGACCTTCCCGGGCGAGGACTACAAGATCGGTGGCGGCGCCGCTTGGGGCTGGTACAGCTACGATCCTGAGCTGAAGCTGGTCTACTACTCGACCGGTAACCCCGGCCTGTGGAGCCCGTCTTATCGTTGCCCGGACAAGACCCACGAAGAGTGCAACAGCGGTGCTTTCGACAACAAGTGGTCGATGACTATCTTCGCCCGCAAGATCGAGAACGGCGACGCTGTCTTCGCTTATCAAATGACTCCGTTTGATCAGTGGGACTATGACGGCATCAACGAGAACATGCTTACCGACATGAACATTGACGGTAAGAAGGTGAAGGCTCTCACTCACTTCGATCGTAACGGCTTTGCCTATGTGCTCGATCGTACCGACGGTACCCTTCTCCGCGCCACGAAGTACGTGACCGTGGACTGGGCCGAGAAGATCGACATGAAGACTGGCCGTCCGGTGAAGGTGCGTGAGCATTCTCCGCTCGAAGTTGGCCGCAACGTCGAAGCTTGCCCGTCTGCTATGGGCGGCAAGGACCAGCAGCCTGGTTCGGTTGATCCTAAGGAGCCGAACATCTTCTACATGCCCACCAACAACTGGTGCATGGAGCTGGAGCCCCAGGAGCGCACGCACACGAACCAGGGCACGGTCTACGTGTTCGCGAACGTGTACATGTATCCTGAGAAGCCCGGCACCACCGGCAAGATCAAGAAGTACGACGTCTTGTCCGGTAAGACGCTGTGGGAGATCCCGGATCCGTATCCGAACTGGGGTGGCACCATGAACACCGACGGTGGTCTGGTGTTCTACGGCTCGCTTGGTGGTGACTTCCGCGCGGTCGACCGGAACTCCGGTAAGATCCTGTGGAGCCGCAAGCTTGGTTCCGGCATCATCGGCAACCCGATCACCTATAAGGTGGGCGGCAAGCAGTATGTCGGCGTTTACTCCGGCATCGGCGGCTGGATCGGTCTTCCGGTCACCGCTGGTCTGGACCTGAACGACAAGTTCGGTGCCATCGGCGCCACGGCTATGACGAAGGCTGCTGGCCTGAATCATATCCCGCAGGGCGGTGAGCTGAACGTCTTCCGCATCTACGAGTAATCGTTCGCGGAAACGTGTAGATTAACGGCGTCCGATGCCCCTTGCGGCATCGGGCGCCATTTCCTTTATTATCGGGTAGTATGTGCGAGGCCCTAGGGGCCCAGCCGCCCCTGAAACCCGAGAAACCCTATGCCCCCAATTTCCCTGCGAATTCTCACGGTCGTCCTATCCATCGCCGCGTTAGCCGGCGCCTCAGCGCCAGCCGCCGCTAAGGCCCAAATCACGCGAGATCTGAGCAAGAACTTCAACGAGCTCCTGCCCAGCGAAAAGATCGCCATCCGTGCCGCCGCCAAGGCCGCCTACAAGGCGAAGAAGCTCAAGCGGCTTAAGGTCTGTGCCGATCCCGGCAACATGCCGCTCTCCAGCATCAATCAGGAGGGCTATCAGCAGAAGATGGCTGAGCTGCTCGGCAAGGCCATGGGCGCCAAGGTGACCTTCCACTGGCGGCCTTCCATCGAGCGTGGCATGACGCGGCAGACCTTCGCCATGGACATGTGCGACGTGATGTTCGACATGCCGGCGCACTATGACCTGATGCTCACGACCGAGCCGGTCTACAAGACCACTTATGTGCTCGCTTATCCCAGCAACAAAGGTCTCAAGCTCAGCGGCCTTGACGATCCCAAGCTGAAGGATCTCAAGATCGGCGTGTACCAGACCTCGGGCATCCGCGCCGCCCTCGCCAAGCGCGGCATCGTCAATAACGTCGAGCTTCAGACCCAGTCCCACGACGGCGACATCGTCCCGGAGCATCAGCCTTGGTATGTCGTGCAGCGCGCTATGGACGGCGATATCGACGTCGCGGGCGTGTATGGCCCCTTCGCCGGTTGGGTGAAGACCATGAAGCACGAACCCATCACCATTCAGCCGGTCAATCTCGACGACGATACCGTGCCGCTCGAGTTCGAGATGGCCATCGGCGTGCGCAAGACCGACGCGTTCCTCAAATACATGCTCGAGTTCGCGCTGGATGATAATGCCAAGCAGGTCGAGAAGATCCTGAAGGACTACGGCGTGCCGCTGGTTCAGTGCTCGAAGTGCGTCGTGCCGGGCAACCTGCCGGCCCATGGCAGCTATATCAAGCTCGCCGACCAGAAGTTCGAGGCACGCCCAGATCTCGCCTCTCCGGATCAGATTGTCACCAAGAAGAAGGTTGAGCAGTGGCTTGCCGAGGGTGCGGACATCGACCAGGAGCTGTCCAACGCGATCATCGCGAGCGACCTGGACCGCATCAAGTTCCTGATCTCCAAGGGCGCCGATGTGAACAAGCAGGACTCGCAAGGCTGGACGCCGCTCGCCAATGCCGCGCGCCAGCGGAAGGACAAGGTGGCCGCGCTTCTGCTTGAGAAGGGTGCCGATCCGAATCTCTCCTCTGACGGCACGACCCCGTTGATTGCGGCGGTGACGCGCGACAGCGTTCCCACCATCGACGTCCTTCTGAACCACGGTGCCAAGCTCGAGGAGCCGGGCCCGGAGGGCTACCGGCCGCTCTCCATGGCCATTGCCGATAGCCGCTACGATGCCGCTAAGGCGTTGATCGAGCATGGCGCCAACATCAATGCAGCCTCGGGCGAGGATGGCCTCACCCCTCTGATGGTGGCCGCGGCGCAGACCGGTCCGGCCGAAGGGGCGCGCTTCCTGCCGGGCAGCACACGGCCCATCGATATTGCCAAGTTGCTGGTCGAGAAAGGCGCCAACGTGAACGCGCAGGCCAAGAACGGCATGACGCCGCTCATGATCGCGGCGACCCATAACAGCCCGCCCATGATTGGGCTGTTGATGGACGCCGGCGCCAACCCTGAGCTCAAGAACGCTCTGGGTCAGACGGCGACCGAAGTGGCCAAGATCAACGGCAACGAGGAGGCCGCGCAGGCCATCAAGGTTCTCGCTGCCACGCGGCAGGCCTCCGCAGCGCCGGACAAGCCCGCCGCGGCGGGAACGACAACGAGCCAGTGATGATGTCGTTCCGCGTGCTGAGACATTTGGGGGCCACGGCGTTAGCCGTGGCCTTCGTCTTTATTACGGTCGCGCCCGTCCTGGCTGCGGACTATCCGGACTTCAACGATACATCGGTGACGAAGAGAACGGAGGAGGTGATCAAGGAGCGCTCGAAGGACGGCGTGTTCGTCTTTCACGATCCCAAGCTCGATACCGACCTCAACCTGGTCTACGAGAAGGTCAAGATCGTGCGCGGCATGAAGGGCTATGGCTGGTTCGCCAATGTCATCTTCCACGACAAGGACGCGCCCGAGAAGCAATATGCCCTCGACTTCTGGTTCAAGCCCCAGCGCAACGGCGACAGCCTCGATCTGATCGACATTCGCGTCCAGAAGGGCCCCAAGCGCGAGGGGGACCACTGGATCATGATTACCCGGCTGCCGGTTGCCTGGTGGTGGCTGCCTGTACAGGAGCATCCAGGCAGCACGGAAGTCACCCGCGCCTGGCAGGTGATGAGCGCCATCCACAACTACATCGTCGAGAACAAGGATGCGAACGGCGACCTGCCGATCAAAGACGATAAGACGGGCAAGACGATCCCTCTTGAATTCGTCGAGATTCACCAGCCCGTGCGCCACCTCGAGAAGAAGGACGAGTTCTTTGCCTGCACGGACTTCCGCAAGCCCGGCAGCAAGAACGAGTATTACGACATCGATTTCTGGGTCGACGAGAAGACCGGGAAGCTCAAGGTCAATGACGTGAAGATCCACAAAGTGCCGGTCAAGGAGGATGGCATCTGGACCCAGGTGCCCCGTTACACCTTCGAGGGCATGGATTTCGACGTCACCCCATGACCTCGGGCGAAAGGCTTGCGCTGTCTGGAATTTCGATTAAGAAACCCGGGTCTAAATGGCTGCTTGGCCTAAGAGAGCACTTCCTTTGTCCCGAGCTGGAAGCAAGCTCCAAATGAGTAATGGGTTCACGGAGGATGACGCCATCACAACCGTGAGGGACAGCAGCGCCAGCCGTTCTAGGGACGGCGCCGAAGGGCTCGGCGACCCTGAGCCGGGGGCCAAGCCTGGGCCGGAGCTCACCACCGGCGGCTCGCTCACGATTGTTTTTCATGACAAAATCCGTTCCGGAAGGCACTATGCGGCCCGACGCTCGCCCGCCAGGGAGAGCAAGGTTCTCGAGGATCCGGCACAAGTCCTCGCTGGCTGTTAGTTTTCGATAGGCTCAACCAACACTGCAACTAGGGTAAGGAAACGTAACCGTGCGCAAAATCATCACTGGAGTATTGGGGATTGTCCTCGCGGGCGCCATGAGTGTGTTTGCCTTGAATGCCATGGCGGACGAGTGCTGCAAGAAAGGCGACGACACGCCGCCGCTCGAGCTCATCGCGAAAACGCCCAAGGGCGGTCTGCACAATCCTTACAACGACGAAATCGACGCGGTCGCCGAGGAGGGGCATCACAAATACCTCTCCTACAGCTGTAATGGCTGCCACGGTGGCGGCGGTGGTGGTGGCATGTGCCCGCCGCTGACCAACGACACCTGGGTCTATGGCGCCGACGACGATACGCTGTTCCGTCTGGTCAGCCTCGGCTCAGATGACCTCAAGAAGGCGGGCTATCACCGCGTGAAGCACGAGGTCGTGGTCGGACCGATGCCGCCATTCGGCAAGATCATCAAGAAGTCTGACGATTTGTGGAAGGTCATCGCTTTCATCCGGTCCAAGAACCCGAGCTCGCAGAAGCACGAGTCGGATCCGCCCCAGGAGACCTCCGCACCGCAATAGGCCGCGGCCTCACGTGAGCCGAATTGAGAGCCGCCGAGCCGCAAGGCCCGGCGGCTTTTCGTTGCCAAAACATGAAGCGTGCTTTGCGAGAACATGAAGCGCACATGAACTCTTGGCAATCTTGTTGCCAGCCCGTGGAAGCTATCTTGCTCAGCCCCTATATTGCGGGGAAATCCAGCGCCTTAATGGATGCTGTTCGGTAGCCATATTGTGCGGTGCGCATTGCCAACGGGCAGCAACTTTGAGACATAGGGCGCCAATTTGCGCGATCATTGACCCGGCTCTAAGACCTCAAAACGAGTCCTAGGCCCCAAAGGGAGATGCCCCCGTTGAGTTGGTCAGTCACACGTTCCGGCACCGGGATGTTCGCCCGTACCGCCGCTCTCCTCCTGGCCGTTGCGCTGTTGGCCGGTCCTGCGGTCGCTGAGACGGCTCCACCCGCCTCTGACGAGGCCCCCGCTGCCGATACAGGATCTCCCTCGGGAATGCCGACACCCGCCGAGATCAAGCGTCCGACGGCGACGCCCGGCTCCGTGGCGCCCTCGGCCGAACCGGCAAAGAAGGCGACCATTCCTGTCATCTATCTCGGCAAGGATTACAAGGAGCCCCTGCCGCTCTCCTACGCGGAGCCGATCATCACCGACAAGGGCATCCAAGGCGCACGCCTGATGCTGAAAGAGGCCAAGCAGGCCGGACGCTTCGTCGGCTACGACTTCGACCTCACCGAGGCCATCGTGCCGCGAGACGCCGACGTCGTGGCTAAGGCCAAGGAGCTCCTCGCCAAGGGCGACGCCTTCATCATCGCCGACCTTGAGCCCAAGGATCTCCTTGCCGTCGCCGATCTGCCCGAGGCCAAGAACTCGGTGATCGTCAATATCCGTTCTCAGGAGGATGCGCTGCGTCAGGAGCAGTGCCGTTCGAACGTCTTCCACATCATTCCCGACTATGCCATGCGCGCCGATGCGCTCGCCCAGTATCTGATCTGGAAGAAATGGCCACGCTGGTTCGTGATCCGCGGCACCACGGACAAGGACAAAGAGTACGTCGACATGATCAAACGCTCGGCCAGCCGCTATGGCGGCAAGGTCGTCGGCGTGAAGGTCTATGACCTACCGCCCGGTGCGCGCAACACCGACTCGGGCTATCAGCAGGTCCAGGGACAAATTCCCATGGTCACCGAGAGCGCGCCGGATCATGACGTGATCTGGGTCGCCAACAGCGACGAGGGCTTCGGCGACTACCTCATGTACCGGACCTATAAGCCTGACCCCGTCGTCGGCACCCAAGGTCTCCAGGCGCTGGCCTGGGATCCGTCCTACACCGAATTTGGCGCCATGCATTTCCAGAATGCGCTGCCGAAGATCGCTCACCGCAAGCCCGTCGAGCGCGACTACATCGCATGGCTCGGCTTTCGCGCCATCGCCGACGGCGCCATGAAGTCGGGCAAGAAGACGCCGAAAGACGTTAAGGCGTATCTGCTCTCCGACAAGTTTCGGCTCGAGGGTTTCAAGGGCCAGGCGATGACCTTCCGCACCTGGGACCATCAGCTGCGCCAGCCCATCATCTTGGGCGGCGGCACGCGCACGCCCGTCTCGGTCTCGCCGCAAGCTGGTTTCCTGCACCCGACCTATCTCACCGACACGCTCGGCTTCGACAAGCCCGAGACCAAGTGCAAGTTCAAATGACGTTAGCCCAAAGGTAGACCACCACATGACCCGCACCAGTCTTGCCATGGCCTCCGCGACGGCGCTTCTCCTGTTCGCGGCCCCTTCTTACGCCGGGACCATTTTCGTCTCCAACGAGAAGGACAACACCATCACGGTCATCGACACGGACACGCTCAAGACCATCAAGACCATCAAGACGGCGCGGCGTCCCCGCGGCATCGTGCTGAGTCCCAACTTCAAGGAGCTGTTTGTGGCGGCCGGCGATGGCGACATCATCGACGTCATCGACACCAATACGCTCAAGGTCACCCGGACTCTCGACTCCGGCCCCGATCCCGAGCTCATGGCCATCGATCCCGCCGGCAAGAACATTTACATCGCCAACGAGGACGACAGCCTCGTCACCATCATGGACATCAAGAGCGGCGATGTGCTCGCCGAGATCCCGGTCGGTGTCGAGCCTGAGGGCATGGCCGTCAGCCCGGACTCGAAATACACGGCTGCCACCTCCGAGAGCACGAGCATGGCGCATATCATCGACAACAGCGCCAACAAGCTCATCGCTAACGTCCTGGTCGACTCCCGCCCGCGCGAGGCCAAGTTCACCAAGGACGGCAAGGAGCTGTGGGTGTCCTCGGAAGTGGGCGGCACCATCTCGGTGATCGATCCCAAGACCTGGAAGGTCGTCGACAAGATCACCTTCGAGGTGCCCGGCGTGCGCCCTGAGCAGTTGCAGCCCGTTGGCATGGACTTCGCCCGCGACGGCAAAATCCTGTTCGTGGCGCTCGGTCCGGCTAATCGTGTCGCCGTCATCGATACCGCCACCAAGAAGGTCCTGAAGTACATCCTGGTCGGCCAGCGCCCCTGGCACGGCGAGCTCGGGCCTGACGGCAAGAAGTTTTATGTGGCGAACGGCCTCACCAACGACATGACGGTGATCGACGTCGATACGCTCAAAGCCGTGAAGTCGGTGCCCGTCGGCCGTCTGCCCTGGGGCGTCGCCATCATGCCGGGCAAGCCCGGTGCGCCCGCCGATAAGTCCTAAAGCCTGCTTAAGTGGCGCGTACGCGGCGGCCGATGAAATGGGCCGCCGCTTCCGCCGCCAGCACGGCACCCAATGAGATCGCGACCGAGATCAGCGTGAGCCGCAGCGCCCCGATATCGCCGCCGGGCACTTGCGTGAACGTGTAGATCAGGCTCGGCAGGGTCTGCGTCTCTCCCGGGATATTCGACACGAAGGTGATGGTCGCGCCGAACTCTCCCATGGAGCGGGCGAAGGCGAGAATGGCGCCGGCGATGATGCCGGGCGCGATCAGCGGCAAGGTCACCGTAACGAACACCCACACCCGGCTCGCCCCGAGCGTGCTCGCGGCCTGCTCGAGCCGCTGATCTACCGCCTCGACCGAGAGCTGGATCGCGCGCACCAGCAAAGGAAAGCCCATGATGGCGCAGGCGAGCGCCGCGCCTGTCCAACGGAAGGCGAACACGATCCCGAAATGATCGGCCAGCCAGCCGCCGATCGGGCCTTGCCGTCCGAACAGCAAGAGCAGCACATAGCCCGTCACCACCGGCGGCAACACCAGCGGAAGCAAGATCACGGCGTTGAGGAGAGGGCGCCCGAGAAAGCGGCCGCGCCCAATGAGCATGGCGGCGGCGACGGCAAAGGGTAGGCTCGTCAGCGTGGCCACGGAAGCCACGCGCAAAGAGAGCTTGATAGCGGTCAGTTCTTCAGGCGTCAGGTCGAGCACGGAACAGTCTTACCACCTGGCGCCGGAGCGCTTAAGCGATGCGCTGCCGCAGGCGGCGCCTCGCGTTGGGGCTCAGGTGCCCTCGAAGCTCGAGGCGCCGTGCTCTCTGGCTTCCTTCAAGTGAAGGATCGCCTCCAAAACCGGGGGGTCGAGCCCTTCGCCGCCTTGGTCGATATAGGCGAAGATCGCCGTGCGCATCCGCGGGTCCCAGAACTTTTTGATGTGGTTCGCGATTCCCGGCACGACCTCGTCGGCGCGCTGGTACTGGAAGAACTTGCCGATTTGGTTCGCCATGTAGACGAGGCGGTCGGGCTGCATGGGTCCAGACTCTCCGTAATTGCGGGCGAGGGGGTGAGGCTACTCCGCCGCCACCAGAGGCTCGGCGATCCGCCGCGCCGCCTTCGACAGCTCCTCGTACTCCTCCTGCCACTCCGACGGCCCGTTGGAGGGCATCACCTGCACCGCCGTCACCTTGTACTCGGGGCAGTTGGTCGCCCAGTCGGAGAAGTCGGTGGTCACCACGTTGGCTTGCGTCTCCGGGTGATGGAAGGTGGTGTAGACCACGCCCGGCGCCACGCGCTCGGTGATCAGCGCCCTTAAGCTCGTCTCGCCGGCGCGGCTCGTGAGTTTCACCCAGTCGCCGTCGCGGACGCCGCGGTTCTCGGCATCGAACGGGTGGATCTCCAAGCGATCCTCCTCATGCCACACCACGTTGGCGGTGCGCCGCGTCTGCGCGCCCACATTGTACTGGGTGAGGATGCGGCCGGTGGTGAGCAGCAGCGGGAAGCGCGGCCCGGTCTTCTCGTCGGTCGCCACATACTCGGTGATGACGAACTTGCCCTTGCCGCGCACGAAGCCGTCGACGTGCATGACCGGCGTGCCTTCCGGCGCCTCGGCATTGCACGGCCACTGCACCGAGCCGAGCTCGTCGAGCTTCTTGAAGGAGACGCCGGCGAACTTGGGCGTCAGCGCCGCGATCTCGTCCATGATCTGCGACGGATGGTCGTAATGCATCGGGTAGCCCAGCGCGTTGGAGAGCATCTGGGTGATCTCCCAGTCCTCGTAGCCGTTCATCGGCGCCATGACCTTGCGCACCAGCTGGATGCGCCGCTCGGCGTTGGTGAACGTGCCGTTCTTCTCCAGGAACGTGGAGCCGGGGAGGAACACATGGGCGTAGTTCGCCGTCTCGATGAGGAACAGGTCCTGCACCACCACGCACTCCATGGCGGCAAGGCCGGCGGCCATGTGCTGCGTGTTCGGGTCGGACTGGAGGATGTCCTCGCCCTGGATGTAGATGCCCTTGAACGAGCCGTCGAGCGCGGCGTCGATCATGTTGGGGATACGCAGGCCCGGCTCGTTATCGAGTGGACGGCCCCAGAACGATTCGAACATTTCGAGCGTCGCCGTCTCCGACAGATGGCGGTAGCCGGGGAGCTCATGCGGGAACGAGCCCATGTCGCAGGAGCCCTGCACGTTGTTCTGACCGCGTAAGCGGGTTCACGCCGACGCCTTCGCGGCCGATATTGCCGGTGGCCATGGCGAGATTGGCGATGGCGATCACCGTGGTCGAGCCCTGGCTGTGCTCGGTGACGCCGAGCCCGTAATAGATGGCGCTGTTGCCGCCGGTGGCGTACAGCCGCGCGGCGCCGCGGATCACATCGGCGGGAACGCCGGAGATCTTCTCGACCTCCTCAGGCGCGTGGCGCGGATCGGCCACGAACGCCGCCCACTCCTGGAACTCGTCCCAGTCGCAGCGCTCGCGCACGAATTTCTCGTTCACCAGGCCCTCGGTGACGATGACATGGGCCATCGCGGTGACCACGGCGACATTGGTGCCGGGCTTCAGCGGCAGGTGATAGTCGGCCTTCACATGCGGGGTGCGCACCAGATCGATGCGGCGCGGATCGACGATGATCAGCTTGGCGCCTTCGCGCAGGCGCTTCTTCATGCGCGAGGCGAACACGGGATGGCCGTCCGTCGGGTTGGCGCCGATGATCAGGATCACGTCCGACTGCTCGACGGAGTCGAAATCCTGCGTGCCGGCGCTCGTGCCGAACGTGGTCTTGAGGCCGTAGCCCGTCGGCGAGTGGCAGACGCGCGCGCAGGTGTCGACATTGTTGTTGCCGAAGCCGGCGCGGATCAGCTTCTGCACGAGGAAGGTCTCCTCGTTGGTGCAGCGCGACGAGGTGATGCCGCCGATCGAGCCCTTGCCGTATTTCGCCTGGATGCGCTTGAACTCCGCCGCCGTGTGCTGAATGGCCTCCTCCCAGGAGACCTCGCGCCACGGATCGGTGATCTTCTCGCGGATCATCGGGTTCAGGATACGGTCCTTGTGATTGGCATAGCCGTAGGCGAAGCGGCCCTTGACGCAGGAATGGCCGCGATTGGCCTTGCCGTCCTTGTAGGGGATCATGCGCACCAGCTCGTCGCCGCGCATCTCCGCCCGGAAGGTGCAGCCCACGCCGCAATAGGCGCAGGTCGTGACGACGGCGCGATCCGGCGTGCCGATGTCGATGACCGACTTCTCGTTCAGCGTCGCGGTGGGGCAGGCCTGCACGCAGGCGCCGCACGACACGCATTCGGAATCGATGAACGGCTGCTCCATCGACGGCGACACCACCGACTTGAAGCCGCGATTGGCGATGGTCAGCGCAAACGTGCCTTGCACCTCCTCGCAGGCCCGCACGCAGCGCGAGCAGACGATGCACTTGGAGGGCTCGTAGGTGAAATAGGGGTTGGACGCATCGATGCCCGGGTTCGGATGCCGCGCGCCCTCATAGCCGTAGCGCACGTCGCGCAGGCCCACGGCCCCGGCCATGTCCTGGAGCTCGCAGTCGCCATTGGCCGAGCAGGTCAGGCAGTCGAGCGGGTGCTCGGAGATGTAGAGCTCCATCACGCCCTTACGCAGGCGCTTCAGACGGTCCGTCTGGGTCTTCACCACCATGCCCTCGGCGACCGGCGTGGTGCACGAGGCAGGCGTGCCGTTGCGGCCTTCGACCTCCACCAAGCAGAGCCGGCAGGAGCCGAACGACTCGACCATGTCCGTGGCGCAGAGCTTCGGGATCTGCGTGCCCAGTTCCATGGCCGCGCGCATGATCGAGGTGCCCTCGGGCACCGTGACCTCGGTCCCGTCGACGGTCAGCGTGACCATCTTCTCTACCTTTGAGGCTGGCGTGCCGTAGTCGATTTCTGGGTTCAGAGACATTTGGGCTTCCTCATTCAGCAGCTTCGAGGCGCTTCTTCTCGGCGCCGAAATCCTCGGGGAAATGGGTGAGCGCACTCAGCACGGGGTAGGGGGTGAACCCGCCCAGAGCGCAGAGCGAGCCCCACTTCATGGTGTCGCAAAGGTCCTCGAGCACGGCGAGATTGGCCTCGCGCTCCTCGCCGGCCATGATCTTGTCCATCAACTCCATGCCGCGGGCCGAGCCGATACGGCAGGGCGTGCACTTGCCGCAGGATTCGACGGCGCAGAACTCCATGGCGAAATGGGCCTGTTGCGCCATGTCCACGGTGTCGTCGAACACCACGACGCCGCCATGGCCGATCAGGCCGTCGGCCGCGGCGAACGCCTCGTAGTCGAACGGCGTCCCGAACAGCTCGCGCGGGAAATAGGCGCCGAGCGGGCCACCGACCTGGACGGCGCGCACCGGACGTTCCGTGAACGTGCCGCCGCCGATATCGTCCACCAGCTCGCCGAGCGAGATACCGAACGCGGTCTCGAACAGCCCGCCATGCTTGATATTGCCGGCAAGCTGGATCGGCATGGTGCCGCGCGACTTGCCCATGCCGAAGTCGCGATAGAATTCGCCGCCCCGCGACATGATGATCGGCACGGTCGCCAGAGACAGCACGTTGTTGATGACCGTCGGCTGGCCGAACAGGCCCACATGGGCGGGCAGCGGCGGCTTGGCGCGGACTTCGCCGCGCTTGCCTTCGAGGCTATCGAGCAGCGAGGTCTCCTCGCCGCACACATAGGCGCCGGCGCCGAGCCGGACCTCCATGTCGAAGTCGTATTTGGAGCCCGCCACGTTGGACCCGAGGAAGCCTGCTTTGCGCGCTTCCTCGATGGCGATCTTCAGGGTCTCGAAGGCGTGGGGATACTCGGAGCGGAGATAGATATAGCCGTAGGTGGCGCCCACCGCGATGCCGGCGATGGTCATGCCCTCGATGAGCACGAAGGGATCGCCTTCCATGATCATGCGGTCGGCGAAGGTGCCGCTATCGCCTTCGTCGGCGTTGCACACGATGTATTTCTGCTGGGGCGGGGTCTGGGCGACGGTGCGCCACTTGATGCCGGTGGGGAAGCCGGCGCCGCCGCGGCCGCGCAAGCCGGAGGTGATGACCTCCTCGACGGTGGCCTCGGGCCCCACTTCAAGCGCCTTTTTCAGGCCCTCATAGCCCTCGTGGGCCTGGTAATCCTCGATGGAGCGGGGATCGACGATGCCGCACCGGGCGAAGGTGAGGCGGGTCTGGCGCTTGAGCCAGGGATAGTCGTCGACCACGCCGATGCATTTGTCGTGCGGCTTGGCCTCGAGGATGCCCGCATCGAGAAGCGAGGCCACTTCGGAGGCCTTCACCGGGCCGTAGCCGACGCGGCCCTTGTCCGTTTCCACCTCGACCAGCGGCTCCAGCCAATACATGCCGCGCGAGCCGGTGCGGACGATCTCCACGTCCAGCCCGCCACGCTCTTTGATCTCTTTGGCGAAGGCCTTGGCGACGGCCTCGGCGCCCACGCACAGCGCGCCGGCATCGCGGGAGATGTAGATCCGGGTCACGACTGCGCCTCCTTGAGGAGTTCGTCGAGCCGCTCTTCGTCGAGCATGCCGTAAACGTCATGATCGAGCATGGCGGCGGGGGAGGAGTGGCACAGCCCGAGGCAGTAGACCGGCTCCAGGGTCACGCGGCGGTCGACCGTGGTCTCGCCCATCTCGACGCCGAGCTTCTCCTTGCACCGCTTCTCGACGGCGCGGCCGCCGGCAGCCTGGCAGGACTCGGCGAGGCAGAGCTTCAAGGTCCGCCGTCCGGGCGGCTCTCTGCGGTAGTCGTGATAGAAGGTGACGGTGCCGTGGACCTCGGCGCGCGAGATGTTCAGCGCACTGGCGATCAGGGGTTCGGCGTCCAGAGGCACACACCCGAAAACCTCCTGCAAGGCGTGCAGGATCGGGAGCATTGCGCCCTTTTCATTCTGATGCTGCGCGATGATCTCGCTCGCGCGCTCAGGCGTCCATGGTTCAAATCGTGACATAGCCCAGCCGCGTTTGGATGAGCTCTAAAAATGGGGAGAAATGCCGCTGGAATCAATAAAGCAGGCCCGTGGCCCGATCGGGATTCCTGATCGATGACAGGGACTTAGGGGCCCGCTTTGGTCTGTCTTTAGGCGCGCTCTTTGGCCTTGCTCGCGGAGCGCTCCGCGATCGGCCCCGACGGCACGGAGGCGTTCAGGATCGGCGCCAGCTGCTTGGCCTCGCTCACCAGAGCATTAATCAAAGGTGTCAACGGGTTGCGCTGTGGCACGACGAGCCCGATCGAATGGGTGATCTCGGGGTCGACGATGGGAATGGCGCGCACCTTCTCGGTGAGGCCGAGCACTTCGGCGAGCTTTGCCGGCATGACGGACGCCCACCGTCCGGTCCGCACATGGGCGAACAGGACGATGATGGAATCCGATTCCATGGTCGGCGCCACGTCTGACCCGGCCTTGCGCAGCAGAGTTTCGATGATGCGCCGATTCTGCATGTCGGGGGTGAGCAGGCAGAGCGGCACCTTGCCGACCTCGGCCCAGGTTACCTGGTCCCGGTCGCCGAGCGGGCTGTCGGAGGAGGTGATCAGCCGGTACTGCTCGCTATAGAGCGGCACGGTCTGGACCCGCCCCAAGGGCTCGTTGTCGAGATAGGTGAGCCCGGCGTCGACCTCGAGATTCTCGAGCATGCCCAAGACCTCGATGGAGTTCCGCGACCAGATGGTGAAGCTCACATCCGGGTGCTGCGCCCGGTATGGCGTGGTGAGCATGGTCACCATGGCGAGCGCGGTCGGAATCGCGGCGATGCGGATATGGCCGGAAAGGCCGTGCTTGAGGGCGTCGATCTCCTGGCGCATGGCGCGCGTGTCGCCGACGATGCGCCGTGCCCAGTCGAGCACCCGCTCGCCCTCAGGCGTGAAGCCCCGGAAGCGCGAGCCCCGCTGCACCAGGAGCACGCCCATGATGTCCTCTAACTGCTTGATTCCGGCCGAGAAGGTGGGCTGGCTCACGCCGCAGGCTTCCGCCGCGTGGCCGAAATGCCGTTCGCGCGAGAGCGCAATGATGAATTCGAGCTTATCGAGCATAACCGCGCCGGGGTCGGGCCTATTCGCACCGCAATATAGGGATTGTGGGCCCGCGGCGCAGCTTCATCAACCAGGAAGAGGGCCAAGAGTCCTTGCGGGACCCTATTGGTGATGGTGGTCCTCATGACCGTCGTCCGTCCCCATCTCCTCCATCATTTCGCCGTGGCTCGGAGCGCTTTTCACCAGAGCCCGGTATTGATCGGGGGTGAGGTCCGGCAATTTCTGCAGGAAGGCGACGACGTCCCATAGAAGCTTGTCACTGTGCGTCACGCCCCAGGCCGGCATGCCCGTCATCTTGATTCCGTGCTTCACCACCCAAAACTCTTCCGCCGGCGTGAGATCCACGCCCCGGCGCAGTTCTGGTGCCCTTGGATAAAGGCCACGGCTGATCTCCGTCCGCTCCATGCCGGGAGCGAGATGGCAGCGGCTGCACATCTCGGCGTAGAGCCCAGCACCGGCAGCGACCCGCTCGGGGTCGGCCAGATCGCCGGGGGCGACGATGTTCGCGGCGTGAACTTCGATCGAGCGGTCCCGCGAGGTCTGCATCAGCCAATAGACGGGTTGGGTGTGCGGGACGTCCGCCGCGACGTTGTAGAAGCCGCTGAAGATCACCAGCGCCGCGGCAGCAACAATGCCCAAGATCGCAATGCCTGCGAGCAATGCCATCGGCCAGAGCCTCATGGTCTTGGAACCCGCAAGATCCGACATGCCTTTGCCCTCGTGAGATTGGTTGCCGCGCAGCTATTCCTCAATGTGAGACGTTGCGAGTGCGAACGCAGCCGAGGCTAATCGATTCTGGCGTGAAAGGAAGCCGCATTGGAAGCCTCACGCCCCCAATGCGGCTTGCCGCTTTCAACAATCGCCGATCGTCTTCTGCCATCCGACGGTGAGGGTCCAATCCGTCTCCATCTGAGGGCCGTTCAGGTTCTGATAGACCGGAACGCCGAACTCGGCCGCGAGACGATGGCCGCAGATCGCGCCGCGCTGGCCGATCAGGTTGACACCGAACAACAGGTCGAGACGGTCCCCGCCATAGAAGTCGGGATTGGCGGTCTGCACCGGACCGACGATCTGCGAATCGATGCCATGAATGGAGTCCTGCGTCTGATATGCAAGACGGATGGAGTTGGCGACCCAGGGCGCCCATTCATACTCGGCCCAGCCGGTCACCTGGTGCCAGTCGCCGAGCCTGTAGCCTTCGTCGTTCTTGTCCTCCAGCCGGACCCAGCCCCGGTACTGCGCGCCGAACGACAGGTTTCCCCGGCGGTCGGTGTAGGTGATCCCCGGCAGGAAGTCCCACGTGCCAGAGCCGAGCTGCATGGCGTAGGGAAGCCGCACCGTAGGCCGCATCCCCATCGGCGTGAGGACCTGCCCGGTCTCGGTGATCGAGCCCGTCGGCGCGCTTAGGCCCAGCATCAGATTGAGATGCTTCGCGCCTTGCGGCGTCTTTTGATCGTAAAGGCCGATCAGCGCGCTCAACGATGCATCGCCGATGCCCTCGGAACTCGTCGAGAACGTCCCGAGGCGCCTCGTCCCCACAGGACCGGCATAGGTGAGAAGGTCCATATGCTTCGAGACGAGAGGCAGCATCCCCATAAGCGTGACGGTATCGGTCACCCCGTACATGGCGCCGAACATGTTCATGTCCATGTTCATTTCCGTCGGCACGATGCGCAGCGTCGGCGGCTGCATCGGCATGCCGAAGAAGCGGTTCGGCACCGTGGTGACGATGGTGTTCGGTGATACGCTGTTCTGACCGATAAGGTTGCCCTCCATTTGCATCCGCATGTAGCGGTAGGAGAGCATCAGCTCGCCCTCATGGTGGCGGTGGTCGCCCATGACGCCGATAGGGCCATGCGCATCGGCGCGGGCCGCATGCTTGACCTGGCCATCCTTGACGGTCAGGTCGAAGCCGGTGGTCTTTGGAGGTTGCGTATCGCCGGCCGCAGCGCCGAAGGCGAAGGCCTGAGCGAAGGCTGCGGCAGCCAGGGCGAGCGGGATACGCCGCCCTGACGCGGGAAGTTTGCTAAGCATTGTCTTGAACTCCGAAAACAGTTGGATGAATCCGGCCACGCAGGACGGCGCGCGCGCAAAAAGCGCGGCCACCTCGAGGCACGGCAACTAAGGCTTCAGAGTTCGAGCGGGGGTCCGCGGTTGTTTGGACGCTTCGCTTCGCTTTCCACCAACCCTTCGTCGAAGACGACGAGACTGGGGGAGGCACGTTCGGCGTCCAGAATGACGGCGCTGAAAGTGGCCGCGTCCGCGGTGACGAAGGACGCATATCCCGAGCAGAAGGGACATTTCTTGTGGGGAGCGGATGGCTCGCCCGGTTTAGAGGGAGCGTGCGTACGCTCTACGCCGCGATGGCAGATCGGCTCGAAGGCGGCCGGGAGTCCGGCCTGCCCATCGGCGCCCGCGAGGGCATGCATCGTCGCCTGAGAGACGACGTGGCCCGGAATGAGCGCCGTATAAATCAGTATGCCGACGAGCGCGAAGGCGCTCGCCAGCTGGCGATGCCGATGGAAGTCCCCCAACCCCATGCCCGAATACTAGGCAGGGGGCGCCGGGATGGAAAGGATTACGTGTTGGCACAATGACGCGTGCCGCAAGGCTCGCGAGCTGCCAAAAAATGGGGTACCACCGGCCTCAGAGGTCCTGCTCTCGCACCGGCGAAACCCACATGAGCGACACGAACACCAGCCCCTCCCGCGCCCTGGTCGCCGATATCGGCGGCACCAATGCGCGCTTCGCCGTGGCGGATCTCGCGACCCTCGACATCGGCGAGGTCAGGAGCTTCCTGGTGGCCGATCACCCGACCCTGGCCGAGGCCATGCGCCACTACCTGAAGGACGTGGCCGAGCCCATCGACCACGCGGCCGTGGCGATCGCGGCCCCGGTGACGGAGGATGCGGTAAAGCTCACCAATTCGCCCTGGTCCTTCACCCAAAGCACGCTCGCCGGCGATGCGGGGCTCAAGACCGTCCAAGTGCTGAACGATTTTGAGGCGTTGTCCTTGTCGCTGCCGCATCTCTCCGCGGACGAGCTTCATCAGATCGGCGGGGGCGAGCCCGTCGCCCAGGCCACCAAGGCCGTGCTCGGCCCCGGCACCGGGCTCGGCGTCGCCGGGCTGGTGTGGTCGGGCACGGGCTGGATCTCGGTGCCCGGGGAAGGGGGACACGTAACCCTGGGGGCCGAGAATTCTGGGGAGCTGGCCTTGATCGAGCGCCTCCGCAAGGGTCTCGATCGCCTCTCGGTTGAGCGCGCTCTGTCCGGTCCGGGGCTCGCCGATCTGCATCAGGCCGTCATTGCCGGCCATGGCCATAGCGAAGAGGTGCTGAGCCCGGCGGAGGTCGAGACGCGGGCGCTGGGCGGCAAGGATGAGATGGCCGAGGAAGCCCTCGATATCTTCGTGCACTGGCTCGGCCGCTTTGCCGGCGACATCGCGCTCGTCTTTGGCGCGCGCGGCGGCGTCTATCTCGGCGGCGGGATCGCGCCGAGGCTCGTGCCGCGGCTCGCCCAAGGCGATTTCCGCGCGGCCTTCGAGCGCAAGGGCCGTATGCGGGACTTCGTTGCGCCGATCCCGGTCTATGTGATCCTCGCCGAGTTCCCCGGCCTCAAAGGGGCTGCGGCGGGACTTCGGGCCAACGCTCGCAAGTGCCTGAAACGATTCAGCCCAAGTAACAGCCGACAGCCACGGCGACGGCCGCCCGATCGCCGCGATGGCCAGCGTCCTGCTCATCGCGGTCCGACCGGTGCAGCCGGCAGATAACGGCAATCACAATAGGCGCGCCAGCCGGTCGGCCAGGCGACAGCGACGTCATTGCTCGTGCTGCTGTTGCACGGTGCCTGTCTTGTCGCCCACGCGCCATGTCTGCTGGCAGGCCGGCCCGCAAGCCGATGATTGCCCGGTCTCGTTTGCGAGCAGCCAACGCGTGAGTTGCTCGCGCGACTGCGCGTCAGGGCCGTCGCCGAGAACGAAGCGATCTGAGGTCGCGCAGCATGGCGTTCGGCGTCGTCGTGTCGCGCGGATCACCGGGGCTGATGATCGTTGAGCATCGGGCTCGCTCCGATCGATCCGCGTCGCTGGTCATCGCCCAGAGACCGCACAAAAGCCGTCGCGCTCTGCAGGGCCGCCCAGACGCGTTGAGGATGAGATTGGCGGCGGTGTTGTCGCTCCACGCCATCGCCGCCGCACACAAGTCGAAGAGCGGCATCGTACGCCCGGCGTGCTTCTTTGTTTCGGGCGCGTAGTCCAGGATTTCGCCCGCCGGAAAAGGATTTCGCGCGTCAAGGGTCTCCTGCCGTCGTGACGCGCGCTTGAGCACGGCCGCCACCGCGAGCAGCTTGAATGTACTGCACATGGGGAAAGCGCTCGTCGCCCCTCCATGCGGCCGCACGCCCGTGCCCGTGTCGAGCACCGCAACGCCAAGGCGCCCGCCGGCCTTTGCCTCGATCGCCGCGAAGCATGCGTCAGCGCGTCGGCAGATTGCGTGCGGGCCTGCGCCGTCCGCCCGCCAAGCAGCAGCGTGGGGGCACAGAAGAGCGTAGGCGCGCCGACGACAAACATCGCGCCGTGTGATCATGGTGCTGCTGATCTACCGATCGGGAAGGGCGGTATTGGGGCTCGGCCCGTGAGCGGGTCGGCTATTTGAACTCGACCTTGATGATCTCGTAGGACTTGCCGCCACCCGGCGTCGACACCTCGACCACGTCCTTCTTGCGCTTGCCGAGAAGGGCCCGCGCGATCGGCGAGGTGATGGAGATCTTGCCTTCCTTCACGTCGGCCTCGACCTCGCCGACGATGCGGTACTTGACCTTCTCGTCGGTGTCCTCGTCCACAAGCGTCACCGTGGCCCCGAACATCACCCGGTCGCCCTTGAGCTTCGACACGTCGATGATGTCGGCGCGCGACAACTTGTCCTCGAGGTCGGCCATGCGCGCCTCGGTGATACCCTGCAGCTCCTTGGCGGCGTGATACTCGGCGTTTTCCGAGAGGTCGCCATGGGAGCGGGCCTCTGAGATGAGCTTGATGATCCGCGGCCGCTCGACGGTCTTGAGATGCTTGATCTCAGCCTCCAGCGCAGCGAAACCATCCGCGGTCATCGGCACCTTTTCCATGTCAGTCAAAGCTCCTCTGGGGGCTTCCCCTTGAATAGTGTCAAGGAATTAGCCCGCCCAAGTCAAGAATTTGTTGATTTTGACCGCTTTTCCCTAAGCCGTCTCGGCCAGCTCTTGCGGGCCTTTGCCGACATAGCTTTGCAGGGGGGCGACGGTCAGGCTGCCTTCTCTGAGGGCCTTGATGGCCTCCGTGACGGCGAGAGCGCCAGCGAGGGTTGTATAATAAGGAATGTGGTGGAGCAAGGCCGACCGGCGGATCGACATGGAGTTGGCCAGCGCCTTGGCCCCTTCCGTGGTGTTGAACACGATATCGATCTCGCCATTGGTGATGGCGTCGACGATATGGGGGCGCCCCTCCAAGACCTTATTGATCTTCTCGCAAGGGATGCCGTGGGCCTCGAGATGACGCGTCGTGCCCCGCGTGGCGATGATGCGGAAGCCCATCTCGACGAGCTTGCGCACCGGCGCCACGATCCGGTCCTTGTCCGAGTCCTTGACCGACACGAACACGGCGCCTGAGAGCGGCAGCTTGGCGCCGCCGCCGAGCTGGCTCTTGGCGAAGGCGATGGCATAGTCCCGGTCGATGCCCATGACCTCGCCGGTCGAGCGCATCTCCGGACCGAGCACGGGATCGACGCCGGGGAACCGGGCGAACGGGAACACCGCCTCCTTGACCGCGATATGGTCGAGCTTCGGCCGCTTCAGGCCGAATGCGGCGAGCGGCTTGCCGGCCATGACCTCCGCTGCGATGCCGGCGATGGGAAGCCCGATCACCTTGGCGACGAACGGCACCGTGCGCGACGCCCGCGGATTGACCTCGAGAAGGTAGATGTCGTCGTTCTGGATGGCGAACTGCACGTTCATCAGACCGACCACGTTCAACGCACGGGCGAGCTCGACTGTCTGGCGCTCCAGATCGGCGATGATTTCAGGCTTCAGCGAGTGGGGCGGCAGCGAGCAGGCACTATCGCCTGAATGCACGCCCGCCTCCTCGATATGCTCCATCACCCCGCAGATGAACACATCCGTGCCGTCGGCGAGCGCATCCACGTCCACCTCGATGGCGTCGCGCAAATAGGAGTCGATCAGGACCGGGCTCTTGCCCGACACCACCACGGCCTCGGCGATGTAGCGCGCAAGTTGCGCCTCGTCGTGCACGATCTCCATGGCGCGGCCGCCGAGCACATAGGACGGGCGGATGACCACGGGGAAGCCGATCGCCTTGGCGATCGCGACCGCCTCGTCCGCAGAGCGGGCGATGCCGTTATTGGGTTGCTTCAGCCCGAGCCGCTCGATCAGCGCCTTGAACCGGTCGCGGTCCTCGGCCAAGTCGATGGCGTCCGGCGAGGTGCCAAGGATCGGCACGTCCGCAAGCTCTAGGGCCGCGGCGAGCTTGAGCGGCGTCTGGCCGCCGAACTGCACGATGACGCCTTTCAGCGTGCCGCTCTCCTGTTCCTTGCGCACGATCTCCAGCACGTCCTCTTCCGTGAGCGGCTCGAAATAGAGCCGGTCGGACGTGTCGTAGTCGGTGGAGACGGTCTCGGGATTGCAGTTGACCATGATGGTCTCGAAGCCGGCGTCCGACAGCGAGAAGGCCGCGTGGCAGCAGCAATAGTCGAACTCGATGCCTTGGCCGATACGGTTCGGGCCGCCGCCGAGAATGATGACCTTGTTGGCTTCGGACGGCCGCGCCTCGCAACTCATCCCCCCGGGAAAGCCCGTCTCGTAGGTCGAGTACATATACGCCGTGGGCGAGGCGAACTCCGCCGCGCAGGTGTCGATGCGTTTGTAGGCCGGGTGCACGTCGAGTTCGCGGCGCCTCTTGGCGACGTCCGCCGCATCGAGGCCGGAGAGCGTCGCCAGGCGCTCGTCGCCAAAGCCCATCGCCTTGAGTGCGCGGAACTGAGCCGCACTCTTCGGCAGCCCGTGCTGGATCACCCGCGCTTCGACATCGATGATGTCTTGGAGCTGGCGGATGAACCACGGGTCGATGGCACAACTATCGTGGATCTGCTCGTGATCGAAGCCGAACCGCAACGCTTGCGCCACTTTGAGCAGCCGGTCGGGGGAGGGCGTGCCGAGCGCCGCGCGGATCACGTTCTTGTCGTCGCCTTGGCCGAGCCCTTCGAACACCACGTCGTCGAGGCCGGTGAGCCCCGTCTCCATGGAACGCAGCGCCTTCTGTAGCGACTCCGGGAAGGTGCGGCCGATGGCCATGGCCTCGCCCACCGATTTCATCGCCGTGGTCAGCGTCGGCGCGGAGCCGGCGAACTTCTCGAAGGCGAAGCGCGGGATCTTGGTCACCACGTAGTCGATGGTCGGCTCGAAGCTTGCCGGCGTGGCCCCGCCCGTGATGTCGTTGGCGAGTTCGTCCAGCGTGTAGCCGACCGCGAGCTTGGCCGCGATCTTGGCGATGGGAAAGCCCGTCGCCTTCGAGGCCAGCGCGGAGGAGCGCGACACGCGCGGGTTCATCTCGATGATGACGAGACGGCCGTCCGCCGGGTTCACCGCGAACTGCACGTTGGAGCCGCCGGTCTCCACCCCGATCTCGCGCAACACCGCGATCGAGGCGTTGCGCATGATCTGATATTCCTTGTCGGTCAGCGTCAGCGCCGGCGCCACCGTGATGCTGTCGCCGGTATGCACGCCCATCGGGTCGATATTCTCGATGGAGCAGATGATGATGCAGTTGTCGTCCTTGTCGCGGACGACCTCCATCTCGTACTCCTTCCAGCCGAGCACCGATTCCTCGATCAGCACCTCGCAGGTGGGCGAGGCATCGAGACCGCGCTCGACGATCTCCAGAAACTCCTCGCGGTTATAGGCGATGCCGCCGCCGGTGCCGCCGAGCGTGAAGGAGGGGCGGATGATGGCGGGCAGGCCGATGTCCTGCATGGCCTCCAGCGCCTCGATCAGGCCTTTCTCCACATAGCGCCGGCGCCGCTCGCTCTCATGCCGCGCCCAATCCGCCTCGAAGTCGAGCATGGCTTTCGCGCGCGCATCCGGGTCCGTGATTCTCCGCCGCGATACGGGCGACCTCGCTCTTGTAGGTCTCCCGGTCGGCGCGCTTCAGCGAGGCCGCGTCGGCGAGCCGCGAGCGCGGCGTCTCCAGCCCGATCTTGTTCATGGCCTCGCGGAACAGCTCCCGGTCCTCGGCCTTGTCGATCACCTCGGCCCGTGCGCCGATCATCTCGACGCCGAACTTCTCCAGCACGCCGGCGCGGTGCAGGCTGAGCGCGGTGTTGAGCGCCGTCTGCCCGCCCATCGTGGGCAGCAGCGCATCGGGACGCTCCTTCTCGATGATCTTGGCGACCACGTCCGGCGTGATCGGCTCGATATAGGTGGCGTCGGCGAGCTCCGGGTCGGTCATGATCGTGGCGGGGTTCGAGTTCACCAGGATGATCCGGTAGCCCTCGTCCTTGAGCGCCTTGCAGGCTTGCGTGCCGGAATAGTCGAACTCGCACGCCTGGCCGATGACGATCGGCCCGGCGCCTACGATCAGGATCGATTTTATGTCTGTGCGTTTCGGCATTGTCTCGGTGACGTCACGCGCCTTTCCGCGCCGCCATGAGCTCGGCGAAGCGGGTGAAGAGATAGTGGCTGTCTTGCGGGCCGGGCGAGGCTTCCGGGTGGTACTGCACAGAGAACACCGGCTTGTCTTTCACTTTGAGCCCGGCATTCGAGCCGTCGAACAGCGACACATGGGTCTCCTCGACGGTGTCGGGCAGGCTCTCGCGATTGACGGCGAAGCCGTGGTTCATCGAGGTGATCTCGACCTTGTGCGTGGTGAAGTCCTTCACCGGATGGTTCGCGCCGTGATGGCCTTGATGCATCTTCGAGGTCTCGCCGCCGAGCGCGAGCCCCAGCATCTGATGGCCGAGGCAGATGCCGAACACGGGCACGCCGGACTCGATGAGCTTCGCGATCTCCGGCACCGCGTAGGCGCCTGTCGCCGCCGGATCGCCCGGACCGTTCGAGATGAACACGCCGTCGGGATTGCGCTCGAGGATCTCTTGCGCCGTCGTCGTCGCCGGCACCACGGTCAGCTGGCAGCCCACAGTGGCGAGCTCGCGCAGGATGTTGCGCTTCAGTCCGAAGTCGATGGCGACCACATGGAAGCGCGGGCTCTCTTGGCGCCCAAAGCCTTTGCCCCATTGCCACGCCGTCTCGTCCCAGGTGTAGCTCTGGCCGCAAGTCACCTCCTTGGCGAGATCGAGGCCGATCATGCCGTGCCAGGCGGCCGCTTCGCGCTTCAGCGCGTCGAGGTCGAATTTGCCGTCAGGGGCATGCGCGATCACCGCGTTCGGCATGCCCTTCTCGCGGATCAGCGCGGTCAGCGCGCGCGTATCCACCCCGGTGATGGCGATGATGCCGCGCGCCTTCAGCCACGCATCGAAATCTTGGCCGGCGCGCCAGTTCGACGGCGCGGTGATCGGGGCGCGCAGCACGCAGCCCTGCACGCCGGACGACGCGGCCAGGTTCGTCGTCTCGATGTCCTCGGTGTTGGCGCCGACATTGCCGATATGGGGGAAGGTGAAGGTGATGATCTGCCCGGCATAGGACGGGTCGGTGAGGATCTCCTGATAGCCGGTCATCGCCGTGTTGAAGCAGACCTCGCCGACCGCGACGCCTGTGGCGCCTGCGCCGTGTCCCTCGATCACCGTGCCGTCGGCGAGAACCAACAGCGCCGTCGGCGCCGCATCGGCCCACGGCGGGGCGCTGCGCGCGCGCAAGGTTGCGGCCTCCGCGGCCAGAGTTTCAGTTTCGTCGGTCATTGGCGCAAACTTTGGGCGGCGGCTTCATGCGGCCCGGCCCGCTCTGTTCGGATCGAGTTGAGGGCGTCGCTGGCAGGGCAGGCTCCTCAATCCCGCTCTTTACGTCAGGCGCGCTCGCTGAGTCAATCCACAGGGTGAAATATTTTCCTGTGAAAACAAGACGTTAGACCGGCAAATTCGCTTGCGCCCGCTCCCCCTGTCGATTACTTTGGAAGCTTCTTCCCTGAACGCCCAATAGAAGTCTATGCGCGAGACCATCACCGCCGCCTTGAAGGATGCGACCAAGGCGCGTGACGCCCGTCGCGTCTCCACGCTTCGTCTGGTGGCTGCGGCCATCAAGGACCGCGACATCGCCGCGCGCACGGCCGGCAAGGACCAAGCCTCCGACGCCGAGCTGCTCGAGCTCCTCGCCAAGATGATCAAGCAGCGCGAGGAGTCGCAGAAGATCTATGCGGAGGCTGGACGTAGCGAGCTCGCCGCGCAAGAAGGCGAGGAGGTCGCCATCATACGCGAGTTCCTGCCCAAGCAGCTCTCCGATGAGGACATGGCGAAGGCGATCGACGACGCGATCGCGGCAGCGGGCGCTGCGAGCGTGAAGGACATGGGCAAGGTGATGGGTGCGTTGAAGAGCCGCTATGCCGGCCAGATGGATTTCGGCAAAGCGAGCGCCGCCGTGAAGGCGAAGCTCGGCTAAACAGCCTCACGCAAGCCTGTGCACAGATGCTGTGCATGCACAGGCGCGCGTCACGATCGCAAAATCAAATCAACTCTTCGGGGAAGTCGTGCGGCAGCGGGCCACGCGGCAGTATGTCAGTGCACTGCAACATGGATTTTTCGCAATGCAGCATTATCTCTGTTGCTCAGCAGCCGGAATGATTCTGCGCTGCGCATGCGAAAGATTTGGAGGCCAACCCATGCTGAAGCGATCTCTGCGTACACTCCCCATTGCCGCGGCGACTGCGCTGTCGGCGCTTGCCTTCACCCCGGTGGCGTCGGCTGAAGACACACAGTCCAATTTCGGTCCTGTCGGTCCGAACGAGCCGATCATCGCCACGATCGGCGACAAGCGGCTGATCGCCTATTACGAGCCCGACGGCGACACCTGCAACGTCAGTGCCGTGGTGTTCGATGCCTCGTCGGCTGGTCGCCGTGAGGCCCCGGCGCGGGTGCGTGTTGCTCTGCACCCGGGCGATCTCTTCTTTCTCGACGGCGCCGACGAGCGCAGGGCGATCCTCACCTGTGCACCGAAGGCGGGGATGCTCACCGTGCTCAATAGCCACGAGCTCCTGACTCAGGCTGCGAACATTAACTAAGTCGAACGCGAGGAGGCCAAGAGCCGGGTGGAGCGAAACGCTCCGCCCGGCTTTCTTTTGCCTTCAGGGTCATTTTCTTGTGGCGCGACGGCGCGGGCGACGGGATGATGCTCTGTATCGATCGCAAGAGAGAGGGGTGTCATGCGCGTTTCGAAATTCACGGCCTCAGCGCTAGTTGCAGGCATTTGCTTCATACCGATGCAGGCAGTGGCGTCGCCGGCTTTCGAGTGTCAGCTCTCCAAGGTCTTCGAGTGCACGGCCGAGGCGGGCTGCACGAAAACGACGGCCCAGGATAGGGATCTTCCGGCTACGGTGACGCTCAACGTCAAGCAGAAGAATCTGTTCTCGGGCCTGTTCGGCGGGCAGGGGATGCTCGACTCCGGGGATGTCTATGAAGACGACAAGGTGCTCATCCTTCATGGACGCAGAGCCCTCCAGACATGGACCGCGGTCGTGTCCAAGGATACCGGCGCGTATTCCGGATCGGTCTCCCAACTGGGCAAGACCTTCGCCGAGTTTGGAACCTGCATCGGCAAAGATTTGGAATAGCGCGAGCCGAGAAGCGCCGAGAGAGCCGGGCCCGCGCCCGGCTTTTTCTTTGCGCGCTACACCGGCGGCCGCCTGCGGCGCTCGATCAGAAAATAGAGGGCGAAGGCACCGATCGCGAGCAGCACGATGCCGGCGACCCAGGCGAGTGGCGTGCCGTAATAATAAATGAGCCAAATGCCGGCGATTGGCGAGACGATGATCGCCACGATGTCGGCGATGTCGATGTCGAGCATCCACCACACCAAGAGCGCGATCACCGCGAATACCGTGAGGGCGATGATGAGGACGGTCTCCATCAATCCTGCTCCAAGCGCCTCCAGGTCACGCCGTCGAGTCGGGCTTGCCGTCTTCTGCCCGGCCGCGCAAGTAGCGGTACCAGGCGAAGCCGCCAATGCCGATCAACAAGGCCCCGAAGGCGAGGCCGAGCGGCGAGTGCGACAACAGAATGAGGAAGATGACGCCGGCGATCGGCGCCGCGATGCCCACGGCCCGATCGGGAATCTCCTTGCCGCGCAGCGACCAGAACGCGAAGAGGGCGATCAGCGCGATGATCAGCAATGGCACATAGGTGATGAAGGCGTTCGGCATATAGGTCTCCCCCGCGCCCCCTTATGTCATGCCGGGGCCGGCTTGTCCCGGTCCTGGGCGAGGGACAAGAGTTCCCCATTTGTTCGCAATCGGTGGATAATGGTGATGAGCGCGAATCACATTCGCGCCGTCAGCTCTGAGGCCCCACTGTCGCACAAATGAAGTTCTCCGATTCGTTTCTGGATGAGGTCCGCGCCCGGCTGCCCGTGAGCCAGGTGGTGTCGCGCCGCGTGCCGCTGAAGCGGGCCGGGCGCGAGTGGAAGGGGCTGTCGCCGTTCAATCGGGAGAAGACCCCGTCCTTCACCGTCAACGACCAGAAGGGCTTCTATCATTGCTTCTCCTCCGGCAAGCACGGCGACATCTTCACCTTCCTCATGGAGACGGAAGGCCTGAGCTTCCCGGAAGCCGTGGAGCGGCTGGCGGGCGAGGCGGGCGTGCCCATGCCTGCGCCCGACCCGCAATACGAGCGGACGGTCAAGGAGCGGCTCGGGCTGATGGATGCGCTCGAGGCCGCGGCCAAGATCTTCGAGGAGGCGCTGCGGACGCCGCAAGGCCGCGAGGCGCTCGACTATGCGAGGCGCCGCGGGCTCAAGCCCGAGACCATCAAGGAGTTCCGCATCGGCTATGCGCCCGGCTCGCGCGATGCGCTGAAGTCCGCGCTGCTCAAGAAGGGGTTCACCGAGGTACAGCTCCTCGAGGCCGGCCTGATCATCAAGCCTGACGACGGACGCCCGACCTACGACCGCTTCCGCAACCGGCTGACCATTCCGATTCCGGACGCCAAGTCCCGCGTCATCGCCTTCGGCGCCCGCGCGCTCGATCCTGACGCGCAGCCCAAATATCTCAACTCGCCCGAGACGCGGCTCTTCGACAAAGGCTCGATGGTCTACAACTTCGCCCGCGCGCGGCACGTCCGCGTTCGAGAAGCGCGAGCTCATCGTGGTCGAGGGCTACATGGACGTGATCGCGCTCCACCAGGCCGGCTTCAAGAACGTGGTGGCGACGCTCGGCACCGCCTTCACCGAGCGCCAGATGGAAGTCTTATGGTTGCTCGCGCCCGAACCCGTCATTTGTTTTGACGGCGACCGGGCCGGCGAGGCGGCGGCAGCCCGCGCCATCGACCGCATGCTTCCCCATTTGCGCGAAGGCCATTCCTTCCGCTTCGCCTTTCTGCCTGAGGGCCAGGACCCGGACGATCTCGTGCGCAGCGAAGGCCCGAGCGCGCTCGCCGCGTGCGTGAAAGGTGCCCATCCTCTCATCGACATGCTGTGGACGCGCGAGAAGTCGGCCCAGCCCCTCGATACGCCGGAGCGCCGCGCCGCCTTCGAGGCGCGTCTCGATAGCTTGCTCGGCGAGATCGGCAACACGCGGGTGCGGGACCATTACCGCCGCGAGGTGAAGAACCGGCTCTTCAATCTGTGGCGCGAGCAACCGGCCCGAAGCCGCGACGCGCGCCCGCGCGCCGCAGGCCCGCGCGGTGGCCGGCCAGACGCGCGCAAGCCCGAACGGCGCGAGACCGCGCCACCACCGTCCGCTTACGGCTTCGCCATCATCGTGGCGCTGGCGCTGGTGAACCACCCTTGGCTGCTCGACCAGTTCGCCGAGGAGGTGGCGAGCGTCGAGGTGCCCGACAAGCCGCTCGCCGGCCTCCTTGGCGCCATCACCCGCGCGATCTTCGAGGAGCCCGCCATCGCCCGCGACCGCCTCATCGCCGTGCTGCAAGAGGGCCCGCACGGAAAGCTCTTGGAGCGCCTCTATCGGGAGAGCCCGTTCATGCGTGTCGCCTTCCTCCAGCCCGAGACGAAGCCCGCCGAGGTGGAGGCCCAGTTCGCCGACGTCATCTATCGCTGGCGGGCGTTGCCCACATTGAACCGGGAGCTCGCGGAGAGCGCCTTGGACCTTGCGGAGACATCCGAGGACGACTTCGAGCGCTTCGTCGCGCTCCAGCAGCAAGTGGCCAGCATCGGCCAGCACCACGAAGCCGACGACGCCGGCGAGCGCGACGCCAATAAGCGCTTCCAGGACATGCTGGCCCGCCTCAAGCGCGAGCCTCTGACCAAGGGGCGCCGCAGCGAAAAGCGGAACTAGCCCACGGGGTGTGGCCCAAGAGCGCATTTCGGAGCCGGAACCGCCATACTTGGCGCGCGTTGGGCGGTCACTCTCTCCCCGCTGTTTTGAAAGGGCTCAATGTCCATGGCGGATCTGCGTGATACGCGGCGCGACTTTCTCAAGGCCGCTGGGCTCGCCATCGTCGGCGGGTCCGTGGCGGCACGTGCGCTGAGAAGCGGTCGCGCAATGGCCGGCGAGACTGCGGCGCCGCCGCTTTCCACAGCGGATGCGGCGGCGAGCTCAGGCCCGGCCGATGTGAACTTGCGCATCGGTCCGGTGATGGTCGAGCTCGCCAAGGGCCGCACTATCAGCACGACGGGATACAACGGCAGTTCGCCCGGGCCACTCATTCGCCTCAAGGAAGGCAAAACCGTCACCGTCGAGATCGTCAACGACACCGACGTGCCGGAGCTCGTGCATTGGCATGGCCAGTTCCTGCCGCCGGACATCGACGGCGCGGCGGAGGAAAAGAGCTTCTTTGTCCCGCCCCACGGAAAGCTGCGCTACCGCCTGACGCCGAAGCCGAGAGGCATGCGCTTCGTGCACACCCATGTGGCCGCGTTCTCGAATCTTTACCGTGGCACCTATACCGGACAGCACGCGCCCGTATTTATCGAGCCGGCCAATGACCCCGGCAGGTACGACCAAGAGGTCTTCCTGACCACGCATGAGTGGGAGCCGTTCTTCACCCATGAGGAGATGGATGCTCCCAGCGATGCCGGAGACGGTGAAGAGAGAGAGGAAGCCGAAGAGAAGCGAGAAGGCGGGAAACCGAATGGCTGGGAGGTCGGCTACCGGCTCTTCTCGATCAATGGCCGCGCTCTCGGGCATGGCGAGCCTATCAAAGTGCGCCAAGGTCAGCGCGTGCTGTTCCACATCTTGAATGGCAGCGCGACCGAGAACATCCAGCTCGCGCTTTCCGGCCACCGCTTTCGCGTCGTCGCGCTCGATGGCAATCCCGTGCCGGTGCCCCGGGAGGTGGATGTCCTCCAGCTCGGCACGGCGGAGCGCGTCGATGCCATCGTAGAGATGAACCGGCCTGGCGTCTGGGTGCTCGGGACCCCGAGGGACGACGACCGCAAGAACGGCCTCGGGATCGTCGTGGAATACGCCGGGTCCAGCGGCGAGCCGAAATGGGAGACGCCCCCGAAGTCGACAATGGGACTACACGCTCTTCGGTGAGGATCGGCCGCCGGCGAAGCCTGACCGGATCATTCCCATGGTCATCGGCAAGATCAACGGCGGCGAGCATGGCTTCAACCACTGGCCCGTCAATGGCGTCGTTTTTGACCCGAGCGATCTCAGCGCGCCGCAAAACGCACCCATGAAGCTTGAGAAGGGGCTGCGCTATCGTCTGAGGTTCGAGAACCATTCGGACGATGCACACCCGCTGCACCTCCACCGCAACACCTTCGAACTGACCAACGTGGAGGGCAAGCCCACCTCGGGCGTCATGAAGGATGTGGTCCTCGTCAAGGGCTTCGGTCGCGTCGATGTCGACTTCACCGCCGACCATCCGGGTCTCACACTGTTCCATTGCCACCAGCAGATCCACATGGACTACGGGCTGATGAAGGTCTTCGACGTGGTCTGACTTGGAGCCGCGCCCAAAGCCCGCCGCACCGAAAAGCGGCATTAGGCGGCCAGGCCATTCCGGCCCCGAATTTGCACCTCCCGCGGCACGGTGTTTCACGGAGGAAAAGACGAGAAAAACCTTATCTGAAGAGGCTTTGTGGCCTTGACAGGGGAGGCGCCTCTCGCCAAGTCATCTTTGATGGCGAAAGCGGCCATGCGATCCGCGCAAATGGCTAAAAATGCGCCAGGTGCCGCGTCCAAAAGCCTCAAGGTTTTGAGGGGCCTGGGACCGTCCGGGTGGCCCAAGGGCGTCAAAAAAGGCCTATAGAGAGGGCCAATCAAACGGAAGTGCGGCGTGTCGGTAAGGCTTATCTCTTGTCTTTTGAACGTGTTGTTCTGGGAGAGTGGCAAACGACCCGAGATGCGGCGCCAGCAGGCATAAATCAAGGCAAGCCGCGCATCTGCCGGGTCATGCTTAATTGACGATTAAGGGTGCGCCCGTTAATCGCTTGTCGGACGAGCCGTCATGGACGTCCCCGACGAATTGTTGCGAGAGGCCAAGACCCTCGCTTGAGCTTGAGACCGGCGCCCCAAAATGGGATGCGCATCGGAGTGACATGAATGGCAACCAAGACCGCTGAAGCCGAAGATCAGGTTGAGACCGAGACCCAGTCCCATGATGGGCCGGTGCTTGATATGTCCGACGCTGCAGTCAAGAAGCTGATCAAGACCGCGAAGGCGCGGGGCTTCGTCACCTATGACGAGCTCAACGAGGTGCTGCCGTCCGAGGAGGTGTCCTCCGAGCAGATCGAGGACACCATGTCCATGCTCTCCGACATGGGCATCAACGTCATCGACACCGACGAGGCCGAGGAGGCCGCGGAGAACGCCGGCGAGGGCGCCGACGGCAAGGCCGTGGTCGCGCAACAGGCCATCGCCAAGCCCGAGACCCCGACCCGCGAGCCCGCCGAGCGCACCGACGATCCCGTGCGCATGTATCTGCGCGAGATGGGCTCGGTCGAGCTTCTGTCCCGCGAGGGCGAGATCGCCATCGCCAAGCGCATCGAGGCCGGCCGCGAGGCCATGATCGCCGGCCTGTGCGAGAGCCCGCTCACCTTCCAAGCCATCATCATCTGGCGCGACGAGCTGAACGAAGGCAAGATTCTGCTCCGCGACATCATCGACCTCGAGGCGACCTATGCCGGGCCCGAGGCCAAGCAGGTCCCCTCCCAGCCGCTGCCGGGCGAGGAGCCTGAGGAGGGCGAGGAAGAAGAGCCCGAAGAGGAGAAAGAGGACGAGGAGGACGACGACGACGATCTGGAGAACTCGCTTTCGCTCGCCGCCATGGAGGCGGAGCTCAAGCCGCAAGTTCTCGAGACCTTCGACCTCGTCGCCACCAACTACAAGAAGCTCCGCCGGCTCCAGGACCAGCTCGTCGAGCGCGCCCTGAAGAACGACACGCTCTCCTCAAGCCAGGAGAAGCGCTACAAGGCGCTCAAGGACGAGATCGTCACCGAGATCAAGTCGCTCCAGCTCAATGCCAACCGCATCGAGTCCCTGGTCGAGACCCTTTACGACATCAACAAGAAGCTGCTCGGCTATGAGGGCCGCCTGCTGCGCCTGGCCGAAGGCTATGGCGTGGCGCGCGAGGACTTCCTTGGGGAATACCAGGGCAACGAGCTCGACCCCAACTGGCTGCGCCGCGTCGGCCGCCTCAAGAAGCGCGGCTGGGCCGACTTCATCCACGACGAGCGCGGCCTGGTGAAGGAGCTCCGCTCCGAGATCCACCGGCTCGCCGCCGAGACCGGCCTCGAGATCTCCGAGTTCCGCCGCATCGTGCACATCGTGCAGAAGGGCGAGCGCGAGGCGCGCATCGCCAAGAAGGAGATGGTGGAGGCCAATTTGCGCCTCGTGATCTCCATCGCCAAGAAATACACCAACCGCGGCCTGCAGTTCCTCGATCTCATCCAGGAAGGCAATATCGGCCTGATGAAGGCCGTCGATAAGTTCGAGTATCGCCGCGGCTACAAGTTCTCCACCTACGCCACGTGGTGGATCCGCCAGGCGATCACCCGCTCGATCGCCGACCAGGCGCGCACCATCCGCATCCCCGTGCACATGATCGAGACCATCAACAAGATCGTGCGCACCTCGCGCCAGATGCTGCACGAGATCGGCCGCGAGCCGACGCCGGAGGAGCTCGCCGAGAAGCTGGCGATGCCGCTGGAGAAGGTGCGCAAGGTTCTCAAGATCGCCAAGGAGCCCATCAGCCTCGAGACGCCGATCGGCGACGAGGAGGATAGCTATCTCGGCGATTTCATCGAGGACAAGAACGCGGTGCTCCCCATCGACGCCGCCATCCAGTCGAACCTGCGCGAGACCACGACGCGGGTGCTGGCCAGCGCTCACGCCGCGCGAGGAGCGCGTGCTTCGCATGCGCTTCGGCATCGGCATGAACACCGACCACACTTTGGAAGAGGTCGGCCAGCAGTTCAGCGTGACCCGCGAGCGCATCCGCCAGATCGAGGCCAAGGCGCTTCGTAAGCTGAAGCACCCGTCACGCTCGCGGAAGCTGCGGAGTTTCCTCGACAACTAGCCGCACCATCCGGCCGGTGCACGGAGGGGGGCGTGAGCGGTCTGGAAATCCTGAATGCGCTGCCGGTCTGGGCGCTCGCCGCCATCGTCGTCGGCGTGTCCGTCGTCTTCTCCGTCGGCCTGCAGCTCCTGGCCCGCTGGACGTTCGGCGTGGATCTCCTCGCCGAGAACCACGAGGTCGCGGGCTTCAAATATGCCGTGGTCGGCGTCGCCTATGCCGTGCTGCTGGCCTTTGTCGTGGTCAGCGTGTGGAACGAGTTCGACGGCACCAAGCGCGCCGTGGATGCCGAAGCCGAGCGCTTCTACAACCTCTACCGCAACAGCTATAACTTCCCCGAAGCCACCGGCCAGAAGATGCGCGACGCGCTCATGGCCTACGCCATCGCGGTGCGCGACAAGGACTGGCCGCAGATGCAGCGGGGGCGCCGCGGCAGCGCGGCGGCGGCGAAAGCCTATACCAGGCTGAGCTATACGGTCGGGCAGACCAAGTCCCCGGACATCGCGCTACAGCCGAGCGTCATGCATGCCATCAATCTGATGCAGCAGACCGCCGACTACAGGCTGGAGAGGCTGTCGGATGTCGGCGGCCACGTGACCCCGGTCATCTGGGGCGTTCTCATTCTCGGCGGCCTCATCACGCTCGCCTATCCCGCCTTCTTCGCCACCACGAAAGTCGTGCCCCAAATCTTGATGACCGCGGGGCTCGCCATGATCGTCGGCGCGACCTTCTTTCTGGTCATCAACCTGAACTACCCGTTCTCGGGGCCGGAGGGGGTGACGGCCGCGCCCATCGACCAGGTCATTCAGCGCATGCGCGAGGAGAACGCGGCCGGCGGCCACTGACTTGAGGCTCCGCCGGATCGAGGCCTACCGCCACCAGCGCTCGTAATTCCACTCTAATGGTTTGCCCACATAGCCAGTTTGGCCGAGCGACTCTACCCACGCGACAAACTTTGCGATCTCTTTTTCTGAAAAGGACGACTTATAGCTCCGAGCGGTGTGAACGAACTTGCCAAGTCGGGCCGGAATGGCTGGGCCATCACCACCCCAATAAGTAAAATCCTCGCTGAGCAAGACACGGTCAGTCGATCCTGTATCGCGCTGTATGTTCAGTTCGTTGGCAACAGCATCCAGTCGACTATGTCGGGAGTTGGCTTGGATCCACCGACCTCCTGGGCGGTTCCTGTGATAGATGTTGTCGCCGAAACGTTGCTTTACGCATCTTCGGATGCGAGCCATAGGCTTGCGCTTCCCGGCGCGCCACCCCCTTCATGCCTCGTGCCGCAAGGCAGCGAGAAATCTCGGGCTGCCTGCGCTCAAGTGGCCCAGTGCTCATGGTGCGCGAAGCAAGGGTGCACAAAGAAAGAGGCCGGTAGCGCCCAAAGAAGTCCGGCGAGACGGCATTGCCGTGCGCCCGTCACCCCGGCGAAAGCCGGGGTCCAGATCGACAGCGCGACGCTGTGCGAGTGGATGCTGGATTCCGGCTTGCGCCGGAATGACGAGGGACAAAGCAAAAGGAGATGCCGACCATGAAGCGCAAAGGGACGGGGAGGCGATCGGAGACGCAAGCGCTGGCGCGCTATTGCGCCGACCGCTTGAGCCTGTGGTGCCTGTGCGGCAAGCCGGCTTGCGCCCGCGCGACACGCCTGCCGCGGCGACGTCGAGGCTTGCGCCGGTCTGCTCGCGGCGTGGCTCGCGGCGCTGCAGCGCCAAGAGGACTTGGCGCCGAGCTTCGCCGACATGGAAGCGCGCATCGACACGCCTGAAGAGATGCGGCTCTATCGCGGCTGGCGCGAGCTGCTGGCCCGCGCGGAGGCCAACGCCAAGACGCCGCCGGCCGAGACCGCGCTGTTGCGGGAGCAGGTCCGGCGCCAGGTCGAGGCGCTGGTGCGGCAAATGGAAATCAACCGCCAGTCATGACCGCAGAGTGTCATGCCCGCGAAAGCGGGCATCCCGTAAAGGCCGATCTTCGTGATTGCGGATGGCGGGCGTTACTGGATTGCCGGGTCGAGCCCGGCAATGACAAAAAGGGGGGGCGCTCACGCGGCGCGGGCCTCACCAGGAAACTTTGATCTCCGTCAGACCGGGCACAGGCCGTGTTCTGATATAGATCAGGTTGCAGGCGGGGCAGGATGGGGTAGGAAATCCAGCCACAGCCCCTTGCACAGGGGGCTTAGGATGGCGAGGCTAGGGGGCTCTGGAGAGGACAGGCGAACCGTGGGTTCGGATAGCGTAACGAAGCCGGCCGCGAAGTCGGACACCGCCGAGAAGCCGGGCGCCGGGTCGGGCCCAGGAAGCGCGGCGGAGAAGAAGGCCAAGCTGAATATCGGGCTGGCCCTGTCAGGCGGCGGCTTCCGCGCCACGCTGTTCCATCTCGGGCTGATCCGTTTCCTGCGCGACGCCGGCCTGCTCACCGACATCACGCATCTGGCCAGCGTCTCGGGCGGCAGCGTCATGGCCGCCCATCTGATCTACCGCTGGGACGAGTACACCTCGGACGACGACGCCACCTTCGAGAAGGCGGCAAAAGAACTCGTCGATTTCACCCAGCAGGACGTGCGCGGAAAGATCGTGCGCCGGCTTCCCTTGCTCGTGCTCGCTGGCTTGATCCCCAAGGTGAAGCTCGGCCGGACAGATCTGCTGGAGCATTTCTACAACAAGTTCTACGGCGACACGACCCTGCATGAGCTGCGCTCGCGCAACCCCACCGCGCCGGCGCTGCACATCCTGACGACGAATCTTTCCAGCGGGCAGCTTTGCTCGTTCACGCCGGACGGGTTCTGCATCGACTCCCCGAAGGGAAGCGAGGTCTACGAGACCTACGCCATCAGCACGGGTTTGGCGGTGGCCGCGTCGTCGTCCTACCCGCTGTTCTTTCCGCCGATCGAATTGACGGCCGAGCGGCTCCAGGTCGACATGGCCGCGTTTCAGTCGCCGTTCTCCTACGTGACCGACGGCGGCATCTTCGACAATCTGGGCGCGCGGAAGCTGGCGCTGCTCGACCGCGAGGTCGATTTCGACGACGTCGTCATCAGCGACGCCGGCGCGGCGTTCGATCCCAACTACACCAAGCGGTTCCGCTCGTTCCTCAACGCTGCGTCGCGATCCGCCGACATTCTCATGAAGCGCGTCGGCGAGCTGGAATACGAGCGCGTCCAGGAGCAGAACATCTTTTCGGAGGAGCTTCTCAAGGACCAGCATGGGCTGAACCGGTTTCGCTTTGCCCAGCTCGCGACCGAGGTTCATCAGAGCGAGGACCCGCACGCGCTTCATTTGAACGTGCAGCGGGCGGCCAAGGGTATCCGTACCGATCTCGACAAGTTTTCGGATATCGAGGTGCGAACGCTGGTCGCCCACGGCTACTGCGTCGGCCGATACGTTCTGAAGGATCTGTGTGCGGACAAGCCCGAGGTCCTCAATGCGCCGCTTTGGATCCCCGAATGCGTAAAGGAGAAAAAATCCAAGCTGCGCGAGAGGATCAGCGGCGACCACAAGTCAGTCGCCGAGGCGAGGCGACTCCTCGGATCCGCCCGCGTTCACCTCCGCTTCTTCTCGCTGAGGGATCCCTGGGGCGTGGTGAATCTCCTCCTCGCGCTCGGCCTTGTCTATCTGCTCGGAACCGTCTTCCTCAGCACGTTCGATTATTTTCTCGCCTGGCCCGATTCCTACGCCATGCGCATCAAGTACCGGGATTATCTGCCACAGTGGGAAGAGTACATGCTCGACCCGGAGCAGCGAGCAGCCGTCGACCGCTATCAGAAGACCGGCGAAATGCCCATCAAGGAGAGCCTGGTTAAAGCGGTCGAGGATTTCAAGCGCCAGAAGAATGTTATTGGCCGCACTGGCCACGGCAGTGTGGCCTTACGCATCCGCGACAACTACGTGCACGGCACCGCGTTCTATTACTTTCCGGGCGAGTGGCGACGCATCGTCCTTCTCATAAGCGGTGAGGCTACGGAGGGTGCTAATGGGGAAAAACTCGACCTCAAAATCAAACAATACGATCGCACTTTAGAGCAGAACCACTCGAAACATCCAACCAATCTCTACCCGGTCGAGCTTCACCAGACCAAGAATGGCTTCGTGGGCGATTTCTATAATCCGCCTGATAAGGACCATCCTGGCGTTGAGAACATCAAAATCGGCGAGATGTCGTTCACGAAGACTTGGTCCCCGATCGGATGGCTGCTGCACGTATGGCTGTCAATGTAAGTTTTTTCGACGACACGTCGGTGCCGGAATTTCGCGAGTACCGCGAAATCAAGCACGACGTATTCGTGGCGGAGCAGGGCTGGCAATTGCCCTTGGAGGCGGATGCCCAAATCGTGGCCCCGGATCCCTCCGATCCGCATTCGATGTTCGTCATTGCGCATGCCGATGGCCACGCGATCGGCATCGCCCGGGCGACCATGATCTGCGATGCGTTCCCGCACGCCGGACTCTTCGCCGGGCAGATGGAGCGGCCGGAGCTGCAAGCCGTGCGGGCCGCGATCGCGACGGTCAACTCCGTTGCCGTGCGTGCGGCTTTTCGCGGCAAGGCGGTCCAGGTTCAGGGCCGCGCGAGGACTATGACCGCCGGCAAGGCGTTGATGGTCGAGCTGACCCGGCGTCTCCACGATGCGGGAGCCGAGGTGGTGCTTCTCACCACGTCGCCTGGCATTGCCGCGGTGTTCTTCGACCATCTCGGCTACTACACCATCGACCCGCCGTTTCACGCTCTCGATCGCAACCTCATCAATATGGGGCTCTGCGTGCACGATACCGAGCACTTCAGGGAGATCGGCAGCCCAATTGCGGATCTGGAATACGCGGACGACGCGTCGGACGCGGAGCGAAGCTGCATTACCTATTTCAGGGAGCGAAGCGCGGCGATCCTGCAAGGCAAGCGCATGGAAGAGTTCTGCCACGCGGCGCTTGCCGGCGATCCGTCGCCTGCCGGCACTTACGCCCCCGCCAAGTAAGGTCGTCAGCCGCCGAGATAGCGCCGCTCGAGATGCGCCTTGAAATGGCGCGGGTCGAGAGGCTCACCGGTGACCTCGGTGAGCAGTGCGCGCGCGGTCTTGAGCTGTCCGCGCCCATGGATTTCCCGGCGCAGCCAACCGACCAGCGGCGCGAAGTCGCCCGCTTCGATCTGCGCCTTGAGATCGGGGAGGGCGGCAGACGCGGCGGCGAACCATTGCGCCGCCATCAGCGCCCCGAGCGTATAGGTGGGAAAGTACCCGAACAGTCCGGAAAACCAGTGCACGTCCTGCATGCAGCCGTCCTTGAAATTGCCGTCCGTGGAGAGCCCGAGATAGCGCACCATGCGCTCGTTCCACGCCTCGGGGATATCCGCGACGGTGAGCTCGCCTGATACAAGCGCCCGTTCCAGCTCGAACCTAAGGATAATGTGGAGCGGATAGGTGAGTTCGTCGGCGTCGACGCGGATATAGCCACGGCGCACCTGGATCGAATGCGCATGAAGATTGTCCGCGGTCCACGCCGCATCGCCCTGACGGCCGTCAAGGTGCTGGCGAATATGCGGCGCCGCGAATTCAATGAACGGGCGGCCGCGCGACACCTGCATCTCCACGAACAGCGACTGGCTCTCGTGTACCGCGGCACCAAGGCAATTGCCGACCGGTTGCCGCCGCCAGTCGGCCGGCAGGCCCTGCTGGTAGAGCGCGTGCCCGGTCTCGTGTAACACCGCCATGAGCAACTCCAGGAAATCATCCTCGCTGTAGCGGGTGGTGATGCGGGTATCGTCGGGAACGCCGCCGCAGAACGGATGGTGGCTGACATCGAGGCGCCCGCGCGCGAAGTCGAACTGAAGCGCGCGCATCATCTCCTCGCCGAGCGCCCGCTGGCGCTCTTTCGGGAACGGGCCCGGCAGAGGTAACGGCGCGCGCTGCCGGTCGAGAACGCGGTCGATCATGTCCGGCAGGAACGCCCTCAGGTCGTCGAACAGCTGCGCCACGTCGGCCGCGCGCGTGCCTTCCTCGTACATGTCGAGCAGCGCATCGTAGGGCGCGAGCTTGAGCGTGTCGCCGAGCGCGGCCGCTTCCTCGCGCGCTAGGCTCAACACCTCGGCGAGGGGGCCGGCAACCGCATTCCAGTCGTTCTCGGGCCGCGCCACACGCCAAATCTGCTGGCACGCCGTGGTGGCGATCTGGGTGGCGTGCACCAAATCCTCCGGCACCGCCACCGCGCGGGTATTCATGCGCCGCATGGCGCGTAAATTCGCCTTCTGCCAGGCATTCAGCTCGCCGCTGTCCGCGTCCGCCACATCGAGCAGGTCGCCGACCTCAGGCGCGGTCAGCGTCCGGTGCGCCAGCGCGGCCAGCGCGGCCAGCGCCTCGCCGCGCGCTTGCCCGCCGCCTGGCGGCATCATCACCGCCTCGTCCCAATAGAGCATGGCCTGGGCATGCCCGATCTGGTGCAGCTCGGCGAAGCGCGCCTCCAACTGTTCGTAAGCCGTCATGCAAATTGCTTCCTGATGAAAGAGTCTCACGCTTGGTCTTGGCCGTCCGAGTCGACCAGCTTGATATCGTTGAGCTCGCTCCTCAGCCAGCGAACCTCATGCTCGAGGAACTCGATCCTCTTCTTGAGCGCTATGAAAGCCCAGAATGAGGTGGCTGCGACGAGCAAAATTGCAACGTTTTGAGCAACATCCATAGCTCTTGAGTCCTTCTCGCGCACATCGGTGGTTCCGCAGCGCGGTTCCCTGTCGCCGTATCCCTGTCGGCCTGGCCTGTCGCCGCTGCTCCAAGCGGGCCCAAACCGTAGCATAGGCGCAACCTTTTGATACGGTTCGGAAACATACTGCGCTCAAGTAGCGCGAAGCGCGGTAGCGCCCATAGCGCTCAAGTAGGCCAGAGGCCGGTAGCGCCCATAAAGAAGCCAGCCGCGAAATTGCCGCGCACCCCTGCTATAAGGGCGCCATGACCAATGCCGTAATCGCTCCCCCGCTCGACTTCGCGTCCATCATCGCCTCCGGCCTAGACGATCAGCCCGTGGCGCATCTGGTGGAGACCGCCATGCAGCGCCTAGTCGAGGCCGGCGTGCCGCTCCACCGCATGCATGTGGGCTTTCGCATCCTGCACCCGCTGTTCGACGGCATGAGCATCGTTTGGACGGAGGACGGGGGCGTCGAGGTCGAGTATTTCGAGCATCTCGATGAGGACAACTCGGTCTACCGCCTGAGCCCGTTCTATCACATGCTGTCGAACGGGCTGACCGAGATGCGCATCCGCCTCGACCGCGACATGGAAGCCCACGACTTCCCGCTGCTGCACGATCTGAGCGGGCGGGGCATGACCGACTATCTCGCCCTGATCGTCGCCTTCGGCGGCGCGCCGCTGCATCCCGAGACCCATGACGGGCTCGGCACCTCGTGGGCGACGCGGGCCCCGCAAGGCTTCTCGGACGCCCATGTCTGCGCCATGCGCCAGGTGCTGGCGCCGCTGGCGCTGGCGCTGCGCGTCGTCATCAAGGACCAGATCACCAAGAACGCGCTCAATACCTTCCACGGGCCGCTGATCGGCGGGCGCATCCTGTCGGGCACCATCAAGCGCGGTGACGGCGAGCGGCTCGCCGCGGCGCTGTGGTACGCGGACCTGCGCAACTCCACGGGCCTTGCCGACCAGCTCCCCGTCGAGGACTTCCTCGACCTGCTCAACGTCTATTTCGATTGCGCCGCCGGCGCCGTGACCGAGGAGGGCGGCCAGGTGCTCGACATCGTCGGCGACGCCATCCTCGCCTTCTTCCCGGCAGAGGAGTCGTGCGAGGAAGAGGCCTGCGCCGCCGCGCTCCGGGCCGCGAAGCGCGCCCATGCGCGCCTTGCCGCCCTGAAGGCAGAAGGCAACACGCGCGCGGAAGTCATCAAGTTCGGCATCGGCGTCCATTTCGGCGACGTGGTGTTCGGCAATGCCGGCACCGTGGACCGGCTGAAGTTCGGCGTCATCGGCCGCGCCGTGAACGAGGTTGCCCGAACCCAAGACATGTCGAAGGCGCTCGGGCATCCGGTCGTCGTCACCGATGCCGTCGCGTCCCGCGTGGCTCCTCTTGAAGGCAACGGCGCGGGCTGGGGCTCACCACTTAGGGACTTAGGCAATCACGACTTGCGCGGCATCCTCGACCGCCGCCGCCTCTGGGCGCTCGCGCTTGGGTAAAGCCCGGGCGCCCGGTTACCAGATATCGATGTGCCGCTTCGTGCCGGCCTGCGTGTCGTCGATGCGCCGGACCCGCACCGTGGCGGCGCCGTCGGCGACCATGTCGAGCCGCGCCGCAGCCGCCTTCGACAGGTCGATGATGTGACCAGCCGCCAAGGGCCCATGGCCGGTGATGCGCACCACGACGGTCTGGCCGTTCTTGACGTTCTCCACCAGCGCGCGCGAGCCGATCGGCAGCGAAGGATGCGCCGCGGTCAGCGCGCCGGTGCCCATCGTCTCGCCACCTAAGTTCTCGCCGTCTGCCGTCTGTTCCGCGGGCACATCGGACCAGGCCGCAAGCCCCATCTCGGCCGCCCCCGGGGCAAGCCGCAAAGCTGCGGCGTGGTGGCCTTGCGCAGCGCTAACCGGCTTGGGTGAAGAGGGCGGGGGACGCAGGTGCGCGGCAGCGTCCCCCGCGAGCGGCGCCACGCTGGTTGGGAGCGTAGCGCCGGGGGTTTCATGCGCGGGCGCAGGCCCGAGCGTGGCGAATCCGATTGCGAGGAGAAGCGCCGCCGCGGGCGCATAGATCCAAAGACGGCTGATGCCGGCCGCCACCGGCCGATCGCGTTTACGCATGACGGACCCCCGTGACCAGTGTCACCTTCCACGCAATTCAACGCGAAGAAGGGCCAGGGGTTCCGGCACCTTTTCTCCGCCCTTGAGGGGAGAAGTCGGACGCGGCCTTCGGACGCTCTGCGCCGGCTACGTGGCGCTTGCCCGCAAGGATGGGCTCCGCTTGCCGCCTGCCTGCGCCGGTGACCGCTGGTTACGGCTTGTGGGCGCCGCCGTCACAGCTTCGGGCGCATAGGTCAGATGCGGCAGGTCGCACAAACCGCCGCCGAGATAAAGGTGATGCCAGAGCTGGGTGGCGATTACGCCCCCGAGGCCGAGACTCCCGAAGTCGCCGAGCTTCTCGCCCTCGCCCTGTGCCAGCAGCGCACAGTCTCGCGTCACCGCGTCCACATCGAAATAGCCGGCCTTCGCCAAACTTTCCGGAGTCAGAAGTTCGCGCACGAAAGCGGGCGGGTGAGTCAGGAACGTCTGGGCGGTCGGCGCCCGGAACATGCCCTTCGGCCGCCAAGCGACATCATGAGGCAGCCGGCGCTCCGCCGCGCGCCGGACCAAATATTTGTCCTTGAGGAGGCGGTGAAGCTTGAAGCGTGGGTGCAGGCGTGACGCGAGATCGATCACGGCCTCGTCGAGGAACGGGTAGCGCGTCTCCACGCTGTTCGCCATGGCCACGCGGTCGCCCTTGGAGCTCATCAGCAGGCCCGAGAGATGCACCTTGTAGCCGAGATAAAGCGACCGGTTCAGGGGATGCCACCGTGCCATGCGCTCGAGGTCGAGGTTGAGATCCTCGTAGGCTACATGTGTCCCCAGCGCTTCCTTCATCCCGGCGCTGTAATAGCGCCCGCGCGAGCGCGCCACGAGATTGTAGATGATGGATTGGGCATGCGGGCCGCCGATCATGGTGTCGATGCGGGAGAGCTCGGCGAAGGTGAGGTCGCGCGCAGCCCATTTGCGCGCCAGCCGGCTCATCCCCGTGCTTGGGCGGAACACGTCGCCGATGTCGAGCCGCCGCGCGATCTCCCGGATCTTGAACCAGAGATAGCCGGCGAAGCCCTCGTCGGCGCCTTCACCGGTGAGCACGGTCTTGAAGCCTTGCGCCCGCACCTCGCGAGACAGAGCGAAGAGCGCCGCGCAGGACGTGTCGAGGACCGGACACTCCGCCGCCCTGGTGAGCGCCGGATAGCTGTCGGTGATGATATCCGCGCCGGCCTCGACAACGGTCGGATGGCAGCCGATGGCGCGCGCGGCTTCGAGCGCGTTGTCCGCTTCGTCGAGACGAGGATCCGGCACCCGCAAGGTGAAGCTCGGTATCGCCCGGCCTGCCACGTGGGCGGCGGTCGCCAAGACATAGGCCGAATCCACGCCGCCGCTGAGATAGCCGACCACCGGCACGTCGGCGCGAAGCCTGATCTCGACGGCGCGGGCGAAGGTCTCTTCGAAGGCGTCGATGGCCGTCTTGGCGTCCGGATTGTCCTCGTCGCCCCAATCGGGAAAGTCGAAGTCCCAATATTTTGTCTCGACCGGGCTCGCCGCTTTGTCATCGCCGCGCCAAGCGATCTTCAAATAATGTCCCGGCGCGATCGCTTGCACGCCCTCGAACGTCGTACGTCGCCCGCCAAGAGCAAAAAAGGTGAAAAGGTTGTCGACGCCGCGCGGGTCGGCTTTGGGCGTGACCGCGCCTGATGCGATCAGCGCCTTGATCTCGGAACCGAAATACAGGAAGTCGCCCTGCCGCGACCAGAACAGGGGGCAAATGCCGACCCGGTCGCGCGCCAGCAGCACGATGCGCCGCTTGAAGTCGACAAGCACAAAAGCGAATTGCCCTTTCAGGTGCTCGAGCAGCCCTTCGCCATATTCCTCGTAGAGATGGACGATGATCTCGCAATCGGTGTGCGTCCGGAACACATGGCCCTTGGCTTCCAGCTCCTGCCGCCGCTCGGGAAAATCGAACAGCTCGCCGTTGCAGATGAGAGCCACGCTCTGGTCTTCGTTGAACAGAGGCTGGCGTCCATCGTTCAAGCCCACGATGCTGAGGCGGCGATGCGCGAGGCCGATGCCGGGTGCGGCGAGGAACCCATCGTCGTCGGGCCCCCGATGCACCAGCGCATCCGCCATGCGTTGCAGCATGGCCTGATCGGGCTTACGCCGCCCTTTGAGGTCGATTACTCCGGCCACGCCGCACATGGAGCCTCCTTCGCGCCATCCCCAGCGCGGATTTAATGATGCACCGCTTTTCTTGCGATGTCCCCTTGGACCTCATATGGGCGCCCACTGGATAGATGCCAGCCTTTATTGAGTTCATTGGGCTTTCTCAAGTTCAAAGCCTCAGCTTACGCTGGGCTTACGGCTCCCGAGGGGCGCGAATTGGCCGTTCAACGCAGTTTCTCTGCGTCTTGCCCCGAGCCAAAAAACTTCACCCCCGGAAGCGGGGCTCCCGGGGGTGAAGCAAGCAAAGAGGTTTCGGCGACGAGCCTAGTTGTTGATGTCGTCGCTTTCCTGCATCTGCCGCTGCTCAGCAGGACCCATATTGTCCGAGGGCTGGCTCTGGTGCTGGATGGCGTCGTCAGACGGCTGCGTGTTCTGGTCGAGCTGGATGGCGTCGCTCTCGCTCGTGGCGTCGGTGGCGGCGTTAGCAGCGCCGACGAAGAGCATCATGGCGAAGATGGCAAGTACGGTACGAAGCATATTTCATCTCCCAGCGCCCGCGCGTCCGGCCACGATGGCTTGAGATCTTCGCGGGGCGTGAGATGCGGTCTTGCCACAGCGCCTGTCACCGCGGGCTTGCTAGCGCGATCGCAAATTGCCGCGAATTTTTCCCATTCCGCGATTCCGTCCGCTGGGCTTCACAGAGGGTTAATGCTGGTCCTGGGAGCCGTGCTGAGATTCGCCCTGATTGTCGTGCTCGCCATAGGTGCCGGGCGCCGTGTCCGGCGGGGCGTAGCGCTTCACGTAAGGAAGGGCATAGCGGTCGTAGTAGTAATTGCCCGTCGGATTGCCGGTGGGGTCGGTGTTGCGGTCGTCGGCGATTGCGTGGCCGAAGGTGAGCAGAAACGCGCCAAGGAACAGCGCCGCGGTCAGCACGAAGGAAAGGACTTGCGGCACGCGGCTTGGCGCGTGCGAGATCACGACGCCGTGGCTCTTCAGGATTCGCTGGGTCTCGGGGGAGAGTGTCCGCTGGGACATGGGGGATGGCCTCCTGTTTGTTCTTTCTCCTCCCTAGCAGAGGGGTGTGAAAAAACTGGTGAGCCCGCTTCCCCCAATTTTCTGACAAAGCGCCTGAGCATGTTCAGCTTCAGGTAACGTCCGAAGGATCGCCCGGCGCGGAGCCTACCGGCGGCGGCGGATAGACGGGCTTTGAATGCAAGAAGGTCATCGAGGCGTAAGCGCCGATGAACGACCCCATCGCGGCGAACAGCACATAGGCCCATTCATGGGTGTAGTTGATGACGGCGAACGACGACAGCAGGTACCACAGGCTGCTCCAGCTTGCGGCGGGAAGGCGCTTACGCTTCACCACCGCGTGGGTGAACATCACATAGATGGCGTCAGTCAGCCCGGTGGCGGCCACCACGGCGGCGGCAATCAGGGGATCGATATGGATTTCTGGCATCGGGATGGTCCTTCGCGTCTGGCGGGGCGCCGCCCTTCGTTAAAAACGATAGCCTACGGGGTGAAACGGGACGCGATGTTGCATTGCAACAATCGCCGCCTTGCCCTATATCCCAAGTGAGAAAAACGGGTCCCCATGGGGACGAGCTGGGAACGTAAGGACGATCACGTGTTCCTGACAATGCTGAAAGCCAAGCTGCACCGGGCCACGGTCACCGGCGCCGACATGCATTACGAGGGCTCGATCGGCATCGATCGCGATCTGCTTGATGCATCGGGCATCCTGCCGCACGAGCAGGTGGATGTGCTGAACATCAACACCGGCGCGCGGTTCACCACTTACGCCATCGAGGCGCCGCGCGGCTCCGCCGACATCGCCGTCAATGGCGCGGCGGCCCGCCTCGTGCAGAAGGGCGACAAGGTCATCATCGTCGCCTATTGCCAGATACCTGCCGAAGAGGCGCGCAATTACCGGCCGACCGTGGTCGTGCTCGGCGAGGGCAACGAGGTTGTGGCGCTGCCGTAAGGCTGCGCGGTCTCGGTCTTCAGTCTCTACAATCCGAACGGATAGGTCTCGTCGGGCCCATGCGGATGGGCCACCGGCCGTGCCGCTACGGCTTCCGTCTCTGTGAACCAGATCCACGCATCGAACTGCTTCGACAGCTCCGCTTGGAAGTAGTGCGAGAGCAACTCTGTCTCGGGCCGGTAGATCACACCGATGGCGCGCTCCAGGAGCGGCTCGGCCAGCGCCTCGCGGACGCTGTCTTTCTGGCCCGGCCCGGTCTCGAGGAAGAAGGCCTCGATGCCGGCATCACGCGAGCGGCCTTCGTAGGAGTTGTTGCGGGCAGGGCGCACGCGCTTGATCTCCATCGGCTCATCCCAGTTCGAGGCGGCTGCCACCGTACCGCAGTCGGTACCGAAACCGATCAGCGCGCAGTCCTCGCCGAAATGCGCGCGGGCCAGCTGTCCGATATTGTGCTCGCCGCGAACCTGGCCCATCTCGGTGAACTCGGCATTGCCGATATGCGAGTTGTGCGCCCACACCACAGCCTTTGAGCCCGGACCGCGATGGGCGAGCACGCGCTCGAGCGTATCGAACATATGCTGGTCGCGGAGGTTCCACGACTGCGCGTCGCCGTAATACATGATGCGGTAATACTGCTCGGCCGCCGTCACAATGCGCGCGTTCTGCTCGGCGTTGAAGAAGGCGTCGCCATCCTTGGCGAGATAGCCGAGCCGGTTCTTCAAGAGATCGACCAGCGCCTCGGTGACCGGCTTCTCGCACACGGCAAACCCGCGCGACAACGCCATGTGCCCATAGCGGGCGGGCTCGGCACGGAAGGGCGCCAAGCATCCATAGCGCGAGCGAGCGATCCGCGCCGCCTCCGGATCGACCCGGTCGAGATAATCGAGCACCGCCTCGATGGAGGCCGCCAGGCTGTAGACGTCGAGGCCGTAGAAGCCGGCACGTTTGTCCGGATCGGCAATGGTCTCGTTGACCGCTTTCAGCCGGGTAAGGAACTCGCCCACCTGGCCGTTCCGCCACATCCAAGTGGGGAAGCGCGTGAACGCCGCTTTTGGCACCTCGGGCCGCGGCAGGCCGCGCACGAAGGAATCGTACACCGAGGCGTCGGGCCAGTCGGCTTCCACCGCCACGATATTGAAGCCGTGCTTCTTCACCAGCATCTCGGTGATGCGGGCCCGGGCGTCGTAGAACTGCGCCGTGCCATGGGTCGCTTCGCCGAGCAGCACCACGCGCTTATCGGCGAAACGCTCGGCCAAGGACGCAAGCTCGTCGAGATCGCCGAACGGCTCGGCGGCATCGGCGATCAGATGGCTGAGATTGGTGCGGACGACCTTGGCCCGCTGCGAGGGGATGAGGAGCCCGTTGGCGAAGCCGGAGGTCTCCGAGTCGATATTGGTCTCTGCCTTGGCCTTCTCGGGGCCGCCCCAGCCTTCCTCGCCGATCAGGGGGACGAAGGTGACCGCGCCGTGATCTTCCTGCTCGAACGTATCCTCGCCAGTGCGGCGCACGAGCAGCAAGGTCTGATGGATGTCACGGCCCACCGGAATCACGAGCCGGCCGCCGATGGCGAGCTGCTGCTTCAACGCTTCCGGCACCTTGGGGCCGCCGGCTGAGACAATGATGGCGTCGAACGGCGCCTCGCTGGGCCAGCCCTTGGTGCCGTCGGCGCAGATGATCTCCACATTGTCGTAGCCGAGCTTCTGCTCGCGCTCGCGGGCTTGATCCGCAAGCTCCTCGTGCCGCTCGATGGCATAGACGTGTCCGGCGATGCGGCCCATCACTGCCGCCGCGTAGCCCGAGCCGGCGCCGACCTCGAGCACCTTGTCGCCAGGGCGCAGCTCGGCCAGCTCGATCATGCGGGCGACGATGTAGGGCTGGGAGATAGTCTGCCCGGACTCGATGGGAAGCGCGGAATCTTCGTAGGCGAACTCGGTCAAGGGCCCGGCCACGAAGGCCTCGCGCGGGACCTTGCCCATGGCGGCGAGCACGTAGGGGTCGGCGATGCCGCGGGCTTCGAGATGCCGCGCCACCATGAAAGCGCGGTCGCGGGCGTGGATGTCGTCCGCACCGGGCTGTTGTGCATTGAGGGCTGTCATGACGCTACACCTAGCATAAGGCGTGCCCCGTTAGCCTTGATTTGGATCAGCAGGCTCGCCCCAGACTATACCGCCTCCGGACGGATCCGGGGCCCACGAACGGCCGCCCTACCTTAATTCCCAGGTAACCCTGATCTTGACCTGGACGGTCGCCGTGCCGGCCTCGATGGGCACCGCCTTGGCCATGGCCCTGGGCGCGGCGGCCTCGGCAAAGCGGGGCATATAGCCGCCGTCCTCTTCGGTAATGCTCAGCACCGGCCCGAGTTCCACGCCCGCGGCCTCGGCATAGAGCTTGGCGTCGGCGATGGCCTTGCCCATGGCCTGCTTGCGCGCCTCGTCCTTCAGCGCCTCCGGCTCCGAGACGCCGAAGGAGATCGAGCCGATCTGGTTGGCGCCGAGGCTCACCACCTTGTCGAGGATCTCACCGAGCTTGCCCGTGTCGTGCACGGTGATGTGCACGGAGTTGCTGACGCGGTAGCCGGTGATGAAGGCGGCCTGGCCCTGTTTCTGCCGCTCGTAGATGGGGGACACGGAGAAGTTCGTGGTTTGGATGTCCTTGGCCTCGATGCCCGCATCCTTCAGCCCGTCCACAACCTTGGTCATGGCCTCCGTGTTCTTCTTGAGCGCCTCGCCCGCCGTCTGGCCTTCCGTGGTAACGCCGGTGGTGATGTCCACCTTGTCCGGCGTGGTCTTCACCGCGCCGGTGGCGGAGAGCGAGATCGTCCGCTTGCTGGGCTCGTCGGCGCGCGCGTCGGGCGCTTGGGCCGCGATGGCCGAGGCGAGGAGCGCCAGCACGGGCGCGATGTAGCGGTAGGAGGAGGTCGTGGGCATGAGGAGGGATTTCCGCGTTGACGATTGGCTGCGATGTTGGGCGTATGAGGAATTTGTTATGAGGCGGAATTGTGAGGCAAGAATATCGTCCCGAAACACAAGGGATTTTGACTCACGCTGAAATTGGGGGCCCGTAGCTCAATTGGTTAGAGCCGGCGGCTCATAACCGTCTGGTTGGAGGTTCGAGCCCTCCCGGGCCCACCACTTTTTGTTGAACGAGAGCTGGCTGGCTGCGCTTCAACGAGGCCCGCGCCCGCCACCCGAGCCCACGGGAGAGTGAAATGGCCAAAAGTCCATCCGGACCGATACAGAACTACCTGGATGCTTTGATGAGCGGCTATTTCAAGACCGCGCAAGACGGTCGCAAGCTGTTCTATCCGAGGGGCGTATGGGGCCGCGGTTACACCATTGCCTCGGAGCAGGACTACGAACGGGTGGTGCGGGAAATCAAGAGTTTTTGGGTTGTCGGGCTGGTTCTGGGGACTATCGGCGCCGTCGCACTGAGCACCGTCCTGATTGGCTACCTCCCGCTCTTCATCAGCGCAGCGGTTCTAATTCTTCTCTACTTTGTTGCCGGAGCGCCATATCTGGCGCGTAACCTGCAACCTTCGGATGAGCGGCTGACGCTGCAAGAGAGCTACAGCTCCCAGTTGGCTGTGTACGGTTCGGCGAAGCTGTGGTGGTTGCAGTGGTGGTTTGTGATCGGTTCGCTAGTCGGTGTCGGCGTCGGCGCCGTCATGCTTGTTGTCGATAGCAGTAACTGGCTCCCTGCGCTCGCCTTGATCGTCGTTTGCGGGTTCCTCGCGGTTGCTGTGATCTGGATGATCGTCCTGCGGAGGCGCGCAAACTCATAGCCTTCCGGCTGGAGATTTCGAGCCCCTTAACGGCCTGCCTTCATAACCGCTGCCCGAGGCGCCATGACAAACCTTCGCGTCTTCACCTTCAGCCCCCATTGGGGCCTTCCCTCTGCCGGGCCGTTCGCCATCAAGCTCCTCGCCTGGCTGAAGCTGGCAGGGATCCCGTACGAGCAGGTCATCGAGGACAACCCGGGCAAGGGGCCTAAGGGCAAGAACCCGTGGATCGAGCTCGACGGCGAGCCCATGGGCGACAGCGAGCTCATCATCGCGTTCCTGTCCCAAAAATATGGGGTCGATCTGGATGCAGGGCTGAGCGCCGAGCAGAAGGCGGTGGGTCTCGCGTGGCGGCGCACCTTCGAGGAGCATTTCCACCAGGTGCTGGAGTGGGAGCTGTTCGTGCATCCCGCGGGAGAAGCCTATATCCGCAAAGCGCTGGTGTCGCAGATGCCGCCCGTGATCGGACCGCTCATATTCTCGATGCTGCGCTCGAAGCTGCAAAAGCAGCTCTACGCGCGCGGGCTTGCGCGACACACGCCGGACGTGATCGCGGCGAAGGGCAGGGCGGACGTCGACGCGCTCGCGGCGTTTCTCGGGGACAGGCCATTCCTGCTGGGCGACCAGCCAAGCACCGCGGACACGGCGGTATTCGGCCAGCTCGCGCCGCTGGTCTATTGGCCGATGGAGACGCCCGTCGCGTCCCACGCCAAGTCGCTCGGCAATGTCGTCGGCTATTGCGACCGCATGCGCGAGCGCTGTTTCGGCAAATAGCCACACCGTATTCCACGCATCCTCGACGCCGCCGGCACCACACTTTGGGTCTTTCGGTGGCAAGCTGCCTTAGTTCGTATCAGCCGGAACAGAGTCGTCCCTCCGGGGGTTAAGAGCCGCGCCTGCATCAACGCAGGGGGACACAAAACGGAGGATATGATCATGAAGACTTTCATCGCGATGCTCGCCATCACGACAGCGGTCGCCTTTACCGGCTCTGCGTTCGCTCAGGATGCAGCTCCGAGCAACAAGGCTGACTGCGAGGCCGCCGGCGGCATGTGGAACGCCGACACCAGCTCCTGCGCCCAGAAGCAGTAAGTGCAGGCGGCGGGTCGAAGCCGGCCCGCCGCTTCCTTCTCCCGTCCCTCGTGGGCCCAATTCCGCTGTGGGCCAGGCTTATCCCGCGGCATGCGAGCCCCATGACGGCCCCGACCGAGCGTGCTATGGACCCCGCTGGCCGGGCGAGGTCCGCGGCGGAGCCGGAGAAGAATGGTCGGGAACAGCAAGCTTATCGAGAGTTACGCAGAGCTCCACGCAACGGAGCTCTACGGCGCGACCTCGCTCAAGAACCTCCGGCTGATCCGGCCGGAGATCAAGCTGCTGCGGCCCCAGTCCATCATCGATTACGGCTGCGGCCAAAGCATGCTGATCGACCGCTTGGACCTCGGCTATCCGCTCAAGCTCCATCGCTACGACCCGGCGATTCCCGCTTACGCCGAGAAGCCCAAGGTCAAGGCCGACCTGCTCATCAACATCGACGTGCTCGAGCACATCGAAGAGAGCGATCTCGACACCGTGCTGGCCGAGATGCGCTCGCTCTGCCGCGACGCGTTGATCATCGTGGACACCGCGCCAGCCAAGCGCGTCCTCCCCGATGGCCGGAACCTGCACGTGACGCTGAAGCCGCATGACTGGTGGCGGGAGAGAATCGCGCAGCATTTCGGGCCTCTCTATCCCGTCCGCACCTTGAGGCGGGCACGGGCCGGGTTCAAGACGTGGCAGCGCACCGGCTCAGAGACCGTGCGTTATCACCTCATGCGGGCCGGTGAGGATGCGCGCTACTACGCTAAGCGCATGCAAGGGAAATCGAAGCTGCGCTAAGCGGAGGGCGCGAGCTCAGAACTCGTAGCCGAACGCCTTGATCTCCGGTGCGTACCATTCCTCGACGAGCTTGCGCGTCTTGTCGGTGTAGAGCTGACGGTAATCGCCGCCGCTCCCATAGACGTTGAGCTGGGGCAGGGGCTCGCTGCTCTCCACACCGATCTCCTTCATCACGCGAGCAAGGTCCTCGTTCAGAGTCTCGTAGCGGCCGAGGAAGTCGACGGCGATTTCCCCGTCCGTCGTGTAGAGGGAGTAATTCTCGACGATCGCCTTTTCCTTATCGCCCAGGAAGGTCTCGAACGACGGCCGCTGCGTCTTCGATTTCGTCTTGTAGAAGTACCAGGAGACCTGCTTGTCCCAGGGATTCCGCTCGAAGGTGAACTTGTAATAGCTGTTCCAGATGTCGTCGCCGACATACGCCTTGATGCGCCACGCGGGGATGTGCTCGTAGAAACCGATCGACGGGTGGTAGTGGCGCTCGGGCCGGCGGAGCAGGCGGCGCAGCAGGGAGCGTTTCGGCACGAGCGGATGATCGAGCCGATAGTTTTGCGGCGGCAAGCGTTCGCCGGTCATCAGCCGGTCGGTGGTGGGCGTGATCACATCCTCGGGCCCGCAAAGCCGCGAGAGCATCGCTTCGATGCTCGACGAGGCGGTCTTGCGCGTCTTGATGTAGATGAACTTATGCTTGTGGGAGAGGATCATCGGCCCCGTCAGCCTTTCCCGGCGAGCCAGATGGCGAGGTCCTCTAGGATCGCGCCGAAATGAATCTCCGGAACCTTGAGCGCAGCGGCGAGGTCCTTGAGCTTCTTGCGCTCCTCGCCGGCGATGCGGTCGTCAGACAGGAGCACGAGATAGGCTGCGCGGATCATCTCCTCCTTGGTCGCCTTGTCCAGCATGTCGCCGGCCGCCGCGAACTGGGCGAGCACATCACCCTTGGCGTTGGCGTCGGCGGCGCGGGCGACCTCGTCGGCGGTCAGCGTCCGGCCGGACTGGTCCTTGTAGATCTGCCGGATGAGCCCGATCTCGCGGGAATCGAGCCTGCCGTCGGAAGCGGCCACGGCCAGCATCGCCTTGAGAATCCACTCGGAATGGTCGCCCGGAGATATTCCTGCCACGTCCTGCTCCTTAGCGCTTTCACCTGCCGCCATTTGTGCTAAGGCGCAAGCCCTTTGCAACCCGTTCGGAAAACGAGGCTTTGAAGCGCGGCCCCCGGGTGCGCTATGAGGCGAACGCGAAAGCGCCAAGGAAAGCACCAAGGACAGACGGTTTCCAGGTGACCCCGCTCAAGATCATATTTCTCGCCGACACGCGGCCCGGCCATTATCACCTGGCGCAAGGCGTGATTGCGGCGCTTCAGCGTCTTCGCCCGGTCGAGGTCACGCGCATCGAGGTGAAGCGCAAATGGATCGTGCCGACCAGGTGGCTGCGGGCGCGGATCAACGCCAAGAGCTTTTATCCGCCGCGTATGCTGCGCATGGCCTATCGCATCGATGCCGAGACGATCCCGCAAGCCGATCTCGTGGTCTCGGCCGGCGGCGAGACGCACATGCCCAATCTCTGCGTGACGCGGTTGCTCGGCGTGCCGAACATCTTCTGCGGCTCGTTGCTGCGCGGCCTCGGACCTGAAAATTTCAGCCTGATCATCTCGTCCTACGACCGCGATGCCGAGAGCGAGACGCCATCTCGTCACGCTGAAGCCCTCGTCCATCGATCCGGACACGCTCGGGCGTCCGGCGGTCGTGCCGCGCTACGGGCCGGACAAGCATCCGTCTGTCGTGGGATTGTTGATCGGCGGCAATGCCGGGACATTCAGCTACAAGCGCAAGGACTGGGACCGTCTCTTGGCGTTCATGGCCGCGGTATCCAAGGCCTGGGGCACACGCTGGCTGGTGTCCACCTCGCGGCGCACGCCTGACGGTGTCGCCGACCGCATCGCCGCGCTCGCCAAGGACGAGAGCGTCATCGCGAAGTTCATCGACTTCCGCACGGCGGGCCCGGGCACGCTGCCGGAGATCTTCGCGCAAGCCGACGCGATCGTGTGCACCGAAGACTCCAGCACCATGATCTCGGAAGCCGTGTCCGCCAGACTTCCCGTGGTCGGCGTCGCGCCGAAATCCCACCGTTTCACGGCGGACGAGCGGGAGTACCGGGACTTTCTTATGCGGAATGGCTGGTGCCGTGCCGTCCCCATCGCCCAGCTCTCGCCGGAGACGTTTGCGCAAGCCCTCTCCGAGATCGAGCCGATCCAGGAGAACCCGCTGGACGCGCTCGCGGCCGAGCTGAAGGAGCGCCTGCCGCAGCTGTTCTGACATTGCATCGAAGCGCCAGCTTCCTACATTGAGTTGGCCCGCCGAAACGGCTACAAGCCCGGGCTGATTTCCTTTGAAACCTCCAAATCCTTGAACGGACGCCCATGGCCACCCCGCAATACGTCTACGTCATGAACAAGCTCAACAAGACCTATCCCGGCGGGAAACAGGTCTTGAAGGACGTGACGCTCGCCTTCCTCCCCGGCGCCAAGATCGGCGTGGTCGGCGTCAACGGCGCCGGCAAGTCGACGCTTCTGCGCATCATGGCCGGCGATGAGAAGGAGTTCGTGGGCGAGGCCTGGGCCGCGGATGGCGTCACGCGTCGGCTATCTGGCGCAGGAGCCCCAGCTCGACGACAGCAAGGACGTCATGGGCAATGTCATGGAGGGCGTGGCCGAGAAGAAGGCGAAGCTCGACCGCTACAACGAGCTCGCCATGAACTATTCCGACGAGACCGCCGACGAGATGGCGCAGCTCCAGGACGAGATCGACGCCCAGAATCTGTGGGACCTGGATAGCGCAAGTTGAGCAGGCCATGGACGCGCTGCGCTGCCCGCCGGGTGATGCCGACGTGTCGAAGCTCTCGGGCGGCGAGCGGCGCCGCGTGGCGCTCTGCCGAGCTTCTTGCTCTCCAAGCCCGACATTCTCTTGCTCGACGAGCCGACCAACCATCTCGACGCCGAGAGCGTCGCCTGGCTCGAGCATCATTTGCGCGACTATCCGGGCACCGTGGTCATGGTCACCCACGATCGCTACTTCCTCGACAACATCACCGAATGGACGCTCGAGCTCGATCGCGGGCAGGGTGTCCCCTACAAGGGCAACTACTCCGCCTGGCTCGAGCAGAAGCAGAAGCGCCTCGAGGTCGAGGGCAAGCAGGAAGAGGCCAAGCAGCGCACGCTTGCCCGCGAGCTTGATTGGATCAGGGCCAGCCCCAAGGCGCGCCAGGCCAAGTCCAAAGCGCGCATCCGCGCTTACGACGAGCTTCTGGCCGAGGCGGGCAAGGACAAGAACGGCAAAGCGCAGATCACCATCCCGCCGGGCCCACGCCTCGGCGATGTGGTCATCGAGGCGGACGGGCTGGAGAAGGGCTTCGGCGACCGGCTGCTGATCGACGGCTTATCCTTCAAGCTGCCGCCGGGCGGGATTGTCGGCGTCATCGGCCCGAACGGCGCCGGCAAGACCACGCTGTTCCGCATGATCGTGGGCCAGGAGCAGCCCGACGATGGGGACATCCGCGTCGGCGACACGGTGAAGCTTGGCTATGTGGACCAGTCGCGCGACGCGCTCGACCCCAAGAAGAACGTCTGGGAGGAGATTTCGGACGGCAACGACATGATCACGCTGGGCAAGCGCGAGGTGCCGTCCCGCGCCTATGTCGGCTGGTTCAACTTCAAGGGCTCCGACCAGCAGAAGAAAGTGGGCCAGCTCTCAGGTGGTGAGCGGAACCGCGTCCATCTTGCCAAGATGCTGAAGTCGGGCGCGAACCTGATCCTGCTCGACGAGCCGACCAACGACCTCGACGTGGAGACCCTGTCGTCGCTCGAAGCCGCGCTCGAGGACTTCCCCGGCTGCGCCGTCATCATCAGCCATGATCGCTTCTTCTTGGACCGCATCGCCACCCATATCCTCGCCTTCGAGGGCGACAGCCACGTGGAGTGGTTCGAGGGCAATTTCGAGGACTACGAGGAGGACAAGAAGCGCCGGCTGGGCGAGGACTCCGTGGTTCCGAAGCGCATCAAATACAAGAAGTTCGCCCGCGCCTGACGCTAGCTCTGCCCAGGCATGCAGCGCGCGCAGCGTCGGCGTCTTCTTTGTCTGGTGCTCGCACATCCGGCAGAGCAGGCAGTTGAGCGCGTCGATGCCGGCGAGAATGTTCTCGCCCTTGTTGAGCATGACGCATTCGGCGCGTGCCGCCATGGCGGCGTCTGTCATCTCGCCACGCGATGCCAGTCCGGTCTTCACCAGGTCTTCCAGGACCTGGGTCGCCCAGATTGCGGGGATGTGTGCGGCCTCGCAGATCCACAAGATCTCTTCCTGCATCTCGGCGACGCGCGAGAATCCCATCTCCACGGAAAGGTCGCCACGCGCGATCATGATGCCGAAAGGCTGGCGCGCCGCGCCCTGCACGATGATCTCTGGCAGATTGTGAACCGCGCGCGGGGTTTCGATCTTGGCAATGAGCGCAAGCTTCTGCCAATCCGCGCGGCGCCCTGCGAGTTCCTCCTGAAGATAGGCGACATCGTCGGCGGTCTCGACGAAGGAATACCCGATCATGTCGGCGTGGAGGACGATGAAGTCGAGATCTTGCCGGTCCTGGTCGGTCAGCGGATCCAGCCCCAGTTCGACGCCGGGGAAGTTGAGGCTTCTCTCGGCCTTCAGCTTTACGCCTTTGAGGCGTCCTTCTTCCATGCGCGCCACCAGGCCCGCCCCGATCTCGCGCACGATGGTCCCTTTGAGCTTGCCGTCGTCGATTGAGATGGGGTCACCGACCTTTAGCCGGTCGAAGGCATTGCGTAACGTGCAGCGCGTCCTGAAGGGAACAGCGTCGATGTCGATAGCGTGCTTGTCGCGCACGAGCAGAATCTCGTCACCGACATGCAACGTGTCGCGTTGGCGCGGCGTCTCTACCTTACGCGTGCGGATCTTGGGTCCGGCAATATCCATGAGGACGCGGATGCGCCGCCCGAGCTTCGCTTCGGCGGCGCGCACATGCGCGATCATCTTGCCCCAACACTTCGCGTCGTCATGGCCGCAATTGATGCGCACCGCATCGGCGCCGTGCTCGGCGAGGCGAAGGATGAAGTCAGGGTCTTCTGCCGCTTCGGTCGCAAGGGTGACGAGGATGCGGCCCTGCCGGCCCTGCGGCGGCGGTCCGAACAGGATATCGGTGTTCTTCTTGAGCCGCTCCTCGCCGCGGAAGAATTGGCGGAGGCTCGGCATGCGGACCGGCGGCTCCGACGCCGGCTTGCGCGGCAAGTGCGACAGTCACGCTGTCGAGGGTCGCAAGCACGCGGCTCTCGGCGCGGCCAAGCGAGGACAGCCCAAGGGCCATCAACCGGCGCTGCAAGGGCCTGAGATCGCGGCTGCGAAAGGCCAGGTAATGGGCGAGATTGAGGGCGCTCATGGCGAAGGGGCGCCGCTCGAGCTGCGGGCGCCAGCCCTTGAACGTCGCTTTTCCGTCCGCAGCCACGATGGCACGGAGCGCGTGACCTCCTCAGGAGGTCGCCTGCTTCACTGTAAAGCCGTCTTTCATCCGACATGGAGCTGGTCCGGGCGTTGAGGGGGTGGGACAATCTCCCATAACTGCGTCCCATGTTATTACCAGCGTATGACAGGCGCATACCGGCGGGTTTCCCGCCTTCTGACGGCTGAAAACGTCCCGGCTCTTGCGGCGCCCGCCTAAAAGGCATAAACATATCTTTATGTCAGGTGATGCCGAAACCCGCAGCTTAACCCCGGGCCTGTCCCGCGCTCATGCCCTCGCGGTCTTGCGTGCCGCGGGCGAGGCCACGCGCCTGCGCATCCTGGCCCTGCTTGCAGGCGCTGAGCTGAACGTCAAGGATCTGACCCAAATCCTCGCCCAGAGCCAGCCGCGCATCAGCCGGCATTTGAAGCTCATGGCCGAAGCCGGGCTCATCACCCGCTTTCGGGAGGGCTCTTGGGTGTTCTTCCGCCTCGCGGACAGCGGGCCGGAAGGCGTGCTCGCCCGGGCCATTGTCGACAGTCTCGATGAGACCGACCTGACGCTTGCCCGTGACCACGCCCGCGCCGAAGCCGTGCAGAAAGCCCGCGCCGAGGCCGCCCAAGCCTACTTCAAGGCCCACGCCGCCGAATGGGATAGCATCCGCGCGCTCCATGTGGCCGAGAGCCAGGTCGAGGCCGCCATGGACGAGGCGCTGGGGGAGGGGCCATTCGATCTCCTGGTCGATCTCGGCACTGGCACCGGGCGCATCCTCGAGCTGTTCGGCCCCCGCGCGAAGAAGGCGCTCGGCTTCGACCTCAACCACGACATGTTGGCCTATGCGCGCATGAAGCTGGAGCGGGCCGGTCTCTCTCACGCGCAAGTGCGCCATGGCGATCTCTATAACGTGCCGCTGCCCGACGGTGCCGCCGACGCGGTCGTGCTACACCAGGTGTTGCACTTCCTTGACGATCCGGCCGCCGCGGTGGCAGAAGCCGCACGCGTGCTTGCCCCCGGCGGTAAGCTGCTTGTGGTTGACTTTGCACCGCATGAGCTTGAGTTCTTGCGCGAGCAGTCGGCCCATCGGCGGCTCGGCTTCGCCCGCGACCAACTCGGCCGCATGCTTGGGAGTGCTGGACTCAAAGTGGAGCGCTTCCGTGAGCTGAGCCCGCACCCGGCGGAAGGCAAGCTCACTGTGTCCCTGTGGCTGGGCTTGAAGCCCACAGCCGCGGGCAAGAAAAGAAAACTGAGCCCCAAAGTGGAGGTCGCCGCGTAATGCTCGCATCGTCAGAACCACCGAAGCGTCGCTTTCTCGGGCGCGGCGACATCGACGTGTCGTTCGAGTTCTTTCCGCCAAAGACCGCGGCCATGGAGGAGACGCTGTGGCGCTCGATCCGCCGCTTGGAGCCGCTGCGGCCGAAATACGTCTCGGTGACCTATGGCGCCGGCGGCTCGACCCGCGAGCGTACCCACGCCACCGTCGCCCGCATGCTGCGTGAGACGACGCTGAAGCCCGCCGCGCACCTCACTTGCGTCTGCGCCACCAAAGAGGAGATCGACGAGGTCATCCGCGATTATTGGGACCTCGGCGTGCGCCACATCGTGGCGCTCCGCGGCGACCCGCCGGACGGTGTGGGCGAGGGCTATGAGCCGACGCCGGGCGGCTATGTCAACGCGGCCGACCTTACGGCCGGCATCAAGAAGATCGCACCCTTCGAGATCTCGGTCGGCTGCTATCCGGAGAAGCACCCGGAATCGCCGTCCGTCGAGGCCGATATCGACATGCTGAAGGCCAAGATCGACGCCGGCGCGACCGGCGCCATCACTCAGTTCTTCTTCGATAACGAGGTCTATTTCCGCTATCTCGACCGCGTGCGCGCGGCGGGCATCGACATCCCCATCGTGCCGGGCCTCATCCCGATCCATAACTTCAAGCAGGTGTCGAGCTTTGCCGAGCGGACCGGCGCGAGCGTGCCGGACTGGCTGGGGCATCGCTTCGAGGGGCTGGACGAGGACCAGGAGACGCGCCATCTCGTGGCCGCTGCCGTTGCCGCCGAGCAGGTGTTGGGCCTCGTCGATCAGGGCATCACCGAGTTCCACTTCTACACGCTGAACCGCGCCGACCTCGTCTACGCCATCTGCTATCTGCTGGGCCTGCGTCCGGCCAAGGCCTTCACCGAAGCGAAGGCGGAGTCTGCGTCATGAATAGAGAAGAACGCATCCAAGCGCTGAAGCGCGAGGCGAAGGAGCGCATCCTCATTCTGGATGGCGCCATGGGCACGGCCATCCAAGGCTACAAGCTGGACGAGGCCGGCTATCGCGGTGAGCGCTTCAAGGACCATCCGCGCGACCTGAAGGGCAATAACGACCTGCTGGTGCTGACCCAGCCCGACATCATTCGGGAGATTCACGGCAAGTACCTGGAGGCCGGCGCCGACATCCTCGAGACCAACACCTTCAACGCGCAAGCCATCAGCCAGGCCGATTATGGACTGGAGGATCTGAGCTACGAGATGAACGTGGCGGCGGCCAAGCTCGCCCGCGAGGCCGCTGACGCATGGACCAAGAAGACGCCCGACAAACCGCGCTTCGTCGCCGGCGCCATCGGCCCCACCAACCGCACCGCGTCGATCTCGCCGGACGTGAACAATCCCGGCTTCCGCAATGTGAACTTCGATGAGCTGGTCGAGGCCTACGCCACGCAAGTCCGCGGTCTGATCGAGGGCGGCGTCGACACGATCCTGATCGAGACCGTGTTCGATACGCTCAATGCCAAGGCGGCAGGCTTTGCGGTCGAGCAAGTGTTCGACGAGATGGGCGTCGAGCTTCCCATCATGATCTCCGGCACCATCACCGATCTGTCGGGCCGCAACCTGTCAGGCCAGACACCGGAGGCCTTCTGGTACTCCATGAAGCATCTGAGGCCGTTCTCCATGGGGCTCAATTGCTCCTTCGGCGCCGAGCAACTCAGGCCGTCCGTCGACGAGATGGCCCATGTCGTGGACGCCTATGTCAGCGTCTATCCCAACGCAGGCCTCCCCAACGAGATGGGCGAGTACGACGAGACGCCTGCGCAGATGGCCAAGCTTCTCGAGGATTGGGCCAAGGCCGGGCTCATCAATATCGTCGGCGGGTGCTGCGGCACCACGCCCGACCATATCCACGCCATCGCTGAAGCGGTGGCCAAGTACAAGCCCCGCCAAGTGCCCGAGGTGGAGCATGCGCTTCGCCTCTCAGGCCTCGAACCCTTCGTTCATGGATAGGTATAAGTGACCAACGCAGCCCAGAATTTCGTCATGGTGGGCGAGCGGACCAACGTCACCGGGTCCGCACGCTTCCGCAAGCTGATCGAGGCCAACGACTACGCCGCAGCGCTCGAGGTCGCGCGCCAGCAGGTGGAGAACGGCGCCAACATGCTCGACGTCAACATGGACGAGGGCATGCTCGACTCCGAGAAGGCCATGGAGACCTTCTTGAACCTCATCGCCGCCGAGCCCGACATCTCGCGCGTGCCGATCATGATCGACTCCTCGAAATGGTCGGTCATCGAGACGGGCCTGAAATGCGTGCAAGGCAAGTCGGTGGTGAACTCCATCAGCATGAAGGAAGGCGAGGGGCCTTTCCTCGACCATGCGCGCAAAGTTCTGCGCTATGGCGCGGCGGTCGTGGTCATGGCCTTCGATGAGCAAGGTCAGGCCGAGACGGCGGAGCGCAAGTTCGAGATCTGCAAACGCGCCTACGACCTGCTCACCAAGGAGATCGGCTTTCCGCCCGAGGACATCATCTTCGATCCGAATATTTTCGCCGTCGCCACCGGCATCGAGGAGCACAACGACTACGGCCGCGCGTTCATCGAGGCGACCCGCCGTATCAAGGAGGAACTGCCTTACGTGCATGTGTCGGGCGGCGTGTCGAACCTCTCTTTTGCCTTCCGCGGCAACGAGCAGGTGCGCGAGGCCATGCACTCGGTGTTCCTCTATCACGCCATCCAGGCGGGCATGGACATGGGCATCGTCAATGCCGGGCAGCTCGCGCTCTACGACGACATCGAGCCGGAGTTGCGTGACCTCGTCGAGGACGTGATCCTCAATCGGCGCGACGATGCCACGGACCGTCTGCTCGAGGCGGCCGAGCGTTACAAGGGCGGCGCCTCACAGAAGAAGGAAGTCGATCTTTCCTGGCGCGAGAAGCCGGTGAATGAGCGGCTCACCCATTCCCTGGTCCACGGCATCGCCAATTACATCGAGGAGGATACCGAGGAAGCGCGGCAACAGGCCGAACGTCCCCTCCACGTCATCGAGGGCCCGCTCATGGATGGCATGGGCGTGGTCGGCGATCTGTTCGGTGCCGGCAAGATGTTCCTGCCACAGGTGGTGAAGTCGGCGCGCGTAATGAAGCAGGCCGTCGCCTATCTCATGCCCTTCATGGAGAAGGAGAAGGAGGAGCAGGGGCTCGCTCAAGGGGAACCTGCCGGAAAGGTTCTGCTCGCCACGGTCAAGGGCGACGTCCACGACATCGGCAAGAACATCGTCGGCGTCGTTCTCCAGTGCAACAACTACGAGGTCATCGACCTCGGCGTCATGGTGCACTCGCAAGTGATCCTCGACACCGCGCGCGAACGCAATGTCGACATTGTCGGCCTGTCGGGTCTCATCACGCCGTCGCTCGACGAGATGTGCCATGTGGCCGCCGAGATGGAGCGCGAAGGCTTCGACATGCCGCTTCTCATCGGCGGCGCCACCACGAGCCGCGTGCATACCGCGGTCAAGATCAGCCCCAACTACCAGCGCAGCCAGGCGATCTATGTGACCGATGCGAGCCGCGCCGTGGGCGTGGTCTCGGGGCTGATGTCGAAGGAGGAGCGCCCGAAGCAGATCGCCAAGGTGCGCGAGGAATACACGCAAATGGCAGAGTCCTACGCGCGTGGCCAGGAGGAGAAGACGAGAGCGCCGCTGGCACAAGCCCGCGCCAATGCGCTGAAGCTCGACTGGAAGGGCTACACGCCGCCGAAGCCCAGCTTCCTCGGTACGCGCACCTTCAAGGCCTACGACCTCGCCGAACTCGCCAAGTACATCGACTGGACGCCGTTCTTCCAGGCCTGGGAACTGAAAGGCCAGTATCCGCGCATCCTGGAGGACGACAAATACGGTGAGGCCGCCCGTCACCTGTTCGACGATGCGCAAGCCATGCTGAAGCAGCTCATCGCCGAGAAATGGCTGACGGCGAACGCCGTAGTCGGCTTCTGGCCCGCCAACAGCGCCGGCGACGACATCGAGCTCTATGCCGATGAGAGCCGGACCAAGCCCTTCGCTACGCTGCACACGCTTCGCCAGCAGATGGCGCGCGATACCGGCAAGGCGAACCTGGCGCTCGCCGACTTCGTAGCGCCGAAAGACACAGGCGTTGCCGACTATGTCGGCGGCTTCGCCGTGACGGCCGGCATCGGCGAGGAGGACGTGGCGCGCCGGTTCGAGCGCGCCAACGACGACTATTCCAAGATCCTGGTCAAGGCGCTCGCCGATCGTTTGGCAGAAGCCTTCGCCGAGGCGCTCCATGAGAAGGTACGCCGCGAGCTGTGGGGCTACGCGCCGGACGAGAAACTCTCGAACAAAGCGCTCATTGCCGAAGAGTTCGCCGGCATCCGCCCTGCGCCGGGCTATCCGGCCCAGCCCGATCACACCGAGAAGCGTACCCTGTTCACAGCTGCTCGATGCCGAGAAGGAAGTCGGCGTGAAGCTCACCGAGTTCTTGCGCCATGTGGCCGGCCGCCGCCGTCTCGGGGTTCTACTTCTCGCATCCCGAGAGCCGTTATTTCGGCGTCGGCAAGATCGGCCGCGACCAAGTCGAGCCGACTATGCGGCGCGCAAGGGTTGGTCGGTCGAGGAGGCCGAGCGTTGGCTGGCGCCGATCCTCAGCTACGATCCGAAGCGGCTCGCGGAAGCGGCGGCGTAAGCCACGCGTCCCCGGCGGGAGGTCGCCCAGGCGGTTGGTTCCGCCGGTGGCGCCTCATCGTGATGTCAATGTCGGGTGTGGCCCTATGGGGCCAAGGCCTCGCCCTTAGATCATCCCCAGGATGACGGCAGCGAGAAAGGCGAACGATACGATCGCCATGATGGCGGTCAATTTGGCTGTAGTATCCATCGGAAGCTCTCCTTTCCGATTGGAGGGGCCCGTTCCGCAACCTGCCGATTCTACTGGGTCCCCTCGGCCAGTGCCAAGCCGTTTTCTTGCTGCGCCGCACAATGGTGAATAGCCGCAAGCTGACGTCAACAACGCCCAGGGGGGCCTTCGGTTGCATGGATCTCATAGATTTTTTTGCCCTTGCGGCCCCGCAAAAACGATTGCGGGGAGAGGCGGCGAGGGTGCTAAAAGGCGCAAATTCCAAGAGGCTGGATTATGAACAGCCTGTGGAAAATTCTGGCCCGGAAGCCTGCCATTGGTAGCTCCGGGGCGGCAGAAGGGCTCAAAGGGCGGCCGGCAGCACCAACCTTGCCGGTCCGAAAGAGGGTAGCGAGATGAGGGTCGTCAACATATTCGGCCTCGGCCTTGTAGCAGCAGTCTTTGCGTCTCCGGCGGTAGCACTGACCATCACCAACAACGACTCCGACGCGACCACCGTCAAAGTGATCGTCGATGGCGAGGGCACCGAGCAGTCCATCGAGCCCGGTGCCTCGGTCGAGCCCGCATGTGACAAAGGCTGTGTCATCGAACTCGACAACGGCGACCAATACGAGATGAAGGGCGACGAGGAGGCGAGCATCGAGGAAGGCGTGCTCTTCTTCGACGCGGCGCCCGAGGTTCCCGAAAGCGAGTACCCGGACGTCGACGTGCCCGATCCGGACCAGCCCATGCCGGACTCCGACGCGCCGTCGGACGAGACGCAGGACCAGTAGTCTCGGAATTCGTCAGGAGTCTCCGACCGCGCCGATCGGGAACTTGCGCAGCAGGATCTCGTCGAAGCCGTCGGCGACGAGCTCCGGCAGCACCGCGGCCTCGGCAAAGCCATGCCGCCGGTAAAAGCTGAGGGCGCGCGTATTGAAGCGAGACGCGCAGGCCCAAAGGTTGCGTGCCTCGTGGCGGCGCGCTTCGTCTTCGAACCAGCGTAGGATTGCAGCGCCGATCCCTTGGCCTTGATGGGCAGGGAACAGCGCCAGCAATTCGAGATAGGGCCCCTTGAGCCAGGGATGCCGCACCGAGGCAGCGCCTGCCGGCGTACCGCCGGCCTCAATCACATAGCGGTGCGCACCGTCGGCCTCTGCCGCAAGATACCGCGTCATGGCCTCTGCGGGTGTGCCCATCACTGACCACGGCGGCATTGCCACGATGGCTCGCGCGATCTCCGGCGCAGGCTTCCGGCACGAGCGGACGAACGCCGAGGCGCCCGAGATTGCCGCCGATTTCGAGATCAGCGGCGCAGAATGGACCAGATGTCATCGCTAACCGAACGCCGCTTCGCGTGCGCGACACGTTGCACCTCGCCCGGCCGGTTGAGATAGCACTTGTCGGCAATCACCGGCTTCCCCGCCGCGATGAGCTCGCTCACGGTGACGAAGCGATAGCCTTCTTCCTTCAGTTTCGGCAGGGCGACCGCAAGCGCCGCGGCGGTGTTGCGGCCCCGGCCATTGGCGTGCGCGACAATGATGGCTCCGGGATGAGCGTGCCTGAGGATAGTGTTGGCGATGGACTTGGCCGAGATATGCGGATCGGGATCGCCGGTCACTACGTCCCACTGGATGGCGAGCTCCCCGGCCTTGGCCACAGCCGCCAAGGACTTGGCGTTGCATCGCCCATAAGGAAACCGCATCACGGCGATCCGCTGTTGCACGGCATCGGCGGCCTGCGCCTCAGCCGTGGCACACGGCCGGGCCTCCAAGGCCTTCCGCGCACGCGCGAACGCCGCCACGGTGAGGTTGATCTCCTCCGCCATGGTCTTAGCGGTCGCCTTGGAGAGGTCGCGGTGGAGCAAGCCATGGCTACCCACCTCGAAATTGGGATCGGCGATCAGCTGTTGCGCGCGCTCAGGATGGGTCTCGAGCCATTTGCCGCCGGCGAAGAAGGTGGCTTTCACGCCTTGGGCGCGCAGAAGATCGACGATGCGGCCGTCATAACCGGCACGGTAGCCGTTGGTCTCGCAAAGATCGAAGGTCAGCGCGATGAGCTTCTCGCCCGGAGGCAAGGCGACGCTCCGGATCGAGCCGCGCAGATTTTCGGCAACTGGCACGGTGGCGGGAAGAGGTTCTTGCTTGAGCTCTGCGAGATCGAGCCGGGGGCCAGGACGGAGAGGTTTCAGCTCTTTGCCGGTCCCGGCCAAAGCCTCCGGTGTCCAGCAGCGGTCGATCAGCGCGGAATTGGCAGGTGGCGAGCCGGGTGTTTCAGCCCAAGCGGACGAGAGCCCGAAAATAGCCAGCGCGGCAATGACAAGACCGACCACGCGCTTCGACGCCATCGGTGGGTGCTCCCTTTTGTGCCGGCGTATTGAGCGCAACGCGCGCGCTTCGTCAACTAGGGATTAGCGGACTGGGTTGAGCGGGACTTGGGAGAGCATGGGGCAATCCAAGGTCTTCTTGAGAGCCTCGACGAGCTCGTCCTCGTTGTTGGCCTTGATGTAGAGGCCGTTGTTCTCATCGGCGATGCACATCAGGTCTGTAACGCTGTTTCCGCCCGTCCACGAGAAGGTGTCGTAGCGGAAACCGATCACATGGATGGTGAGCTGCTGGGCGGAGTCATGAAGCCGCTTCGCCAGATCGCAGGGCTTCCGGCCGCAGGTCTCTTCGCCGTCGGTGACCACCACGATCACGCCGGGCTTGTGCCGGTAGTCGAGCGCATTGGCCGCCTGCTCGACCCCTTCGGTTAGGGGCGTCTTCCCGGCGGGCACGAGCGCGTTCACCGCCTTCATGATCGGTCCGGCCGCGTTGGCCGCCGGCTTGAGATCGAGCTGGACGTTGCACTGGTTGTAGGGCCCAGGGCCGAAGGTGACGAGGCCCACACGGCGGAACTTCGTGGCGCTCGGCAAGACCCGAGACAGGGCGGAGCGCACTTCATCGATCCGAGGCCGTGAGTTGGGAATGCCGAGCGTTTGGTTGCCTGACATCGAGCCAGAGGCGTCGAACACAATCATAGCGTCGTCGGTGCAAGGCCCCGGCTTGGTGTCTTCGGCGAAGGCCAAAGAGCTGCCACAGGCAAGGAGCGCAATGAGCGCAGCGGCGGCGACCTGAAGCGGCCGGCCCTTGGCAAGACGATTTTCTCCAGACTGCAAGTTCATTGCTCAATCTCCCGGCACATTTTGCCCAATCTAGCCCAAAACTGGGTAGGACTGGCAAGAGCAGCATCCGGAAGATCACTAACGTCGCTTGCGATATCGCCAAGAGGTAGAAACGCCTTACATTATAAGTACATGACCCAGAAGGCCGAGCAGGAAGCCACCGACCGCACCAAGCGGTGGTGCCCAATGCCGCTTGAGGACTGTCTGCGGTGCGATATCCTCGAATGTCAGATAGATGATGCCCCCGGCGGCGAACAGCATGACCGCACTCGAAATCGCTGGGTAAGACGCCAAGACTTCGTGTCCAAAATAGGCGGACAGTGGCCCCAAAACGACGAGGGCGCTGAACCAAATCAGCAACGTCTGTTCCGATTTACCTGTCCTGAACTTGATCTCGCGATACGCGTTGAAGCTCTCCGGCAGGTTCTGCAGAGCGATCAGCAGCGCGAGGAGGAGACCGAGTTCCAATTGGGTGGCGAGCCCCACCCCGACGGCCATGGCTTCGGGCACGTAGTCGAGAAGCATTGCCATCAGCATGGCCCCGGCACCACCGCGAGTGGCAATGGCGCGGTCGATCAGAAAGAAGACGACACCGCCTGCTCCAAAGGAAAGACAGATGGTAAACCAGTCGAGGTTGCGGATCCCTTCCGGAACGAGCACGAGCGCGACAGCCGCAAAGAGCGCACCGCCGCCAAAGGCCAACACGCTGTGGCGAAACTCGTCCTGGAGCCAGCGCGGGCGGATGCGCTCGATCGTGGCAAGATACGCGCCGATCGGGATCGTCAATCCCGCGACAGTTGCAAGCAGTAGCGCCGTTCCCAGAGGGCTCGCGGCATGGAGGTCGTGGAGAAAGCTCACCCTTTCCCCTTCGTCCTCGTACGGCCTTGGGCGGCATTTCGCTCCAGGAAATCGATCATCAGCCCGGCCACGTCGACGCCGGTTGCCTGCTCCAGGCCTTGGATACCAGGCGATGAGTTGAGCTCCATCACCAGCGGTCCATTTTTGGAGCGCAGCATATCGACGCCGCACACATTGAGGCCGAGCGTCTGCGCCGCCTTCACCGCGGTGGCTCGCTCCTGCGGCGTAATTTTCGCCTTCTCGCCGAACCCGCCGCGATGCAGGTTCGAGCGGAACTCTCCGGATGGCCCTTGGCGTATCATCGCCGCCACCACCTTGTTGCCGACGACAAACGCTCGGAGGTCGGCCGAGCCCGCCTCTTTGATGAACTCCTGCACGAGGATGTTCACTTTGGCGCCTTGGAAGGCTTCGATCACCGACTTCGCCGACTTCATCGTTTCGCCGAGCATCACGCCGATGCCTTGGGTGCCTTCGAGCAGCTTGATGACCACGGGCGCGCCGCCCACGAGGTCGATGACGTCCTCGGCCTGCTTGGGGTCGTTGGTAAAGGCGGTGGTGGGCAGGCCGATACCGCGGCGTGCCAGAAGCTGGAGACAGCGCAACTTGTCGCGGCTGCGGCCGATAGCAACCGACTCATTCAGCGGATAGACGCCCATGACCTCGAACTGACGGAGCACGGCAAGGCCGTAGAAGGTGATCGAGGCGCCGATGCGGGGGATCACGGCGTCGAAGCCTTCGAGTTGCCGCTTGCGGTAGTAGAGCGTCGGCTTGCGCGAGGTGATGTTGATAGAGACGCGCAGCGTGTTGATGATCTCGATGTCGTGGCCGCGGGCGCGCGCCGCCTCGCAGATGCGGCGGTGGCTATAGAGGTTGGGATTGCGGGCGAGCAATGCGATCTTCATGGGGTTCTCATGGCTAGGGTCGCTAGGCTTGCGACAGGTGTCGTGATGCCGGCCGGTGTCTATGGGTCAGTCTGGCCGGCGCCGCGCCGAGTAGGAAGGAGCGCCCGGGCTCGATCACGGTGCGCCCCCGGATCGCGGTGCGGCCGAGCAGCATGCGAAAGCCCATCTCGTCACGATTGGCAAGCGAAAGGTCGATCGGCCACGCCACGTCGCCGAGCCTGAGCAAGGTCCTGATAATGTAGCGGCGATCCACGCGCCCGTTCGAGCTGCGCACCGAACGTTGGTCGACGACGGGGGCCTCGCTGGTGACCTTCATGGCGCGGCTGCGCTGGAGCGGATGGAGCTCGAAGCGTACCCAGACCGCCCCCTCACGCTGGAACGGCTCGATACGAAAGGCGTGCAGAGCGCTGGTGCGGGCGCCCGTGTCGATCTTCGCTTTGATGGCGTCGACGTTAAGGTCGGGCAGGCTGACCCATTCGCGCCAGCCGATCGTCAGCGGATTCTTAAAGAGGTGGCGTGCGTCCATAGCTCTTGTGTCGCGGCGCAAAGGCCAGAGTGCTCCATGTAGCACGCCACGTGCGCCGATGGCGTCTTCTTCTGCGGGCCGTCACGGGCTGAAGATCAACATCACATAGACGAAGAACAGGACCAGGTGGACGAACCCTTGCAGCACGTTGGTACGTCCCCCAGCGAAGGTCAGCCCGCTCACGAACAGGGTCAGAAGCAGAAGCACCATTTCTGACTCAGAAAGACCAAGATGCACATCGATGCCCGTCACGAGCCCAACGATCAACACCGCCGGAATGGTTAGCCCGATCGTGGACAGCGCCGAACCGAGGCACACATTGACCGCTCGTTGAAGGTGATCGGCGAGCGCCGCGTGGAAGGCGGTGAGCCCCTCTGGCGCCAGCACGAGAATGGCGATCAGTATGCCGCCAAGCGCCTCAGGCAGCCCGAGATCTTCAATGCCGTAATCCACGATGACCGCCAGAGGACTCGGCGAGCAGCACGACGGGAAGAAGCGTCAGCACGAGCATCGCCACATGGAAGCCGAGCGACCGGTTTGCGGCTTTGGCATGCCCTAGGGCCTGATGAGCCGGATCGTTGGAATAATCGGCGGGCTCGTCGAAAAAAGACTGATGCCGCATAGTCTGGATGAAGATGAAGACCGCATAGAACAGCAGCGTGACGGCGATAAACAGGATCGCCGTCCCTGGCGTTTCGACCGGGCTCGGTGCGGTCTTCATATAGTTCGGCAGGACCAGCGCGATGACGGAAAGGGCTGCGATGACGACGAGGAAGGCGCGGGCCCCGGCGAGATTGCACTCCTGCTCCCGGTAGCGCAGTGCACCCATGAGCAGCGCCGCTCCGACCATGCCGTTCAGCACGATCATCAACGTGGCAAACATGGCGTCGCGGGCAAGCGTTGGGTTGTTCTGACCATGCAACATGATCGAGGCGAACAGCGCGACTTCGATGGTAATGACCGAGAACGTCAGCACCAGCGTGCCGTAAGGCTCACCGAGATGTGCGGCGACGGCATCCGCATGGCGCACGACGCCGAACGAGCACCACATCATGACGCCGAATAGCCACAGGAACAGCACGACGGTGAGCGCGTCATTCTGGAGATTCGAGAGGATCGCGCTCCCGAAGGCGAGGAAGATGAGCGTCGTGAGGGTACCGGCGATCGCCGGCGCCTCGCTGACGAAGAGCGATCGGGACCCCGGCGCTGCAGCGACGGTGGCCTTTGGCGCTTTGCGCCTTACGGTGGTCTTTTGTTCGGTCATGGGCCCCGTTTCATACAGCGATTGAGCGAACCGTAGCATGACGGCGCTTTCCAGGCGTTTACGGGGCACCACGGTTCGCTAGCCGCCGCCAGGTCTTTGATGTAAAAGCCGTTTACATGAATCAGTCCGACCGCGGCTGGCGGCGCCCACGCTCCTATCATCACGGCAACCTCAAAGAGGTGCTGCTGGAGGCTGCCCGCAAGCTCATCGAGGAGCACGGCGCCTTCGGCTTCAGCCTCACCGAGGCGGCGCGCTTGGCCGGCGTGAGCCCTGCGGCGCCTTACCGTCACTTTCGCGATCGCGATGCGCTTCTCGCCGAGGTCGCCCGCAACGGCTTCGACCGCTTCGCCGCGCGCCTCGACGCGGCGTGGAACAATGGCGTACCGACGCCGCTTTCGGCGTTCGAAAATTTGGGCCGCGCCTATCTCGCCTTCGCCCGCGAGGAGCCCGCGAGCTACACGGTCATGTTCGAGACGGGGCTCGCGCCGGGCACAGAAGGCGAGACGCTGCCCGCGGCCGAGCATGCCTTCGACGTGCTCCAGCGCGCGGCGGCAGCGTTATGCCGTCACCTGCCGGAGGACGAACGGCCGCCGCTTAAGCTCGTGAGCCTGCATATCTGGGCCCTGTCCCATGGCGTCGCCACGCTGTTCTCGCAAGGCGGCCGCGCGGCGCGCAAAGTGCCGATGACGCCTGAGGAAATCCTTGAAAGCGGGCTTCTTATCTATCTGAAAGGACTCGGCGTCCTGCCAGACGCGAAGGGGGAGGGCGAAACCTCTTAGCGGCTTGCCTCGAGCCACTGCAACACGCGGTTCCAGTCGCTGCGCGTGCCGTTATAGATGTTCCGGTCCACCTTGCCGGCGATGCCGGGCACCTTGCCTGTGGTGGTGAACTGCCAGAAGGCCCAGCTCCGCTGGCCATAGACATCGTCGGGCTCTGCCGCCACCGAGCGCAGCCAGAAATGATAGCCCTTGAATGCGCCTCGGAGCACATCGCGGTGGAAGGTCGGATCGGTGTAGATAATCGGCTGCTTGCCGGTATGCGCCTCCATGGCGTCGAGGATGATCTTGATCTTCTTCAAAGCCAGCTCGCGCGAGATCTTGCCGGGGCAGGTCTTGGACTGGTGGTTCCATTCGAGGTCGAGCACCGGCGGCAGCGCCTCTGGATCCTGTGGCACGTTCCGCTCGAACCACGCCGCCTGCTCTGAGGCCAGCCGGCACCAATAGATGAAGTGATAGGCGCCGCGTGCCACGCCGGCCCTCTTTGCCGCGTACCAGTTCTCGCGAAATTTCGGATCGAGATAGTCGCCGCCCTCGGTCGCCTTGATGTAGGCGAACTGGATGCCTGCGTCGCGCACCTTGTTCCAGTCGATGTCGCCCTGCCAGTAGGAGACATCGATGCCTTGGATCGGCATGGTATGGGCGCGGGTCACGCCATCGTTCGGTTTCAGGTCCCTGAGCGAAAACGCAAGCGCGGGACCGCCGGCAGCGCCCAGCATGACCGAGGCGGCCAGGCTCAGACCCAAAACACGGCGATACGCAAACCCCATCTGACGCGCCCCTCGCGAAGACTCTGAACTCAATGCAATTTTCCGCGAATTGCGGCCATAGTCTGACCCGGGGAGGGTTAAAATTTTTTTGGCTCAGCGATGCTCTTGGAGCCCGGCGTCCCCATATTTTTGGAGTGTCCCCTTGACCGCCTTGCCAAGGGGCAACACATATGTAAATGTAAATCACATTCACACCGAAGCCCTGAAGGAAGGACCCCGATGCATCTGGTTGCGACCTTGGACGATTACGGGAAGCCGGCTTGGATCGCGGCGATGATCCTCGGCTTCATTGTCTGGTGGCCCATTGGCCTTGGCGTTTTGGCCTATCTGATCTGGAGTGGACGCATGGGATGTGGACATAAGAAAGCATGGCGCGAGTACTTCAATGACGAGGCGCGGCGCTTCCGCAGCGGCTTTACCTCGACCGGCAATCACGCCTTCGATGAGTATCGCGAAGAGACTTTGAAGCGGCTCGAGGAGGAGGCGAAAGAATTCCAGGGCTTCCTCAAGCGCCTGCGTCACGCAAAGGACAAGGCGGAGTTCGACCAGTTCATGGCCGAGCGCCGCCAGGGCAGCACGCCGACGGCGGTCTAGCTCCTAAAGGCTCTCCCTGCGAACGAGCCTGATTAAGAGAGGCAACTCTTGAGAAGAGGCGCGGGATTCCGGTCCCGCGCCTTTACTTTGTGCGCAAACTGGGGGCTTTTCTTGCTCCCGGTCCCCTGTAGGATGCCGCCGCAACGCCCCACCGCCCTTTGAGAGGAAACCGATGAACTCGACGCTACACCAAGTGCCTACCGCTGGCCGCACCCTCGCTGGCCTCTTGGTTCTAGGCGCTTTGCTCCTGTCGCCCGCGGCTTTTGCCGGATCCACCGACCTGCAGGATCTTGCCAAGAAACCTGAGAGCTATCTCGGCCAGGATGTCGAGATCACGGGCGTTTGCGTGAAGCACGGCCGCAAAGGCGACGTGCTCGGTTACGAATGCACCACCGAGGAGGGGGTCTATGTCGATGCCCGCGACGTCGAGCCCGAGGCGGCCAAGAAGAAGCTGGACGCCGGCTGCGACGGCGACGACTGCAGCGTGACCATCCGCTTCACGCCGCACTCCTTCTCGACCTCGTCCATGGTGGAACCCGGCAAGGACGTGACCATCTTCAATGCCCAGAAGGCCACGGTGAGCTCTGGCAATTAGCTCTACGCGTAATCCTCGAGCACGCTCTCCGCGCCGAACCAGCGGAACACGAACGGCAGCACGAGCGGGCTGAACATCATCTTGATGACCAGCCGGCGTAGCCAAGGCCGCGACCGCTCGGACGGGATGAAGTAGCGGGCGAAGGCGGCGGCATCGTCCTGCCGCTCGGTGACGTCCGGTTTCAGCTTCTCCTCATAGGCGGCAAAAGCGGCGCTGTAATCACCGTCGTGCCGGTCGAGCTCCCTGCGCGATCACATACGCGCCGGCCATGGCCATGTGCGAGCCCTGGCCCGCCAGCAAGGTGAGACAGCCGCACGCATCGCCGAGAAGCGCAACGCGGCCCTTGGACCAATTCGGCATTACGATCTGCGTGAGAGAATCGAAATAGATCGGCTCTGAGCCCTGATAGGCGTCGAGCATCTTCTCGGTGATCCAACCCGCGCCCGCATAAGCCTGCCGCACGAACGCCAAGCGCTCCGCGTGCGGCACATGAACCTCGTCATGGCGAAACAGGTAGGTGGCCGCCAAGCGCGTCTCATCGAGCGGATAGAACGCGGCAAGGCGGTTGGTCTCTTCGTAGAGCTTCAGCGCGCGCCCCAACTCGAACCGCGGATCGTCGAGATGGTAGGCGGCGACATAGGCGCCGAGAAACCGCGCGAACTTGCTCTCGTCGCCGAACACGAGCTGCCGCACGCCCGAATGGACCCCGTCGGCGCCGAACACGAGCGCGTAGTCGCCCTCGCTGCCGTCGTCGAATTTGACGTGGACCGCGTCATCCGTTGCCACGAGCGCGCTGATCTCGCGGCCAAAACGGATGTCCACACCGGAGGCCTTGGCGCGCTCGTACAGGATGCGCTCGAGGTCGGAGCGGCGCAGATAGACATATTTGGCGTCGAGAGCCCGGCTCACCCGGGAGATCGGCACTGAGGCATAGACCTGGCCGTCCGCGTCCACGAACTGGAGCGCGTCGATGGGATAGCGGATGGCGCGCAGCTCCGGCACCAGGCCCATGCGCTCGGCCACGTCCCAACCCGAGCCGAAGAAGTCCATCATGTAGCCTTCGGCGCGCACGCTCTCGCCGCGTTCGACCACGAGCGGGTCGTGGCCCTGGTCCTTCAGTAGGATCGCCAGCGTGAGCCCGGCGATCCCTGCGCCCGAGATCAGGATTTTGCCGTCAATGGCCATGCGCGCCTCCCGTGGCTCAGAAATCAGTCGCGCGTCTTCTTCGCTGCCTTCTTTCCGTAGCCCCCGCCGGTGGGCGTCTTGATCACAATGGCTTCGCCGGCCGCGATCACCGTCTGGTCCGCGCCCTTCAGCCGCTCCAGCCGCCCGCCGTTCCGCTTCGCCCAGTTCTCGCCCGTCTGCCCCGGCTCGCCGCCTTTGGACCCGAAGGGCCGCACTTTGCGGAAGCCCGACAGGATTGCGCACTCCATCTCTTCCAGGAAGCGGATCACCCGCAGCGTTCCGTCTCCGGCATGCCATTCGCCTTTGCCGCCGGAACCGCGCGCGATCTCGAACCGCTCCAACAGCACAGGATAACGCAGCTCGAGCACTTCCGGGTCTGTCAGCCGCGAATTCGTCATATGCGTTTGCACCGCGGCCACGCCATCGAAGCCGGGTCCCGCCGGCGCGCCCGAGCAGATCGTCTCGTAATACTGGAAGCGTGCATTGCCGAAGGTGAGGTTGTTCATCGTGCCTTGCGCGGAGCCGAGTGCACCAAGCGCGCCGTAGAGGCAATTCACGATGGTCTGGCTCGTTTCCACGTTGCCGCCCGCGACCGGCGCCGGATATTTCGGCTTCAGCAGCGAGCCCTTGGGCACGACGATTTTGATATGCCGCAGGCAGCCGGCGTTGAGCGGGATGTCCTCGTCGACCAGCGTGCGGAACACGTAAAGCACGCAAGCCCGCGTGATGGGCTCGGGCGCGTTGAACGTGGTGTCGGTCTGCGCGCTGGTGCCGGTGAAATCGACCGTCGCCGTCTTGGCTTTCTTGTCGATGGTGATGGCGACCTTGATGACGCTCCCTTGATCGGTCTCCACCTCGAAGCGCGCGTTCTTGAGCTTGCCGATCACGGAGCGCACGGCTTCCGCCGCGTTGTCCTGCACGTGACCCATATAGGCCTTCACGGTGGGAAGCCCATAATGGCGCACCATCTTGCGCAGCTCGATCACGCCCTTCTCGTTGGCGGCGACCTGCGCTTTGAGGTCGGCGATGTTCTGTGCAGGGTTGCGCACGGGGTAGGGGGCTTCCGTGAGGAGCGACCGCACAGCGTCCTCGCGGAAGCGGCCTTTTTCCACGAGCTTGAACGGGTCGATATAGACGCCTTCCTCCTCGATCGTTCTCGCCATGGGGCTCATGGAGCCCGGCGCGATGCCGCCGATATCCGCGTGATGGCCACGCGCGGCGACAAAGAACAGGAGGTCGGGGCTGTTCTCGGCGAACACCGGCGTCACCACGGTGATGTCCGGCAGATGCGTGCCGCCGTTATACGGCGCGTTCAGCATCCACACGTCGCCCGGCTTCAGCGTGTCGCCCACCTCGCGCAGGATCGTCTCCACGCTCTTGTCCATGGAGCCGAGATGCACGGGGATATGCGGTGCATTGGCGATCAAGCGCCCGCGCTCATCGAAGATCGCGCAAGAGAAGTCGAGCCGCTCCTTGATGTTGACCGAGCGCGCCGTGTTCTGCAGCGCATAGCCCATCTGCTCGGCCACCGAGACGAAGAGATTGTTGAACACTTCGAGCATCACCGGATCGGCCTTTTTGCCGACCTGCGCTTCGGTCTTCTGCTTGATGCGGGTGAGCAGGAGGTGGTCCTTCGCGGTGACCTCCGCCTGCCACTCCGGCTCGACCATCACCGTCTGATGGTCCTCGATGATCAGCGCCGGCCCTTCGATGCGGTTTCCGGGTGCGAGATCGGCACGCAAGAACACAGGCGCAGGGTGCCAAACGCCATGGGTGAAGACATCCGCGGTCGTGTGTGGCTCGGACACTTGTGCCTCTTCGGCAACCGCAACCTCATGCTCTTCGACCAGCGCGCCGCCGCCGACACCTTCGACCTCGACCGCCTCGATCTCGATGTCCTTCTCCGGGCTGATGAAGCCGAAGCGCTGTTGGTGGGCGATCTCGAACCGGGCGCGCATGCCGTGCAACGAGCCCGCAGGAATGGGCAGCGAACTGTCTGTGCCTTCGTAGCGGAGATGGGCCTGCGCGGTGACTTTGACGTCGTCGCGCGGAATTCCCTGGCGCACCAGCTCATCGCACACGTCTGCTTCCAGCGGCGCGCGGATCTCGGCGAGCGCGGCAAGGCCCGCCTCGTCGAGACGCGCGAGCACGGCTTGCGTGCGCGTGGCGCGAAGTGAGGCGAGCCCCATGCCGTAAGCGGACAACACGCCGGAGAGCGGATGGAGCAGTACGGATTTGATGCCCAGCGCATCGGCCACGAGGCAAGCATGCTGCCCACCGGCGCCGCCGAACGAGTTCATCACGTATTCGCCGACGTCGTAGCCGCGCTGTACGGAGATGGTCTTGATGGCGTTCGCCATGTTGGCGACGGCGATCCTGATGAAGCCGTCGGCGATCTCTTCCGGCGTGCGCCCGTCGCCGAGCTTCCGCGCCAGCGCCTTGAACGCCTTGGCGACCGCCGGCCGGTCGAGGGACTGGTCCTGATCGGATCCGAAGATGTGCGGAAAGAAGTCGGGCTGAAGCTTGCCGGTCATGACATTGGCGTCGGTGACGGTCAGCGGCCCGCCGCGCCGGTAGGCGAGAGGGCCGGGATCGGCGCCGGCAGAGTCGGGTCCCACCCGGAACCGCGCCTCGTCGTAATGGAGGATCGAGCCGCCGCCGGCGGCCACCGTGTGGATCAGCATCATCGGCGCGCGCACCCGCGCGCCCGCCACGACGCTCTCGAAGGTGCGCTCAAACGCCCCGTCATAGTGGCAGACGTCCGTCGACGTGCCGCCCATGTCGAAGCCGATGACCTTGCCGAAGCCCGCGCTGTGCGCGGTCTCCACGGCACCGACCACGCCGCCTGCCGGGCCGGACAAGATCGCATCCTTGCCGCGGAACAGGTTCGCCGAGGTGAGCCCGCCTGACGACTGCATGAACAGAAGCCGCGGACCGTTCCCGGCGCGCATCGGCGGAGAGCGCCTTCGCCACCTGGTTCACGTAACGGCGAAGCAGGGGCGAGAGATAGGCATCGACCACGGCGGTGTCGCCGCGGCCCACGAACTTCACCAGCGGGCTCACCTCGTGGCTCGCCGAGATCTGCGTGAAGCCGAATTCCTGTGCGAGCCGCACCGCCTCGTGCTCATGCGCCGGATAGGCGTAAGCATGCATGAACACGATGGCCACCGCGTCGATGCCGGCTTTTCGCGCCGCTTCAAGCGCCTCGCGCGTGGCGTCGAGATCGAGCGGCACCTCGATCGTGCCGTCGGCGCGCACGCGCTCCGGCACCTCGGTCACGCGCGCATAGAGCATGGACGGCTTCTCGATCTGGCGCGCGAAGATCTTGGGCCGCGCCTGGTAGCCGATCTCGAGCGCGTCGCGGAAGCCTTGGCTCACGATCAACAGCAGCGGATCGCCTTTGCGTTCGAGCAGCGCATTGGTGGCGACGGTCGTGCCCATGCGCACGCTGTCGATCGTCTCCGGCGGCAGCCGCTTGGCACGCGCAACCCCGATCAGGTCGGCAATGCCGGCGATGGCCGCGTCCGCGTAGGCTTCCGGATTCTCGGAGAGGAGCTTGGTGGTGACGAGGCGTCCGTCAGGCGTCCGCCCCACGATGTCGGTGAACGTGCCGCCGCGATCGATGAAGAATTGCCAGCTGGCTTTGGATGTGCTTCGGGATGTGCCGCTCATGATGCGGAGTTACCCGCATCAGGCGATGCGCTTCAAGCCTGCCGCGTATTGTTTCCACCTTCTGACATAGACATCGGCGCCGCGCGCGATCATGGCGCGGGCCTTGTCGTCCACCTCGCGCACCGCCTTGGCCGGCGCGCCGAGGATCACCGAGTTGTCGGGGAATTCCTTGCCTTCGGTGATCAGCGCGTTGGCGCCCACCAGACAATTGGCGCCGATCTTGGCGCCGTTGAGCACCGTCGTGCCCATGCCGATCAGCGTGTTGTCGCCGATCGTGCAGCCATGCAGCACCACGTTATGGCCGATGACGCAATCCTTGCCGATGGTGAGCGGAAAGCCGGGATCGGTGTGGAGCGTGGCGTTGTCCTGGATCTGCGAGCGCGCGCCGATCTCGATCCACTCATTGTCGCCGCGCAGCACCGAGCCGTACCAGATGCTGACATCGGAGTGGAGCCGCACCCGGCCGACCACGATCGCCGTGTCCGCCACCCAATAGAGACCGTCGGCCGGAAATTCCGGCGCTTGCCCGTCAAGCTCGTAGATCGCCATGCCCGCTCCTTTCGCGCTTCGGCTGCGTGGATACCCTTCCTATCCGCCGTTGTCATTCCCGCGAAGGCGGGAATCCGGTATCCCTGGTGAGGGCTGACGCCGGGGAGGGGAAGCATGGCCAAAGCGGAAAGCGAACCGTCTAAGCCGCAAAGCGGTCTCGACCGCTTCTTCGGACTCTCGAGACGCCGGCACGAGCATTGCCACCGAGCTGCGCGCCGGCCTCGCCACCTTCCTCACCATGGCCTACATCATGTTCGTCAACCCGGCCATGCTCCAGCAGGCGGGCATGGACCACGGCGCGGTGTTCGTCGCCACCTGCCTCGCCGCTGCGGCGGGCTCCGCCATCATGGGGCTCTACGCCAACTACCCCATCGCGCTTGCGCCCGGCATGGGGCTCAACGCCTATTTCGCCTTCACCATCGTGCCGGAGCTTGGCGGCAACTGGCAGCTCGCCCTCGGTCTCGTGTTCCTCTCCGGCATCCTGTTCCTCGTGCTGTCCGCCTCGCCCATCCGCGCTTGGCTGATCGATGCGATCCCCATGAACCTGAAGCTCGGCATTGCCGCCGGCATCGGCTTCTTCTTGGCGCTGGTCGGCCTGCAAAATGCCGGCGTGGTCGCCGCAGATCCCACGACCCTTGTCACCCTCGGGGATCTGTCCCAGCCGCACGCGCTCCTCGCCGCCGCCGGCTTTCTCGTCATCGCCGGGCTCGCGGTGCGGAAGGTGCCCGGCGCCATCATCATCGGCGTGCTTCTCGTGACCTTCGCCGCCGTCGCGCTGGGGCTCCAGCCCTGGCAAGGCGTCGCCTCCGTCCCGCCGTCGCTCGCGCCGACCTTCCTTGCCATGGATCTCAGCGGCGCCTTCCAGCTCGGTCTTGCGGTGATCGTGCTCACGCTGCTGCTGGTCACCATCCTCGACACGGCGGGGACATTGATCGGGGTCACACGCCAGGCGGGCTTGCTCGATGCGGAGGGTCGGCTGCCGCGCCTGCGCCAGGCGCTCCTTGCCGATTCCGGCGCGGCGGCACTCGGCGCGGCGCTCGGCACCTCCACCACCACGGCCTATATCGAGAGCGCGGCCGGCGTGGAGGAGGGGGGCCGCACCGGGCTCACGGCCGTGGCCGTCGCTGTCCTCTTCCTGCTCGCGCTGTTCCTCGCGCCGCTCGCCCACACCGTGCCGCCTTATGCCACGGCGCCGGCGCTTCTCTTCGTTGCCTGTCTGATGGCCACGAGCCTCGGCGCCATCCACTGGCAGGACCCGACCGAGTACATTCCGGCGTTGATTATCGCCCTGATGGTGCCGCTGAGCTTTTCCATCGCCACCGGCATCGGGCTGGGCTTTATCGCCTATGTGGCCCTCAAGCTGATCACCGGACGGGTCCGCGACATCAATGCCGCGGTGGCCGTCATCGCCGGCGGCCTTCCTGCTCAAGCTGATTTTCGCCTGAGCGGCGGCAGAAAGGGCCAGAAAAGCCCCTCACTCAAGCCCTTGTAACCCTGGGCCCCCCAGGTTATGGAGGGGGCGGCTGAGGCCAATTTCCGAAGGTTTGAGTGAGCCGATGAACACCGAAGCATCCGAAACGCCAGCGCCAAAGGGCGGAAATCCGCTCGTTATCTTCATTATTTCGTTTTGCGCGGCCATCGTCATGGCCGGCGGCTTCGCCATCGTGGTCGAGGCGTTCGTCATCGCCGGCGCCGAGCTTTTCGAGCTGGGCGGGACTTTTGTGTATGTGGCGAGCGGCGCCAACGTGCTCGCGGCCCTGTGGTTCGCCATCTGGACCTTCGTCCGCTCCTGGCATGTGGAGCGGCGCTTGCGGGCCGGCCTCGAGGTCGACGAGCCCAAAATGTCCATCCTCGCCAACTTGCGGGGTTAGGCCTCTATTTTCGGCTCAAGCCGTTGGATAGTCAGGGCGATTATCCACATGCGGCAGGGGCCAAAAGTCCTTATGCTTTGGCCAAAGCAACACACCTTGGGGGAGTTCGGGAATGTCGGTTTGGGGAAAGCTCGCGGGCGCAGCGGCGGGCCTCGCGATCGGAGGCCCGATCGGGGCGCTGCTCGGAGGCGTTGCGGGGCACTACGTCATTGACCGTGATCAGGAGCAGGATGGCCCTGCCGAGAACCAGGTCGCCTTCACCGTTGGCGTGATTGCGCTCGGCGCCAAAATGGCTAAGGCCGACGGCGTGGTCACCATGGACGAGGTCAACGCCTTCAAGGAAGTCTTCAAGGTGCCCGAAGGCGAGATGAAGAACGTGGCGCGCGTCTTCAATCTCGCCAAGCAAGACGTGTCCGGCTACGAGGCCTATGCCGAGCAGCTCGCGACCATGTTCAAGGGCAACCGCAAGCTGCTCGAGGACGTGCTCGAAGGCCTGTTCCACATCGCCAAGGCGGACGATCAGCTGCATCCGGGTGAGGAGCAGTTCCTATCCCAGGTCGCCAAGCGCTTCGGCTTCACCGAAACCGAGTTCAGCTATATCAAGGCGCGGCACATCATCGCCGCCAAGCGCAACCCCTATGACGTGCTCGGCATCGATCCCTCGATCAGCAATGAGGATCTGAAGAGCCAGTACCGCAAGCTGATCGCCGACAACCATCCGGACAAGCTGATGGCGCGCGGCGTGCCCAAGGAATTCATCGCCATCGCCACGGAGAAGGTCGCCACCATCAACGAGGCCTATGACGCGATCGCCAAGGAGCGGGGGATCTAGCCTCCGCTGAGAGGCAATGACGTCATTCCCGCCCACACGGGAATCCAGTACCTACGGCCTGGCTCTTATATAATTCCCAGATGATTCTCTGGGTTACTGGATGGCTCGGTCGCGCCGGGCAGTGACGATGCAAGACACCATGACCGCCGCCCCTGATAGCAAGCTCGCCACCTTGTGGTGCCCGTCGCCAAGTTATGGGACGCGGAACAACGGCCGTACGGTCGATATGTTGGTGCTGCATTACACCGGCATGGAAACGGCGGAGGCCGCGCTCGATTGGCTGACGCGCGCGGAGGCAAAGGTCTCGGCCCATTACCTCGTCGACGAGGCGGGACGTATCGCCCAGCTCGTGGCGGAGGCCGACCGGGCGTGGCACGCGGGGCTCGGCTCTTGGGCCGGTGAGACCGATCTCAACTCCTGCTCGATCGGCATCGAGATCCAGAACCCGGGCCATGAATTCGGCTGTCCGGATTTTCCGGAAGCGCAGATGCAAGCGGTCGAGGCGCTCTGCCATGACATCCTCAGCCGCTACCCGATCCCGCCTGAGCGAATCCTCGGCCACTCCGATGTCGCCCCGGGGCGTAAACGCGACCCCGGCGAGAGGTTCGACTGGGAGCGGCTGGCCCGGGCCGGCATCGGGCTGTGGGTTGAGCCCGCGCCCTTGGCCGGCGATGAGGGCTTGGGCGAAGGCGACGAAAACGAATCCGTCACCGCGCTCCAGCGCGACCTTCGCGACTATGGCTATGGCGTGGAAGTGACCTCGACCTATGGCAAAGGCGTGGGGCAGGTGGTGGAGGCGTTCCAACGCCACTTCCGGCCCGCACGCGTCGACGGCCGTGCCGATCAGTCCACCCGCGATACGCTGACCCGGCTGCGCGCCGCGCGCCGCGCCTCATCCATCGCGTGAGGCCGACAACGATTGGGCTCGCCCCGCATGCGGCGCGAGCCCAATACTGCGATGACTTTTTCCGACGCTGCTATTGCAGGCTCCGATAAGCCGCATCCGCTCTGCGGATATTGCGCCTCGGGTGCTGCATGAACTGTTGCATGGCCTGCTGGCTGCCGAAGCAATAGTCCTTGCCGCCGATCATCGCCATGAAGGAGCAGTTGGTGTGCACGGCCTGACCGTGGACCAACATCATGGCGTCCATGTTCTGATATTCGCCCGTGCGGGCGAGTGCTGCCGAGGCGAGACCGAACATCAGCACGCTCACGGCGGCGGAGGTCGTAAAGAACCGAATCATTCTGCCCTCCCTAGATGCGATTTAACGCGATGCGCCGTGTTGCGTGCCTCTCTGGGCCCGCATCCACGGACGCGAATGCAAGTCTATCGGCGCGATAAGGGCGCCGAGAGCGCTCACCGCCCGGAGCGTTAAGGAGGGCTTGGGACGGTCGGGCGATCTTTAGTCAGATCAGCCGCGCAGTTTCGTAAATCCGTTCGGGGCGCGAGCGCACCACGGAAAGCAAAAGGCCCGCTCCGGGTTGGAGCGGGCCTCAGGTGGAGGAAACCATGTCCCCGGGTGGGCAACGTGGTTCCTACATGGTCTTTTCGAAGTCCATGCCTTCGAAGGTGTAGCGCGGCACCTGCGTCCAGACGCCGTCTTCTTTCACTGGCACCTTGTGGATCTTGACGTTGTCGACTTCGAGCTTGCCGGTCTTCTCGTTCACCCAGAAGTCGATGTCGTAATACTCGTCCTTGCTGCCGGGCTTGCGGAAGTCGGTGCAGACGAAGAACTCGCCGTTTTTCTTCAGGCGACGAACCGGCTGATGGATCTCGACGAAGTCGAGCGGAATGGTCTCGCCGGTTTTGTCGTCTTTGATCTCAAGGGCGCCGTTCTTGTCCTTATTGTCGAGGATGTATTCGTGGATGGCGCTCATCACCTGCCAGGCCCGCGCTCCTGCGATGCTGCCAGGATGCTCCTGCACCGGCAGCCACCACCAGGCCACGGGCAGCCGCGTAATCATGTAGTAGCCGTCGCCGTCGCGCTTCGGGCCCTTCTGCACGCGAATGTCCATGAGGGTCAGCTTGTCGCCTTGCGGCTTGAACCAGAAATCGATGGCGTATTGCTTCTTCGGCTCGTCCTTGTCGTGGAAGATGACATTGGCGAACCAGCCATAGCCTTCCATGCCGCGCACGATCTTGATCTCTTCGTAGACAAGGTCCAGGTCCTGATCGAGCTTGGGATCGTGGAACACGAAGGCGCCGTCCTTGGTTCGTTGGTCGATGACCTCCTGGACGCGGGCGTCGACGTCCTTCTCCGTGAAGACCTTGTTGCCAGCTGCGGCTGAGGCGTGCTGGCTCGCCAGAAATTCCTTCGCCTTGGCGATGTTGCCTTTCGGGTCTTTGAGGAAGGCGTTCTTCGACTTTTCGGTGGAGAAGCAATAGACCTTGCCGTCGTCAGGATCGATCCAGTTCACCGAGCAGTCGGTGTGGATGGTCTGACCCTCGGAAAGACCCATCGCGCAGCTGTCGTCAAACTCGCCATGGGCAGGCGCCGGGGACATGTTCTCGGCGGCAAGGGTGAGTGTTGCGGTACCAAGGCACAGCGCCCCAGCGAGCGCTGCGGAGCGTACCAGGGAGACAAGGAGCCGATTGGCCGGGATATCAGTCATTGTCTTGGTTTCCTTGAGCGTTTCCGGTTGGAGTCCGAGTTGTTCCTACTTAGTCCGCTCGTGTGCATCCGGTATGTGACCTAAGTCACGTTCGGGAGACGGACCGGAGCGGCGGTCGCATCTCCTCCTCATGGCAGTTGGCGTAGTTCGCCAGCGCCGCTCGGTCGACAACCTCGATAGAGCCGCGCGAAGAGCGCAGCCAGCCCATCCGCTCCCATTCGGAGAGATAGCGGCTGATCACCTCGCGCACGCTGCCAAGGTCGAGCGCCAGTTGCTGGTGTGTCTTGGAGACCACCCCCCGCGCATCCGCCTCGGCGAGGAGACGCCGCGCCAAGCGCAAGTCCAGGCTCGCGAAAGCGACCTCGTCCACCAGCATGATGAGGCTCGACAGCAAGTCTCCGTAATTGCCGAGCACGTAGTGCCGGAACTTCGGCGACGAGACCATGAGGCGGTTGAAGACGGTTGCCGGAAGGGCGGCGAGCAAGACGTCGGCCTGGGCCGTGCTCTCGGCCGGAAAGGGGTTGCCGGCGATCAAGCATGACGTGGTGAGCACGCAGGTCTCACCGGGGCCCACCTGATAGAGCATGATCTCGCGGCCCGACTCCGACGTCTTGAACACGCGGGTCTGCCCTTCGACGCACATGACGTAGTTTTGGCAGGTCTGCCCTTGGTAGTAGGCGATGTCGCCTTCGCGCAGACGGTTGAACTGCGTGGCGGCGAGCAACTCCGCCTTGGCTTCCGGCTCGAGTTCGGCGAGCTCCGGAAAGGCATTGAGCCATCGTGTGATCAAGATTTGGTTCGTCATCACGCGCCTGTTCTGCTGGGTGCCGGATACCCCGGGTCGCCCGGGCCAAATAAGCCGGAAAGAGGGGTAACGCGGCAGATCGCCGCTAGGATATGGGAACAACGGCAATCGGGGGATCAAAATGCCGTTACGAGCCGGGCAGCCTCGTCCAGGGCTGGTTAAGCATGGCGCTGGCAGGGCGGGTTGACGCCAGGGCCTGCAAGCCCCTTATGTAATTGTGTCAGCAGGCCGGATGGCCGCTCCGCCAGTATTGCGTATCGGCGGGGAGGAAAGTCCGGGCTCCATGGAAGCACGGTGCCGGATAACCTCCGGCGGGGGCGACCCCAGGGAAAGTGCCACAGAAAGCAAACCGCCCGCCATTGGTGGGTAAGGGTGAAAGGGTGCGGTAAGAGCGCACCGCGTCTTTGGCAACAAAGGCGGCACGGCAAACCCCACCGGGAGCAAGACCAAATAGGGGCGGCGCGGGCGAGATATCGCTCAAGTCTGTTTCCAGACAAGCTGCCCGGGTTGGTTGCACGAGGCGCCTCGCAAGATGCGCCCCAGATGAATGGCCATCACCTCGCTTGCGAGGGACAGAACCCGGCTTACAGGTTTGGTGACATGTTACGGCCGGCGTGAGGGTAAGCCCCTCGCGCCGGCCTCCAATTTCTCACATCGCTGATTTGACGCTGGCCGCAACCAAAACGGCCGGCGCGGAGGAGGTCCGTGCCGACCGTCTTGTCAGAAGCGCGGGAGGATGTGCGCTTCAGGCTACTCTGTTGCCGGATCAGGCAAGGTCGAAGCGATCTGCGTTCATCACCTTGGTCCAGGCCGCCACGAAGTCGTTGACGAACTTCTCCTTGTTGTCGTCCTGGGCATAGACCTCGGCGTAGGCGCGCAGGATCGAGTTGGATCCGAACACCAGGTCCATGCGCGTCGCGGTCCATTTGACCTCGTCGGTCTTGCGGTCGCGGATCTCATAGATGCCGTCTTCCACAGGGACCCACTTGTAGGCCATGTCGGTGAGGTTGACGAAGAAGTCCGTCGTCAACGCGCCCTCACGATCCGTGAAGACGCCGTGCTTGGTGCCGCCGTAGTTGGTACCCATGGCGCGCATGCCACCGACGAGAACCGTCATTTCCGGCGCGGTCAGGCGCATGAGCTGGGTGCGGTCGAGCATCAGCTCTTCCGCCGTGACCACGTAGTCCCCCTTCAGCCAGTTGCGATAGCCGTCGGCGAGCGGTTCCATAGCGTTGAAAGAGTCGGCGTCGGTCATCTCGTCGGTCGCAGTCGCCGCGGCCCGGCTCGAACGGCACGGAGACGTCGTAACCGGCGGCTTTCGCGGCCTGTTCGACGCCGACATTGCCGGCAAGCACGATCACGTCGGCGATGCTGGCGCCGGCTTCCTTGGCGATCGGCTCGAGGACGGACAGCACCTTGGCCAGACGCTCAGGCTCGTTGCCTTCCCAGTCCTTCTGCGGGGCCAGGCGGATGACGGGCGCCGTTGGCACCGCCGCGCATGTCAGACCCACGATAGGTACGGGCGCTGTCCCAGGCGGTGGAGACCATTTCGGCGATGCTGAGACCGCTCGCGGCGATCTTGGACTTCACCGCGTCGACATCGTAGTCGGTGGAGCCAGCCGGGATCGGGTCCTGCCAGATCAGATCTTCGTCGGGCACGTCCGGACCGATGTAACGGGCCTTCGGGCCCATGTCGCGGTGGGTCAGCTTGAACCAGGCCCGCGCGAAGGTGTCCTTGAAGTACTCCGGATCGGCCATGAACTTTTCGCAGATCGCCTTGTAGGCCGGGTCGAACCGCATCGCCATGTCCGCATCGGTCATCATCGGGTTGTGGCGCTTGGACGGATCAGTCGCATCGACCGGCATGTCCTCTTCCTTGATACCGATCGGCTCCCACTGATTGGCGCCGGCGGGGCTCTTCTTCAGCCACCAGTCATAGCCGAACAGCAGATCGAAATAGCCCATGTCGAACTGCGTGGGATGGGTGGTCCATGCGCCCTCGAGGCCCGACGTCACGGCGTTGGCAGCTTTGCCGTCCATGTGCGGATTGGCCCAGCCGAGGCCCTGCATTTCGGGACCGGCCGATTCCGGATCAGGACCCAGCTCGTCGGCGTTGCCATTGCCGTGGGTCTTGCCCACGGTGTGACCGCCTGCGGTCAGCGCGACGGTTTCCTCGTCGTTCATGGCCATGCGCTTGAAGGTCTCGCGCACCTGGGCTGCCGTCTTCAGCGGGTCGGGCGTGCCGTTCACGCCTTCCGGGTTCACGTAGATCAGGCCCATCTGCACCGCCGCCAGCGGATTCTCCATGGTCATGGGATCTTCGAGGTCCCCATAACGTCCGTCGCTCGGCGCCAGCCACTCCTTCTCGGCGCCCCAATAGGTGTCGATTTCCGGGTGCCAGATGTCCTCGCGGCCGAACCCGAAGCCGAAGGTCTTCAGGCCCATGGACTCGTAGGCGATGTTGCCGGCCAGGATGATCAGGTCGGCCCAGGAGACCTTGTTCCCGTACTTCTTCTTGATCGGCCAAAGCAGACGGCGCGCCTTGTCGAGGCTGACATTGTCCGGCCAGCTGTTCAGCGGCGCGAAACGCTGGTTGCCGGTGCCGCCACCGCCGCGGCCATCAGCCAGACGATAGGAACCGGCGGCGTGCCAGGCCATGCGGATCATCAGACCGCCATAGTGGCCCCAGTCGGCCGGCCACCATTCCTGGCTGTCGGTCATCAGCGCGTGCATGTCCTTCTTGAGCGCTTCGACGTCGAGCTTCTTGAGTTCCTCGCGATAGTCGAAGTCCTTGCCCATCGGGTTGGTCTTCGTATCGTGCTGACTGAGGATGTCCAGGTTGAGGGCGTTCGGCCACCAGTCCATCACCGAACTGCCAACCTCGGTAACCGCCCCGTGCATCACTGGGCAGCCGCCGGCCTTATCGACTTTTTGGTCCATGTCTCTCTCCGATCGGGGACTCTTGAGTGGTCTTAAATTGCGCCGGGAAGGCGGCACATTGCGAGCGATGCACAATAAGTGCAAATCGGAATTGCCTATTGAGGTGATAAGTAGAGCTTATGACCGGCGGGCGCGGCCTAATGCCGTGACTTACCGAGAAAATCCTGAAGGTAGCTCAACGTGGCCTCGGGTTGCTCCTCCTGCGGCATGTGCCCACAGCCGTCGACGATGCGCAAAGATGCGTTCGGCAGGGTGCGCCTCAGTCTCAGGCCGATATCCAGCGGCACGATGCGGTCGTGGTCGCACCACATGATGAGTGTGGGCATCGTGATCGTCTTATAGCGCGCGGCGATCTCGTCGAGCCCCTTCGGCATGATCTGGCGCGCGCTGTGGATGATGGCGTGCTTGCCGGCCGCGGTCCGAAGCGGTGCCGCATACGCCTCCACCTCGTCATCCTCGATCTTGCTGTTGTCGAAATAGGCGATCCGGAGCGCGATGCGCGTCTGCACTCTGGGCGGAACCATGCGCACGCCGATATGGGAGACGACAGGCATGTCGAGCATGCGAAAGGCCACCGGGATGTGTTGCGGGTAGGCGATCGTGTCGAGCAACACGAGTTTCGAGATGCGCCCCTTGAGGCGCTGGTTGGCCTCGAGCGCAAGCACGAGCGCAACGCCCCCGCCGAACGAGTGCCCGACAAGCGTCAAATTTCGCAAGTCTCGATCCTCGATCAGCTGAGCCAAGAGCTTCGCCTGGTCGAAGACTGAATAATGATCGTCAAATGGCTTGTCCGACTGGCCAAAGCCTTTGAGATCGACGGCGATGACGTGGTGATTGCGGGCAAGCTGGGGCGCGATATGCCGCCAAGTATAGGTGCTCGCGCCGAAGCCGTGGATGAGGAGGAGAGGGGGCCCGTTGCCCTTCTCTTCATAGAAGAGCTTCACCGGCGCGTCCGGCGGTCCCAGTCGCGCAAATCCCGGGCTGTCGCCGGCGCCGCTTGCGCAAGACCCGAAGGCGATAAGCACAAGGAGCGCGAGGCCGGCTCTGCCGAACGCATCCCTCAAGGCTCTTCCTGCCATCGCCCCAAAGTCCGTCGCCTTGGTCCCGAAGCGCCAATAGGCGCCGCAAATACGCAAACCGTAAGGCCGCTCTTAACGAATCAGCTGGGCCCCCGAGCGCTAACCCTTTGCCCTTGTACCGTGCTTCGTACGAAGGCGGCAATTGCTCAGCCACGCGCAAAATCGCGAAGACATTGCCGCGGCTTACCGGCGGTTTCCCGCAGAAACACAACGCATCCCAAGTACTTTCCATTGACGCCCATATAATCCCATGCTATCCCACTAATGCCCGTTCGGTGAGTGGGGTGGGGGAAGACAGGCAGCGCTTCCTTAGAGGCCACGGGGGGATCCAGCGCCGCTTCCTCCACCCATTTTTCCAAGGCGGGCGCCTGCGCCGAAGCGCCGTTTGTTCGTCCAGTCAATCCAGTCGGCTTCGATGCGCGTGAGGGGGAGATGGACCAGTTTGTCTCGACATTCACGAACAAGATCGACACCAAAGGTCGCGTCTCGGTCCCCGCTTCTTTCCGCACAGTCCTGGCCAAGGACGGGCTCGACGGCATCTACTGCTATCCGTCGCTTGATGCCCCTGCGCTCGACGCTGGTGGCCAGCGTCTCATCGATAAGATCAATCATCTGGTCGAAGACCTCGCGCCTTATTCCGATGAGCGCGATCAACTCGCGACTGCGCTCTTCGGCACCAGCGAGATCCTCAGCATCGATCAGGACGGCCGTACGATTCTCCCCGAGCGTTTGCGCGAGCACGCAGGGATCACCAGCCACATCACTTTTGTCGGGTTGGGAGAAAAGTTTCAGCTCTGGGAGCCGAAGCGCTTCGAAACTCATCTCGCGGAGGCACGCAACAAGGTTCGCGACCTTCGCAAGTTACTCGGCGCGGGGCGCCGCGGAAGCGGCGGGCCAGAGGGAGCACGGGAATGATGGCGGGTCACGGCAGCACGGCTGCCGTTGGCGGACCGACCCGCCACATTCCCGTGATGCTCTCCGAGGTCTTGGCCGCGCTTAAGCCCGCGGACGGCGACATCATTGTCGACGGCACGTTCGGCGCCGGCGGCTATGCGCAAGCCATTCTCGATGCAGCCGACTGCAAGCTCATCGCCATCGATCGTGATGCGGAAGCCTTTCGTCTCGGTGGCGCGCTCGCGGAAGCGTATCCGGGGCGCCTCATGGCCGTGCTCGGCCGCTTCAGCGAAATGGAGGCGATCGCCGCAAGCGAGGGCTTCGAGCGCGTCGACGGCGTGACGCTCGATCTCGGCGTGTCCTCCATGCAGCTCGACCAGGCGGAGCGCGGATTCTCCTTCGCGCATGACGGCCCGCTCGACATGCGCATGGGCGCCGAAGGCCCCACCGCGGCCGACATCGTCAATACGCTCCCAGAGGCAGAACTCGCTGATATCATTTACATTCTCGGCGAGGAGCGGAGGTCGCGCGCCATTGCCAAGGCCATCGTGGCGCGCCGCGCCGAGGCCCCGATCGCACGGACCGGCGAGCTTGCCGACATCGTCGTCGGTGTGATCGGTCGTAAGCGCGACGAGACCAAGCACCCCGCGACCCGGACCTTTCAGGCGCTCCGCCTTTATCTCAATGCGGAGCTCGACGAGCTGGCAAAGGGCCTCTCGGCCGCCGAGCGGCTGCTCGAAACGGGGGGCCGGCTCGTGGTCGTCACCTTCCATTCCCTCGAGGACCGCATCGCCAAGCGCTTCTTTGCCAGCCGTAGCGCGCCGGGCCCCAAGGGCTCACGGCACCTGCCGGACCAGGCGGGCAGAAACATTTGCGCCAAGCTTCCAGCTTCTTAACCGTCGTCCTTTAGAACCCAGTAACGATGAGATTCGGCGGAACCCGCGGGCCCGCTCGGCGCGGCTCAGGGCCGGCGAGCGCACCGCGGCGCCCGCCCATCCGCTCGATCTCGGGGCGCTCGGGGTGCCGAGGGTGCCGCATTGAGGGTGGCGCAGGTCATGTAAGGGGGAACGCGCGAAGTCAGTCCGCGCGTGAGTGTCATGTTGCGTTTCGTGAATATCTGCCTCGTGCTCGGTCTCGTGGCGCTCGCCTACGTCATCTATCAGGTGAAATACGAGGCCCGAGGTCTCGACGAGCGGATCATCGTCCTCAACAAGCAGATCGACGAAGAGCGGGACTCGCTTGCCGTGCTGCGCGCGGAATGGAGCCTGCTCAATCGGCCTGATCGCATCGAGCGGCTCGCCAAGAAATATCTCAAGCTCGCCCCGGCCCGTCCCCAGCAGCTCGTGATCCTCGATGAGGTGAAGGACCGCGACTTCGAGCGTGGCATCAAGTCGGCGTCCGCGTTGCCGCCGGCGCCCACAAAGGCGGCACCCCTGAAAGCTGCTTCGAACTAGAGCGGTACGGACCTTGCGCGAGACCGACAGATCCGACCCAGCAGAGGCGCGCGCCGCGCGGGCTTACCATGCCCGCTGCCGCTACCGATTCCGCTTGGCATGCCTCGGCTTCGCCTTGGCCTTCGTTCTCCTCGGTGGGCGGCTCGTCTCGCTCGGCTTCGCCGGCACCGGGAAGAGCCACGGCGGCTTTTACGACATCTCGACGACCATCCACCGGCCTGACATCCTCGACCGCAACGGACGGCTGCTTGCCACCGACATCCGAGGCGCCACCCTTTACGCCGATCCGAAGAAAGTCATCGATTCCGACGAGGTCGCCGACGAGGTCGGGAGCGTGCTCCCCGACGTCAACGTCGACAGCTTGCGCAAGCGGCTGAAAGCCGGTGGCCGCTTCGTACGCATCGCCCGCGAGCTGACCCCGACGCAGCAGGCCGAGATCTATGAGCTTGGGCAACCCGGACTCGGCTTCATCGAGGAATATCGCCGCGTTTATCCGATCGGCTCCACCGCAAGCCATGTGGTCGGTCTTGTCGATGTCGACAATCGGGGCATCGCCGGCATCGAGAAATTCATCGACGAGAATCCGCAACTCACCATGGCGAGCCCGGAGACCCCCTCAGGCGAGGAGACGGTGACGATCTCTCTCGACATCGGCGTCCAGTACGTCCTGAGGGAAGAACTGATGAAGGCCATGAAGACCTTCGAGTCCAAGGCCGCCGCCGGCATTGTCATGGACGTTCACTCCGGCGAGGTGCTGGCGCTCGCCTCGCTGCCGGACTACGACCCGAACCATCGCGAGCAGGCACTCGACAAGGACCGGCTGAACCGCATCGGCTTCGGCACCTATGAGATGGGCTCGGTGTTCAAGGTGTTCACCGTCGCCGGCGTGCTCGACCTGGGGCTCGCCTCGCTCAACACGCGCTACGACGCCACCAACCCCATCCACTATGGGGGGTTCACCATCCACGATTTCCACGGCATGCACCGCCCGCTCACCGTGCCCGAGGTCTTTATTCATTCCTCGAACATCGGCGCGGCGAAGATGGCGCTGCAAATGGGCGTCGACCGACACCGCGCCTTCCTCAAGAAACTCGGCTTGCTGACCCCGGTCACCACCGAGCTTGGCCCCAGTGCGGCGCCCATCCTCCCGCAGCATTGGCAGAAGCTGACCACCATGACCATCGCCTTCGGGCACGGTCTATCGGTCACGCCGCTGCAACTCGCCACCTCGACGCTGCCTATCGTCAACGGCGGCATCGCCGTGCAGCCGACCTTCTTGCCGCGGTCGCGCGAAGAGGGAATGGCCGAGGGCCATCGCGTGCTGAAGGCCACGACCAGCGCGGACATGCTCAAGATCATGCGCATGAACGTGGTGAAGGGCACGGGCAAGCACGCCAATGCCGAAGGCTATCGCGTCGGCGGCAAGACGGGCACGGCCGAAAAGGTGGTTCATGGGCGCTATTCGAGATCGGCGCTGCTCACGAGCTTCCTCTCCACGTTTCCGACGGACGATCCGCAATATCTCGTGCTCGTCATGCTCGACGAGCCGCAGCGGGTTGCTGCCACCAAAGGTTACGCGACGGCCGGCTGGAACGCCGCGCCGACCGTTGGCAAGATCGTCGCCCGGATCGGCCCGATCCTCGGCGTGCAGCCTAAGCTCGATATTGCCGCGCGCTAGTTTGACGCCACGGTTTCCGCCACCTATTAGAAGTCTTTCCCGCATCGCGGGATTTTGGCCAAGCCCTTGAATTTCTCAAGGAAACGGCCCTTCACGGGGTCTAGGCGGAACATGACTCTGGGTGAGCTGATTGGGCCGGACGCGAAGCTGCCCGCACCTTTGCACGCCGTGCCTATTTCGGGCCTCGCGGCAGACAGCCGGCAGGTGGAGCCCGGTTATCTGTTCGCGGCGCTACCGGGCGTGAACACCGACGGCGCGCGCTTCATCGCCGATGCCATAGGGCGGGGTGCCGCGGCCATTCTCGCGCCCGAAGGGACCGTGCTTCCGGATGCTGGCGTCCCGCTCGTGACCGACGCCGATCCGCGGCGGCGGCTTGCGCTCATCGCCGCCCGCTTCTTCGGTCTTCAGCCTGAGACGGCCGTGGCCGTTACCGGGACCAACGGCAAGACCTCTGTGGCCGCCTTCGTGCGCCAGCTTTGGGCCGCGCAAGGGTATCAAGCTGCGAGTCTTGGCACTGTCGGTGTCGTGGGGCCGCGCGGCGCGCAAACCTTGCGGCACACGACGCCCGAGCCGATCGAGCTTCACGCCATCCTCGCAGATCTTGCCCGCGACGGCGTCACCCACCTCGCGCTTGAGGCCTCCAGTCACGGTTTGCAGCAGCGCCGCATCGACGGCGTGCCGCTGAAAGCCGGCGCCTTCACCAACATCTCCCGTGACCATTTGGATTATCACGCGAGCTTCGAGGAGTACTTCGCGCAGAAGCTTCGCCTGTTCCGCGAGCTCCTGCCCCCGGGGGCAGGGGCTGTCGTCGACATGGACAGCGAGGGTGGTCTGCGCGTCGCTGAAGAAGCGAAGGCGCGCGGGCTTGAGCTGATTACGGTTGGCCGCGCTGGAGACACCTTGCGCCTTGTCTCCAGCGACATCGACGGCTTCGCGCAAACGCTCGTCATCGAACATGACGGCAAGCGCCACACCGTGCGCCTTCCTCTGGTCGGCAGCTTCCAAGCCGCCAACGCGCTCGTCGCGGCAGGCCTCGCCATGGCCACGGGTGCCCGCGCCGAGGATGTGCTCCCGCACCTCGCCGATTTGCGCGGGGCGCGCGGGCGACTCGACCTCGCCGGCACGGCGCCCAGCGGCGCGCCCATCTTCGTCGACTATGCCCACACGCCGGACGCGCTCGCCAAGGCGCTCGATGCGTTGCGGCCTTATGTGGAGAGCCGCCTCCTGGTTGTGTTCGGCTGCGGCGGCGACCGCGACAAAGGCAAGCGGCCACAGATGGGGGCTGCCGCTATGTCCAGGTCCGACCTCGCGATCGTCACCGACGACAATCCTCGGAGCGAGGATCCTGCGCAAATTCGCCGGGAGATCCTGGCGGCGGCGCCAGAGGCACTCGAGATCGGCGACCGCGCGCAAGCCATCGCCGAGGCCGTTGCTATGTTAAGAAGGGGCGATGTGTTGCTCGTGGCCGGCAAGGGGCACGAGACCGGTCAGACCATTGGTGCGACCGTCATCCCGTTTTCCGATCACGACGCGGTGTCTGCCGCGTTGGCTGAAGAGGCGAAACTTGGCTGATCCGCTCTGGACCATAGGGGAGATTGTGGCCGCCACAAGCGGCACGTGCTCTGGCGTGGACACCGCGCCCGTCGCGGGCTTCTCCATCGATAGCCGCACTCTCGTCCCCGGCGAGGGCTTCGTCGCCATCCGCGGGGAGAACCGCGACGGTCATGCGTTCGTCGACGCGGCGCTCAAGGCGGGCGCCGCCTGTGCCGTCGTCGAGAGCAGCTTCCCGTCCGGCGATGAGGAGCGGCTGGTGCGCGTCGCCGACACCTTCGCCGCACTCAACGATCTAGGCCGGGTGGGCCGCGCGCGGGTGGATCGCGCCGTCGTCATCGGCGTCACCGGCAGCGTCGGCAAGACCGGCACGAAGGAAGCGCTTCGGCTTGCGCTAAGCCCCAGCGGGACGGTGCATGCCTCCTCGAAGTCCTACAACAATCAGTGGGGCGTGCCGCTGACGCTCGCCAACATGCCAAAGACGATCGGCTTCGGCGTGTTCGAGATCGGCATGAACCACGCGGGCGAGATCGACGCGCTCACCCGACTGGTCCGGCCGGAGATCGCCATCGTCACCACGGTGGCGCCGGTGCATCTCGGCTTCTTCGCCTCCGTGGAGGAAATCGCCGACGCCAAGGCCGAGATCTTCCATGGGCTGGAACCTGGCGGCACCGCCATCATCAATCGCCGACATTCCTTATTATGAGCGGCTTGCCGCCCACGCCCGCGAGCATAGCGCCAAGATCGTCGGCTTCGGCGGTGCCAAGGAGGCGCAAGCCCGCCTGCTGTCGAGCGAGCTCGGTCCTGACGGCTCGAAGGTCACTGCCGACATCTTGGGCGAGATCGTCGACTATCGCCTCGGCGCGCCGGGCGCCCATCTCGTCCACAACTCCCTTGCCGTGCTCGCCGCCATAAAGGTCGCAGGCGCCGATCTGGCGCGCGCTGCGGAAGCGCTCGGCCACCTTCATGCCCAAGCCGGGCGGGGCGAGCGCTTCGTCCTTGAAACCAAGGACGGCCGCGTGGCCATCGTGGATGAATCCTACAATGCCAACCCAGCCTCCATGCGGGCGGCGCTCTCGACCCTCGGGCTCGCCCAGCGGGGCGATTTCAAGCGCCGCGTGGCGGTACTCGGCGACATGCTGGAGCTGGGGCCGGAGGGCGGGCGGCTCCATCAGGAGCTTGCGGAGGCCGTTGACGGGGCAGGGGTAGATGTTGTCTTTGCGTGCGGCGAGCTCATGGCATCCCTATATGAGGCTTTGCCGGCAAGCCGCCGGGGCGCCTATGCCAAGACTTCCGAGGAGCTTGCACCCAAGCTGATCGAGGCGGTCCGGCCCGGCGATATCGTGATGATCAAGGGGTCTCTCGGCAGCCGCATGGCCCCGCTCGTCGAGGCGCTGAAGCGCCGGTTCGAGGCGGAAAGCGTTTCGGCGTAAGGCGCGCCGCGGGGAGAGGGGGAGAGGCGATGCTCTATTGGTTGGCCGACCTGGCGCCCGAGATCGCTGTCCTCAACATCTTCCGTTACATCACCTTCCGCACCGGCGGGGCCGTGATCACGGCGCTCCTATTCGTGTTCTTGTTCGGCCCGCGTGTGATCCGGTCCTTGCGCGTACGCCAGGGCAAGGGTCAGCCGATCCGCAAAGAGGGCCCCGAGCGCCATATCCTGCAAAAGCAGGGCACGCCCACTATGGGCGGGCTGATGATTCTCTCCGGCGTCACCGTCTCGGTGCTGCTCTGGGGCAATCTCACCAACCCTTATGTCTGGGTGGTGCTGCTCCTCACCCTGGTCTATGGCGCCGTTGGTCTCTACGACGACTACCTCAAGGTGACGAAGCAGTCGGCGGAAGGCTTCCGCGGCCGCATCAAGATCGTCATCGAGACGTTCGCCGCCATAATCGCCACGTGGGTTATCGTTTCGGTGGGGCAGGAGCCGCTCTCCACCTCTCTTGCCATCCCCTTCTTCAAGGACTTCATGATCCCGCTCGGGACATGGCTGTTCATCGCCTTCGGCACCTTCATCATCGTCGGCGCCGGCAATGCGGTGAACCTGACTGACGGCCTCGACGGGCTTGCGATCGTGCCGGTGATGATCGCCGCCGCAACCTTCGGTTTCATCTCCTACCTGGTCGGTAACGCGCTCTTCGCCGACTATCTCCAGATCCATTTCGTCAACGGAACCGGCGAACTCGCCATCGTGTGCGGCGCGCTTGTCGGCGCCGGCCTCGGCTTCCTGTGGTTCAACGCGCCACCAGCGCTCATCTTCATGGGTGACACCGGCTCGCTGGCGCTCGGCGGGGCGCTCGGCACCATTGCCGTCGCCACGAAGCATGAGCTGGTTCTGGCCATCGTCGGCGGCCTGTTCGTGTTGGAGGCCGTATCGGTGATCGTCCAGGTTGCCTCGTTCAAGATGTTCGGCAAGCGGGTGTTCCGCATGGCGCCGCTGCACCACCATTTCGAGCAAAAGGGGTGGCCGGAATCGACGGTGGTCATCCGTTTCTGGATTATTGCCGTGGTCCTCGCCCTTCTTGGCCTCGCCACCCTGAAATTGCGGTAAGTTTCCATCATCATGATTCCCGTGACGATCTTCGCCGGCTGCGACGTTGCGGTTGTGGGCGCAGGGCTGAGCGGCCTTGCGACCGCACGTGCGCTTGCGCGCTGGCGGCGCGCGGGTCGTCGTCTGGGACGACAAGGAGACGGCACGCGCCGAGGCTGAAGCGGCTGGCTTCACCGTGAGCGATTTGTCGTCGGCAGACTTCTCGAAGTTCTCAGCGCTTGTGCTCGCGCCAGGCATTCCCCTGACCCACCCCGAGCCGCATTGGAGCGTGAGACGCGCACGCGAGGCCGGCGTCGAGGTGATCGGCGACATGGAAATCTTCTTCCGCGAACGTGCGAAGGCGGCCGCAGGCAGCAAGGTGATCGTCATCACCGGCACCAATGGCAAGTCGACCACGACGGCGCTCACCGCCCATCTTTTGAGCGCTGCCGGCAAACGCGTGGCGCTGGGCGGCAATATCGGCGCGGCGGTGCTCGATTTGGCGCCCTTCGCGCAGGATGTGACGTACGTCTTGGAGCTGTCGTCATTCCAGATCGATCTTGCGCCGTCACTCGCGCCCGACGCTGCGGCACTCCTCAACATCACGCCGGACCATCTCGACCGTCACGGCACGCTCGAAAACTACGCGAGTATCAAGGCCAGGATCTTCGAAAGCCTCGGACCGGACGCCACCGCGGTTATCGGCGTCGATGACGAGCCTTGCCGCGCCATCGCCGAGACCTTGCATGGTCCGTTCGCCGTCAAACGCGTCGCCGTCGGCCATGCGGTCGAGAACGGCGTGTGGGCGGCCGATGGCGTGCTCGCGGAGATGGAAGGCGGCCAGGAGACGGGCCGCGCCGATCTCTCCGGCATCGGTTCTCTCCGGGGCGCACACAATTGGCAGAACGCCGCCGCGGCCTACGCACTCGCCCGGTCGCAAGGCCTGGACGCGAGCGCTATCCAGCAAGGTCTCAAGAGTTTCGCCGGCCTTGCCCATCGCATGGAGCAGGTGGCGCGGCGCGATCGCGTGCTGTTCGTCAACGACTCCAAGGCGACCAATGCGGATGCGGCCGGCAAGGCGCTGGCAAGCTTCGCCGACATCTATTGGATCCTCGGCGGCCGGGCCAAGGCGGGCGGGCTCGACGGGCTCGAGCCGTTCTTTCCGAAGATCGCCCGCGCCTATCTGATCGGCGAGGCGGCAGACGCCTTCGCGCGCCAACTCGGGGATGCGGTCGAATACGTCCAATGCGGCACGCTCGACCGGGCTGTGGCGGAAGCCGCGGCCGACGCGAGCCGCTCCGATGCGCCGGAGCCCGTTGTGCTCCTGTCGCCCGCTTCTGCCTCTTATGATCAGTTCGACAATTTCGCCAAGCGCGGCGACGCCTTCCGTGACATTGTCATGAGCCTCGATGGTGCGAGAAGCTTGGCGCAGCAGGGAAGGGCGGCATGAGGATCACGCGCGCCGACAAGAGCGTCCTCTCCGATTGGTGGTTCACCGTCGATCGCCTGATGTTCTTCGGACTGCTGCTCTTGATGGGCGCAGGCCTCGTGCTTTCCTTTGCGGCCAGCCCGCCCATCGCCGCCAAGTACCATCTCGAGCCGTTCTACTTCGTGCGCCGCCACGCAGCTATGCTCTTACCGGCTGTGGCGATCATGTTTGCCGCCTCCACGCTCGCGCCCAAGCAGATCAGGCGGGCCAGCCTCGCGATCTTCCTGATCGGTATCGGCCTGATGATCCTCATCTTGTTCTTGGGACCCGAGGTCAAGGGCGCCAGACGCTGGCTTCAGTTGGGCGGGTTCTCGCTCCAGCCGTCCGAGTTCGTGAAGCCCGCGTTCGTTGTGCTGACAGCGTGGCTGTTCAACGAGAGCCAGAAGCGCAAGGACGTGCCAGGACTTGAGCTCGCCATCCTGCTCTACGCGGTCTTCGCGCTGCTCCTCGTGCTTCAGCCGGATTTCGGCCAGACGCTTCTGGTGACGCTCGTTTGGGGCGCACTGTTCTTCATGGCTGGCATCAACATGATCTGGATCGCCGTGCTCGCCGCGCTCGGCATTGGCGGCCTTGTCGCCAGCTATATGCTCGTGCCCCATGTCGCTTCGCGCATCGACCGCTTCCTGTATCCGGCCTCCGGCGACACCTATCAGACCGACCGGTCGCTCGATTCCTTTATCCATGGTGGCTGGTTCGGCCGAGGTCCGGGCGAGGGGACGGTGAAGGACGTCCTTCCTGACTCGCACACCGACTTCATCTTCGCCGTGGCGGCCGAAGAGTATGGCTTGATTGCTTGCCTTATTTTGCTGACTCTGTTCGCGTTCATCGTGCTGCGTGGTCTGTCCAAGGCGTCTCAAGAGCCCGACGGCTTCATCCGGCACGCGGTCGCGGGACTCATCATGCTGTTCGGCTTGCAGACTTTGATCAACATGGCCGTGAATGTCGGCCTTCTCCCGGCCAAGGGCATGACCCTGCCGTTCATCTCTTATGGCGGGTCGTCTCTGCTCGCCATGGCGCTGACCATGGGCTTTGCGCTAGGGCTGACCCGTAAGCGGCCCATGGCGGGGCGGCTGAAATCTCCCGCACGGACCGAACACGAGACGAAAGCCACAGGGGCAAGGGGGCAAACGGCTTGACCGTACGGACCATTCTGCTCGCCGCCGGAGGCACGGGCGGACATCTCTTTCCGGCTGCGGCCTTGGCTCAGGAACTTGCCCGCCGCGGCTTTGCCGTCGAGCTCGCGACCGACGAGCGCGCCGAACAATACGGCACGGACTTCCCTGCGCGTGCCGTGTACCGGGTTCCGTCGGCGACCTTCACCAGCCGCGCACCGCTCGCCGTGGCCAAGACGCTGGGCCGCTTGGCCTCGGGGTTCTTCCAGGCGCGGCGGCTGCTGGAAATGGTTCAGCCCCATGTGGTCATCGGCTTTGGTGGCTATCCCACCCTACCGCCGATCATGGCCGCCCGGTCGCTCGGCATCCCGACCATCATCCACGAGCAGAACGCGGTAATGGGCCGCGCCAATCGTCTCCTCTCGCGTTTCGCCGACGCCATCGCGCTGTCCTTCACGCCGACAAAATACTTGCGCCGCAGCGCCGAGAAGCGGTCCCACGTCACCGGCAATCCTGTGCGCGATGCCGTGGCCGCCTATCGCAAAGTGCCTTACAGCCCGCCGGAGCCGGCCGGGCGCCTGCTCCTGCTCGTGTTCGGCGGCAGCCAGGGTGCGCATTTCTTCGCCGAGGCGGTGCCGACGGCGCTGGGGTCGATGCCCTCGCCATTCCGCTGGCGCCTCACGGTGGTGCAGCAGGTGCGCCCCGAGGATCTTGCCGCGGTGCGCGAAGCTTACAAAACAGCCGATATCGCCGCCCATCTCGCGCCGTTCTTCCGCGACTTGCCCGAGCGGATCGCCAACGCCCACCTTGTCATCGCCCGCGCTGGGGCCTCCACCGTGGCTGAGCTGACGACGATCGGCCGGCCTGCGCTTCTGGTGCCCCTGCCGCACGCCCTTGACAACGATCAGCTCGAAAATGCAACTCGGCTCGAGGAAGGCGGCGGCGGCTGGTGTATGCGCCAGTCGGATATCACGCCCGGGCGTCTGGCCGAGGAGTTGGCCCGGCTTCTGGGCGCGCCCGACATGCTTGCCAAGGCGGCCGCCAAGTCAAAGGCCATGGCCAATACGGATGCGGTCAAGAACCTCGCCGACCTCACCGAGGCATTGGCGGGACCGGAAGAGTAGAAGAGTAGGCGTCAAACATGCACTTGCCCCCACCGGAGACCGCAGGTCTGTTCCACATCGTGGGCATTGGCGGCATCGGTATGAGTGCCATCGCCGAGGTGATGCACACCCGCGGCTATCGCGTGCAAGGCAGTGACCTGAAAGAGAGCGCCAGCCTCGAGTTCCTCCGTGGCCACGGCATTCCCTGCCTTATCGGCCACAATCCAGGAAACATCGCAGACGCGGACTATCTCGTCATTTCCAGCGCGGTGAAGGCCGGCAATCCGGAATTCGAGGCCGCCAAGGAGCGCGGCATCCCGGTGATCCGCCGGGCCGAGATGCTGGCCGAGCTGATGCGCCCGTGCGCCACCGTGTCCATCACCGGAACCCACGGCAAGACCACCACGACCTCGATGATTGCCGACTTGTTGTACGGCGGCGGACTGGATCCCACGGTGATGGCCGGCGGCATCCTCAACGCGTGGGGCACGAACGCCAGGATCGGCAAGGGTGAGTGGATGGTCGTAGAGGCCGACGAGTCCGACGGCACCTTCGTGAAGCTCCCGACCCAGATCGGTGTGATTACCAATATCGATCCCGAGCACATGGACTTTTGGGAGTCCGAGGAGGCGCTGCACCAGGCCTTCGCCCAGTTCATTGATGCGATTCCGTTCTACGGTCTCGTTGTCGCCTGCATCGATCATCCTGTGGTGCGCGGGCTTGTGGCGCAGCTCGGCGGCGCAGCCAACGGCCGGCATACGCTGACCTATGGCGTGGCGCGGGATGCCGACATCAAGCTTTCCAATGTGCGTCCCGATCATAACAGCATCACCTTCGATGCCGATCTCGGCCACGCGGTCAAGGGCGGCGCGCGCAAGCTGACCGATCTCACGGTGCCGATTCTTGGGCACTACAACGCGCTGAACGCGCTCGCGGCGCTTGCCGTGGCCACGGAAGCCGGCGTCGGCGATGACGTGATCCGTGCCACCTTGGGCGCTTTCTCGGGGGTGAAGCGACGCTTCACCCGCGCCGGCGAATGGCAGGGCGTCGCCATCTACGATGATTACGCCCACCATCCCGTCGAGATCGCATCGGTGTTGCGTGGCGCGCGCATGGCCGGCAATGGGCGCATCATCGCGGTGATGCAGCCCCACCGCTACACGCGCCTGCAAGCTCTGTTCAATGAGTTCTCCGCCTGCCTCGATGATGCCGACACAGTTGTAATCACGCCGGTCTATTCTGCGGGCGAGGCGCCGATCCCCGGGATCGACCGCGATGAGCTTGTCTCAGGCTTGCGCCGCCACGGCCATCCCCACGTGCTCACCGTCGACGACGAGGAATCCTTGACGGCGACGATCGCATCCATCGCCCAGACGGGCGACCTCGTGGTGGGCTTGGGTGCGGGCACCATCACCGATTGGATCAATGCGCTTCCTCGCCGCCTCGAGCAGCACGGAGGGACGGCGTGAACGGCGGCCGGCTTGTGGCGCAGCTGACGGCGAACCTGCCCGAGCTTCGTGGTCGGCTTGCGGCGGAAGCGCCCCTCAAGGAATACACCTGGTTCCGGGTCGGCGGTCCGGCGGAGGTGCTCTACTCGCCCGCCGACGAGGCGGACCTCGCCTACTTCCTGAAGCACCTGCCGGCGGACATTCCCGTCACGAACATCGGCCTCGGTTCGAACCTGCTGGTGCGCGACGGTGGTATCGAGGGCGTTGTCATCAGGCTCGGCCGCGGCTTCGGCGAGATCAAGATCGAAGAAGGCGGGCGGCTCCGCGCCGGTACCGCGGTGCCTGACGTTAAGGTGGCCCGCGCCGCCGCCGATGCCGGCATCAGCGGCCTTTCCTTCTATCGCGGCATTCCGGGCAGCGTCGGCGGAGCGCTGCGCATGAATGGTGGCGCGCATGGCAAGGAGACTTGCGAGGCGCTGGTCGAGGCCCGCGCCGTTGACCGCCACGGCAATATCCACGTCCTGCCTGTGGCCGACCTCCATTACAGCTACCGCCATTGCGGCGCGCCGGAGGATTTCATCTTCACCGAGGCCCTGTTCCAGGGCGAGCCCGGCGACCCGGCCAAGATCTTGGCCGAGATGGACGAGATCGCCGCCTATCGCGAGGAGGTGCAACCCATCAAGAGCCGCACCGGCGGTTCGACCTTCAAGAACCCGCCGGGCCACAAGTCCTGGCAGCTCATCGATGCCGCCGGCTGCCGGGGCTTGAGCATCGGCGACGCCAAGGTCTCGGAGATGCACTGCAACTTCCTCATCAATGAGGGCAACGCCACGGCGGCCGACATCGAGACTCTGGGCGAGACCGTGCGCGCGCGGGTGAAGCAGACGAGCGGTGTCGAGCTTGAGTGGGAAATCAAGCGCCTCGGCATCCCGGCCTAGCCCCATTGACCTGCTAAAGCGGGTAATCCAGTAACCTCCACACACGATGATTTGCCTCGCCCGGCACGGACTGGGCGGTTCCTCCACGCCAACAACTGACGGGGGCTTCGCATGACGGATAAGCAAAAGCACGTGGCCGTGCTGATGGGAGGGCTCTCGACTGAGCGTGAGGTCTCGCTGCGTTCGGGCGCGGCCTGCGCCGAAGCGCTCGAAGGCGAAGGCTACAAGGTCACCAAGATCGATGTCGGCCGCGACGTGGCCGCGGACCTTGCCAAGATCAAGCCGGATGTCTGCTTCAATGCTCTCCACGGCCGCTATGGGGAGGATGGCTGCATCCAGGGCCTGCTCGAGACCATGGGCATCCCTTATACCCATTCGGGCGTGCTCGCCTCGGCGCTCGCCATGCATAAGGAGCGTGCCAAGGCGATCATGCGTGAGGCGGGCATCCCCGTCGCCGAGAGCCGCGTGGTGTTGCGGGCCGAGGCGGCCAAGGCTCACGTCATGCCGCCGCCTTATGTGATCAAGCCGCCGGCGGAAGGCTCGAGCGTCGGCGTCTACATCGTCCGTGAAGACCAGGCTAATCCACCCCAGGAACTGACCGCCTCCGACTGGGCGCTGGGCGAGGAGCTCATGATCGAGCGCTTCATTCCGGGACGGGAGCTCACCTGCGCGGTCATGGGCGACGAGGCCCTCGGCGTCATCGAAATCCGCCCGGCAGAAGGACTTTCCTTCTACGACTACGAGTTCGAAATACGCCCCCGGCGGCTCAATTCATGTGCTCCCGGCGCCGCTTAAACCAAATGTTTACCAATTGGTACAGAAGCTGTCGGTGGCGGCTCATAGGGCACTGGGCTGCCGCGGGGTCAGCCGATCGGACTTCCGATTCGACGACCGGCCAGAAGGCACGGGGGAACTGATCTGCCTTGAGGTCAATACCCAGCCTGGCATGACGTCGACGTCACTGGTGCCCGAGCTCGCTGCCTATGGCGGCCGCTCGTTCGGTGAGCTGGTCCGCTGGATCGTGGAGGACGCGTCGTGCAATCGCTAGGCCCGGCAAGGGGTCACGCTAAGGGAAGGGGGTCACAACAGGCCCTGCTCGCGCGCGGCATCGCCGCGCCGCGTCAGCCTTCCCGTAACCTGCCGGTCCTCACAGGCACGCGCGACTTGATCAGGCGCAAGCCGCGAAGCATACGCTTGGGACGTGCGAGCCGCGACCGCATGCGCGGCAAATGGTTGCTTTTCAGCCTGCTCTTCCTCGTAAGCGCCGTCGCCTATGGCGCCGTCATCGGCGGCCAGACTGGCCTGCTGCTCAATACCGCGGCCACGGGGGTCGAACGCCTTGCCGTTGCCGTTGGCTTCGGCGTGAAGCGGGTCACCGTCGAAGGCCAGAAGAACACGACGGACGCCGATATCACCGCAGCGCTTGGCGCCGGTCCGGACACGATGATGCTGACCTTCGACACGGATGCCGCCAAGCAGCGGCTCGAGTCCGTGCCGTGGATCCGGCACGCGCAAGTGATGCGGCTCCTGCCCTCGACCCTGCAAGTGGTCATCGAGGAGCGGACCCCATATGCGGTCTGGCAAAACAAGGGCAAGACTTACGTGGTCGACAACCAAGGCGTGGTGCTCGCACCGGCCCTGCCGCAAGCCTATCCGAATTTGCCGCTGGTCGTCGGCGAGGGGGCTGGCAAGCATGCGGCGGCGCTCTACGCGGCACTCAAGCCCTACGGCAACTTGAAGCGGAAGATGCTGGCGGCGCTCAGAGTGGGTGACCGGCGTTGGACTCTGAAGTTCCGCTCCGGCCTCGAGATCATGCTGCCCGACGACAACCTCGACGTGGCGCTTAAGTCTCTGACCAAGCTCGAGGCCGAGCACGGCGTGCTCGAGAGAGACATCGCTGCCGTCGATTTGCGCTTGCTCGATCGCATCACTGTGCGTTTTCACGAGACGGCCGACGCAGCGCCGCCCGCCACGGTCGCGCCCGCCGATGTGCCCACCGCGAGCACCGGCGCGACGCCTAAAGGCAAGACGTAGGACGAGGTCACGGGGGATGGCTTACACAACAACAATCAGAAGCAAGCGCCAGCGCATCGTGGCCGCGCTCGACATCGGCACCAGCAAGGTCTGCTGCCTGATCGGCAAGACCTCGGCCGCGCCCGACTGGTTCGAGGGCAAGGGCGACGCCGTGCAGTTCGAGGTGCTGGGCTTCGACCACACCCGCGCTGAGGGCCTGAAGGCCGGCATGGTTACCCATCTCGACAGCGCCGAGCATTGCATCCGCGCCGCGGTCGATGCGGCGGAGCGCATGGCTGGCGTGATGGTCGAGGACGTGCATGTCTCCGTCACCGCCGGGCGCCTCAAGAGCGAGAGCTTTTCCGCGAGCGTGGCGTTGCCGTCCGGCGCCGTGCGTGAGGACGACATGCAACGCTTGCTCGCCGGCGGCCGCCAATACGCCGCCCGTGATCGCCGCGCCGTTCTGCATGCGCTGCCCATCAGCTATCACCTCGACGAGAATGGCGGCATCAGCGAGCCGCACGGTATGTGCGGGGAGCGCTTGTCGGTGGACCTCCATACCGTAACCGCCGACGAGGTTGCCATGCGCAATCTCATGCTGTGCGTTGAGCGTTGCCATCTCGGCGTTGCCAGCCTCGTCGCCGCGCCTTATTCGAGTGCGCTCTCGGTCATCACGGCCGACGAGGCCAATCTCGGCGTGGCTTGCATCGATTTCGGCGCCGGCACCACGACGCTCTCCGTCATCGCCGACGGCCACTTCATCCACACCGATGCCATCGCGCTCGGCGGCAACGGCATCACCACTGACATCGCCCGCACGCTCGCCGCGCCCATCGAGCATGCCGAGCGCCTGAAGACGCTTCATGGCAGCGCCTTTGCCACGCTCTCCGACGAGCGCGAGATCATCACCTACCCGTCGGTCGCCGGCATGTCGCACGGAAGCCTCAATCAGATCACCAAGGCGCAGCTTGCCTGCATCATCCGGCCTCGCGTCGAGGAAATCCTCGACCTGATGCGCCGCCGGCTCGCCGAGAGCGGCTTTCCCGCCGAGGTCGCCCAGCACTTGGTGCTGACCGGCGGTGGCAGCCAGCTCACCGGCCTGCCGGAGCTCGCCTCGAACATGTTTGGACGCCCGGCGCGGCTTGGCCGCCCGCGCGCCATGAATGGTTTGCCGCCCGTGGCCGCCGCGCCGGATTTCTCCGCTGCGATCGGTCTTCTCCTGCACTGGGCGCGCGGCGACGAAAAACTCGGTGCCCGCACCGAGCAACGGTTCTTGCGTACGGGGACAGGCTACTTCGCCAAGGTTGGCGAGTGGATCATGGAGAACTTTTAAAGGCTTCAAGCCGGCGCGCATGCGGGAGCGCCAGCCGAGGCCGTAGCAAGGGACAATCGCAAGGATTGGAAGCCACCATGACTATTAACCTCAGAGTTCCAGATCTGACCGAGCTCAAGCCGCGCATTACCGTGTTCGGTGTGGGTGGCGCCGGCGGCAACGCCGTCAACAACATGATCACTTGCGGCCTGAAGGGCGTGGAGTTCGTCGTCGCCAACACCGACGCGCAAGCGCTCATGAGCTCGAGCGCCGAGCGGCGTATCCAGATGGGCAACAACGTCACCGAGGGCCTGGGCGCTGGCTCCAAGCCCGAGATCGGCGCGGCTGCTGCCGAGGAGGCGATGGCCGACATCAAGGCCCATCTCGTCGGCTGCCACATGACCTTTATCACCGCCGGCATGGGCGGTGGCACCGGCACGGGCGCGGCGCCCGTCATTGCCCGCGCCTCGCGCGAGGAGGGCATCCTCACTGTCGGCGTCGTCACCAAGCCGTTCCAATTCGAAGGCTCGCGGCGGTTCCGCGCGGCCGAAGCCGGCATCGAGGAGCTGCAGAAATACGTCGACACGCTGCTCATCATTCCGAACCAGAACCTTTTCCGGGTCGCCAACGAGAAGACGACGTTCACCGACGCCTTCGGCATGGCCGACGACGTGCTGCGCGCCGGCGTGTCCTGCATCACCGACTTGATGGTGAAGGAAGGCCTCATCAATCTCGACTTCGCCGATGTCCGCACCATCATGGCCGGCATGGGCAAGGCGATGATGGGCACCGGAGAGGCGAGCGGTGACCGGCGCGCCATCGACGCCGCCGAGGCGGCGATCTCCAACCCGCTGCTCGACGACGTATCGATGAAGGGCGCGAGCGGGCTTCTCGTCTCGATCACGGGCGGCAGCGACCTCACGCTCTATGAGGTGGACGAGGCGGCGAGCCGTATCCGGACCGAGGCCGACGAGGAAGCCAACATCATTGTCGGCGCCACCTATGACGACGAGCTCGACGGCATCATCCGCGTGTCGGTCGTGGCGACCGGCATTGGACTGCCTTTGTCCTCTACGGAGCATGCGCCAGCTGAAGCGGTATCGGCTTCCCAGCAGCCTGAGAGGGGCCGGTTGACCGAGCGTCTGGCGGGCCTTGCCACGCTGCCGAGCGCTGGCCCCGAGGAACCGCCGGTCGATCTGGATGAGAGCCTTGTGGTTCCCCCCGCCAACGACACGCCCCAGGAGCAGCCCGTCTGGCGCGCTCCAGGCAACGTGACGATCGAGAAGCGGCCTGCCCAAGCGACCGGCATCGCTCTGCCGCGCACGCCGGCACAAGCCAAGCCGGCCGCGCCTCAGCGTAACTTCCAGCCGGCTCCGCCTGCTGCCATCAAGCGGCCGGTGCGGCGCATGCCGAGCATGGAGGAGCTTCCCATCGTCGCGCAGAATGCCATCAAGGCCCAGGCCGGCGGCGAGGCGGCTGTCGGTCTTGCTGCCCAGAAGCGCAAGGTAGGCTTCCTCGAGCGGCTCGCCAATGTCGGCCGCGGCCGCAAGGATGACGAGGATGCTGAGATGCCATCATCGAAGGTCGAGCCCGAGTTTGGTCAGCGGCGGGCGGCGCCTGAGATGCCTCGGGCCGAGACCCCCGCTCCCAGGGGCGTGCGAATCGAGCGGCCCCGCGAGGCGGTGGCTGCCCCGGCGCCAAAGCGGGTCGAGGCTCAGCCACGGCGGGCCAACGCTGAGGTCGGCGCCGGGCCGGCAGAATCGTTTGCCGAGGATGACCTGGAGATTCCCGCATTTCTGCGCCGGCGGGCGAACTAAGGTGCGGCCAGGCGTTAACGATGCCGCCTGGCCGACGCCACCCCAAGCGAAGAAAAATGATCTAGATCAAGTGGTTAGGGGGACCCTAGGCCCGTAATACATTGAAAGAAACCGTGATTTGTCGCCCCCCAGGCCCAAGGTTATGGTTCCTGAGAGGTTGATTAGCGGAGCCAAAAAGGCACAGCGAGGGCTACAGGGTCCGAGTGAAAGTGCCAAGGAGCGCTGATCAATGGGGGGCTCGGGGTTCTCTCCGGGCTGAGTAGGGAACCAGAAGACGGCGCGGGGGCCATTGGGGGCCATGAAGGGTTTCGTAGGGGCACGCCAAACTACGCTTGCCAGCGAGATTTCACTGACGGGGACCGGGGTCCACAGCGGAGCGCCAGTTTCCATCACACTTTGTCCGGCCGATGGCGATACCGGACTACGCTTCCTGATTTCCAACGGCGACGCGGACGGGATCGAGATCGCGGCCGACCATCAGTGGGTCACGGGCGTCACCCTCTGCACCATGCTTGGGGATGGCAATGGGGCCTCTGTCGCGACCGTGGAGCATGTGCTCGCGGCTCTGCGCGGCCTCGGCGTCGACAATGCGCTCATCGAAATCGACTCGGCCGAAGTTCCGATCATGGACGGTAGTGCTGCCCCGTTCGTTGAGGCGATCGATGAGGTCGGCCTTACTGAGCTCGATACGCCCCGCCGCTTCCTGAAAGTGCTGAAGCCCGTCTGTGTCGAGGATGGCGGCGCCGTAGGCGAGCTGATCCCCCATAACGGTTTCCGTCTGGACATTGAGATCGACTTCGAAGCGAAGCTGATCGGCTCGCAGAAGATCGCGATGGACGTAAATCCCGGCTCGTTCCGCCGGGAGATCGCCCGCGCCCGGACCTTTGGCTTCATGAATGACGTGGAGCGGCTGTGGGCGGCGGGCCTGGCGCTCGGCGCCTCGCTTGAGAACACGGTGGCCATTGGCGATGACCGCATCATCAACCGTGAGGGCCTGCGTTATGCCGACGAGTTCGTACGCCACAAGGCGCTCGATGCGGTCGGCGATCTCGCCCTTGCCGGTGCCCCCATTCTCGGCGCGTTCCGCTCCCGCCGGGGCGGCCATCGGCTGAATGCTCTGGTGCTCAAGACGCTGTTCGCCGACTCCGACGCTTGGACCATGGTCGAAGCCCCGCGTTACCGCGAGGTCCGCCATGCCGAGCTCAGCCACCGCCTTGCCGCTGCGAATTTCGCCGCCGACCGGAGCTAGGCGAAGCCCTCGAAAAATCCGCTTCGGCCTAGGGCAGGCCTATAGGACATCGGCCAAGCCTATGCGCTCGGTTGCGGGGATGTCGCACGCGCCCCGAGGCGGCATGGGCAAAAAAACACCATAATCCGCACGTTGGGTGCTATTCAGTCTGCGCGAGATGGCCAAAAGGCGGGGATTCGGCGCGGATGGGGCGATCTTTGAGGGGTAGCATGTCCGGTCCGGTTAAACCGCGTATCGCGCCGAGAGAGCCTGGGCCGAGGGCGCCCGCGCGGTCCCTGACTGCCGCCATTGCCGCCATCCTGGCGGCGAGCCTCCTTGCCGGTTGCGGCTCCCTGTTCGGCAGCGACAAGCCGAATCTCGCGGAGGACAACGATCCGCCCAATGTCACGTACAGCAAGGCCGAGAAGCTCGCCGACAAGGGCAAATACGCAGACGCGGCCCGGGAATACGAGCAGGTGGACATCAACCACCCCTATTCGCAGGAAGCGCGTCGCGCCATCGTCATGTCGGCCTACGCTTACTACAAGGCTGGCAAGTATGACGATGCGGTCTCCGCCGCCGACCGCTACCTGACGCTTCACCCTGGCACGAAAGAATCGGATCTCGCCCAGAACATCATCGGGATGTCCTATTACGACCAGATCCTCGATCCGAAGCGCGACCAAACCTATGCCCGCCGCTCTCTCAAGGCGTACCAGACATTGCTCCAGCGCTACCCCAACTCGCGCTACGCGCCTGAAGCGGCGAACCGGACGCGTGTCTTGCTCGACCTCATCGCGGCAAGCGAGATGCAAGTCGGCCGCTATTACCTGCGCCACAACAATTACCTCGCGGCCATCAACCGCTTCCGCACCGTCGTCACCGACTACCAGACCACCGCGCAAGTCGAAGAGGCCTTGATGCGTTTGACCGAGGCTTATATGGCCTTAGGTATCGTTCCCGAGGCCCAGACGGCCGCCGCCGTGCTCGGCCACAACTTTCCGAACAGCAAGTGGTACAAGCACGCCTACAGTCTCTTAGGAAAGCAGGGCCTCCAGCCGCAGGAGCACGAGGGGTCTTGGATCACCAAGACGTGGAAGGGCGACGGGCAAGCCTGACGCGCGCGCCATGTTAGCCGCTCTGTCGATCCGCGACATCGTTCTGATCGACAAGCTCGACCTTCAGTTCGGCCAGGGTCTTTCAGCGCTGACCGGCGAGACCGGCGCCGGCAAGTCGATCCTGCTCGATGCCTTCTCGCTCGCCATCGGCGCCCGCGGCGATGCCTCGCTGGTGCGCCGTGGCGCCGAGCAAGGCCAGGTGACGGCGACCTTCGAGCTTGCTTCCGACCACCCGGTGCTCGCGCTCTTGGCCTCGAATAGCCTTCCCGTCGAAGACATTCTGATCCTGCGCCGCGTGCAAGGCGTGGACGGCAGGAGCCGCGCCTTCATCAACGACACGAGCGTCAGCGTGCAGCTTTTGCGGCAGGTAGGCCAGGCGCTGGTCGAAATCCACGGCCAGCATGACGAGCGGGCCTTGATCGACCCGAGCGGCCACCGCGACCTGGTCGACGCTTTTGGCGGCCTGACGGCGGACGCGAGCCGTGTCGCCGAGGCCTATGAGGCCTGGCAGGAGGCGGATGCCGCCCGAGCCCGCCACGAGAGCGAGATCGCCGCCACCCGCGCCAATGCCGACTATGTGGCCCACGCGCTCGAGGAGCTTCGAGACCTGAACCCCGAGCCCGGCGAGGAGGAGGCCTTGGCCGCGCGCCGCCAGCTGATGATGAACGCGGAGAAGATCGCGGGCGAGCTCAACGAGGCGCTGGACGCGCTTCAAGGGGAGGGGACGGCCGGCGCCCGGCTTGCCTCGGCGCTCCGCCGCATCGAGCGCCAGGCGGCCACCGGCGGCGCCATCCTCACCCAAGTTGCGGAGGCCCTGGAGCGGGTGCTGGCCGAAACCGATGCCGCCCGCGACAAGCTCGAGGAGGCTCTGGCGGCGACCGCGTTCGAGCCGAGCGATCTGGAACGCGCCGAGGAGCGGCTGTTTGCGCTTGCGCGCGCTCGCCCGCAAGCACAGGGTTCAGGTCAACGATCTTCCGGCGCTTGCCGAGCGGCTGGAGGCCGAGCTTGCCGCACTCGACACCAGCGAAGGCCGGGCCGTTGAGCTTGCCAAGGCGGCGGAAGCCGCCCGCGAGGCCTACGAGACGGCGGCACTTGCCTTGAGCAAGGCCCGTCAGAAGGCGGCCAAGCGGCTCGACGCCGAGGTCGCCCAGGAACTGGCGCCGCTCAAGCTGGAAAAAGCGCGCTTTGTCACCCATATCGACACTGTGGATCTGGCCGAAGGTGGACCGTCCGGCATCGACCGCATCGCCTTCTGGGTCGCCACCAATCCCGGCACCGAGCCTGGCCCGCTGATGAAAGTCGCCTCCGGCGGCGAGCTGGCCCGGTTCATCCTCGCGCTGAAAGTGGTCCTCGCGGCCCGCGGCTCGGCGCCCACCCTCATTTTCGATGAGGCGGATTCCGGCGTCGGTGGCGCGACCGCCGCTGCCGTCGGCGAGCGTCTGTCGGGGCTCGCGGCCCGCGTCCAGGTCTTGGCCGTAACGCATGCGCCGCAAGTGGCGGCCCTCGCCCACGGCCACATGATGATTGCCAAGGAGGCGATTGCCGGGCCCGAGGGCGAGACCATGGCGACCCGTGTCGCCGTGCTCGAAGGGGCGCATCGCCGCGAGGAGATTGCCCGCATGCTCGCCGGCCAGACCATCACCGACGAGGCCCGCGCGGCCGCTGACCGGCTCATGAGCCGCTCGGCATAACGTTTTGAAACTATGAGTAAGACGAAAACGAAAAAGGATCAGGCGCCGCTCGCGGCGAAGCCGGTCGAGGCCCTGACCGAGGCGGAAGCCACGGATGAGCTCGCGCGCCTCGCAGCCGAGATTGCCCATCACGACGAGCTCTATTACCGGCGAGACGAGCCTGAGGTTTCGGACGCCGAGTACGACGCCTTGCGTGCCCGCAACGAGGCCATCGAAGCCCGCTTCCCCCATCTCGTTCGCAACGACAGCCCGTCGCTGAAAGTGGGTGCGGCGCCGGTCGAGGCCTTCGGCAAGGTCGTCCACCGCGTGCCCATGCTTTCGCTCGGCAATGTGTTCGACGATGAAGGGGTGCGGGACTTCATTGAGCGCGTGCGCCGCTTCCTCGGCCTCGATGCTGACGCCGAATTGGCCTTCACCACGGAGCCCAAGATCGATGGGCTGTCCATCACGCTGCGCTACGAGCAGGGGCGCCTCGTTCAAGGCGCAACCCGGGGCGACGGCTATGAGGGCGAGAACGTCACGGCCAATGTCTGCACCATCCGAGACATCCCCAAGACGATCAAGACCCGCGGTTTTCCCGATCCGTTCGAGGTGCGCGGCGAGATCTATATGAGCCGCGCGGCCTTTCAGAGGCTCAACGAAGGCCAAGCCGAGCGGGGCGAGCGCCTGTTCGCCAATCCGCGTAACGCCGCTGCCGGCTCTCTGCGCCAGCTCGACTCGGCCATCACCGCGTCGCGGCCCTTGCGCTTCTTCGCTTATGGCTGGGGCGAGGTAGCCGCGCTCCCGGCAGAGACCCAGTGGGGCGTCTACCGTGCCATGGAGGACTGGGGCTTCCCCCTAAATCCGCTCGCCAAGCTCACCAGCTCGGTCGATGAGATGCTGGAGACCTATCGCGATATCGAACAGGGGCGGGCAGGCCTCGACTACGACATCGACGGCATCGTCTACAAGCTCGACCGGCTCGATCTTCAGGAGCGGCTCGGCTACGTGTCGCGCTCGCCGCGCTTCGCCATCGCCCACAAATTTCCCGCCGAGAAGGCGACCACGGTCCTCAAGGACATCGATATCCAGGTCGGCCGCACCGGCGCGCTGACCCCTGTGGCCAAGCTCGAGCCGGTCACGGTCGGCGGCGTCGTGGTGCAGAACGCGACCCTCCACAACGAGGATGAGATCGCGCGGAAGGACGTGCGCATCGGCGACACGGTCATCGTGCAGCGCGCCGGCGACGTCATCCCGCAGATTCTCGGCCCGGTTAAAGACAAGCGCCCTAAGAACGCGAAACGATTCGTCTTTCCCGATGTCTGCCCGGCCTGCGGCAGCCATGCCTCGCGCGAGATCAATCCCAATACCGGCAAGGAGGATGCGGTCCGCCGTTGCACCGGCGGTCTCATCTGTCCGGCCCAGCGCGTCGAGCGGCTTAAGCATTTCGTCTCGCGCAACGCCTTCGACATCGAGGGGCTCGGCGAGAAGCGCATTCAGGAGCTCTACGACGACGAGATCATCCAATCGCCGCCCGACATCTTCACGCTGGCCGAGACCGACAAGAAGCGGGAGTCCAAGCTTGCCGAACGGGAAGGGTGGGGAGAGCTCTCGGCGCAGAATCTGTTCGCGGCCATCGAGGCGCGCCGCAACGTCAAGCTCGACCGCTTCATCTACGCGCTGGGCATCCGCCATGTGGGCGAGATCACCGCGCGGCTGCTGGCGCGCAATTACGGCACGGCGGAGAACTTCCTAAAAGCCATGCGCGCGGCGGGCGAGGACCGGCAGGGCGAGGCCTTCGCCGAGCTCGACAATATCGAGGGTATCGGCCCGACGGTCGCGGCGGCTGTCGCCGACTTCTTCGCCGAGCCGCACAACGTCGAGGTGGTCGAGGATCTGCCTGAAGGAGGTCAGCCCAAGAGCCTCGGAAGCGGTCGACCAGACCTCGCCGGTCTCGGGCAAGACCGTGGTGTTCACCGGCACGCTCGAGCACATGACCCGCTCCGAGGCCAAGGCCCGCGCCGAACGCCTCGGCGCCAAGGTGGCGGGCTCGGTCTCGAAGAACACGGACTACGTGGTGGCGGGTCCCGGTGCCGGATCGAAGCTGAAGAATGCCAAGGACTTAGGCGTTGAGGTGCTCACCGAGGACGAGTGGCTGAAGCTGGTCGAGTGACCTAGCCGATCGGCGCCGTGGCGTGGCGCAGCCAAGGCCTGTCGTCGCTGAGGAGCAGGGGCTCGATCTCCCGGCGAACTTGCGCGTGATAGGCGTTGAGCCAGGCGAGTTCGGAACGCTCGAGCTGCTTCGGATCGATGAGCCGGCGGTCGAACGGCACCAGCGTCAGCGTCTCGAAGCCCATCATCTCCCGCTCGCCGCCTTCGATTTTCTCGGGCGGCGTGACCAGGACCAGGTTCTCCAACCGGATGCCGTATTTTCCTTCGCGGTAATAGCCCGGCTCGTTCGACAGGATCATGCCGGGCTTGAGCACCACCGTGCCGAGCCGCGACAGACGCTGCGGCCCCTCATGCACCGAGAGATAGCTGCCGACGCCGTGACCGGTGCCGTGATCGAAGTCGAGCCCGGCCTCCCAGAGAGGGCGCCGCGCGAAAGGGTCGAGGTCCTGGCCGCGCGTACCTTTGGGGAAACGCGCCGTGGCGATGGCGATATGGGCCTTCAGCACCATCCCGTAATGGCGCTTCATCTCCGCTGTCGGCTTGCCCACGGCGACCGTGCGGGTGATGTCCGTGGTGCCGTCCACGTACTGGCCCCCGGAGTCGATGAGATAGAGCGAGTTCTTGTCGAGAACGCGCTTGGAGTCGTTCATCGGCCGGTAGTGGGTGAAGGCGCCATGGGGCCCTGACGCCGAGATCGTATCGAAGCTGATATCCTTCAGCTGTCCGGACTCGCGGCGGAAATCTTCGAGCTTCATGGCCGCCGACACCTCGTCGATGCGGCCGGACTCCGACACCTCGTCGATCCAGGCGAGGAAGCGCGCCATGGCCACGGCGTCGCGCACATGCGCCGCGCGCGCCCCGGCAATCTCTGCACTGGTCTTGATCGCCTTCGGCAGGTGGCAGGGATCGTCGCCGGGGATGAACTTGACCCCGTCCGCTTCGAGGATCCGCGCAAAGCGCATCGATGCGGAGTCGGGATCGAGCCGGACCTTCGCCTTTTCGGCGGCCAGCGCCTTCAGCTTCGCGTCGAGCTCTTCTGGCTTGGCGATGTCGACGTAAGGGCGCAACGCATTGCGCACAGTGTCGCCGACTTTTACCGGATCGATGTAGAGGGTGGGGCGGCCTGAGGCCGGCACGACGGCGAAGGCCAGCGCCACGGGCGTGTGCTTGATGTCACCGCCGCGAATGTTGAACAGCCAGCAGATGGAATCGGGCGCGGTCAGGAGGACGGCGTCCTGCTCGCTCTCTGCGAGCTTCGCCTGAACTTGCGCGATCTTCTCGCCCGCGCCGCGGCCGGCGAATTCAAGCGGATGCGGGACGATCGGGGCTGCGGAAGGCTTCGGCCGCCCTTCGGCCCACAGCTTGTCGATCGGGTTCTCCGGCACCGGCGTCAGCTTGATGCCTGCCGCGCTCAACGTCTTGGTGAGCCGCTCGATCTCCTTGATGGTGTGGAATGCCGGGTCGTAGCCTACGGCGTTGCCACGCACGAGCGTCTCTTTGAGCCAGCTCGACGGCTTCGCCTCGGGGACTTGCAGCACCTCGAAGATGCTGGTGTCGACCTGTTTCGGCGCTTGCAGGATGTAGCGGCCGTCCACGAACAGCGCCGAGCCCTTGTCGGTGACAATGGCGACGCCCGCCGAGCCGGTGAAGCCGGTGAGCCATGCCAGCCGCTCTTCCGAGGGGGGCAGGAACTCGTTTTGGTGGTGATCGCTATGGGGAACGAGGAAGCCCTTAAGCCGCCGCGACTTGAGCTCCCGCAGTAATGCCTGGACCCGGTCGTCGCTTGCCGCCGGGGCGCTGACCTCATCGAAACTCTGATACATGGCGGGATTTGTAAGCCGAAGCGTTGCTCGCGATCAATCAGACAAAACGCTTGCGCTGCGACGCCCTAGTATCAGCGTCGCCCATCCATCGAGAATGATTCGCTTTTCCAGGACGAAGCCTTGGCTGCGATAGCGCGCCGTAAGGGCCGGCGCCTGGTCCCAAGTCAGCCCAGACAGGATGGCAAACCCACCGGGTTGCAGAGATCTCGCCATGGCCGGGGCCAGGTTGTAGAGCGGCTGCGCCAGGATGTTGGCCAAGATCAGGTCCGGCTTGAGGCGGCGGAGCGCGCCATGGCCGAAGCCGTCCGCCTGAAGCACATGGACCTGCTGCACGACGCCGGCCTTGCGCGCATTGTCCTTGGCGATGGCGACGGCCACAGGGTCGGTATCGGTCGCCACCACCGGCCGGTCGAAGGCGCGGGCGGCGGCGATCGCCAAAATGCCGGTGCCGGTGCCGAGGTCGAGCACCAGGTCCGGGCGGCCGCGCTTGACCAGGGCGTCGAGAGCCAGGAGGCAACCGCGCGTGCTCGCGTGATGCGCCGTGCCGAAGGCCTGGTCCGCGTCGATCTCGATGGTGAATCGGTTGCGGGGAACGCTATTCCGGTCATGGCTGCCATGGATGAGAAAACGGCCGGCGCGCACCGGTCCGCGTTGACCTTGCGATACGGTCACCCAATCGACAGGCGCCATCTCCTCGATGCTGAGCGGCGTGACCGCGTCGCCTTCCGCCGCCTTGTCGATCAGGGCCATGAGCGCGTCTTCTGGCGGCGCTTCTCCATAGAGCGCGGACACTTCGAAACGCGCATTCCCCAGATCGAAATAGCTCACGGAAAGCGCTTGTGGTTCCTCGGCCTCGTCGAGCGCGCGCGCGATGCGACCTGCTGCCGGCGGTTCCGCCTCGACGCTGACGCGATAGGTGGACGATGTGTTTTGGGGCCCCGATTCCATGGCGCGGAAACTTAGAGGAGGCCCCTCGGTCCGCCAAGAGTCCGCCAAACACCGCTTGGCGGCGCCCCATTAGGCGCTTCCCAGCGCGGCGTACTGCACCGCCAGCTCCGGATACTGCAGCATGGCGAAGGGGATGAACGAGATGGCGACGAAAAGACCCATTACGGCGAGACGCATGATCAAAACTCCCTCTATTTCCCTCTGAGAACAGAACGGGACCAATGTACCCCGTTTGTTCGCCTTGGAAAGGCAGCGAGAAGATCGTGGTTACCGAATCCTTAGCGCCTCCACCGCCTCCCAAAGAGCCTCGACCTCCGGATCGTTCACGCCGAGCGCTGCGAGATGCGCGCGCACGCCCTTGATGTAATCGAAGCTCGATCCGGCGTGGCCTTCGGCTTCCAGGATCATCGCCGCCTGCGCCTCGAGCGAGACGCCTTCGTCGATGAGCCGCGGGCCGTCATAGATATAGGTGAGCGCGGCGACCTCGCTTGCATCGGGCAGCTGGAGAGGAACCTCTGTCGCTGCGCAGGTCTCGCGATGGGTGAGATAGTCCTCGATCTCCGACCGCGCCGCCTCGTCGAAGGCGAAGGCCACGCCATGGCACGCGCCCGAACGAGTCGAGATTCAGGGTCAGGCCGGGCTTCTCACGGGTCCCCCAGCGCTCCAGAGACTTCTTGTTGAAGATGCGGGCGTGGCCCTCGAGGTCGGCCGGCATGCGCTTGAGACAGCCGAAGCGTTCCTCCCAGCCGTCCCACATCAATGAGCCGTAGCCGAAGAGCCACATGGGAGATACGTCACACCCGCTCGACGAACGTGTCGACCACCTTCTTGCGCCCGGCCTTCTCGAAATCGACCGTGAGCTTGTTGCCGTCGATCGAGGCCACGCGGCCATAGCCGAACTTCTGGTGGAAGATGCGCTCGCCGATATCGACGCCCGAACCCTCAGCGGTGCTCGCGGCGACCAGCGTGCCCTCGATGGTGAGCGGCTCGCGGCGCGGCGCCGTGCCGCCGCCGCTTGCGGCCGGTTGCGTTGCGCCCGTTGCCAGCCCGGCGTCTCGTAGAACCCGGAGGCGAAAAGATTCTCCGCGGTGTCGAACCGGCTCGGCCCGTAGCCGCGCGTGCCTTTGTCCTCGGCAACCTCCACATGGTCGATCGGCAGCTCGTCGATGAAGCGCGAGGGCAGGGCCGTCTGCCACATGCCGTGATTGCGCCGGTTCTGGGCGAACGTGATCTTGGCGCCATTTGCGCGCGCGCGTGAGACCGACATGCGCGAGCCGCCGCTCTTCTTCGAGCCCTGAGCGGCCAGCCTCGTCGAGGCTCCGCTGATGGGGGAGGAGCCCTTCGTCCCAGCCGGGCAGGAATACCGTGTCGAACTCCAGCCCCTTGGCCGAGTGCAATGTCATCAAGTTGACCCGGTCGGAGCCTTCCTCCGTGGCGGCGTCCATGACCAGCGACACGTGCTCCATGAAGCCCGCCAGCGTGTCGAACTCCTCCATGAAGCGGATTAGCTCTTTCAGGTTCTCCAGCCGCCCTTGCGCCTGCTGCGAGCGGTCGGCCTGCCACATGGCGGTATAGCCGGACTCATCCAAGATCAGCTCGGCAAGCTCGGTGTGACGCATGGTGTCGATCAGCGACCGCCAGCGGTCGAATGCGGCGATGAGGTCGGCGAGCGCTTTGCGCGGCTTCGGTTTGAGCTCCTCGGTCTCGACGATGAGCCGCGCCGCTTGCGTCAAGGGCACGCCGTTGGCGCGCGCCAGCTGATGCAGCGATTTCAGCGTCGCTTCGCCCAAGCCGCGCCGCGGCACATTGACGATGCGCTCGAACTTGAGATCGTTGGCCGGGTTCAGAGTCACCTCGAAATAGGCCGTGGCGTCGCGGATCTCCTGGCGCTCGTAGAAGCGCGGGCCGCCGATCACGCGATAGTCGAGCCCGAGCGTGATGAAGCGGTCTTCGAAGGCGCGCATCTGGAAGCTGGCCCGCACCAGAATGGCGATTTCGTTCAGCGTGTGCCCCTGGCGCTGAAGCTGCTCGATATCCTCGCCGATGACGCGCGCCTCTTCCTCGTCGTCCCAGCAGCCTTCGACCACGACCTTCTCGCCGTCGTCGTCGGTGGTGTGCAGGGTCTTGCCGAGCCGCCCCTGATTGTGGGCGATGAGCCCCGACGCCGCGCCAAGGATGTGGCCGGTCGAGCGGTAGTTGCGTTCCAGGCGGATGATCTTGGCGCCCGGGAAGTCGGTCTCGAAGCGCAGGATGTTGTCCACCTCGGCGCCGCGCCAGCCGTAGATCGACTGGTCGTCGTCGCCGACGCAGCAAATATTGTTGGTGCCCTGTGCCAAGAGACGCAGCCACAGATATTGGGCGACGTTCGAGTCCTGGTACTCGTCCACCAGCATGTAGAGAAAGCGCTGCTGGTACTTTTCCAGCACGTCCGGATGCTCCTGGAACAGGCGCAGGTTCTCCAGCAGAAGGTCGCCGAAGTCGGCGGCGTTCAGCTCTTTCAGGCGGCGCTGATAAGCTGCGTAGAGGTCGCGCGCTTTGCCGTTGGCGAAGGCGAAGCTTTCGCCGTCGGGCACGCGCTTCGGCACGAGCCCCCGGTTTTTCCAGCCGTCGATCATGGCGGCGAGTAACCGCGCCGGCCAGCGCTTCTCGTCGACGTTCTCCGCTTGCAGCAGTTGCTTGATGAGTCTGATCTGGTCGTCGGTGTCGAGCACCGTGAAGGACGGCTTCAGGTCCACAAGCTCTGCATGGCGGCGCAGGATCTTCACGCCGATGGCGTGGAACGTGCCGAGCCACGGCATGCCTTCCACCACGCCGCCAATCAGGCCGCTGACCCGCGCCTTCATTTCACGCGCCGCCTTGTTGGTGAAGGTGACGGCGAGGATCTGTCCCGGCCGGGCCCGGCCTTGGTTCAAGATATGGGCGATGCGGGTGGTGAGCACGCGCGTCTTGCCGGTGCCGGCGCCGGCCAGCACGAGCAGCGGCCCATCCAGCGTCTCCACCGCCTCCCGCTGTTCCGGGTTGAGCGCGTCGAGATACTCGGTCGGGCGCCGGCGCATCGCGCGCTGCGACAAGGGCAGCGGCGCCGTGTCGTCGGCCTCGGCGTCCTCCGGGGGGAGGGTTTCGGCTGCGTTTGCGCGAATCTTAGCCATGAAGCAGAACTATAGCACCCGCTGGCCCGGCGGAAGGAAGCGCGGGCCCCGGTTTCCAAACAAGACTGTTGAGCCAAACGCCGCAGGACATCCCTGGCGTGAGGGATGGGCGCGAGAGCGATATAGGGGCGGGTGACGGCAAATTCAGCCGCCTTCGCGGGCCGCGTCATCCAGGAGTGTTCCCTTGCGGCCACCTGCCACGGGAAATTCACGCGCAATTGTCCGTTGAAGGCTTGCGGGCCTGCGCGCAGGATGGCAAAGGAAGCATCGCTGAGGGTTAACCATAAGCTTGGAGGACGGGATGCTTCGGGTTTCGAAAGCGGGACTTGCGTTGCTTGGCGCTGCTGCGCTCTTTCTTGGCGGACTGGAGCCGGCTGCGGCGGGCTGCCAAGTGATCAAGGCCACGAACAGCGCGGATTCTAAGGCCAACGCTGCGCGGGCTGCCTACCAGAACGCGATCGACACCGCGAACCAGATCAAGGCGCAGCGCGGTTGGAAATATGTGACCCTGCGTCCCAGGAAGGTGAAGCCGGATCCGTTCTGGAAGATGGTCCGTCCCGTCGTCACGCCTGACATGCTGCTCAAGCCCGACGTCGTGACCTCTAAGACCTATGCGCAGTGCTGGGAGGGCGTCGTGGTGCCGTATGTCTGCACCGCTGGCGCAATCGCCTGCGGCAACTAGCCCCGTCATCTTTCATCATAACGCCGTCATCGCCAGATCTCTTGGGTGAGTCTCAAGGGATTCGGGCGATGACGCGCATGCGAAATTCCGCGCCTCACGACGGCCACATCCCTTGATAAGCTGAATCACGGCTGGCTGAATCGTTTCAGCCGCAAGGATGAGCAACGTGAGTCGCTTCGCATTTCCGCAATACACGCTCGGCGAGCGGGTGGCCGACGGCACCATTCATGCCATTGGTATCGCCGCGAGCATTGCGGCCATGATCGCGCTTCTCGTCATCGGCATCAGGGCCGACACCGCCGTCATGGTCGCGGGCCTCACCATCTATGGACTCGCGCTTGTGGCGACCTTCGGCTGCTCGGCCGGCTACCACCTTGTGACCCGGCCGCGCGTGAAAGAAGTCATGCGGCGGTTCGATCACGCGGCGATCTTCCTCATGATTGCCGGCACCTACACGCCGTTCGTGCTCCTCAAGATGAACAACGCGTGGGGACTCGGTCTGCTGGCCGTGGTGTGGACCATGGCGATCATCGGCATCGCCATCAAACTGTTCCTGCCGCGCTTCCTCGATGGCCTGTCCACGGCGCTCTACCTGGTGCAGGGCTGGGCCGTGCTCGCCGCGTGGGAGCCTCTGCGCTCGGCGCTTCCCGGTGGGGTGCTGATACTGCTCATGCTCGGCGGTGTCCTCTACACGATCGGCGTCGTCTTCCATCTGTGGAACCGGCTGCCTTACCAGAACGCCATTTGGCACGGCTTTGTGCTGACGGCGGCGAGTTGCCACTACGCCGCGGTAATCGGGGTCGCGCAGGTCTGATCCCGGGAAAAGTCCTCTAATTTTCGCAACGAAGCGCCTATAGAATGAGAGCCATGACCACACTCATGGCAGAAGCGGAAACGCGCCCGGGCGAAGAGGCCAAGGAAGCGCTCTTCACCGCACTCGCGGCGCGCTTCGGCGACCGCTTGTCGCGGAGCCAGGCGCTGCGCGAGCAGCACGCCAACACGCTGACCTGGCTCAAGGTGCAAGCCCCCGAGGCCGTTCTGTTCGCCGAGACCACCGAAGAGGTCTCCGACGTCGTCAAGGCGTGTGCTGCGGCGCGCGTACCGGTGATCCCGTTCGGCACGGGAACGTCACTCGAAGGCCACCTCAACGCGCCGCGCGGCGGCCTGTCACTCGATCTCTCCCGCATGGACAACGTGCTCGCCGTACACGAGGCGGATCTCGACTGCATCGTGCAGCCCGGCGTCACCCGCAAAGCTCTTAACGACTATTTGCGGAGTTCCGGCTTGTTCTTTCCCGTGGACCCCGGGGCCGACGCGAGCCTCGGTGGCATGGCGGCGACCCGGGCATCGGGCACCAATGCCGTGCGCTACGGCACCATGCGCGACCTCGTGCTTGGCCTCACCGCGGTGCTTGCCGACGGCAGGATCATCACCACCGGCGGCAGGGCACGGAAGTCGTCCGCCGGCTACGATCTTACGCGCCTTCTTGTCGGCTCCGAGGGCACGCTCGGCATCATCACCTCGCTCACGCTGAAGCTTTACGGCATCCCCGAGACGATCCTCTCGGGCGTCTGCGAGTTCGGCACCTTGGAAGGCGCTTGCAACGCCACCATCACGGCACTCCAAATGGGCCTGCCGCTGGCTCGCATCGAGCTTCTCGACGAGGTGCAGATCCGCGCCTGCAATGCCTTTTCGCATCTTACCCTGCCCGAACAGCCGACTCTGTTCCTCGAATTTCACGGCACCGAAGCCGGGACCCGCGAGCAGGTGGAGACATTCGCAGAAATTGCGCAGGCTGAAGGGGGAGGGGAGCTTCACTGGGCCGCCCGCCCGGAGGACCGCAGCAAGCTCTGGCAGGCCCGGCACGACGCTTATTGGGCGGCGCGGGGCTTAAGGCCCGGGACCGTCCTCATCGCCACGGATGTCTGCGTGCCGATCTCGGCCCTTGCGGCCTGTGTCACCGAGACGAAGCAGGATATCGAGCGCTTAGGCCTGGTGGCGCCGATCGTGGGCCATGTGGGGGACGGCAATTTCCATGTCATGCCCGTCATCGACCCGGACGATGCCGAGGAACGCGGCCGGGTCCAGCAATTCCTCGACCGCCTGGTCGAACGGGCCCTGAAATTCGAGGGAACCTGCACTGGCGAGCACGGCGTCGGCCAGGGCAAGATCAACTACCTGGCGGCCGAGCATGGGCTAGGTGTCGATGTGATGATTGCCATAAAAAAGGCGCTCGATCCGTTGAATATCCTCAATCCTGGTAAGATTTTTGCAATACCATGACGGTGCGTCGGGACGCCTGGACTGCTCGCATCCTTGTCGCGTTGCCGGGGGATAATGCGACCGTGTCCAGGCCCTAGGTAGAGACATCGGTGAACTCGCTTCTGCTCACACTGACGGCGTTGTTCATTCTGGTCTTGAGCGCGCTCTTTGCCGCGCCGCTCTTCATCGACTGGAATGACTATCGCCCGGCCTTCGAAGAGCAGGCCACGAAGCTGCTTGGCCGCAAGGTGAAGGTCGACGGCGAGGTCCATCTCGTCGTGCTGCCGTCGCCTGAGCTGAAATTCGACGATGTGAAGGTGGCCAATGCGGACGGCAGCCTCGAGAAGCCATTTCTCGAGGCGAAGTCGCTCGAAGCGCGGCTCAATATCGGGGCGCTGTTCTCCGGCACCGTCGAGGCGCACCAGCTTACCATCGTCGATCCAGTCTTGCGTCTTGCGCTCAACGCCGACGGCACCGGCAATTGGGGCGATGTGGGCCGGCCTGGCGTCGCCGTGCCGTTTGCGCCCAAGAACGTGCTTCTCGACGCGGTCCGCGTGGTTCGTGGCACGATCGAGATCACCAAGGACGGCGTCCGCAAGTTTGTTTTCGGCAATATCGACGGCGAGGCGAGCGCGGCGTCATTGTCGGGCCCTTACAAGGTCACCGCCGAATACGATTTCGAAGGCCGGCGCCAGAACTTGCGCTTCTCCACAGGCGTCATGGGCGCTGCCGGACAATTCCGCCTCAAGGCTGCGTTGCGCGATCCCGACCGCAACACGTCCTATCAGATCGACGGCAACGTCACGGGTCTCGGCGGCCGGCCGACCTATGACGGCACCATCCTGATGCGCGTGAGGAACGTGGCCGCGGCCACTCCAGCAGCGCCTGAGACCGAGCCGGAAGCACAGCCGGCTGCAGAGACATTGCCCGCAAACGAGGGGCCGAGCGGGCCGATAGATACCGCCTCGTTTGTTGAGCTGAAAGGAAAGCTCAAGGCAGCCCCGGACCGCGCCGAGTTGCCTGACTTCGATCTCACCATCCACGCCGATGGGCGTCCGCAGATCCTCAAGGGTAGCCTCGTGCTCGACTTCGGCGAGCCGTCCAGGGCCGACGCCCGGCTCTCCGCCCGGTGGATCGATCTCGATGCGCTATTTGGCGCGCCCAGCGACGCCAAGAAGCCGTCGCCGGCCGCCGTGTTGTACATGTTTGCCGGCTGGGTGCTCGACGAAGCCGCATCCGTCGGCGACGGCACGCTCGCTCTCGACATCGAGCAGGCGGGTCTCGGTGGCGATCTGCTTGGCGGGCTCGATATGGAACTCGCCAGCCGCGACGGCGGCGTGACCGTGGAGCGGCTGAAGGCCGTACTTCCAGGCGGGAACCGGGTCTCCGTATCCGGCCGCCTGCAGCATGGCGCCATGGGGCCGCTGTTCACCGGACCCATCGAGATCGAAGGCTCCGGTTTGCGGGCGCTGACACGCTGGGCGGCGGGCGACCGCGACATGACGGGGCAATCCGTCGGCGATTTCTCGCTTTCGGCCTTTGCCACCATTGGCGACGGAGAACTCAAGCTCGCCGATGCGCAAGGCGAACTGAGCGACACCAAGTTCAGCGGCCGTCTCCGTTATCAAGGCGGCAAGAAGAACTTGATCGAGGTGAGCCTCGATAGCGATCGCCTCGACTTGCGCGAGATGCTGGGAGACGGCCCGATCTGGCGCTCTTGGTTCGCCGCAGGCGGGAGCACGGCGGCTGCCCCCGAGCAGAAGGGCGCAGACACGAACCTGATCCAACAGCTGCGCGACGACGATGTTCGTGCGAGCCTGAAAGTCGGCGAGCTTCTTCTGCCCGACATTCCGCCGGGCAAGCTCGATGCAGAGCTCGCGCTGACCGATGGCGCGCTCGATATCAAAGCGCTCGATTTCGCCGCGCCCGGCGCCATCACGCTCTCCGGCAAGGGCCGTATTGCCAACCTTGCGGAGGCGCCTTCGGGCCGCGTCGACCTCACGCTCCAAGCGGAGACCACCGAAAGTCTGCGCGTCGTGTCCGAGCTGTTCGGCCTGCCTCAGAACGTTGCCAAGTCGAAACATCTATCCGCACTTGCGCCGCTCGACCTTCGCGCCGGACTCGTCGCCGGCCCCGAGGGCGACGCCACCAAGGCCTCGCTTGAACTGAGCGGCCAAGTCGGCGGCTCGGACATTGCCGTCGTCGCGCGCGCCAAAGGCGAGCCGGCGAAGCTGGCCGAGGCGGAAATCAATGTGGGCGGCAGCGTCACCGGCGAGCGGCCGCAGGCGCTGTTGGTGCTGCTGTTCCCCGACCTGCCGCAAGACAAGCTCGCCGCCGCAGCCGGTGCGCAAGGTACGCTGTCGGTGAGGCTCACCGGCGTGCCGCGCACGAAGCTCACAGGGCGCGCCGCGCTCGAGACCGCGGCCATGCGGCTTGCCTTCGAGGGGCAGGGCGCGCTCCAGGAGAAGGGGATCGCGCTGAGCGGCCATGGCTCCGTCGCCACGGAGGATGCGAGCCTCGCCCTGCCGCTATTCGGCTTCGATGCACCGCCGAGCGCAGACGGCGTGCCTCTGCGTCTCAGTGCCAATGTCGTCAAGCAGGGCGGCACCATCGATCTCGATGCCGTCAAGGCCGAGGTGGCCGGGAACGAGGTCACCGGAAACGCTCATTTCGAGTCCGGCGGCGGCAAGACGCGCTTCAAGGTCACTGCCGACGCCGACTATGTGTCCCTGCCTGCTGTCCTTGGGCCGTTGGTGGCGTGGGAGCGCACGGCATCCACAGAGGAGTTGCTCGGGTCGGTCGGTGATAATGCTGCCAAGGTCTGGCCCGCGCGGGGCTTCGCCCTCGACACCATCGAGAACGCGGAAGGCGACGTTTCGCTAAACGCCAAGACACTGTCCCTCGGCGCACCCTTCCAGGTCGCCGACGCCACGCTCAACGCGCGGGTCGACCACGACGGGCTGACCATCTACCGATCTCAAGGGCGATTTGTTCGGTGGCGCCTTCGCCGCCTCCGGCGCGCTGTCGCCGCGCGGCAACGGTGCGGCGCTGAACGCCAAGGTCGACCTCAAAGGCGGTAAGCTCGAGACCCTGTCGAAGGCTGTCGCCGGGACGATCCTGGCCAAGGGGCCCTTCGATCTTGGCTTCACCGTGCAAGGGGAAGGTTTGAGCCCGCCGGGCATCGTCGCCGGCTTGGGCGGGAAGGGGACGCTTGAGCTCGGCCCGGGCATGCTTCTCGCGCTGAACCCCGGGCCTCTTCGCCGCGTCGCCGCGACGGCCGCCAACACCAAGATCAAAGCCACTAAGGAAGAGATCGCCGCCGATGCCCGCACCGTGCGCGAGACGCTCACCAAGGGCATCTACAAATACGCGCCCGCGACCTTCGCCTTCGACGTGAAGAACGGCACCTTGCGGCTGACGCCGACAGCCCTGGTCGCATCCGACGCCGCGACGACCGTCAACGCCTATGTGGAGCTTGCGAGCCTCAGGCTCGACAGCGAGTGGAAGATGCGCCTCACCGGGCCGGGAAGCAAAGACGTGCCGCCCGTGAGCGTGGTGTTCGCGGGGCCGCTCGACCATGCGGGTGAGATCTCGCCGTCCGTCGATACGGCCGCCATCGAAAGCTATCTCACCATCCGGCGCATGCAGGAGGACGTGGAGCGTCTCGAGACGCTCGATCTGACGGGCCGGAATGTCCCGCCGCTCGGTGATGCCGCGGCGAAGGCCGCAGCTGCTGCGGAAGCCGAGCGCGCGGCAAAGGAGAAGGCCGCGGCCGAGAAAGCGGCCGCCGAGGCCGAAGCGGCGCGCGCCGCGCGCGAAAAGGCGGAAGCCGAAGCCAAAGCTGCTGCCGAGGCAAAGGCCGCTGCCGAGGCCAAGGCTGCGGCGCAAGCCAAGGCGGCTGCCGAGGCGAAAGCTGCAGCCGAGGCCCAAGCCGCAGCTGAAGCGAAGGCCGCCGCCGAGAAGAAGGCCGCAGCGGAAGCGCTGGCGGCGGCGAAGAAAGCAGCGCAAGAGCGCGCTGCTGCCGAGGCGAAGGCTGCCGCAGAGCGCGCGGCCCAAGAGAAGATCGAGGCGGAAGCCAAGGCCGCCGCCGAGCAGGCGGCGAAGGAGAAGGCCGCGGCCGAGGCGCGGGCAGCCCAAGAGGCCGAGGCTGCGGCGGCGGCGAAGGCGGCTGCCGAAAAAGCCGCACAGGCACGGGCTGCCGCCGAAGCCAAGGCCGCGGCGGAGCGGGCCGCCCAGGAACGGATTGAAGCCGAGGCCAAAGCCGCCGCCGCGAAAGCCGCACAAGAGAGAGCTGCGGCCGAAGCCGAAAGGCGGAAGCAGCGCAGCGGCAAAAGCAAAAGCGTCAGCCGAGGCCAACGCCACGGCGTCTGCCGTTCCCAGTGCCCGATCCCGAACGAGCCAGATCGCGCCTGACGGCACGGCGACGATCCGATCGCCGACATCATCCGGCCGAGCCGGACGCGGCCGACACCGCGCCCGAGGCCGAAGCCGCGACCGAGGCTGCCGAAGTGCCTGCGCCGGCGCCGCGGCGGCATCGCTGACTGGAAGGCGAGGCCGGACGACTGGAAGAAGAACTACAGCATTTTCGGCGGCGGTTTCAAAGTGCGTGGCGCTTAGCTGGATAAGAGTAAGTAAAGAAGAATGGTATGAGGAAAGGATAAGAGAAGTGTGAAAAAAGATGAGAGAAATGTAGATAAAAAAGAAGAAAAAAGAGAAAAAAAAAAAAAGAGAAAAAGAGATGATTGAAGCCGAGGCCAAAGCCGCCGCCGCGAAAGCCGCACAACAGAGAGCTGCGGCCGAAGCGAAAGCTGCAGCAGAAGCGAAAGCAGCTGCAGCGGCAAAAGCAAAAGCGTCAGCCGAGGCCAACGCCACGGCGTCTGCCGTTCCCAGTGCCCTGATCCCGAACGAGCCCCAGATCGCGCCTGACGGCACGGCGACCGATCCGATCGCCGACATCATCTCGGCCGACCCGGATGCGGCCGACACCGCGCCCGCGGCCGATGCCGCGCCCGAGGCTGCCGAAGCGCCTGCGCCGGCGCCGCGGCGGCATCGCCGCCGGAAGGCGAGGCCGGACGACTGGAAGAAGAACTACAGCATTTTCGGCGGCGGCTTCTAAAGCGCGTCGCGCTTCGCCCGCTCCAGCACGTAAAGGCGAATGGCAGCGGACAGGCTTGCCTCGTCTGCCCCCTCGCTGCGCCTCTTGTCGATCTCGCTGACGAGTCCAGCGATCGACTTACCTTGCGCCTTCGCGATGTCGGCGAGCGCCGTCCAGAACGGCTCTTCGAGCGACACGCTCGTGCGGTGCCGGGCGATGGTGAGGGAGCGCTTGTTGCGGGCCTTGGTCATGGGCGAAAGCGCGTCACGTCTTGGGTGCGACCATGTCCTCCGGCTTCACCAGGCGGTCGAAGTCCTCTTCGCTGACATGACCGAGCCGTGCCGCTTCCTCGCGCAGCGTGCTGCCGCGCTTATGCGCATGTTTTGCGATCTCGCTCGCCTTGTCGTAGCCGATATGCGGGGTGAGTGCCGTGACCAGCATCAGCGAGCGCTCCATGTGCTCCTTGATGCGCTCGCGATTGGCCTCGATGCCCACGATGCAGTTCCTGGTGAAGCTGTCGGCGACGTCGCCCAGGAGCCGGATCGACTGCAACATGGCGTAGGCGAGCACCGGCTTGAATACGTTGAGCTCCAGATGGCCTTGGCTGCCGGCGAAACTCACCGTCGTCTGGTTTCCCATCACTTGCGCGCAGACCATGGTCACCGCCTCGCATTGGGTCGGGTTCACCTTGCCGGGCATGATCGACGAGCCCGGCTCGTTCTCCGGCAAGAGAAGCTCGCCGAAGCCCGAGCGGGGGCCCGACCCCAGCAGCCGGATGTCGTTGGCGATCTTGAACATCGAGGTGGCCACCGTGTTGAGCGCGCCGTGGGTGAACACGAAGGCGTCGTGGCCAGCCAGCGCCTCGAATTTGTTCTCGGCGCTGACGAACGGAAGCTTCGTCAGCTCCGCGATCTTCGCCGCGAAGGTCTCGGCAAATAGTGGATGAGTATTGAGGCCGGTTCCCACCGCCGTGCCGCCTTGGGCAAGCTCGTAAAGCCCGGGAAGCGACATCTTTACCCGTTCGATACCGTGGTCGATCTGCGCCGCATAGCCGCCGAATTCTTGGCCCAGGGTGAGTGGCGTGGCGTCCTGCATATGGGTGCGTCCGATTTTCAGTATGTCCTGGAACGCCTCAGCCTTGTCCTTCAGCGCCTGATAAAGGCGGGACAGCGCCGGATTGAGCCGATAGGCGATTTCTTCGGCGGCGGCGACATGCATGGCCGTGGGAAAGGTATCGTTGGAGGATTGGCCGAGATTGACGTGGTCGTTGGGATGAACCGGCTTCTTGGTGCCGAGCACGCCGCCCAAGAGTTCGCTGGCGCGGTTTGCGATCACCTCGTTGAGGTTCATATTGGTCTGGGTGCCAGAGCCAGTCTGCCAAACCACCAGGGGAAAATGACCGTCGAGCTTGCCGTCCACGATCTCGTCTGCCGCCGTGGCGATCGCTTCCGCGAGGTCCTTATCGAGGCGCCCGAGCTCGAGATTGGTCAGCGCCGCAGCCTTCTTCACGAGCGCCATGGCGCGGATCAGCGGCTTCGGCATCCGCTCGTCGCCGATCTTGAAGTTCTGCCGGGACCGCTCGGTTTGCGCGCCCCAATAGCGGTCGGCCAGGACCTCGATCGGTCCGAAGGCATCGGTTTCAGTGCGGGTTGAAGCGGAAGACTGGGGGCCGTCGGCTAGAGGCATGTCTGTAATTCCCTTTTTGGTAGTCATCGCGTCCAAGCGGCCTGTAGATCCTAGGGCTTCCGCCGAACGGCTATCGGGTGTTTGGGGCCTAGGCTATAACATCGCGCATAAGGGTGGGAGAACCGGGCTCGTTGTGAAGATATTTCTATCGGCCTTCTACCGTGGAGCGCCCAGGGCGCTTCCCTCAGGGGTTTCCGGGACGGGGGGCGAGGACGGCGAGTGACGGAGACCTCCGCATCAATGGCGCTGCCGGAACCGCGCGGGGCGGGCCTGTCTGTCGCCTTCGCGCGCCTTGCCGCGGTGCTCGTCTGCGTTATTGGCGAGATCGTGCTGGCCATGTGGCTGCACATCATTCCAGGGCTGGACGACGCGCTCCCGAGCCTTGCCGGCATGACGCCGAATGCGGCCCTTGGGATCATCGCCGCTGGGCTGGGGCTCTTGTGCTTCACCTTCCGGCGGCTCCGTGTGCTGGCCCGGGTGATCGGCTTTGTCCTCGTCGCTGCAGGTCTTTTGGTTTTCGCTCAGGAGCTGATGGGCATCGATCTCGGCCTCGGTCAGCTGCTGCTCTCGGCCGAGGCGATTGCGCCTGGTTCCGACTCTGGCGGACAATCCGTCCACGCGGCTCTCGGCGTCACCGGGTCACTCGTCCTGTTCGGCCTCGCGCTGATCTACGCCAAGCGCGGCAAGGCAATGTCCGCCTTCAGCCAATTCATCGCCCTGCTCATGCTGGCGCAGGTCTTGATCGTGCTCGCCGGCCAAGCCTATGGCGTCGCCACCCATTATTACCCCTTCCCATTCACAGCCATGTCGGTCTACGGCGCGTTGAGCGCGGCGCTTCTGGCCGTGGGGCTCCTTGCCGCGTCGCCCGAGCGCGGCATTGCCGCCGCGATCGTGGAACGGTCTCCGGCAGGAGAGATGCTGCGCCGGCTTCTGCCTGGCATCCTCGTGCTGCCCTTGGTGATCGGTTGGTTCGCGCGCCAAGCCGAGGTGCAGAGCTTCTACGACAGCGCGGCAACGCTCGCGATCTTCTCCGTGGCGAGCATCATCGTGCTCGCCGTGTTCGCCTGGACCACGATCGGCGCGGTGCGGCGCGCTGATTACGACCGCAACGCAGCTCTTATGGAGCTCCGCGGCCAGCGCGAGTGGCTGTCGACCACGCTCGGCTCGATCGGCGACGGCGTGATCGCCACCGACCCGAACGGCAGCGTATTGCTTCTCAACAAGGTCGCCGAGCAGCTGACCGGCTGGTCGGCGGCGGAGGCGAGGGGGCGCCCTATCTGGGAAGTGTTCCGCGTCATTGACGAGGCGACGCGCAAATCTGTCGATGATCCGGCGCTAAAGGCGTTGCGCGAGCGCGAGGTGACGCGCCTCGAATCCGGCGCACTCCTCATCACCCGCGACGACAAGGAACTGCCCGTGGAGCACTCAGGCGCGCCGATCATCGGTTCCGACGGCTCGCTTGCCGGCGCTGTGCTCGTATTCCGCGATGTCACCGAGCGCAGGCGGACCGCGCAGCGCCAGACCATGCTCGTCGGCGAGCTCAATCATCGCGTCAAGAACGCACTCGCCATCGTCCAGTCGCTGGTGCAGGCGAGCCTCCGTCAGGCGACTACCAAGCCAGCGCAAATCATGGCGCAGACCCTCGCCGAGCGCCTGCAAGCCTTGCACCGGGCCCATGACCTTCTGCTCGAGTCCCAATGGTCGGGCGCCAGCCTGAAAGCCATGGTCGAGCGTGAGCTCGACCCCTATCGCCGCGAGGGCGGACCGAAAATCGTCATCAAGGGACCGGACGTGCTCCTGCCGCCCCAATGCACCTCGATCCTCGCCATGACCCTGCACGAGCTTGCCACCAACGCCGTGAAATACGGGGCGCTGTCCCAGAACATCGGCCAGCTCGGGGTGAGCTGGAAGACGGCACGCGGCAACCGCCTGCTTCTTGTCTGGGAGGAGAGGGGCGTACCGGTCGCGGCGCCAAAGCGCTCAACCGGCTTCGGTATGCAGCTCATCGACAGGGGCATCCGCCACAATCTCGGCGGCGAGACCAAGGTCGATTTCCGGCCCGTCGGTCTCTATGTCGAGATGAACGTACCGCTCACGCAGTCCAACGAGCCGCGCATGGCGCGCGCGCCGGCGCCCGCGGCTTGAGTGCTATTCGCTACTTCTTGCGGAAACGGTCGAGCTGCACGACCTCTGCCGGCGGCCGCGACATGACGACCTCGCCGCTCGGGGCCTCGCCTGCCTCTTCCGGGGCCGGCTCCGCCGCGCTCCGCGCCTCCTCCGTCTCGACGAGATCGGGCATCGCAGAGGCCATGTGCTGGCGCGCCGAGTCGTTGGCCGCGCCGGGCTTACCGAATTGCAGGCCGAACTGGGCCGACGGATCGTAGAACGCCTTCACCGCGCTGAAAGGCACCACGAGCCTCTCGGGCACGTTGGAGAAGGACAGCTTCACCTCGAAGCGCTCGTTCGTCACGATGAGGTCCCAGAACTGGTACTGGAGGACGACGGTCATCTCCTCCGGATACTGCTCTTTCAGGCGCTTGGAGATGGAGACGCCTTCGGCGCCCGTATCGAAGGCGATGTAAAGGTGATGCTCGCCAGGCAGGCCCGTGCTCTGCACCTGGGTGAGGACATCATGGACCACGCCGCGCAGGGCATTCTGCGTGAGAAGGTCGTATCTGATTTCGTCTTCTGCCATGACGTGAGGCAGTACCCCGTCATCGAAAGTGGAGGGCTTCTGTTGCCCGGTGCCCTCCGAAACCGCGCCTAACCCCTGCGAGGAGGTTAGGACTTGAACTTTAGGCTATCGCGCTGACTACGCAGCGAGACGTGCCTCCGCATAGTTGTCGTTGGCAACTATATGGTTTGGCCCGATAACGGCGGATACCATGCCGAGCGAAAGTACGACCTTTACACCCTCGTCGAGCCTATTTCGCCCCCGCCACGTTTCAGTCCAAAGCCCAGATCCGATCGAAACTCGAAAGTCACGGACTGAAACCTGGTGGAGGCGCCGGGTACCGCCCCCGGGTCCGAATGGCTTATTACGTCGCCCGTTTATCGCCATAGCTGGCTTGCACCAGCAGACTCTATATAAGCCTCCCCGGAGGCAAAAAAAAGATTGATAGTTCAATAACCCCCAGGCGAGAGCTGGCGAATCAGGCGTGCAAAGGCGCCACCCGAAAAGCGGTGCTAATCGCGCTCCATCTTGATGATGCGGCCGGTATAGGCGTCGACCTTCATCTCGATCTCACGGCCGCGGGCGTCCTCGCCCTCGACCTTCCAGATGCCTTTCTTTCTCTTGAGCTCGATCTCTTCGAGCCTGACGATGCCGCGGTCGAAGGCCATGGCGCGCACGTCTTCGATATCCACAAAGCGGGCGAGGGCAGGCGTGGCGGCGAAGCCAATCACAACACCGAGGACAACTGGGGTGAGACGCATTGAATGCTCCATCCTCTAGGTCTATCGACTAAGAGGCCGGGCAGAGCCCGGCCGGGAGTTCCCCGGATCATAGGGAAAGACACCGTTTGCGCCAATATCTCGATCTTCTTGCCCGTATCCGCAAAGACGGGCTCCGCAAGGACGACCGCACCGGCACCGGCGCTTTGAGCCTGTTCGGCGCGCAGATGCGCTTCGATTTGCGTGAGGGCTTCCCGCTGGTCACCACCAAGAAGCTGCACGTGAAGTCGATCATCCACGAGCTTCTCTGGTTCCTCCAAGGCTCGACCAATGTGCGCTACCTCAACGAGCACGGCGTGACCATCTGGGACGAATGGGCCGATGCCGACGGCGATCTCGGTCCCGTCTACGGCCGTCAATGGCGCGCCTGGCCAACAGCCGGCGGCGAGGCGATTGATCAGATCACGAGCGTGGTCGAGGCGATCAAGCGCGATCCCGATTCGCGCCGCCTCATCGTCAGTGCGTGGAATGTGGGCGAGATCCCCAAGATGGCGCTGCCGCCCTGCCACTGCCTGTTCCAGTTCTATGTGGGGGAGGGGCGGCTCTCCTGTCAGCTCTATCAGCGCTCTGCCGACGTGTTTCTCGGCGTGCCCTTCAACATCGCGTCCTATTCGCTTCTTACGATGATGGTCGCGCAGGTGACCGGCCTCGAGCCTGGGCGAGTTCGTCCATACCTTCGGCGACGTGCACCTCTATCTCAACCACATCGAGCAGGCGGACGAGCAGTTGTCGCGCCAGCCCCGGGCGCTGCCGCGCATGGAGATCAATCCGGAGGTCACTTCGCTCTTCGATTTCGCCTATGAGGACTTCAAGCTCGTGGGCTATGACCCGCACCCGGCGATCCGCGCCGAGGTCGCGGTGTGAGCGAACAGGGGCAACCGCAAGAGCCCGTCATCGCGCTGGTCGTGGCCATGGGCGAGAACCGCGCCATCGGCCATGGCGGGGACTTGCCGTGGCGCTTGCACAGCGACATGCGCTATTTCCGCAAGATCACCATGGGCAAGCCCGTGATCATGGGGCGGCGCACGTTCAAGTCGCTGCCCCGCGTGCTCGACGGCCGTCTCAACATCGTGCTTACGCGCAACCCCGCCTTCGAACCCTCCGGAGCCATTATGGCCTACAATCTCGAGGAGGCTCTCGACGTCGCGCGCAAGGCAGCAGCGAAAGCCGGCGGCGACGAGATCATGATCATCGGCGGTGAGGACGTATTCCGCGAGGTCTTGCCGCAAGTGGGTCGCATCTATCTCACCGAGGTTCATGCGGCGCCGCACGCCGATACCTGGTTCCCGGACCTCGATACGAACCAATGGCGCGAGGTCTTCCGGGAGCCTCACGAAGCCGGTCCGAGGGACGACCACGCCTTCAGCTTCGTGGTTCTCGAGCGTATGACGAGGCCGTCATGCTGAAGGGGCCCTCATTGCGTGGCCTTGGTGACTAGCCTATAACCCCCAGGATCCTTGTCGCAGGACCGCCATTTTGGTGTTGCTAGTTCCCTGCTAGCAGCACATCGCGAAGGCGGTTCCTTGCGAAACCCCCTCTAGACATCAGGACGACATTTACATGCCTTGGAGCAATCAGAGCGGAGGCGGCGGCGGTTGGAAAGGCGGCGGCAATGGCGGGCCATGGGGCCCCCGGCCGAGCGGTCCCGGCCAGCAGCCTGATCTAGAAGAGATTTTGCGCCGGAGCCAGGACCGGCTCCGCCAGGCGATGCCCGGCGGCCGCATGGGTGGCCCGATCGGCATCCTGATCGCGGTCGTGCTCATCGCCGTAATCGGCTTTTTCGGCTTCACCGTGCGGGTCAATCCTGACGAGCTCGGCATCGTGCTGAGATTCGGCGCCTATGAGCGCCAGCTTCCGCCCGGTCTGAACTTCCGCCTGCCTTACCCCATTGAGGTGGTGGAGTTGCCGAAGGTCACGCGCATTAACCGCATCGAGATCGGCATGCGCGGTTCTTCCGACGTTCGCGATTCTACGAGCACCGTTCGCGACGTGCCTGAGGAGAGCCTGATGCTCACCGGCGACGAGAACATCGTCGACATCGACTTCGTCGTGTTCTGGCAGATCAGCAATGCGCCGGACTACCTGTTCAACATTCAAAACCCCGAAGGTACGGTGAAGGACGTGGCCGAGAGCGCCATGCGCGAGATCGTCGGCCAAAGCGACATCGAGCCGATCCTCACCGCCGCCCGCGCCAAGACGGAAACCTCGGTGCAACAACTCATTCAGCGCATCCTCGACGGTTACGGCGCCGGTATCCGCATCAACCAAGTGCAATTGCAGAAGGTCGACCCGCCGGCGCAGGTCATCGACGCCTTCCGCGACGTGCAGGCGGCGCGCGCCGATCAGGAGCGCTTGCAGAATGAGGCCCAGGCCTACGCCAACCGCGTCGTTCCCGAAGCCCGCGGTGAGGCCGAGCGCATCCTGCAAAATGCGCAAGGCTATCGCGACCAGGTGATCGCCGAGGCCAAGGGTGAGGCGGACCGCTTTGAGAAGGTTCTGAAGGAATATGAGAAGGCGCCTGACGTCACGCGCAAGCGCATCTTCATCGAGACCATGCAGGACGTGCTGTCCAACACCGACAAGATCATCATCGACAAGAAGAGCGGCGGCGTTGTGCCGTATCTACCGCTTTCCGAGCTGCAGAAGAAACAGCCAACGACGCCATCGACACAGAATAACAATAAGGGAGGGCAGCAGTAATGAAGCGCACAGCCCTCACGGTATTCCTTCTCCTCGGTGGCATCGCCGTGATCGCCGCCTATCTGACGCTGTTCACCGTCTATCAGACGCAGCAGGCGCTGGTGCTCGAGTTCGGTAAGGCCAAGCGCCTCGTGACGACGGCTGGCCTCAATTACAAGATCCCGTTCATTCAGAACGTTGTGTTCTTCGACAAGCGCCTGCTCGATCTCGATTCGGCGCCGCAGGAGGTGATCGCCTCCGACCAGAAGCGTCTCGTGGTCGATGCCTTTGCGCGCTGGCGTATCGTTGATCCGCTGCTCTTTTATCAGGCGGTAGGTGACGAGCGGGTGGCCCGCTCGCGGCTCGGCGCGGTCCTCGAGGCGTCGCTGCGGCGCGTGCTTGGCGCCGCGAGCTTCGAGGCCGTGGTCCGCGACAAACGCCACGAGCTGATGCAACAGATCACCGACCAGGTGAATGCCGAGGCCAAGAACCTTGGGATCAATGTCGTGGACGTGCGCATCAAGCGCGCCGACCTGCCAGAAGCGAACAGCCTCGCTATCTACCGCCGCATGCAGACCGAGCGGCAGCGCGAAGCGGCTGAGATCCGCGCCGAAGGCGAGGAGGCCTCGCGGCGTATTCGCGCCACCGCCGATCGCCAGGTCACGGTCTTGAAGGCCGATGCCACCGGCGAGTCCGAGCGTATCCGCGGTGACGGCGATGCCGAGAAGAACAGCGTGTTCGCCGCGGCCTTCGGCAAGGATCCCGACTTCTTCGCCTTCTATCGCTCCATGCAGGCCTATAAGGGCGCGCTGAAATCAGGCGACACAAGGATGCTTCTGAGCCCGGATTCTCAGTTCTTCCAGTACTTCAACGATGCCGCCGGCGTCCCGATACCGGGAACAGCGAGTCCGCCCGCAACCGTGACGCCGCAGTCGCACCCGACGCCAAGTGTGCCGGAGGACGACGATACGGGCGAGACCCAGCAAGGTGCCGCGTCTGGCTCCGGCGTGACTGCGGACCACGAGGCCTCGGCCGGCGAGGCCGGGGCGCCATCGGCGCCTTGACCGGCCGCCCGCGCACCGAATGGATGACCTCGCCGTCGCGATCGGCCTCGTCCTCGTGATCGAGGGGCTGGTCTGGGCGCTCGTGCCCAGGCTTGGCCGCAAGCTCTTGGAGGCGACGGCGGAGACGCCTGAATCGGCCTTGCGTCTGGCTGGCACCCTGGCCGTTGCCGTGGGCGTCTTCATTGTCTGGTTGGTCCGCGGCTCGTCATGAATCCACATGATCCGCGTCAGGCGGGGCGATGCTTTCCTGCTTCACGATGCCGATTTTCGGTAGAATACTGCGCGCCAACGACCTGTCGGGCGCCGGAGTAACCCAAACGATGTCACAAGCCAGCAGCCAGAGTCGAAGCAAGCGCCGCGTGCCTTACGCGTCAGCCTGGTTGGTGGTCGCTTGTCTCGTGCTTGGCGCGGGCCCGAGCCTCGCGCGGGGGCCCGCCTCCGTCGCCGACGTGGCCGAGGGCCTTCAGGCCGCGGTGGTGAACATCTCCACCACCCAGACGCTGAAAGGCCCCGGCGAAGCCGCGCCTGGCCACCGGGGACCGAAGGGCTCGCCCTTCGAGGAGTTCTTCAACGACTTCTTCGACGATGAAGACGCTGGCGGCCTATCCCGCAAGGTGAGCTCGCTGGGCTCGGGCTTCGTCATCGATCCCTCGGGTCTTATCGTCACCAACAATCACGTCATCGAGGGCGCTGACGAGATCATCATCAACTTCACTGACGGCTCGAAGCTGAAGGTGACCAAGATTCTGGGTCACGATCCGAAGACGGATCTGGCGCTTCTGAAAGTGGAGCCCAAGAAGCCGCTCAAGGCGGTCTCCTTCGGCAACTCGTCCAAGATGCGCGTGGGTGATTGGGTCATGGCCATCGGCAACCCGTTCGGCCTCGGCGGCAGCGTAACCGTGGGTATCGTTTCTGCCACCAAGCGCGACATCAACGCTGGTCCTTACGACGACTTCATTCAGACCGACGCCGCCATCAACCGCGGCAATTCCGGCGGTCCGCTGTTCAACATGGATGGCCAGGTGATCGGCGTGAACACGGCGATCATCTCGCCGACCGGCGGTTCGATCGGCATTGGCTTCGCCGTGCCCTCCAACACCGCCGTGAAAGTGCTGGATCAGCTCAAGCAATATGGTGAGACGCGGCGCGGCTGGCTCGGCGTTCACGTGCAGAATGTCACTGACGAGATCGCCGAAAGTCTCGGCTTGGACAAGCCGACCGGCGCGCTCGTCGCCAGCGTATCGCCTGACGGCCCCGCCGGCGCTGCGGGCATCAAGCCGAGCGACGTGATCCTCAAATTCGACGGGCAGTCCATCGACAACATGCGCGATCTACCCCGCGCGGTCGTCGAAACGCCGATCGGTAAGGACGTTCCGGTCGAGCTGTTGCGCGGCGGCGAGACCATGGATGTCACGGTCAAGATCGGTCGTTTGCCCGAGGACGAGGACACCGAAGAAGAAGCAGACGCGGGCGACGACAGCCTCCAGGCTCCGCAGCCCGAGCAAGAAGACCTTCTCGGCCTCACCATCGCGCCGCTGACCGACGCCCTGCGCAGCAAATACGGCATCAGCGACAAGATCGACGGCGTGATCATCACCGATGTCGCGCCTGACAGCCCGGCAGCTCACAAGAGCGTCAAGCCGGGCGACGTGATCGTCGAGGTCACCCAGGAAGAAGTGCACCAGCCGCAAGACGTGGTCACGCGGTTGGAGGCGGTGAAGCGCTCGGGCCGTGGGCGCGTTCTGCTGTTGCTCTCCGACGCCAAGGGCGAGTTGCGCTTCGTCGCCGTGCCGACGACCTAGCGTGACCGCCGCGCAAACGACCCCACCGCAGGCCATCCTCATCGCCGGGCCGACCGCGAGCGGCAAGTCCGCGGCAGCGCTTGCGCTCGCCACGCGCCTCGGCGGCACCGTCATCAATGCCGACTCCATGCAAGTCTACCGCGAGCTCTGCCGTGCTCACGGCGCGGCCCGAGCCTGCCGAGATGGCAATGGTGCCCCATCGCCTTTACGGCACGGTCCCGGCGGCGGAGGCCTATTCCGTCGGCCGCTGGCTGGAGGATGCCGCAGCGTCCATCGCCGAGGCCAAGCGCGAAGGGCGGGTGCCGATCCTCGTCGGCGGCACCGGGCTCTATTTCAAGGCGCTGCTGGAAGGCCTGTCGCCCGTCCCCGATATTCCGTCGGAGACGCGCATGTTCTGGCGCGAGCAGTCCGAAAGCCTCGGGGCCGAAGGGCTTTACCGCGCACTCCAGTCTCGCGATCCCGTCATGGCGGCGCGGCTCCGTCCCTCAGATCCGCAGCGCGTGGTGCGTGCCCTCGAGGTGATCGAGGCCACCGGCGTGTCGCTCGCCGACTGGCAAGAGACGGCCGGCGCGCCCGTGCTTCGCAGCGAGGCCGTGTCGAAGCTCGTCGTCGCGCCGGAGCGGGAGCCGCTCTATGCGGCCATCGATGCCAGGTTCGACCGCATGGTCGAGGAGGGCGCCGTCGAAGAGGTGAGGGCGCTTGTCGCCTTGCACCTGGACCCTGGCCTCCCGGCCATGCGGGCCCACGGTGTGCGCGAGCTCGCCGCCTATCTGGCGGGGACCGTGACACTCGAAGAGGCCGTCACCAAGGCCAAGACCGAGTCGAGACGCTACGCCAAGCGGCAGATGACCTGGCTGAAGCGGTTCATGGCGGACTGGGAGTGGGTGCCTGACGCGGCCGCAGCCGTCGCGGCGTTACGGGAAGAGTGACAGGATCGCCGGCTCTACTGAGGCGGCCGGCCACCGCGTCGGCCCTCGCTAGACCGTGACTTGGGTGCCGATCTCCACGACCCGATCGGTCGGAAGCTGGAAATAGCTCGACGCGTCATCAGCATTATGCGCGAGGAAGACGAAAATCTGGTCCTGCCATTGCGGCATGCCTGAGCGGGCGTCAGGCCGGACCGAACGGCGCGACAGGAAGAACGACGTCGACATGATGTCGAACTGCCAGCCCTGCTTGCGCGCGATGGCGAGCGCCTTGGGTACGTTGGGCCGCTCCACAAATCCGAAATGCAGGGTGAGACGCATGAACTTGTCGCTGACCGTCTCCATCTGCACCCGGTTATCCATCTTCACGCGGGGAATGTCCTCGTTGACGATGGTCAAGATCACATTGTGCTCGTGCAGCACCTTGTTGTGCTTGAGGTTATGCAACAACGCCGTGGGCGCGAAGTCGGGATCGGCGGTGAGGAACACGGCCGTCCCCGGCACGATATAGGGCGGCTTATCCTCGAGGTTCTTGATCAGCGGCTCGAACGGCACCTCCACGCGGCGCGTCTTCTGGGCAAGCATCCGCGTGCCGCGCATCCAAGTGATCATGATGATGACCAGGATGATGCCGACAAGCACCGGAAGCCACGCACCAGAGGCAATCTTGAGCGTGCCCGCCATCACGAATGCGGTGTCAACCAGAGTGAGCGGAACCAGCAACGCGATCGTGGCCCAAAGACTCCAGCGCCACAGCTTCCAGATCACGATGAAGCCGAGAATGCCGGCCGTCCACCCGGTCATCGCCACGGCGAGCACGTAAGCCGCCGCGAGTTCGCCTGAGGACCGGAACATGAAAACAAGCAGTAGGACGCCCACGAGCAGGAGCCAGTTCACGCGCGGCATATAGATCTGCCCGGCCAGGGACTCCGATGTGTGGCGCACTTCCATGCGCGGCAGAAGACCCAGCTGCATGGCTTGGCGGGTGATGGAGTAGGCACCGGTGATGACAGCCTGGCTTGCGATCACCGTGGCCATGGTCGCGAGAGCCACCATGGGGTAGAGCGCCCAATCCGGAAACAACAGATAGAACGGGTTGGAGACCGTCTCAGGCTTAGCCAGCATCAGCGCGCCCTGGCCGAAATAGTTCAGCAGCAGCGAAGGCAGGACGAGATAGAGCCACGCGGTTTGGATCGGCCTGCGCCCGAAATGGCCGAGATCGTTGTAAAGCGCCTCCGAGCCGGTGGCGACGAGGAACACGGCGCCGAGCGTGACCAGACCGATCATGCCGTGGGTCAGCAGGAACTTCATCGCGTAGTACGGGTTGACCGCGTTGAGTACGCGGGGGTTGGCGGCGATCTCAGCCGCGCCGGCGACGGCAATGATGATGAACCAGACGAACGTGATCGGCGCGAAGAAGGTCGAGACCCGCGCGGTGCCATGCGACTGCACCGAGAACAATATGACCAGGATGATCACCGTGAGCGGCAGCACGTACGGCGAGAACAGATCCGTGGCGACGTTGAGACCTTCGACCGCCGACAGCACCGACAGGGCCGGCGTGATCAAGGTCGAGCCGTAGAACATCGACGCGCCGATAATGCCGAGCGCAAGCACGAGCGGCGTGCGCCGGCCGAGCGCGGTAAAGGCCAACGCCGTCAGCGCCAGCGTGCCGCCTTCGCCGCCGTTGTCGGCCCGCAACAGCACCAGCACATATTTCACGGTGACGACAACGATGAGCGACCAGAACACGAGCGACAACACGCCGAACACGGCCGCTTGCGTGACGATGCCGTGCTCGCCCCCCGCCGCGAGCACCGCTTCGCGCAAGGCGTAGAGAGGGCTCGTACCGATGTCGCCGTAGACGACGCCGATCGAGCCAAAGGTCAGCGCCCAAAACGCGCCCTTGGCCAGCGCCGGGGCCCCATTGCCGTTGGCGGTAAAATTTTCTGAGCTAGCAGCGGGCTGCATTCAGACCAATGAGCGCGAATAAGAGGTGTTGGAAGATGTTGTCGCGTTGAACGCCGATGGTAGGCGCCGCGAGGCCCCTGGAGCGGTAGGGACATAGGCGGATCGTACGCCCTTGTCTAGGACGGTTCTCGGCGCAGGGCGTTCCGGCCCCGTCGCCGCGAGGTTCGCGAGCAACAAACTCCCGCGTTACGGGCGACAATCCGGTAATTTTCGGAAAGGGAAGGCGCGGCAAACTTGTCATTCATTCGCTATTGCCGTTGACCCTGTGTCACACAACGCTTAGGGTGCCCGCCTTAATCCGGCGTTTTCCGCCATTCCTTATGTTTTCCACCGGGCAGTGGCCGTTTGCCGCCGCAAGGGCCCGGTTTTGCAGTGAGTAGTGACATGTCAGCCTCGATGACAGGCGCCCAGATTGTGCTCCAGGCTCTCGCCGACCAAGGCGTCGAGCATATTTTCGGCTATCCCGGCGGCGCCGTGCTGCCGATCTATGACGAGCTGTTCCAGCAAGACCGGCTGAAGCATGTCCTTGTGCGCCACGAGCAGGGCGCGGTCCATGCCGCCGAAGGCTATGCGCGCTCGACCGGCAAGGTCGGCGTGGTGCTGGTGACCTCGGGGCCCGGTGCCACCAACGCCGTCACGGGCTTAACCGACGCGCTCATGGATTCCATTCCGGTCGTGTGCATCACCGGCCAGGTGCCGACCCATCTCATCGGCAACGACGCGTTCCAGGAATGCGACACGGTCGGCATCACGCGGCCCTGCACGAAGCACAATTATCTGGTGAAGGACGTCGACCAGCTGTCGACCGTCCTGCACGAGGCGTTTTACGTCGCCCGCTCGGGCCGTCCGGGACCCGTTGTCGTGGACATCCCCAAGGACATCCAGTTCGCCGCCGGCATCTATCAGGGCCTGTCGAACTCCCAACATAAGAGCTACCGACCGGCCGTTAACGGAGACGAGCGAGCCGTCGAGGCCGCCGTCGAGCTGATGGCGAACGCCAAGCGCCCGATCTTCTATACCGGCGGAGGGATCATCAATTCCGGACCCCTCGCCACGGAGCGCTTGCGCGAGCTCGTGCGCATGACCGGTTATCCCATCACCTCGACCCTGATGGGGCTCGGTGCTTATCCGGCGTCCGACAAGCAGTGGCTCGGCATGCTCGGCATGCACGGCACCTACGAGGCGAACAACGCCATGCACGATTGCGACGTGATGATCTGCATCGGCGCGCGCTTCGACGACCGCATCACCGGACGGATCGATGCCTTCGCGCCGGGATCGAAGAAGATCCATGTCGATATCGATCGCTCGTCCATCAACAAGAACGTCCAGGTCGACATCCCCATCGTCGGCGACTGCGCCCACGTGCTCGATCAGATGCTCCGCGCCTGGAAGGCCAAGAATCCAAAGGTGGATAAGGCGGCGCTGAAGACGTGGTGGGGTCAGATCGACAAGTGGCGTGCGCGCAAGTGCCTCCACTACAAGAAGCGCGACGACGTGATCATGCCGCAATACGCGATTGAGCGGCTGTATGCGTTGACCCGCGACCAAGGACGTCTACATCACCACGGAAGTCGGCCAGCACCAGATGTGGGCGGCCCAGTTCTTCCATTTCGACGAGCCGAACCGCTGGATGACCTCAGGCGGACTCGGCACCATGGGCTATGGCATCCCGGCGGCCGTGGGCGTGCAGATGGCGCACCCTGACAGCCTCGTCATCGACATCGCCGGCGAGGCGTCGGTGCTCATGACCATGCAGGAGATGTCGACGGCGGTGCAGTACGATCTGCCGATCAAGATCTTCATCTTGAACAACCAGTATATGGGCATGGTCCGCCAGTGGCAGGAGCTGCTCCATGGCGGCCGCTACTCCCACTCCTACACCGAGGCGCTGCCCGACTTCGTCAAGCTGGCGGAGGCTTATCAGGCCGTCGGCATCAGGGCGGAGAAGCCATCCGAGCTCGACGACGCGATCAAAGAGATGATCGCGACGCCGAAACCGGTCATCTTCGACTGCCGGGTCGACAAGCATGCCAATTGCTTCCCCATGATCCCGAGCGGGGAGGCGCATAACCACATGCTGATGGGCGATGACCTCACCGAAGAGGACATCGAGAACGCCATCACCGAGGAAGGCAAGGTCATGGTGTAGCGCGAACGCGCGCACCTTCCTCGGCGTCAAAGCCTCCACGCATTGTTGAGAGAGAAAGACGTGATGACCCAGCCTGGCTCGGCCTATTCGCTGGACAAGATCGAAGAGAAGCCTGAGACGCACACGATGAGCGTGCTCGTGGACAACGAGCCCGGCGTGCTCGCGCGCGTCATCGGCCTGTTCTCGGGACGCGGCTACAACATCGAGTCGCTGACCGTTTCGGAGACCGAGCACGAGGCGCATATCTCGCGTATCACCATCGTCACCACCGGCACGCCCATGGTCATCGAGCAGATCAAGAACCAGCTCGACCGGCTGGTGCCGATCCACACCGTCACCGACCTCACTGTCCTCGGCGACCCCCTCGAGCGTGAGCTCGCCATGGTCAAAGTCGCGGGGACCGGCGAGAAGCGCTCTGAGGCTCTACGCCTGGCCGAAGCCTACGAGGCTGAGATCCTGGACGCCTCGCCGGAGCACTTCATCTTCCTGATTACCGGCAAGCAGTCGAGGATCGAGCAGTTCATCGGGGTGATGCAACCGCTGGGTCTCGTTGAGGTCTGCCGCACGGGGCTCGCGGCCATTGCCCGCGGCTCCGGGCAGATGTGAGCGGCCACTTGTCTTTTTGCGGCCCGGACGGCAAAACCCAGGCCGAAACCGTCACGTTGGATTTAGAGGACCGACGAGGATCGAGCAGGTGAGCGGGGTGATGCCACCGCAGGGGGCGCGAGGTCTGGGCGCATGGCGGGGAGGCCATTGGCCGCGGCTCGGCTGCGAGCGGTCGACTCGCTCGTGCTGCGGGAAGGCGAGGCTGAGGCCGAAGCGCTCGGACCTGGATTTGATTGCGGGGCGGATTAGAGCCAGAAGCGGAAGCCCTTGCAAAGTGAAGTTTCGGGCGTCACAAACGCCCCGAACCAGGATAGAATTAGGGGAAGAGGTATGCGTGTCTATTACGATCGGGATGCCGATCTCAATCTGATCAAGGGTAAGAAGGTTGCCATCATCGGCTATGGCAGCCAGGGGCACGCGCACGCGCTGAACCTGAAGGAGTCCGGCGTCTCCGAAGTGGCCGTGGGGCTGCGTTCCGGCTCCAGTTCTGCGGCCAAGGCGGAAGGGGCAGGGCTGAAGGTCATGTCCGTGGCCGATGCCGCCAAATGGGCCGACGTGGTGATGATGCTCACCCCTGATGAGCTCCAGGCCGGCATCTGGGAAAACGACCTCAAGCCCAACATGAAGGACGGCTCGGCGCTGTTCTTCGCCCACGGGCTCAACATCCATTTCAATCTCATCGAGCCGCGTCCCGACATGGATGTCTGCATGGTGGCGCCGAAGGGCCCTGGCCACACCGTCCGCGCCGAGTATCAGCGCGGCGCCGGCGTGCCCTGTCTCATGGCCATCGCCCAGGACGCCACGGGCAACGCCCACGACCTGACGCTGTCCTATGCCGCGGCCATCGGCGGCGGCCGCGCCGGCATCATCGAGACCACGTTCCGCGAGGAATGCGAGACCGATCTCTTCGGCGAGCAGTCGGTCTTGTGCGGCGGCCTCGTCGAGCTGATGCGCAATGGCTACGAGACGCTGGTCGAGGCCGGCTATGCGCCCGAGATGGCCTATTTCGAGTGCGTTCACGAGGTGAAGCTGATCGTCGACCTCATCTACGAGGGCGGCATCGCCAACATGAACTACTCGGTCTCCAACACGGCCGAGTATGGCGAGTATGTCTCGGGCCCCCGCGTGGTGAACGAGCAGAGCAAGGCCGCCATGAAAGAGGTGCTGAACGACATTCAGACCGGCAAGTTCGTCAAGGACTGGATGCTCGAGAACCGCATCAACCAGCCGAGCTTCAAGGCGATGCGCGCCAAGTGCGACAACCACGACATGGAGGTTGTGGGCAAACGGCTTCGTGACATGATGCCGTGGATCGCCGAGCGTAAGATGGTGGACAAGTCTAAGAACTGACGGCTTTAGCTTCGGGGGACCGCATGCGAATCTTGGCTTCGGCCTTTGTGTCGGCGTTGTGCCTCTCGCTGCTGGCACTGCTCGGCACCGCCGATCCGGCGGCGGCAAATCCGACCGCCGCTCAGCTCTCGGCGATCAAATCGAATTGCCGCTCAGACTACATGTCGAATTGCTGGGGCGTGCCCAAGGGCGCCAAGGCGTTCCAGTGCCTCAAGGAGCACATGTCGAAGCTCTCGTCCGGCTGTCAGCAGGCGGTGAAGGCCGCCATCCCGGCTCCGCCGCCGGCGGCCACTCCGGCTGTCGCGAAGCCCAAGACCGTGCCGGCACCGCCGCCTGCCGCCGCAGCAAAGCCGGCTGCGCCGGCCGCGACGGAAACTCCCTCTCCGGCGCCGGCGTCAGAGGCCAAAGCCACACCCCCTGCCGCGGCGCCCAAGAGCGCGCCTGCGATGCCCTCTAAGGCGGCATCAGAGCCCCCGGCAAAGCACGCCAAAGCGGAGGCGCCAGCGGAGCCGGCAAAGGCGCCAAGCCCCGCGCCGGCGGCTGCACCAGCGGAAGAGCCGCCCATCATCGGGTTCCTCCCGCCGCGCAAGAAAATCATGGTTCTGCGCAATTGCCATCAGGACCTGGAGACCTATTGCGCCGACGTGCCTTTTGGTGAAGGGCGCAATCTCCGCTGTCTGTTCGGCCATAAGGCTGCGCTGACGCCGGATTGTCAGGGAGCGCTGGCTCGGCTCTCCGAGTAATCTGCCTCGTTGATCTGTCTGGTTCGGCGTTCCATTCCAAGCGACTTATGGAGACTGCCGTTCATGCTCATCACCCGCTACGCCAAGATCGTGATGAGTGCCTGCCTCGCGGCGTTCTGCCTGCTCGTCGTCTTCGGCAACATCACCGACTACGGCACGAACTATCTCTTCGTGCAGCACGTGATGAGCATGGACACGACCTTCCCAGGCAACGCCCTGATGTACCGGTCGATCACCAACCCTACGCTGTGGCGTCTCTGCTACGGGCTGATCATCGCCGGTGAGGCGATCACGGGCATCTTGTTTCTCGCCGGAGCTATCCGCCTATGGCAGGTCCGCGCCGCGCCGGGCGCGGTGTTCGACAAGGCCAAAGGACTCGTGGTTGCCGGCGCGCTCGCCGCTTTCCTCGTATGGTTCCTCGGCTTCATGGTGATCGCCGGCGAGTGGTTCGCCATGTGGCAATCGCAAACCTGGAACGGCCAGGAGGCAGCCTTCCGCTTTTACGTCACGGCGCTCGCGGTGTTGATCTTCGTGGTATTGCCCGACGGCGATTTGGCTGCGGCAGAGCCCGCGCCCGCGAAGAAGCCCGCCGCAGCCAAGCGCAAATCAGACCGACCGCCGCATCGGCGCCGCACCGATCAGGGCCGCCGCCGCACCGACACGGAGTAGGGGACGCGGTAATGAACCGCAACGAGATCGAGACGCTCGTCAGAAAGCTCTACGAGACGCGGGTGGACGGAGATATCGACGCGCTGTCGCAACTCTTCGCCGAGGACGCCACCTTCCAGATCGCCGGATCGCCCGAGTACAGCATGCTGGCGTCACTCGCCGAGGGGCACGAGACGGTCATGTCCCTCATGCGGACTATCGTCGACACGTTCAGCTTGAGCGATGTCAAGATTCTCGACTTGCTTGTCGACGGCGACAAGGCCGCCGTCCGCTGGCGGGCCACGGTCCACGTCATGACGACCGGTCAGACCGTCACCACCGAGATCGCCGCCTTCGTCGAGATCGCGGACGGCAAGGTGGTGTCCCTGATCGAGTTCGTGGACACGGCCCTGGCCTGACAGGCGCTCCGGGGCGTCAAAGCGGCACGCCCAAGATCATATTGTGGCACGGGAACCAAAGGGTGTATTCTGCCGTTGAGGGTCGATGCCGCTGGCGTGAGCGTTAGCGGGGGGATCTCACGCTTTGCGATGCATGCGATCGCGAAGGAGGTTCGTCATGGCCCTAGCCCCCACACTTGCGAAATATCTCGCCACCAAGAACGTCGCCTATGACGTGCTGGCCCACGAGCCCACGCAAAGCGCGCTCAGGACCGCGCAGGCCTGCCACATTCCGGGCAGCTACTTGGCCAAGGCGGTCTTGCTGCGCGACGAGCAAGGCTACGCCCTGGCCGTGCTCCCGGCCTCGCATCATATCCGTGTGGCCGATCTCAAGCGGCAACTCGGGGACGATGTCGAGTTGGCCAGCGAGCGTGAGATCATCGACTTGTTCGAGGATTGTGCCCGCGGCGCGGTTCCCGCGATCGGCGAGTGCTACGGGCTCGACCTGGTGGTCGACGACGATATCGACGCCCAGCCGGAGATCTATTTCGAAGGCGGCGATCACGCCACCGTGGTGCATATGACCCACACGGAGTTCGCCGCTCTGACCTGGGCGGCACGGCACGGGAGCTTCAGCCACCCCCACTGAGGCTGGGCGGCGAACTTCCCCATTCTGCCTTCGTCATGCGCGGATCTGTTTCGGCACACCCATGTCTCTTCCTTTGTCATGCCCGCGAAGGCGGGCATCCAGTAACCGCTGGCCTTAGCGATCTCCACCGCCAGGGGTTACTGGATCGCCCGGTCAAGCCGGGCGATGACAAGGGAAGGTGGCGCAACTTATCCCCGGCTTTCAGATCTGCGCGTATATCGCCGTCATCTCGTCCGTTGAAGGGGCGTTCTCGCGAGGCGTCGTAAGAGCGGGACGGGGTGCGGCGCCTGCGGGCTTCCCTCGCAAGGAAGCCTCCGGGCGGCGCCGGAGCCACCCCCCGGGGCTACTAGGAGCCCCCGCCAGAAGCTGGCTGGGATTTGTTCTTGACGCGCTCAGAGGCCGAGCGCTCACGAACGCGCTCAAGTAGGCCAGAGGCCGATAGCGCAAGAACAATGAAAAGCGGGGCCCGGCGTCGTAACCGCCGCGATTGGCGCGCCGGAAGGCGCACGCCGTATTCGGCGACGAATACGGAGCCATTAGGATTTGCGTCTCTCGGCGCGCCATCCCCCTCGGCTGTGAGGGGAGAGTTCACCAAACCCGGATGCATGACGCGTCGCGGGAGGCTTGCCCTTGCTCTTCTGGGGCCGTTCACATTATTTTCCGGGCACGGCGAGGTTTGACACCCGCCGCGAAGGGTGACGAATGCAGCGCTTTGACGGACAGAATTGGCTGAAGACCGGCGGTTTTCCGCTGGCGGCCTCCGCGCGTGCGCTCACCCTCAAACTCCTCCTTAGACGCCCCTGAGCTCCGGCGGTCTTGGCCTTGGCCGAGGCGGGCGTTCAGGGGATGGCAAGACAAACCCACGAAATTCAAGCGCCGCGCCAGTCATGTTAGACTGAGGCCAAAGGTTTAAGGACGAGCATCATGGAATCCGAGAAAAAGACCCAGAAGAGGAGCCGCGTTCCGAGAAGGACCGCGTGGTCATCTTCGACACCACCTTGCGCGACGGGGAGCAATGCCCCGGCGCCACTATGACCTTCGACGAGAAGCTGGAGGTGGCCGAGCTCCTCGACGAGATGGGCGTCGATGTGATCGAGGCGGGCTTCCCCATCGCCTCCCAAGGCGATTTCGAGAGCGTGCAGGAGATCGCCCGCCGGGCGCAGAACTCGGTGATTTGCGGCCTGGCCAGGGCGCAGACGAAGGACATCAACTCTTGCGCCGAGGCTATCAAGCCGGCCAAGCGCGGCCGGATCCACACCTTCATCGGCACCTCGCCGCTCCATCGCAAATATCAGATGGGCATCGAGGAGGCGGAGGTGCTGGAGCGGGTCACCGCGTCGGTCGCCCGCGCGCGCGGCCATACGGATGACGTCGAGTGGTCGGCCATGGACGCGACCCGCACCGAGGCCGATTTCCTGTGCCGCTGCGTGGAGGCGGCTATCAAGGCCGGGGCCACTACCGTGAATATCCCCGACACGGTGGGCTATGCCACGCCTGACGAGTTCGCGGGGCTCATCCGCATGCTGCTGGAGCGTGTCCCCGGAGCCGACGAGATCGTGTTCTCCACCCACTGCCACAACGATCTGGGCCTGGCGGTGGCGAACTCCCTGTCGGGGGTGGTCGCGGGCGCGCGCCAGGTGGAATGCGCCGTCAACGGCCTTGGCGAGCGCGCCGGCAACGCGGCGCTGGAAGAGATCGTCATGGCGATTCACACGCGTTCCGACGCCATGAAGGTGTGGACTGGCGTCGACACCACCATGCTGACCCGGGCCTCCAAGCTCGTCTCTCGGGTGACGGCCTTCCCGGTCCAGTACAACAAGGCCATCGTAGGCCGGAACGCCTTTGCCCATGAGAGCGGCATCCACCAGGACGGCGTGCTGAAGCATGCCGGGACCTTCGAGATCATGACGCCGGAAAGCGTCGGCCTGAAGGAGTCCTCGCTGGTGATGGGCAAGCATTCCGGGCGTCACGCCTTCCGCGAGAAGCTGAAGGAGCTCGGCTACGAGCTGGGCGGCAATGCCTTCGAGGATGCTTTTGTGCGCTTCAAGGCGTTGGCCGACGTCAAGAAGCACGTCTATGACGAGGATATCGAGGCCCTGGTCGACCAGGAAATCGCATCCGCCCACGATCGTATCAAGGTGGTGGCGTTGACCGTAATCGCCGGCACGGGCGGTCCGCAAAAGGCGACCATCACCCTCGATGTGGACGGCAAGCAGCACACGTTCGAGGCGGTTGGCGACGGCCCGGTGGACGCGACGTTCCAGGCGATCCGGTCCTTGGTGCCGCACGAGGCGCGTCTGGCGCTCTATCAGGTGAGCGCGGTGACCGAGGGGACCGACGCCCAGGCCGAGGTCATGGTGCGGCTCGAGGCCGACGGCAAGATCGCCACGGGCAGGGGCTCCGACACCGACACCATGGTTGCCTCCGCCAGAGCCTATGTCAGCGCGCTGAACAAGCTCTTGGCGCGCGGCGCGCGGCGCAAGCCGGAGACGATGCTCGCCTCGTAGGCTTTCCGTAATGCCTATGTCATGGGCATCTGCCTAAATGTGGCAAAGAAGACCGCGGCGGTCGGGTTCAACCCGTCCGCCGCAACGTCTTGTGGGTCGGCGCGGGCTTCTAAGGCGGAGCGACTCTCTGCTGGCGTCTTAGCGAGCCGCACTAAACGGCTCATACGGAAAGAGCCTCGTCGCGCGCACCTGTTCGGCGCCTCAACGCTCAATGCAGGGCGTGACGAGCGCGTCAAGCGAAGAGTTTTTTTAAAACCGGCGTATCACGCATTGCTCGTCACCGCGATTTGACGCAACATAGCTTTGCGCTCGGCGGGGGCCGAACCCTTTGAACGGCCATATTTTCTGCCTCGCGCAAGTGTCGGTAGCGTTAAGGGCTCCCGTGATGCGGTGAGCCGATTGGGGCGGGTGCATGTTCTCGCGGGTCTTGGGCTCTGTCTCGGCAGACATGGCCATCGACCTTGGCACGGCGAACACGGTCGTTTTCGTGCCGGGACGGGGGATCGTTCTCGACGAGCCGTCCGTGGTCGCCATCGAGCAGCGGGGTGATGACCGGAAGGTGATCGCCGCCGGCCATGAGGCCAAAACCATGCTGGGGAGAACCCCGAGCAAGATCGAGACAGTCCAGCCGTTGCGCGACGGTGTGATCGCCGATTTCAACGCAGCGGAGGAAATGATCAAATACTTCATCCGCCGCGTGAACAAGCGGCGGTTGTTCGGCAGCCCGCGCATCATGATTTGCGTGCCGGCGAGCGCCACCTCGGTCGAGCGCCGTGCCGTGCACGAAGCGGGTCTCTCCGCAGGCGCGAAGCGCGTCTATCTCATCGAGGAGCCGGTGGCGGCGGCGATCGGCGCTGGTCTTCCTATCAAAGAGCCGCGTGGCTCCATGGTCGTCGATATCGGTGGCGGAACGACAGACATCGCCGTGATGTCGATGGGCAGCGTCATCTACTCGAAGTCGATCCGCACGGCCGGCAATTCCATGGACGAGGCGATCGTCAACTACGCGCGCTTCAAGCATCATCTTCTCATCGGCGCCACCAACGCCGAGGCAATCAAGAAGGAGGCGGGCTCTGCTGTCGCCAAGGCGAACGGCACCCACGTTGCCATCCAGATCAAGGGGCGCGATCTGCAGCGCGGCTTCCCCACCGAGATCACCCTCGGCCCTCACGAGATCGCCGATGCGTTGACTTTGCCGATCCAACAGATCGTCGGCGGCATCCGGCAGGCGCTGGCCGATGTACCGCCCGAGCTCACAGCCGATATCTGCGACGCCGGCATCTATCTGACCGGTGGTGGCGCGCTTCTCGAAAAGCTCGATGTGAGGCTGCAACAGGAGACAGGAGTGAAGTTCAAGATCGCCGAAGATCCGCTGCGCTGCGTGGTCCGGGGGACCGGGATGGCCCTGGAGCGGCTGGATGAGATCGCCGATCTGCTGATCAAGCCCTAGGGGGCAGTAAGAAGACAGGCTGTCGGCAACGGCAGCCCTGCGACGAAGGGAGGCAGAACGCCGTCACGGCGTTCCCTGAGTGAACGCAATGCGCGAGCGCGGTTCACCGTTATTTCGTAGGCACCGGCCCTCATGGCGGGCACCGGTCGAGCTACTCAGTTTTGGTCTCTACTTCCTTTGCGCCGTCCTCCTCGTCTTGAGCCGTATCGGTCATGGTGCCATCGCCGACGCACGCGATGGGCTGGTCGATCTCACCGCCCCCTTGCTTGAGGTCGCGTCCGTACCGGCTATCGAAGCGCGCCGCGCCGCTGAGCGGGTGCAGCTTTATGCCGCCGCCTTCGATGAGGTCGATCGCCTCAAGAAGGAGAACGAGAATCTCAAGCAGTGGGAATGGCGGACCAAGCTGCTCGAGCGGAAGGTCGCTCATCTGCGTTCGCTGCTGAATGCGGTGGAGGAGCCCGGTCTCGTCTTCGCCACGGGCCGCGTCATCGCCGACGCCCGGGGCCCGTTCGTGCGCAGCGCCCTCATCAATCTCGGCCGGAAGGATGGCGTGCACATCGGCTACGCCGTCATCAACGGTGATGGTCTGGTGGGACGCACCGTCGATGCCGGTGAGTCCTTCGCCCGCGTGCTTCTCCTCAACGATCTGAACAGCCGCATTCCTGTCCTGGTGGGGCCCGCAGGCGTGCGCGGTCTCGCCTCCGGCGATAACAGCGCCGAACTCCAACTCGATTTTCTTCCCGATGACGCCAAACCGTACCCGGGCGATGAGGTGTACACCTCCGGCAGCGATGGCGTGCTGCCGCGGGGCTTGCGGGTCGGTGTGGTGACCGGCACCCCGGGGGCGTTCAAGGTGCGCCCCTTTGCGGAGCTGAATTCGCTCGATGCGGTGAGCGTGCTGTTCTTCGATACGCCTGCCTTGCAGCGTGCCGATCCGCAAGTGGCGCCCGGTCCGGTTGCTCTGTCGGCGCCACCCACGGAAAAGGCGGAAAGCGCGACAACGGCGAGTACGTCTCTGCCCGTTGCGGCGATGATGGAGCATGTCGGCGCGGCGGGCGCCCTTCCAAGCGTTGGGGGGCAGGCGCAGGCAGAGCGATGACCAAGTTCCTTCCGGCCTTGTCTGTATTGTTTGCGGTGATTGCCACCGCGGTGCCGTGGGGTTTGCCAGCCGATGCGACGTTCATTCTGCCGCTTGTCGTCGTGATGATGGTGTTTTGCTGGCGCACCATTCCCGGCGCGGCGCTGCCGCCTGCCGGCGCGGTGGGTCTCGGACTTCTTGCCGACCTCATGAGTGGGGGGCCGCTCGGTTATTGGGCGCTCATGTGCCTGATCGGCGCCACTGTCGGCGGCCGCGCAGGCTCGCTCCGCGAAAGCAGTGATTTTGCGCTCCATTGGCTCATCTGGAGCGCGCTCGTCAGCGTGCTGGCGGGGTTCGGCTGGCTGCTCGCCTCAGCCTATTACTTCCGCTGGATCGACTGGTGGCCGATCGCTTTCGGCGCGCTGACCTCGATCGTGCTGTTCCCTGTGGTGTTGCACGGCCTGCTCTGGGTCCGGCACGGACGCTTGGGGCCAGAGCGGAATGCAATCTTCCGGGGCGGCTCATGAGGAAGAAGCCGCCGCTAGACTACGGGGGGAAGAAGAAGCCCGACTACGCGCGCCGGCAGCGGTACCGCTTCTCGCGCCGCGCGCTTTTGGTCGGCGCCGGCCAAGCAGGACTGTTCGGGCTGCTCGGCTGGCGCTTGCACCAGCTTCAAATTCTCGACTCGTCCGAATATCGCCTGCTGTCCGACGAGAACCGCATGACGGTGCAGCTCGTGGCGCCCGCCCGCGGCTCCATTTACGATCGCTTCGGCGCGGTCATCGCCGAGAACAAAGAGAATCTTCGTCTCCTCGTGTTGCCGGCTTTCTGCAAGAGCTTGCCGGGCACGCTGAATTCGCTCTCCAAGATTGTCCCGATCTCGGCGGCCACGCGCGACCGCGTCTTGCGCGCCGCGCGGCGTCAGAGCGGTTACTATCCCGTGCTCGTCGCCGAAGGATTGTCCTGGCGCCAGTTTGCGCTGCTCAACATTCTCGCCCCGCAAATCCCCGGCATGCGGACGGACCGGTCGGGCTATCGCCATTACAATCATGCGCGGCCCATGTCCCACGTCGTCGGCTATGTGGGCATGGCCGGCAAGGCCGAGGTCGACCTCGCCCCGGTCATGCGGCTTCCGGGGTTCCGCACCGGAATCACTGGCGTCGAGAAGTCCTTCGACAAGGAGCTCCGGGGGAGCCCGGGCACCATCAAATACGAGGTGGACGTGCATGGCCGCGTGGTCCGCGAGCTTGGCTCGAAGCCGAGCACGCGGGGCAGGGACCTCGTGCTCACCATCGACCACCATCTGCAAACCGTGGCGCTCGATCGCATCAAGGAGCATCGCGTGGCGTCGGTCGTCCTGATGGACGTGGCAACGGGCGGCATACTGGCCATGGCCTCCACGCCCGCCTTCGACCCTAATCTGATTGCCTTCAATCCGGATCCCGAACAATGGAAGGAGTTGGCCAAGGCCCGCGACCACCCGCTCCACAACCGGGCCATCCGCGGGCAGTACCCGCCGGGCTCGACGTTCAAGGTGGTCACCGCGCTCGCCGGTCTTTCGGCCGGCGTCATCGACCCCCGAGGAGACCATGCGTTGTCCCTGGCGTCTATGCGCTCGGGCGCGCGCGCTTCCGCTGCTGGAAAGCCCATGGCCCGGGCATCAACACCCACGAGGCGATCAAGCAGTCTTGCGACGTCTATTTCTACGAGACGGCGAAGCGCACCGGCATCGAGCATCTGGCGGCGGCAGCGCGCGAGCTCGGCATGGGGCGGACCTATGACTGCGGTCTCCAGGGCGAGAAACCGGGCCTCATTCCCGACAAGGCCTGGAAACGCGCCAGAGCTGTTCCAGCACTGGTATCCGGGCGAGACGGTGATCGCCGGCATCGGGCAGGGCTTCGTGCTGGCTACCCCGCTGCAACTCGCGGTGATGGTCTCGCGCGTGGCGACCGGGCGGGCGGTGCTGCCGAAGCTCGTCATGTCCGCCAACGATCCGATCGAGCTCTTTGCCGGTAGCTCAACTTCGATCCGGCGTATCTGGAGATCGTGCGGAGCGGCATGTTCGGCGTGGTGAATGAGCCACACGGCACAGCCGGCCGTTCGGCCTTGAAGATTCCGGGCGTGCAGATGTGCGGCAAGACCGGAACCTCCCAGGTCGTTAGCTCGCGCTACGCGCATAAGCTCAAGGGCTGGGAGGCGAAGACCCACGCTTTGTTCATTGCCTTTGCCCCGGCGCATGCTCCGCGCTACGCGGCAGCGTGTGTCGTCGAGCACGGCGGTGGCGGCTCGCATGCCGCAGCGCCCGTGGTCCGCGACGTCATGACGGAAGCCTTGCTGCGCGATCCCGCGGGACGCCCGGCCTTCGTCGCCAATAATGAGGGCGCGGCGCCGGGAGCGCTCGCGGTGATCGGGTCGGCGCGATGAAGATGCTCTTCGCTGAAGTCCCCGCGCCGAAGCTCGATCTGAGAAAGAAGCTCTGGCTGATCAACTGGCCGTTCATCGCGCTCATCGTCGCTATCGCGCTGGTCGGCGCCGCGGCGCTCTATTCGGTGGCCGGAGGGTCGCTCGACCCTTGGGCCAGCCGGCAGATCGTCCGCTTCTGCTTCGGCTTAGCGCTGCTGTTCGCCGTGGCCTTCTCCGACATTCGCTGGTGGCTGCGCGCCGCCTTTCCGCTTTATCTCGTGGCGCTCGTCCTGATGATCCTCGTCCCGCTCATCGGCGTCGAAAGCGGCGGCGCCACGCGCTGGCTCGGCTACGGCGAGTTCAGCTTCCAGCCGTCCGAGATGATGAAGATGGCGCTCGTCCTCGCCCTTGCCCGCTACTACCAATGGCTGCCGCCGGAGAAGATCTGGCGCCCGGACGCGCTTGTGCCGCCTGCTCTGATGATTGGCTTGCCGACCCTGTTGGCCCTGGCCCAACCGGATCTCGGCACCGCCATGCTGTTCGCGGTGATCGGTGGTGGACTCATGTTTCTCGCCGGCGTGAGCTATTTCTACTTCGCAGCCGGCATCGCCGCCGTCATCGTGGCGCTGCCGCACGCGTGGGAGGCGCTGCACGACTATCAGCGCGAGCGGATCCTGACCTTCATCGACCCCGAGCGCGATCCGCTGGGCTCCGGCTACCACATCCTCCAGTCGAAGATCGCCATCGGCTCCGGTGGGCTGACCGGCAAGGGCTTCATGCAAGGCACCCAAGCCCAGCTCAACTTCCTGCCCGAAAAGCACACCGACTTCATCTTCACCATGTTCGCCGAGGAGATGGGCTTTATCGGCGCGGTCGGGCTGCTCGCGCTCTATCTTCTCGCGTTGCTGTTCATCACCTATATGGCGCTGAGATGCCGCAGCATCTTCGCCAGGCTCGTCGCGGCCGGCATGGGGCTGACCCTTTTCACCTATGTGTTCATCAACGTCGCCATGGTGACAGGGCTCGTGCCGGTGGTCGGCGTGCCGTTGCCGCTGGTCTCCTATGGCGGCACCTCGATGCTGACCATGATCGTGGGCCTCGGCTTCGTGCTGAACGCCCATGTCAACCGCAGGGTCGTCTTTAGGCCCGAGGAGACGAGGACCTTGTGGTAGGCCGCCCGGCAAGCCATTTAGAGGAAAGGCAAACTGGACAGGCCAACCGGGGCAATGCTAAGGGGAGCACCCTCGGGTTCTCAAGAAACCCGGGCCGGGTGCGCCTCCCTCAAAGGGGCGGCATTCTCGGGCGCATAGCTCAGGTGGTAGAGCAGCTGACTCTTAATCAGCGGGTCCAAGGTTCGAGTCCTTGTGCGCCCACCAACCCTTCCAGGGACGTGGAAATTCCGATGTCGAGATTCTCAAGCCTCTATGTGATGACCCTGACCGCAATGCTCGGCTTGGGGTCGAGTGCCGCCCTCGCGGCTGACACCGCGGACGGAGAGTTTGGCGGCGAGTGTGTAATGGGCCTTGCGCTCGGCAAGGACGTCCACACCGATTGCTCGGTCAACACCGTCTACAAGGGCAAGACCTATTGCTTCGGCAACGAGACGGCGAAAAAGCTGTTCCTCAAGCGGCCCGAGGATTTTCTCCTCAAGGCGCAAATCTACTACAGCAGCAAGCAGGACGCCGAGAACTCGCCGGAGTCCTCAAAGGAATAGCGCGTCAGGCTCTGACCGCGCCTCACGACCCTTTCGGCTGGGTCTGGCCCTTGAACACCGCGCCGTCGGTGTCGACGATCACCACGTTGAGATTGTTCTCTTTGCCCTTACCGAAGGTGAAGCGGAAATTCGGGTTGGTGGAGATCGAAAATGTGCCATCCAGCTTGAACACGAGCTCGCCGTCGCGCTTCACGGTTACTGTCTTGACGTAGCGCGCCGGGATGAACTTGGCCGTGTTGATATCGAGCTGCATGCCGTTCTCGTTGGGATGCTTGACCATCACCTGACCGGACCAGATCGGGTTGGACTCAAGCGCTGGCGGAAACACCCTGACGATCGTCTTGCCAATGTCGGCCGTGTCGGCATCGGGATCCTTTGCCTGCATGGCGGCGCAGCCGCCGGCTGCGGCCAGGAACTTCGTCGCCATGTGCAGACTGCCGTCCTCTGTCTCGAGCACCGCGCGTGCATGGGAGAAGTTGTCGACGCGGACCCGCGTTGCGAAGCTGCGCTCGCCGCCGGTGCCCTGCGCCGGACCGAAGGTGAGGGTGGCAACCTTCGGGTCGGGGTTGTTGTCGATGAACAGCGTCAGCGATTTGAGCTTGCCCTTCACCTCGGGCGGAACCCGCACGGTCAAGGGCACTAGAGCCGCGTCCTCGACCTTTTGCGGCGCCTCGAGCACGACCATGCCGTCTTCCTTGATGGGGCGGTCGCCGAAGGCCTGCTTTTTCAGAATCGGCCACATATCTTCCTCGGCGTAAGCGCCGGGCATGGCCAGAACGAGCGTTACGGCGGCAATCGCCGCCAGGCCGCAGCTTCGGACAAAGATCTTCATAGGATGGGGCATCACGCCGGGCTCCTCATGGCTGGTCGGGCAAAAGTATATCATTCCCATTCGAGTTCCGCGAATGCCGCCGTGACATTGCGGACGTTGTACTGATCAAACAGTTTCCACTTTCCCTTTTCGGAGAATCCCGCGGTTTTCGTCGCTTCTGAGAGGGTCTTTCCTTCGGCGATGTCCTGGCGGACATCCTTCTCGACCGTGGTGAGATAGCGCCGTTCGGGCCCGAGGGCCTGGGGAAATTCCATGCTTGCTGGGCCATGGCCGGGCACGACGCGGTCCGCCTTCCGCTTGCTCAGCTCGTCGAGCACCGCGAGCCACCCCTTGATCGAGCCGTCGATGGTCGGGATGTGCTGCGAGAAGAGCAGGTCGCCGAGGAACAGCGTGTTGGTTTTGAGGTCGGTGATGATCAAATCGTTGTCGGTATGGGCGGTTGGCATCGGCTCGAGCAGCAGCTTGCGGTCGCCGAGATCGAGCGTCGTCGGCTCCTTTATGCCCATCGTGGGCAGGACGATCTCGCTGCCTGCGAACGCCTTCTCGCCCATCATCTCCTTGCTGGCGGTGATGTAGCTTTCGGCGCGGGTGCCGAGCGCCCGGGCGAGTTTGTAATGGCCGACATAGGTCGGGTTGTCCTGCTTGAAGGCGGCGTTGCCGAAGACGTGATCGGGATGCATATGCGTGTTGATTACGTATTTGATCGGCTTGTTGGTGACGGCGCGGATGGCCTCGCGCAGTTCCTCGCCCATCACCTCGCTACCGGAGGTGTCGATCACGGCCACGGCCTCGTCGCCCACTACGAAGCTGGCATTAGACATGTCGCCGCGATTTTCCGGCGACTGCACCTCGTAGCGCCCCTGATGCACGTAGACGCCGGGCGCGATCTCGGAAACGTCCGCGGGCGCAGCGTAGGCCGGGGCATGAGGGAGGAGCGGGATGGCCGCGAGCGCCAGACCGGCCTTCAAAAAGGTCTTTCGCGATATGAGGTTGGGCGTGCACATGCGGTTAAGTGTAATTCCTTCGGTGACTTCCCACTTTGATCTGGACTCAGACCTCTTCAACGCGCTTGTGCCTGCGCAAGAGACCGGCAACAACTTCCTGGGTCGAGCGCTTAATCACGCTAGCGTCGTCGATTGCCCACGCGACCAGGCTTGCTCCCTCCAGTGTGCTTAGGATGAGCGTTGCGGCACGTTTCTCATCGAGGCCTCCACGAAGCTCTTTTGCAGCAATGCCTGCGCGCACCACACCTTCGAGCCACTTGAGATGGAGCTTGAAGAAATAGCGAACGCGCTCTTGCATTGGCTTGGGAAGAACTGACTTCTCCGCCGACAGGGCGCCGCAAAGTGGCAACATGCCTTCGTTCATGCTCCCGATGAAAAAGTCGGCATATCTTTGTAGTCTCTTGCTGGCCGACTTTTCGTCATCAAGGACGCTCTGGAGAGCGTTCTCGAACTTGATGAGGTAACCATCAATAAGCGCCCCGCCAAGCTCCGCTTTCGTCGGGAAGTGGTGGTGGATGCTTGCCTTGCGAATCCCCACTCGCTCGGAGAGGTCGGCATAGCTGAAGGCGGCGTATCCGCGCGTCCGAATCAGCGTTTCTGCCTCGCTCAGGAGGCGCTCTCTCGTGTCCGCAATCATCCGGGTAACCTACCAACTACTAGGTTGGGAGGTCAAGGGACGTTTGCTGTAGATGAAGACGACAGGTGTGGCCACGCAGTCTCAATCCACCGCGTGTAGCGCAGGTCTGATACGAGAGTGCGTTCGCGCTGGATTATAAGCACTGCACCACAGGGAGGATGTCACATCGTCAGAGGCGTGGGGCATCCGCCCACAACATAGGTCGCCTGATCAACGTTGCGCATATCATGACACCGCAGGCAGAACAGGAACTGCGGTTCGGAAACGCGCGGATGAGGAATGACCTGCAGCGGTGCGAAGCCTGCTCTTTTTGTTTTGGCTCCGTTCGTATAGGTTACGCCGGCGCCAACAGGGAGGGTGCCCGCATGCGAATTATTCTTCTTCTCATCATCATCGTGGCTATTTTCGCCGTGGTCCAGACCAAGCGACACAATTGCGAATGGGGCGATTTCAGCCCGTGGCTCAACTGTGTGATTGGTAAGACAGCAGAGGCGCCGGCAACTATGCCGGCGTCAACGCCTTCCACGGAAGCGCCTGCTTCCGAGACGCCCCAATAGGGGCAACTCCCTGCGGGATTGAATCGATTTCCCTCGGAGTTGCGGGACTTGTGACGGCAGCAACAGACTTGCAGCGCTAAGTCAGCGGGGCACGCTGGCAACGTCACGTCGCTTGGGCGACCCCCGGTAACCTTGCCGCGATTTCATGAAACATGCTCCGGACTCGGCGGAAATTCGGTGTATTTTGCCGAACGAATTCAGCCCTTCCACGGGTGAGTTGACGTGGACTGAGACGGGACGATGGGTATTTCGAAGGACTATGCAGCAAACGCCGCGGCGTCGCTGACGAAGCTGTTGCGGGCGGACGCCGACCCGGGCGAAGTCGCCGCCATCATCGAGCAGGCGTTGGACAAGGCGGCCCGGGCCCGCGGCAAGAAAGTGGAAGCCTCGGCCCAAGAGCGCACTGCACGGCTTCTGACGGCCTCGCCGGCCGTGATCTACAGCTTCAAGGCGCGGGACGACTTCGCGCCGACTTTCGTCAGTGACAATATTGAGCGCCTGTTCGGCTATCCGCCGATTGAGTATCTCGACAATCCAAACTTCTGGCGTGAGCACGTACATTCGGACGACCTGGCACGGGTCGACGCCGAAGTGAGCGACCTCTTCGATGTCGGCGCCCAGTCTCTCGAATATCGCTTTCGCCGTAAGGACGGCTCCTATTGCTGGGTCAACGACGAGCAGCATCTCATCCGCGACGAGAAGGGGGCTCCCCTTGAGGTCGTCGGCTCGTGGAGCGACATCAGCGCGCGCAAAGCCGCCGAGGAGGCGGAGGATGCCGCGCGGGCGCGTCTCTCCGTCTTGCTGGAGACCGCGCCATCGGTGATCTACAGCTTCAAGGCACGGGACGACTACGCGCCGACCTTCATCAGCGAGAACATCAAGCGGCTGCTCGGCTATTGCCCTGAGAAATATCTGGAGCACGCCGACTTCTGGCGGTCTCACGTGCACCCCGAGGACCTCGCCGCCGTCGAGGCTGAGCAGGGCAAGCTGTTCGAGAAGGGGCGCCACGTCGCCGAGTATCGATTCCGCAAACGGAATGGCACGTACATCTGGGTCAGCGACGACCAGTACCTCTTGCGTGATGAGAAGGGTGAGCCCACTGAGATCGTCGGCTCGTGGAGCAACGTCACCGCGCGGAAAGCCGCCGAGCAGGCCGAGAGTGCCGCGCGGGCACGCTTCGATCTGATGCTCCATAGTGCGCCCGCCGTGGTCTACAGCTTCGCCGCGACCGGGAGCTTCACGCCGACCTTCGTCAGCGACAACATCAAGCGAGTGCTCGGCTACGCGCCTGACGATTATCTAAACCAGCCCGACTTCTGGCGCTCCCACGTGCATCCCGAGGATCTCCCCGCCGTCGAGGCCAGTCAAAGCGAGCTCTTTGAGAAGGGTCGCCACGCATCGGAATATCGGTTCCGCAAGGCCGATGGCATCTATTGCTGGGTCAGCGACGAGCAAACCCTGGTCAGGGACCAGAACGGTAACCCGCTCGAAGTGATCGGCACGTGGAGCGAGGTGACCGCGCGTAAGACGGCGGAGCAGGCCGCGCTCCAGCAAAGTGAGCAGCGCCTCACCGACGCCATCGAGACGATCTCCGAAGGGTTCTCGCTCTACGACGCCGAAGACAGGCTCGTCCTCGGCAATCAGAAATATGCCGAGCTGTTCGATGCCGGCGAAGGTCCGCCCGCGCCGGGCTCCACCTATGAGGAGATCGTCCGCAAAGCGGTGGCCTACGGTCTGATCGCCGACGCCAAAGGCCGGGAGGAGGGCTGGATCAGGCAGCGCCTGGACGAGCACCGCAATCCCGGTGAGCCGATCCTGCAACGCCGCTCGGACGGCCGCTGGCTTCAGGTCAGCGAGCGCCGCACCGAGACTGGCGGCACCGTCGCCGTCTATAGCGACCTGACCGAGGTCAAGGAGAGCGAGCAGCGGGCCGCGGCGGCGAACCAGCTCATCTTGCAGAGCCTGCGCTATGCAAGCCGCATTCAGTCCGCCGTCCTGCCGGCTCGCCAAGAGCTCGAGGAGCTGGCGGCCGACCACTTCCTCATTTGGGAGCCGCGCGACATCGTCGGCGGTGATTTCTTCTGGTTTCAGCCGATCAGGGACGGCTACGCCATCATGGTCGGTGACTGCACCGGCCACGGCGTGCCGGGCGCCTTCATGACGCTGATCGCCTGGGGCTTGCTCGATCGCATGCTGCGCAGTGCCCCGAGCGACAAGCCGAGCGAGGTGCTGGCGGGGCTGCATCAAGGTGTGCAGAGCCTGCTCGGCCAGGATCAGAGGCATGGCGAGACCGACGACGGGCTCGAGGCCGGTATCTGCTTCATCAATCCGGAAAAGCAGCTGATCACGTTTGCCGGCGCTCGCTTCTCGTTGTGGCGCGCCAACCAGGACGGCGTCATCGAGATCAAAGGCGACCGCGAAGGGCTCGGCTACCGGCGTTATCCGCCGGAGACGAACTTCGGCGACTACACCTTCCCGTTCGATGCCCGGGACTCCTTCTACCTTACCACCGACGGGCTGATCGATCAGATCGGCGGACCCCGTGGCCGTTCCTTCGGCAAGCGCCGCTTTCGGGACCTCTTGCGGAAGCTCCGGAATACGCCCATGAGTGAGCAAGAAGAGTTGCTCCGCAGGGCCTTCGAGAGCTATCAGGGAGAAGAGCTCCGCCGCGATGATCTCACCATCTTAGGCTTCATCCCGCACGCCTAGGAGGAGGACCCGATGCTTGCCGGCCAACTCATGGATCTGCGGTCGATGTTGCATAGCCAAGGCGTCATCTTCGCCTATAGCGGCTATGTGACCGAACCGGTTTTAAGCGGCGTAGGCGAGGCACTGAAGCAGAAGCTCACCATCGACGACGCCGATACCAAGACCCTGCGCAGCGTATTCGCCATCTTCGTCGAGCAGATGCAGAACATCATCCGCTATTCCGCCGAGAAGGCGCACCAGCCAATGCCGCCTGCGTCCGATGCCGGCGCCTTGAACGAGATCCGTTACGGCATCCTCACCATCGGCCGGGAAGGCAACGACTATATGGTTTGTGCCGGCAATCTTGTCCGGCAGTCCGATGTCCCGCGACTTAAGGAGCGGCTAAGTCGAATTAGGAACATGAGCAAGGAAGAGTTGAAGGCTCTTTACAAAGAGCAACTCAGAGCCGATCCCGAGCAGGGCAGCAAGGGCGCCGGTCTCGGCTTCATGGAGATCGCGAGGCGCGCCACCCAGCCCATCGACTTCGATTTCGCCGACGTCGATGGCGAGTATTCCTTCTTTGCGCTGAAAGCGACGATCTGAGGACCGTATTGATGCGAGATAAGCTGGACATTGAGGCGACCTCCCGCACGCCGGCCGTGGTCTTCGACTTTGCCAACAACCACCTGAAGATCGCTGGCGAATCTACCCGGAGGACGTGACCGAGTTCTATCGCCCCGTCTTCGACGCGCTCGACGCCTATCTCGGCAAGCTTGACAAAGGGAGCTGCCGTTTTGATTTCGAGCTCATCTACCTCAACAGCTCGAGCGCCAAGGCGGTCATGATGCTGATGGACAAGCTCGAGGCCGCCGCCAAGAAGGGCGCAGCGGTCGACGTCCATTGGTTCTACGACAAAGAAGACGACACCATGCAGGAGCTTGGCGAGGAATTCGGCGAGGACCTCGAGACCGCCACGTTCCATCTTGAGAAGATGCCGGGCTGATGTCCCCCAACGACCTTTTTGCTGGCGAGGAGCAAGTCATCGCCACGGCGCAAGAGCTGCTCGAAAACGGCCGCTTCGCCGACAAGGTCGACCGCAAGCTGTACGAGGATCTGCTCAAGGACTATCAGAAGCTGCTGCGCGCCACGCGCCGGCTGACACGGTTGAGCGACCGCAATGAGGAGCAGCTCAACGCGCTGAGTAAGGAGCAGCGCACGGCCAACGAGCTCATCGCGCAAAAGAACAAGGCACTCGATGCGCTCGCCACGAAACTCTCGAAATACCTCTCGCCGCAAATCTACCATTCGATCTTCACCGGCGCCCAGAACGTCGAGATCACGTCGAGCCGGAAGAAGCTCACGATCTTCTTTTCCGACATAAAGAATTTTACCGAGACCACGGACAAGATGGAGTCCGAGGAGCTCACCAATCTGCTCAACCGCTATCTCACCGAGATGACGAACATCGCGCTCGAACATGGCGCGACCATCGATAAATATATTGGCGACGCCATCATGGTGTTCTTCGGCGATCCCGAGTCGCGGGGCGTGAAGGAAGATGCCCGCGCTTGCGTGCGCATGGCCATAGCGATGCTGAAGCGTCTCGGCGAGCTGCACGCAGAATGGCTGGAACTCGGCGCCGAACAGCCCTTCCACCTGCGGATGGGCATCAATACCGGCTATGTCACCGTCGGCAATTTCGGCAGCGACGACCGCATGGACTACACCATCATCGGCAGTTGCGTGAATGCTACGGCGCGGCTGGAATTTCATGCTGAGACCGACGGCATCCTGATCGGCCACGAGACCTACGCGCTGGTGAAGGACGAGGTGGCCACGGAGGAGCAAGAGCCAATCAAGGTGAAGGGCTTCGCCGAGCCCTTGCGCTGCTACAAGGTGCTCGGGCTCTATGACGATCTCGTGGACCAGGGGTCCGTCATCCGCGAGGAGCAGGACGGCTTCAAGCTTCTGCTCGACCTCCAGAAGCGCGACCGCGCCGAGGCCATCGCCGCGCTCGAGGCCATCGTGTCGCGGCTGAAGAAATAGCCGCGCCTTACAAGAACCACAGCAACGTGTTGAGCGCGAACAGCGGCAATAGGATCGCGCCCGACCAGAACATGTAGCCGATAAAGCTCGGCATCTTGATGCCGCGCTCCTCGCAGATCGACCGCACCATGAAGTTCGGCGCATTGCCGATATAGCTGTTGGCGCCCATGAACACGGCGCCGGCCGAGATGGCGAGCAATGTCAGCGCGCGTGGCCCCATGAGGGTCTGCGGGTCACCGCCAGCGAGGTTGAAGAACACGAGATAAGTCGGCGCGTTGTCGAGGAAGCTCGACAGCGCCCCGGTCAGCCAGAAATAGGCGAACTCCACCGGTTGTCCATCCGATGTGGAGACGAGATGGAGGAGCGTCCCAAAGGGTCCGTCGAACCCGGCGCGCAGCATCGCTAGAACCGGGATCATGGTGATGAAGATGGCGGCGAACAGCATGGCCACCTCCTGCATTGGCGCCCAGGTGAAGGCGTTCTCCACGCGGATCGGCCGCGGCGTGGTCCACCAGGACAGAATGGCGATGCAGATCAGGATCACATCACGCACCAACCCGTTCACCGGCATCTCCAGCCCGAGCCCAATGGAGACCATGCCGTCTCGGTTCCAGATGCCGCTCGCCAGCACCGTGGCGGCGACCGCCATCAGATAGAGCACGTTGTGCAGGCCCTCGATGCGGATCTGCCGCGGGACGAGGCTCTTGGCGCGCACCTCGTGATGCTCGCGGTTCCAGGCGATGCGGTCGATGACATAGAACAGTCCCAAGAGCATCGCGCTGCTGAACAGCATGGGCCGCAGCATGGCCTCGAGCGTCCACAAAAAATCGATGCCCTTGAGATAGCCGAGGAACAGTGGCGGGTCGCCGAGCGGCGTCAGCGAGCCGCCGATATTCGCGACGAGGAAGATGAAGAACACGAAGACATGGACGTTGTAGACGCGGTCTTGGTTGGCCCTGATGACCGGACGGATCAGCACCATGGAGGCGCCGGTCGTGCCGAGAAAGCTTGCCGACAACGTACCGAAGGCGAGGATCGCGGTGTTAGTTGCCGGGGTCCCGACAAGATTGCCCGTGAGACGAATGCCGCCTGCCACCACAAACAACGCAAAGAGCAAAAGGATGAAGGGCAGGTAGTCGAGCAGAAGAACATCGAGCACGTTCGCGATGGCTGTCGGCAGGCCGAACGCTGTCGCGCATGGCGAGAGGAAAGCGAGAGCCCAGAACACGGCCACCGTGCCGAAGCGGCGCTCCCAGAAATGCGGCGTGGCCAGCGGCAGAAAGGCAACGGAGAGCAAGAGTCCGACAAAGGGAAGGGCCCAAAGTGGGTCGAGCTGCGCGCCGTCGAGTTTCGGTGCGGTGGCAATCGCGTCCGCACTACTTGAGAGCCAATCGAACATCAGGAAGGGCTGACGGTTCCCAATGAGAACGTCAAGTGCCGTGTCGCTCGGGCGGGATGTCGTCGTTGGCGGGGAGGCGGCGCGCGCTCTCCCGCAAAGCCTCTTTCAGCGACGTCGGCCGGTTGTACTTGCGGAGCAGGTCGAGAAACGCTTCGTCGGCGAGCGATTGCATGCTGCGGCCGCTGTCGATGGCCAGAAGCGACAGCGCTTGCCAAATCTCGGGCGCGAAGGCGAGGATCTTGCGCCTTGTGTTGGCGGGATGTGAAGAGACGGACATCCCCGGAACTTATCCAATTCGCCGTCTCGCGCTTGAACGGCACAACGCTGTCCCCAGGCAATCTAGGACTTGCGCGCTTCCTCGATATAGAGCTGGCGGAAGGCGCGGCCCACCGGGCCCGGCGTCCCGCCGCCGATCTTGTGCCCATCGATCTCGATGACCGGCAGAACGAAGGCTGACGCCGCGGTCAGAAAGGCTTCGCGCGCCTGATAGGCTTCCTCGACCGTGAACGGGCGTTCCGCAATGCGCACGCTCTCCTGGCGTGCAAGCCGGAGCACGGCGCGCCGCGTGACGCCATGAAGGATGTGGGGCCCGAGCGGTTGGGTGCGGAGCACGCCGTCGGCATCGAGAATGAAAGCCGTCGAGGATGTTCCCTCGGTGACCACGCCATCCTCCACCATCCAGCCCTCATAGGCGCCTGCGAGCTTCGCCGCCTGCTTGCCCATGACCTGTCCCAGCATCGACGTCGACTTGATGTCCCGCCGCTTCCAGCGGATATCCGGGATGGTGACCACCTTGACGCCTTGATCGGCATAGGGCGTGTCGACGAGCGCGCGTGACTGCGTGAAGGCGACGATGGTCGGCTCGGCGCTCTCGGGAAAGGCAAAGTCGCGGTCCGCAGAGCCGCGGCTGATCTCGAGATAGACGATGCCTTCATCGACCTTGTTCGCCGCGATCAGCTCGGCGTGAATCTCACGCAAGCTCTCGTGGGTGATCCGTGCATCGAGGCCGATTTCCGCAAGCGAACGGTCGAGGCGGGCGAGATGCCCGTCGAAATCGACAAGCCGCCCGCCGAGCACCGCCGTGACCTCGTAGACGGCGTCCCCGAACAGAAAGGCGCGGTCGAAGATGGAGACCTTTGCCTCCTCTTCGGGCACGTAGACGCCGTTCACATAGACGATGCGGGACATGAGGCGGGAGACATTCACTAGGATGTTGGCGCTTGCCTAGCGCCGGCCCACGCCAAACGCAAGACGCGTACAGACGGCGCTGTTCGCTTTGCAGGGCATACCCCGTCAGGCATACTCAACTGTCCGGCAAATCGAATCGGCGCTACAAGCGGGATCGGACAAAGAGGGGGAAGCACATGACATCAGCGAG
>CAVSFJ010000003.1:0-107381 GCA_963727165.1 uncultured Alphaproteobacteria bacterium
GCCGGTTAACCAACCACCACCGCGAATGTCATATCGCTGATACAAAATCAGCTTAAGTCGCGGCTTATCGTGCTGAACACTCCGATCGAAGAAGATTTGCAGAATAGCGCCGAGCCCCGGCAGTTTCGCGCGCTCTTTATTTCCGACATCCATCTCGGTACCAAGGCTTGCCAGGCCGAAGCCTTCCTGGACTTCCTGCGCTGCCACGAAGCCCCCCGCATTTACCTCGTCGGTGACATCGTCGACTTCTGGCGCATCCGCCGCGGCGTGTATTGGCCACAACCTCACAACGACGTCCTGCAAAAGCTCTTGCGCAAGGTCCGCAAAGGCACCGACCTCGTCTACATTCCCGGTAATCACGACGAGGCCTTGCGCGAATATTGCGGCTCGAATTTCGGCGGTATCAGCATCGAGCGCCAGACGATCCACACGGCCGCCGACGGCAAGCGCTATCTCATCATGCACGGCGACGAGTTCGACGTGGTCGTCCGCTACGCCAAGTGGCTCGCCTTCCTGGGTGACTGGAGCTACACGATGGCGCTCTGGCTGAACACGCATCTCAACGTGGTGCGCCGCTGGTTCGGCATGCCCTATTGGTCGCTCTCGGCCTACCTCAAGCACAAGGTGAAGCGCGCGGTGAACTACATCGGCGAATTCGAATTGGCGCTGTCGCAGGAAGCGCGCAAGAACGGCGCGCAAGGCGTGATCTGCGGCCACATCCATCACGCCGCCATGCGTCAGCTCGGCGACGTCACCTACATCAACACCGGCGACTGGGTGGAAAGCTGCACGGCCGTCGCCGAGACGAAGGAGGGGGTCTTCGAGATCATCCGCTGGAATCCGCACCAGGGCGCAAGTACGCCAAAGTCCCCTGCCGAGGAGCTCGAGGCTGCCGCTTGATGCGCATCCTCATCGCGACCGATGCCTGGTACCCCCAGGTGAATGGGGTGGTGCGCACCTATGAGCGGCTTGCGCAGGAGCTGCCCAAGCTCGGCGCCGAGGTCAGCTTCCTGGTTCCCTCCCGCTTCCGCACGCTGCCGTGTCCCACATATCCCGAGATCAGGTTATCGCTCGTCAGCCCGGGGGCGGTCGCGCGATATGTCGACGAGGTGCGTCCGGACTTCATCCATATCGCCACGGAGGGGCCGATCGGGCTCATGATGAGGCGCTACTGCCGCAAGATGAAGCGGCCCTTCACCACGAGCTACCACACGCGCTTTCCTGAATACGTTTCGGCCCGCCTGCCGATCCCCAAATCCTGGGGCTACAGCTTTCAGCGGCGCTTCCATAACGCCGCCGCCGCGATCTTCGTCGCCACGCCAGTCGGTGGAAGACGATCTCAAGGCGCGTGGCTTCGAGCGGATGATGCGCTGGACGCGCGGCGTCGACGTGGATCTGTTCAGGCCGCGCAACGTGCGCCTGTTCGGCGAGCAGCCCGTGTTCCTCTATGTCGGCCGCGTCGCCGTCGAGAAGAACATCAAGGCGTTTCTCGATCTCGATCTGCCCGGCCGCAAGGTCGTGGTCGGCAGCGGCCCGCAAGCCGCCGAGCTGGAGCGGCGCTATCCCGACGTGTTGTTCACCGGACCGAAAGAGGGCGAGGAGCTTGCCGAGGCTTACGCCTCCGCGGACGTCTTCGTGTTCCCGAGTCTCACCGACACGTTCGGTCTCGTGCTTCTCGAGGCTTTGGCCTGCGGCGTTCCGGTGGCCGCTTACCCCGTATGCGGGCCGAAGGACGTGATCACCGACCCGGCCGCGGGCGTGCTCGATGCCGACCTCCAGGCGGCTGCCTTGAAGGCTCTGACGCTCGACCGCGAAGCGGCGCGCGCCCATGCCTTGAATTACAGCTGGGAGAATTCGGCCAGGGAGTTCGTGGAGAACGTGCTGGCGGCGCATAACCTCGGCCTGCCAGAGCGCCGGAGGCTTCTGCCCCGCTTGCGGGGGCGCCGGCCGGGCATAAAGAAAACGGCCCGGTTGGGGGGAAACCGGGCCGTTTCATTCTCATGCGTCAGTTTGGGGGACGCTTTGGGGGAACTTGCGTCCACCCGGAGATGGTTAGGAGCCCGCGGCTTTTCAAGAGGAGGGATGCTAACTTGTCGCACCCCTCTCGTTAAGTGACTGGGCTGAAAGCCTAAAATTCTACCCGAACAGGGCCGCCCGCTTCACCGGGGGGAGCTTGTCGAGCGTCAGCGGCTCCGGCCGCTCGAACCGCTCCTCATGAGGCGCCTCAGGCCGCTCCTCAGCTTGCGGGGTGGGGGCCTTCCCCTGCCGCAGCACCGCGTCAACGTCGTGCTGCTTCAGGCCTTCGCCGCGCGTCGCGGGGCCGCCCAGAAGCGGGCTCTCCTCCAGCGCGGTCCGCTCCATCTCGGCGGTGACCGCCTCGACCTTTTGGGCGATGTCCTCCACCCCCCAAATCTCGATCATGGCGTTGATGCGCTGTTCGATCAGGTGCAGCGCCCGCACCACCTTGCCGGTCCGCTGCCCGGTGATGTCTTGGAACGAGCAGGCGGTGTAGATGTCGATGGCGCGCTGATCGAGCCGGTCGCAGAACTCGAGCGCGATCTCCTTCTCCCGCAGAGTCCAGGCAACCTCCTGGATGTCTTCCGCGGCCGACAGGATGTCCGAGGTGGCCTTCTCGGTCGCCTCGACGATCTGGTCGAGCTCTTCCGTCGCGCCTGAGAGCTGCTTGTCGAACTGCTGAGGCGGGCGGAGCTGGGCGATCTCGTGCCGCGTGCGGGCGATCGCCTCGCTCATCTCCACGAGCTCGGCCAAGACGGTGGCGAAGCCCGTCTGCCGCTGCGGCTTGAGCACCGCCGCTTCCAGCCTGCCGATGGCGTCGAGCAGCAACTGCGTCTCGGGCGTCCGGTTCCGCCGCATGTACTCGGCGAGGAACCAACGGCCGAGCGGCGTATCGCGCAGCGTCGCCTCAAGGGCAGCATAATCCTCTGCCAGCCCTTGCTCGAGCGGCCTCGGATTTCGCGGCAATGGGGCGGCGCCGTCTGGGGCTCGTTCCGGCATAGTGATGGTGAGGCTACCTGATTCGGATTGGGAGCGCCGAACGTAGCAGCCGAAGGGCAAGAGATTCGTTAACTTCCATGCCAAACACCGCCACCACGACCGCCCCGCGGCCGCGCCTCGCCTGGCGGCTCGGCTTCCTTTACGCCGCGCTGTTCCTGGTTGTCGGCTGCTACCTGCCGTATCTGCCGGTCTGGCTGAAATGGCGCCATCTCGACGCCGAACAGATCGCCATCCTCCTGGCGACACCGCTTTACGTCCGCATCCTGTTCACGCCGGCCATCAGCTTCGCCGCCGACCGCATCGGCGGGCGCCGCACCATCCTGATCGCGCTCGCCTGGGGGTCGCTCGGCGCGTTCGTTCTGCTTTGGCTGTCCGACGGCTTTTGGCAGATGCTGCTTGCCGCGGTGTTCCTCGCCGTCAACTGGACGACGATCATGCCGCTGGTCGAGACGGTGGCGGTGAGCGGCATCCGCACGAGCGGCCTCGACTATGGACGGGTGCGCCTGTGGGGATCGCTGACCTTCATCGTCGCGAGCCTCGGCGCCGGCGTCGTCATTCAAGCCGCCGGGGCGGGCGCGGTCCTGCCGCTCCTCTTGGGCGCAACGGCGCTGTTGGTGCTCGGGTCTTATCTCGTGCCGCGCGACATGGAGGGCAGGGGACGGGCGGCGCCGGCGGGACTGCGGCGCCTCAAGCTTCGCGATGCGGCCGCGCTCGTCCACACGCCGCTCTTTCTTCTGTTCCTGCTCGCGGCGAGCATGATCCAAGGCAGCCACGCGCTGCTCTATGCCTTCGGCTCGCTCCATTGGCGGGCGCAAGGCCTCTCCGGCGGGACGATCGGCGCGTTGTGGTCGGTCGGCGTCGTCGCCGAGATCGCTCTGTTCGCCGTGTCGGGCCGGGTCATCGCCGTGGTCGGCGCGGGGCGGCTCATGACGCTCGCCGGTGCCGCGGCGGCGGTCCGCTGGGGCTTCCTCGCCATCGACCCGCCGCTGTGGGCGACGGCGCTGCTCCAGACCCTGCATGCCATGAGCTTCGGCGCCACCCATCTGGCGGCCATCCATTTCCTGACCCATGCGGTGCCCGAGGACCGCGCGGCGACGGCGCAAGGCCTCTACGCCGCCGTGGTCGCCGGCCTCGTCATGGGCTCGGTCACCGTGGCCTGCGGCCCGCTCTATCGGCTGCTCGGTGGCGAGGCCTATGGCGTCATGGCGCTGCTGGCCTTGATTGGCGCCAGCGCTGCCTTTGCGCTGCGCCGGCGCTGGCATGGCGGCCCCGTCGTCGGCGCGGTCGCCCCATCGCATCCGTAAGAATCTTGTCAGCAGAGGCGGCTATTGGCCACGTGCGGTGACCATTGAACTTCCGCATTTAGAGCCTTGATAGGACTCAACGATAGGGTCCGTGAAGCGGCTATGATTCCGGCCATTGAAAGGAGGCTGTCATGACGAGATTCAGCGCACTCCTGCTTGCAGCAACGCTGGCGACCGTTTCGGCACCGGCCCTCGCCCAAAATGGCGGTCACATGATGGGCGACCATGATCAAGGCATGATGGGGGATAACAACCATGGCCAAGGCATGATGGGCGACGATGGCCAGGGCATGATGGGCAATGGCGGCCACATGATGGGCAATGGCGGCCACATGATGGGTGACGGCAATCACAACATGATGGGCAACGATCACAATATGAGCGGCCACGACGGCCGGTAAGTGCAAGGCGATAGGAGGAGGATGTGATGAATAAGCTCGGTACGGGCCTGCTTGCGGCCTGCGTGACGCTGGCGCTCGCGGCAACGCCGGCCCTGGCACAACAAGGTGGCCCCGGCGGCGGCATGATGGGCAAAGGTCCGGGTCAGGGACAGGGCATGATGGGCGGTCCTGGCCAAGGCAAAGGCATGATGCAAGGCGGCATGATGGGCAAGGGCCCCGGCCAAGGCGGCATGATGGGCAAGGCCAACTGCCCGAGGATGGGCGGCATGATGGGTGCCGGCATGATGGGCGGCATGATGGGCAAGGGGATGATGGGCAAGGGCATGATGCACTCGCGCCCGATGATGGAAGCCCACCTTGCCTACATCAAAGCCGATCTCGAGATCACCGATAGCCAGATGGACGCCTGGAACGCTTACGCCGACGCCGTCAGGGCGCGCCATGCCGCCATGGACGGCGTGCATGCCGACATGATGAAGGCCAAGAGCGGGACGGCCGTGGACCGTCTGGATGCGCGCATCAAGGCGACCGAGACCAAGCTCGAGAGCCTGAAAGCCATGAAGCCCGCGACCGAGGGCCTCTACAACGTGCTCACCGACGACCAGAAGAAGAAGGCCGACACGCTTCTGGGCGGCGGCTGCCACATGATGTGAGCCCGGGAGGCACGATGAGCTATCACTTCTCCAAGACCCTCGACGTCCCGTTCGACCAGGCGGTCACGCGCGTGACCGACGCGCTGAAGGCGGAAGGCTTCGGCGTGCTGACCGACATCGACGTCGCCGCCACCATGAAGGCGAAGCTCGGCGAGGATTTCCGTCCCTATCGGATCCTCGGCGCCTGCAACCCCAAGCTCGCCCATCGCGCGCTCGAGCTCGAGGACAAGATCGGCACCATGCTGCCGTGCAATGTCATCGTGCAGGAGCATGACGGCGGCAAGGTCGAGGTCTCGGCCATCGATCCCGTCGCCTCGATGCAGGCCATCGAGAATCCGGGCCTCGCCGACGTGGCGCAGGAGGTGCGGGGCAGGCTCAAGCACGTGGTGGAGAGTCTCTGAGCCGCTAGCCCCACAACTCTGGCGGCGGTGGCAATATCATGCCGCCCTCGTAGGTGAGCCCCGGCGCGCGGTCGCGCTCGAGCAGCAACGGCCCGTCGAGATCGACGACGTCGGCGTCTTGCGCCAAGAGGAGCGCCGGTGCCATGGCGAGCGACGTGGCGACCATGCTCCCCACCATGATCTTGAGACCGAGCGCGCGGGCCTGTGCCGCCGTGAGAAGCGCCTCGGTCAGACCGCCCGTCTTGTCGAGCTTGATGTTGACCGCGTCGTAGCGCCCGGCGAGGGCGGCGAGGGAAGCGCTGTCGTGCACGGACTCGTCGGCGCACACCGGCACGGGCCGGGCGATCTCGGCGAGAAGCGCATCCTCGCCGGCCGGCAGAGGCTGCTCCACCAGCTCGACACCGGCCTCCGCGGCGGCGGCAAGAAGCGACTCGGTTTCATGGGCTTGCCAGGCCTCGTTCGCGTCGGCGATGAGCCTTGCGTCCGGCACGGCCGCGCGCACCGCGGCGAGGCGGGCCGCGTCACCTGCGCCGCCGAGCTTCAGCTTGAGAAGAGGATGCGCGCGAGCCTCGCGCGCGTGAGCGGCCATGGTCTCAGGGTCGCCGAGCGAGATGGTGAAGGCCGTGGGGACCGGATGCAGCGGCGGGAGCCCGGCGAGCGCCGCGACGGACGTCCCGGACTGCTTCGCCTCCAGGTCCCACAGGGCACAGTCCAGCGCGTTGCGCGCCGCGCCCGGCGGGAGCAGGGCGGCGAGGCCGGCCCGGTCCAAGCCTCGGGCCAGCGCGGCGCGGCACCCTTCGAGGACCGCCACAACCCCCTCGAGGCTCTCGCCGTAGCGGGCGTAAGGCACGCATTCCCCGCGGCCCGTATGGGCGCCATCGCCGATTTCGGCCACCACCACGGCCGCCTCGCGCTTTGAGCCCCGGGCGATGGTGAAGGCGCCCCGGATCGGCCAGCGCTCCACGCGCAATTCGAGGCTCAGAGCCTCTTTTGCGCCGTTAAGCTCACTTCCGGACCCCGCCATAACACCTTTATTTCTCCCGTGTTTTCGTTCAAATACGTAGGCACTTCTAACGGCGTCGGCGCCCGGAAATAGAGTACGAGTCAGGCTAAGCCCTTCCATGCTCAAGCGCGACCACCAGCTCGTCCTGCCGACCCAAGCCCGCGCCCCCGGCTTCCGCGTCGAGCTCAGAGGCACCACCTTCCGCCTGATCGCCACCGGCGCCTGGACGGTGGCGGAAGCCGCCGACCTGGACAAGGCGCTGAAGCGCCTGCGGGTGCCGATCCCGCCGACGCCCGACTTCACCGGCGAGATGGATATTGCCGGCATCGCCGAAATCGATACGGCCGGCGCCTGGCTTCTTCAGCGGACCGCCAGGGCGTGGCAGCGCGGCGGCTTGCGCACGCGGTATGCCGGCGCCACGGAGAGCTTCCGCATCCTCATCGAGGAGGTGCATCGCCGCGGGCAAGCCGAGCGGCCCGAGGTCGAGAGGTCCAGCCCGCTCGAGAGATTGATCGAGGACGCCGTCAAGGCGACGACCGGCGCCGGGCGCGACGCCGTCCAGCTCACGGCGTTCCTCGGCGAGGTGACCTCCGCCTTCTGGCGCATGCTCAAGCAGCCCTGGCGCTTTCGCCCGATCTCCTTCTTCCATCATCTCGATCACGCCGGCCTCAGGGCCGTGCCGATCATCGCGCTGATCTGCTTCCTGATCGGTGCCGTGGTCATGCAGCAAGGCGTGGTGCAGCTCAGGCCGTTCGGCGCCGAGCCCTTCGCCGTCAACATGGTCGCCATCCTGGCGTTGCGCGAGGTCGGCATCCTGCTCACCGCCATCATGGTGGCGGGCCGCTCGGGCTCGGCCTTCACCGCCGAGATCGGCTCCATGAAGATGCGCGAGGAGATCGACGCCATGCGCACGCTCGGCATCGATCCGATGGACACGCTGGTGCTGCCGCGCGTGCTCGCGCTCGTCGTGGCGCTGCCGCTGCTCACCTTCCTTGGCGACATCATGGGGCTTGCCGGCGGCGGCGTGATGGCGTTCGGCGTGCTCGGTCTCGATTTCTCCACCTACATCGACAAGCTGCACGAGGCCGTCGACATGCAGCACTTCATGGCCGGCATGATCAAGGCGCCGTTCGCCGCTGTAATCATTGCCCTTGTCGGCTGCCTCGAAGGCTTGAAGGTGGAAGGCAGCGCCGAGTCTCTCGGCACCCATGTGACGTCCGCCGTGGTCAAGGCGATCTTCCTGGTGATCATCCTCGATGCCGTGTTCGCCATGTTCTTGTCGGGGATCGGGGTGTGATCGTCGAGGACGGACGAGAGGTGGTCATCCGGGTGCGCGGGCTCGCCAAGAGCTTCGGCACGCATCAGATTTGGGATGGGCTCAGCCTCGACGTCTATCGCGGCGAGATCCTCGCCATTGTCGGCGGCTCGGGCCAAGGCAAGTCGGTGCTGATGCGGGTCATTACCGGGCTGGTGACGCCCGACACCGGGGCCGTCGCCCTGTTCGGGCAGGATGCCATGACGCTCACGCCGCAAGCCCGCCTCGACATCGAGAAGCGCTGGGGCATTCTCTTCCAAGACGGCGCGCTGTTCTCCTCGCTCACGGTCCTGCAAAACATCCAGGTGCCGATGCGCGAGCATCTCGACCTGCCGCAAGCCATGATGGACGATCTCGCCTTCCTCAAGCTGACCATGGTCGGGCTCCCGCCGAATGCCGCGCACAAATTCCCCTCCGAGCTGTCCGGCGGCATGCGCAAGCGTGCAGGGCTGGCCCGGGCGCTCGCCCTGGACCCGGAGATCGTGTTTTTGGACGAGCCCACGGCCGGGCTCGACCCGATCGGCGCCACGGACTTCGATCACCTAATTCGCAAGCTACAACAGACACTTGGGCTCACAGTCTATATGGTGACCCACGACCTTGATACGATTTTCACGGTGTGTGACAGGGTGGCGGTTCTGGCGGACAAGAAGATCGTGCGGACGGGATCCCCGGCTGAATTGCAGCGTCAGCCCAATCATCCGTGGATCCAGGAATATTTCTGCGGCGAGCGGGCCCGCGCTGCGAGCCCCACCGAGCAACGAAGGCTGATAAGCAATGACGCCTGACGGTCGTTGAGGGTCCGATGGAAACCAGAGCCAACTATCTGATGATCGGCGGCTTCGTGCTGGGTGTGCTCGCCTTTGCCTTCATCTTCGTCTTCTGGATCAGCAATTTCGCCGGCGGCGGCAACCGCTACCGCATCGTGTTCGAAAGATCCGTGGCCGGGCTCACCTCGGGCTCGAGCGTCTCGTTCAACGGCATCAAGGTCGGTGAGGTGCAGACGTTTGCGCTGGATCCAAAAGACGGCCGAAAAGTGCAGGTGGTGATCAGCGTGGACGACAAGACGCCGGTGCGGGAGGACTCGCGCGCGAGGATCCACTCTCAGGGCCTGACCGGTGGCACCGGAATCCAAATCACGCCCGGCACGCCGAAGTCGCCGCTTCTGGTGCCGACGGACAAAGATCCCATTCCGACAATTCAGGCCGCGGTTGGCGGGGGAGGGCTGTTCGATGCCGCGCCCGCCGCCCTCAACAGCGCCACCGCCTTCATCCAGCGTTTGGACGATCTCGTTGCCGCGAATGAGGAGGCGATCAACAGCACGATGAGCAATGTGGATCAGTTCACCACGATGCTGAAGGATCAGAACGAAAAAGTCAGCCGAGACGATCAAAGAACTGCAGGAGGGCGCCAAGGCCTTCAACGAAATTACGAGCAAGCTCGACACCAGTGTCGATGGGCTGACCCAGCAGGCGAAGCAGGGCATGCAGAATTTCAATGCGACCATGGCCGAAGCGCATCGCGCGGCCATCACCCTCAACCGGATCCTCGAGAAGTTCGAGCAGAGTCCGACGGGATTCTTGCTGCGTGGATCGAGGCCGCCGGATAGCTCGTCCTCGTCCTCTTCCTCGTCACCGCCAGCGTCCTCTTCGAGAGGATTTGGGCCGCGCCACTAGGGCGTCGTCATCGCTTTGGCGACGCAGCGCCGGCAAAGTCGGCCCCGCCCCATCCCGATGAGGCAGGGCTGAGACGAGGCTTCGACTGTTGTTAGTGGGCTTGTGAGACCGCGACGCGCTGGGAGCGCGTGGCGCGCCGCGCCACAGCGCGGCGCTTGGCGGGCTGAGCGTCGCAGGGGAGCTCGATATCGATCTCGAGCAGCGAGACCGCCTTACCCCTCTCGATCTTCACCTGAACCTTGTCCACGTCCACGGGCACGTGCTTGGCAACGGCGGCAAGCACCTCTTCCCGCAGGACGGGGATGAGGTCCTCGTGGTCCCCGGCCCCGCGCTCGTGGGTCAACAGAATTTGGAGACGCTCACGCGCAACCGAGGCGGACTTCCGTCTCCCGAATGGCATGAACCAATTCATGCCGCCCTCCTGCCGAACAGCTTGCCGAACAGGCCGCTGCGATCGCTGGGAAAGACCATCGGCACGTCCTCGCCCATCAGGCGCTGCGCGGCATCGCTGTAGGCGCGCGCCGGCGCGCTCTTCGTGTTGCTGATCGTGACGGGCGCACCGAGATTCGAAGCGCGCAACACCTCCTCGCTCTCGGGGATAATGCCGAGCAGGGGGAGGGAGAGAATGTCGATGACGTCATCGACGTTCAGCATGTCGCCGCGGCCGGCGCGAACCGGATCGTAGCGGGTGAGCAGCAGGTGCTTCTCCATGCGCTCGCCACGGGCCGCCATGTCCGTCTTGGCGTCGAGCAGACCGACGATACGGTCGGAATCGCGCACCGAGGAGACTTCCGGATTGGTCACCACCACCGCAATGTCGGCATGGCGCATCGCCAGCGTCGCACCGCGCTCGATTCCGGCGGGGCTGTCGCAGATGATCCAGTCGAAGGACTCGCGCAATTCACCCATCACCTTCGCCACGCCTTCGTCCGTCAGGGCGTCCTTGTCGCGGGTCTGGGAGGCGGCAAGCAGGTAGAGCGTCTCGAGCCGCTTGTCGCGGATGAGGGCCTGAGAGAGTTTCACGTTGCCTTGGGAAACATAGATCAGGTCGTAGACCACGCGGCGTTCGGCGCCCAAGACCAGATCGAGATTGCGCAAGCCCACGTCGAAATCGACAACCGCGACGCGCTGGCCGGTCTGCGCGAGCGCAGCGCCGAGTGCGGCGGTCGTTGTCGTCTTGCCGACGCCGCCCTTTCCTGATGTCACCACGACGACCTGCGCCATGTCTTCCTCCTTGCCTCTCAGTCGAGTGCTTTGATTGTGAGAACGCCGTCTTCGAGCGAAACGTGAGCGGGTTCCTCCAGCAGGTCCGAGGGAAAGTCCTCGGCCATGCGGTAGTAGCCGTCGATCGCCACGAGCTCGCCGGCAAGACGACGGCAGAAAATATGTGCCGCGGTGTTCCCGTCGGCGCCGGCCAAGACCCTGCCGCGCAGCGCCCCGTAGATGTGGATCGACCCTGTGGCGACGATCTCGGCACCGGAGGACACCGAGCCGATGATGGTCAGATCGCCGTCGTGAAACAGCGTCTGGCCCGAGCGAACATGCGAATCGATCACAAGGGAAGACGACGCGGGCTTCACGGGCGCGGGGGCCTCGCACGTCTCACGCGACGTCTCGGGTTCCATGGCCCGGCCCGGCGTCAGGACCGGCGGGAGATCGGCATCGACCCAGGCCGGGTCGGCGCCGAGAAGGCCCATGACCCGTATGCCGCGGGAGCCGAGATCGGCGATCAGCTTGGCCAACTTGCCCTTGGTCAGCAGCAGCCTCGACACGTCCACGACGACAGGCTTGGCGGAGAAGAAGCCCGGGGAACGCGATAGCCAACTGTCCGCTTCGTCGATCCATCGGCCGATCGGCATCTCAGGCTTCAGGACGAAGGCGAGGAACGTGCGGCCGTGGAACTTGAAAGAGCGTGAGGGAGGAGGTGTTGCTGCGGATGGCTGAGGTGCGGCGGCGGCCATGGCTGTCTGTCGGCTCCCGTTTCGAATTGGTTAATCAAATGGCCGCGATGGTTAACGGGCCGTTAACGACGGAGGCTTTGCGACAGCTATGTTCGAGGAAACGCTAAAAAAAAGCCCCCTCGCTCCCAAGTCGGGAGGAGGGGGCTCTTTTGGTGGGGGAGCCTGAGTGGCTCTTACCGCAGGCGTCCGCTCGCGTGTGCGAGCAGGAGATAGACGCGTCCGGTCTCGGACGTCAGGTAGTTCTGGAGCATATGGCCGGCCGGGTCGGACTGCTCGGCTTCCGCGAGCAAGCGCTCGAAGTCGCCGATATAGCGGTCCACGGTGTTGCGGAACTCGCTGTCGCGGTCGTAACGGCTGGAGATCTCGTCGAACGTGGCCTGGCCCTCATAGGTGTAGATGTGGCGCCCCAGCACGCCGCGCTCGCCGGCGCGCATGCGGTACCAGACGTCCGCCGCGGTGCGGTTGTCGATGGCGCGGGCAAGCTCGTCGATGCGGAGCTGGCCGGCGCCAGAGGAGGCCACACCGCGGCCGCCGCCATAGCCCTGGTCGCTCGGCGCCCAGCCGGCACGGCCGGATGCGGTCGAGAGCTGTTGCGCCAGCCCGCCGGCGGTCTGGTCGAGATCCGTCGCCTCATAGGGCGCCGTCACCTGCCGGCCTCTCGCGTCGAAGCGAGGCATCGGCGGCAGGCCATACTCGCCGCCGGGGCGGCCTTCATCGCGGGGCGGGAAGGACGGCTGGGCTTGCGGGTAGGGAGCAGCCGGGGCAGCCCCGCTGCCCATGGCAGCCGCTTGCGCGCCCGCCCGTGACAGGTTGGGGCTGAGCGCCTCGATCTCGCGGAACTGGTCGTTGAGCGCCTTGCGGATCGCGGCGGTCGCCTGCGCGGTCTGCTCGGGCAGAGTGTCCATCCGCTTCTGCATCTCCTGACGCAAGGAGTCGAGATCGCTCGCGGTCTTCATCGCCGCCTCGCGCATGCCGCGCGAGGTGTTGTCGAACTGCCCGCGCATCTGCTCGAGCTGTTTGCCGATCTGCATGATGACCGTCTCGAAGCTGCCTTTGAGGTCGGTGACGGCGCGGGCGGTATGGGCTTGCGCCTCCTCGCGGAGCTTTTCGATCTGGGCGAGCGCCTGCTGCGCCTGACCGGCCGTGTCGCGGCCGAGCGCGGTGGTCACCTGCTTGGCGCGTGCCTCGGCCTGGGTGAGGGCGCCTTCGACGATGCCTGCGTAGTTGCGCATCATGCCGTCGAGTTCCTGCGCCTTGGTGTTGACCGTGTGGAGCAGGGCGATGATGGACTGATGGCGACCCTCGAGGATCGAGTCGATCTTGGCGTTCGAGGAGTCGAGCGCCTTGGCCGCGGTGAGGATCGCCTGGCCCTGGTTCTCGAAGCGCTGGGTGAGCCCGTGGATTTGCTCCAGGAGACCCTTCGACACGTCGCGCAGATTCCCGGTCTGGCTGGTGAGGATGTTCACCGCCTCCTTGGACTGAGCGCCGACCTGCTCGGCCGTCTCGCGCATCATCTGCGAGTTGTTGGCGAGAACCTCGTTGAGCTGCGCCGTCTGGCTGCCGAAGGTCTCCGACGCGATGCGGGTATGCTCGCCGAGCATCTTGTCGGTCTCGGCCGTGCGCTGGCCGAAAGCCATGTCGATGGCCTTGAGCCGCTCGGCCAGCGCCGTGATCACGAGCTGCGCGCGCTCGCTCATGGTCTTGTCGAGCGCCTCGGTCTGCTGGGTGATGGCCGTCTCCAGCCCTTGCGCCTTCTCGAGCAGCGACTTGGTGAAGAAGTCGGCGCGCTCTGCCAGCGTCTTGTCGAGAGCGATAGCCCCCTGATTGACCGCCGAGGTGAACTGCGCCGTGCGGTCGGCCAAGGTCTTGTCCACTGAGCTGGTCCGATCCTCCACGGCCGCGGCGAGGGCGTCGGTGCGCTCCTGGAGCGTCTTCTCGAAGGCCACGGCCCCCTCGGCCACCACGTTGGTGAAGGCGTCGGTCCGATCCGCAAGCGTCTTGTTGAGCGTCTCGGTGCCCTCGGCCACCACGTTGGCGAAGGAGTCGGTGCGCTCGCCCAGCGTCTTGTCGAGGGTGACGGCACTCTCGGCGACGACGTTGGTGAAGGCTTGCGTGCGGTCCTGAAGCGTCTTGTCGAGCGTGACCGCGCCCTCGGCCACCACGTTGGTGAAGGCGTCGGTGCGATCCTGGAGCGTCTTGTCGAGGGTGACGGCGCTCTCGGCGACCACGTTGGTGAGGGCGTCGGTCTTCTCGGTGAGCGTCTTCTCCAGGGCCACGGCGCCTTCGGCCACCACATTGGTGAAGGCTGCGGTGTGGTCGCCCAGCGTCTTGTCGAGCGTGACCGCGCCTTCGGCCACCACGTTGGTGAAGGCGTCGGTGCGATCCTGGAGCGTCTTGTCGAGGGTGACGGCGCTCTCGGCGACCACGTTGGTGAGGGCGTTGGTCTTCTCGGTGAGCGTCTTCTCCAGCGCCACGGCGCCCTCGGCCACCACGTTGGTGAAGGCGGCGGTGCGCTCGCCCAGCGTCTTGTCGAGGGTGACCGCGCCTTCGGCAACGAGGCCGGTGAAGGTATCGGTGCGGTCCTTCAGCGCCTGGTCGAGCACCGAGGTGCTCTTGCCGATCTCGGACATGAAGGTCTCGGTGCGGTCCTTCAGGGTCTTGTCGAGGACGATGGCGCCCTGCGCGACGGACAACTCCATCCCCTTGATGCGCTCGGCAAGCGAGCTCTGCAGGGCCTCGGTCCGCTCCTTCATGGTGTTGTCGAGGGCCGTGGTCCGTTGCGCCACCACGCTCTCGAGCGAGGTGAGGTTCTGGGTCGCGCCTTCGATGACCTTGGTCAGACGGCCTTGCTCCTTGGTCAGGCGCTCGAGCAGACCCGGCACCTGCTCGGCCACCTTGGATTGGGCCTTGTGCACCTGCTCGGCGGCCTCGCTGGAGCGGGCGACCAGAAGCTCGGTGAGCTGCGTGCCGCGTTCGGCAAGCTTCTTGTCGATCGCGCCGCTGGCGTTGGAGATGTCGCGCGCCACGGCCGCGCCGACGCCCTTCAGCGCCTCGCTGACCCGATGGCTGTTGTTGGTGAGAGCCTCGCGCTCGGTGGCAAGCTCGTTGATCAAGCTCCTGACACGAAGCTCGTTCTCGCCATAAGAGCGTTCCAGCGCGGCGACCTCGCTATGCACCATGGCCTCGAGCTCGCTCGCCCGGCCGATGGCGCGGGAGATGGCGTCGTTCATGGCCGCGACCTGGCGGCGGATGGTCTGCCCCACCGAAGCGACCGACTGCTCGGCCAGCCTGTCAGGCTCGGCCAGCCGGACGGCGACTTCGGTCATGGCCGAAGCCATGAGGCGCAGCTCCTGCGCGCGCCAAACGAGCAACGCCAGGAACCAGAAGAGGACGATGGGAACCAGGATGGCGCCCGCGGCGGACAGGGACGCGGCACCGAGGACGCCGCTGCCCGCGGTCGCGCTCGAGATAATGCCATAGGCGAAGAAGCCGCCGATGATGAACCAGGCGACGGAAGCCGCCAGCGCCACGAGGAACGGCGTGCGCGCGGGCCTTTGCTGCAGAGCGAAGATCAAACCGCCGATGGACGGGACGTCGTCATTGGCGGGGGCGGAGAGGCGGCGCTGCGGCGGCGGGCCCGCAGGGCGGCGCGTCCGGGTCAGGTGCTTGGGCGAGGGCGCTCCAGCCGTTGACTCAGGAATTTCGGCCGGCTTGGCATCCTCTTGTTGCGACTTGAAGTTCTGGGGCCGGGGCTCCCGAGGCTCTTCGCGACGGGGCTCCTCACGCTTGGGCTCCTCGCGCTTGCGCTGCTCGGCCTTGAGCCGGTCGGCTAAAGTGGATCGGCGCGGCAACTCGGAACGCCGCTCGAGGATCGGGGTCTCGTCAGACTTCCCCTTTCCCTCTTTGCCCCGCATCATCGCTTCAAGGGGGCTCTTCGTCTCGTCTTTGGCTTCCGGCGTCGCTTTCCCAGGAGGCGACTTTGCTTGTTCCTGCGCCATAACGCGTCCCTCGCACCACTAGACTTAGAACTTAAAAAACGGGAGAAAACTGCGCCGTAAGACCACGAACCCGCCAACAGCAGCGCATTGCGTTTGTGGACCCAGCATCGACTTCCGGAGGAAATTCGATAACCGGAAGAGCCCCCAACGCTTTTTCCCCCTCTCCCAACATCGTTAACGAATTTTTAGGGCTAAAAAAAGCTAAATCGGTCGCTTCGGTTAACGCCCGTTAAGCCCTTAGGATTGCAGCCCTAATTTGCTGCGGGGCGAATGCGAATCGCCTAACACTTAACAAGGGCCGGAAAACACTTGGGGACCGGCCTCCAGCCGCGGCGCCGCCACGGTATTGCCTCGGCTCTTTCTACGCCGCGCCAAGAAACCGTCCTGATTAGGCGCGACAGAGTTGCCGGCGACGGGATTTGGGGGAGAGGACCGCATGGCGAGCAAACAAGCAGTCAGCGCTGGGGCCGCAGAGTCCGCCGAGGAGGAGACGCCTCCGGCGCGGCCGGTCGATCTTGTGCATCTGTCCCACTATACGCTCGGCGAGCGGGCGCTTGAGCGGGAGGTGCTGGAGCTCTTCTGCACCCAGTCCGTCTTGTATCTGGAGCAGTTGCGGGCAGCGATGTCGGACAAGGACTGGAAGGACGCGGCCCATTCCCTCAAAGGCTCCGCGCGCGCGGTCGGCGCATGGCGTGCGGCCCAGGCCGCCGAACGGGCCGAGGCCCTGCAAGGGGACGGCCTGACCCAGTTCCGCACCGCGCGGATCGGCGAGATCGAAGCCTCCCTGCGCGAGGCGGAGGCCTTTATCGTCTCATTGCTCGAGGATCGCTGACCGCGGGCGTCCGCGATAAAGCACCGCAAGGCGCTGGAGTCTCCGGCTCAATTGCCCTATAGAGCACGGGCCGTGAGCGGGCCCGCCCGTCTTGCGCCTTTCCTTCGGGCGCGCGTGCTCCCCGCCGCCCGGCTCCCGAGATCGGACAACGCCTAAAGCCCGCCAAACGTCATGGCCAGGATCACCTTTATTCAGCCCGACGGCACCGAGAACACGGTCGACGCCGAACCCGGCATGACCGTCATGGAAGCCGCGGTGAAGAACAACGTCCGCGGCATCGCGGCCGAATGCGGTGGTGCTTGCGCCTGTGCGACATGCCATGTCTACGTCGACGAGGCCTGGCGCGAGGCGACGGGGCAGCCCGAGCAGATGGAAGAAGACATGCTCGATTTTGCCTTCGACATCCGCCCCGAGAGCCGGCTCTCCTGTCAGATCAAAGTGACCGAGGCACTCGATGGTCTCAGGGTCAGGATTCCCGAAAAACAGTTCTGAGGCACCATGTCAGAGGATGTGATCAAGACCGATGCGGTCATCGTAGGGGCTGGGCCCGTAGGCCTGTTTGCCGTGTTCGAGCTCGGCCTTGTCGACGTGAAGGCCCACGTGATCGACATTCTCGACCGGCCCGGCGGTCAGTGCGCCGAGCTCTACCCCGAAAAGCCCATCTACGACGTCCCCGGCCTCGCCGTCGTCACCGGCCAGGAGCTGACCGACCGGCTCATGGAGCAGATCAAGCCGTTCGACGCCGAGTTCCATTTCGGCGAGCGCGTCGAGACGCTCGAGCGGCTCGATGAAGGGTTCCGTCTCATCACCGACGCCGGCACCACCTTCGAATGCAAGGTGGTGATCATCGCCGCAGGCGGCGGATCCTTCACGCCGAAACGCCCGCCGCTTCCGGGCATCGAGGCCTATGAAGGCACGTCCGTCTTCTATTCGGTGCGCAAGATGGATGCTTTCAAGGACAAGGACGTGCTCGTCGTCGGTGGCGGCAACTCCGCGCTCGACTGGACCCTGAACCTTCAACCTGTGGCCAAGTCGCTGACCCTGCTGCACCGGCGCTCGGAATTTCGCGCCGCGCCCGCCTCGGTGCAGAAGATGCTCGAGCTCGTCGACAAGGGCGACGTGTCGTTCAAGCTCGGTCAGGTGACGCAGTTGCACGGGGACGACGGCAAGCTCACGGGCGTGACGGTGAAGGGCTCCGACGGCGAGACCTTCGAGCAGAAGGCGGAGGTCATGCTGCCGTTCTTCGGGCTGACCATGAAGCTCGGTCCGGTCGCCGATTGGGGCCTCAATCTCGAGGAGAACTTGATCCCGGTCGATACCGAGAAGTTCGAGTCGAGCGAGAAAGGCATCTTCGCCATCGGCGACATCAACACCTATCCCGGCAAGCTGAAGCTGATCCTGTCGGGCTTCCATGAGGCCGCGCTCATGGCGCAGCAGGCCCACAAATACGTCCATCCCGACCAGAAGCTGATCTTCCAGTACACGACGTCGTCGTCGAACTTGCAGAAGAAGCTTGGCGTGAAGTGAGGCGTCTCAGGCGAGCGAGCGGTAGACCGCGACCTCGTAGGGGCTGAACAGCCGCACTTTGAAGCGCTCGTGCGTGGGAAGCTCGACCCGCGCGAAGACGCCGCTCGCGTCGACGAGATCGGTCGCCACCGGATCGACAAGGATCAGATAGAGCCGCCGTGGCTTGTGCCGGTACGACGCCACGATGTTGCCCAGCACCTCGGCGAAGACCTCCCGCGAGAACGGGTTGAAGAAATAGTGGACGGACTCGCCCTCGGGCGGTCCCACCTGGCTTGCATCCTCGAGCACGCATGACACTTCGCGGCACCGCATGCGCGAGCGCGGATACTGCGCGATGTTCATTTCCGCGTTGTCGTGCAGCTCCTCGGCGAACTCGATGCCGCCGATCGCTGAGAAGGGATGCTCCGAAGCGAGCAGCAACACGCGCCCCTTGCCGGCGCCGTAGTCGACGAAGGTGAGCTTGGATAAGTCGTAGTCGATGGCGCCGAGCGTCCACTCGAACAATTGGCAAGGCGTCGGCCGATAGTCGTGACCGTGCTCTGCGTTGGTGCCGCGGATCGTGAGACCGGCAAGCGCGACCGGATCCTTGGTCGGCACGAAGAACAGCTGCTCCTTGGGCGGATCGAGCACGCGCGCATGCAGCCAATGGAGAAACTCGCGATAGTCCTGCTTGAGCCGGTCAGGCCGCGCATGCTCTTTCAGCTTGGCGCTGGTGCGCCCGATCTCCGGCAGGACGTTGTCGCGTCCGTACGAGGCGGCACGGGTCAAGCCGCCCTTCGTCGCTTGCTTCGTTTGACTGGACGTCTTGTCGGCGAGCGCGGCGATGCGTCCAGCCAGACGGTTGCGCCAAGCGCCCCGGCTTACGGCGGCTACGTTCGACGTCGCGTCCTTTGTTTTGGAGATGGCGCCCGCAGAAAGCCCGTTGCCGCGCCGTGCAGACGGACCGACGGCTTGCGACGACTCCGTGTGCTCTGAGTCGTGGGGTACGACCGTCATGGGTGAATTCCCCCTCATGCGCAAAGATTGGGCACCTTAGCGCGTGACGCAAGCAGTTTTTGGACGATTTTGCGGCGGCCTCCGATCCTGGTGTCGGCTGAATATGCTATCCTCTTGATTCGCGAGGGAGACCCGCGCGCAAGGCCGGCACCGACCCGAGCGGCGGGGAATGAGACGTGCAGGCAGAAGATTTCCACGACTCCGTAAGGCCAGGGCTCGTTGCTATGCTGCCGAGGCTCAAGCGTTTCGCCGACATACTTGTCGGCGAGCGCGACGCGGGCGCGAGCCTGCTCGGCCGCGCGCTGCAAGCTATGTTGGCCGAGCAGTATCGCTATCAGCGTGGCACGGCGCTCGACGTGTGGGCGTTCGGTGAGGTCTACCGTCATTGGCTGCATGAGCTCCGCGGCGCCGCCGATCCTGTCGCGCAAGCCAAGATCGACGAGACGCGTTTCGGCGCGCTGTTCCACGCCGAGCAAGACGGCTACGTCGATGCGCCGGTCATTGCGTTCCTCCGCCACCTACCGGCGCAGCAGCGTCTCACGCTGCTTCTTGTCTATGGCGAAGGGTTTGACCATCGCGACGCGGGCCGCGTGCTCGATGTCTCGGCGGACACCATCGCCGCGCGCCTTATCCGCATCAGCGCGACGCTCGCCGACCGGCTGAGCGATCGCCCGCCGGCGCAAGCCGCAGCGATCGTCGAACCCCTCTATCCCGAAGGGCTCGGAGGCTCACCATGACCGAACTCAGCGATGAACTTCTCGTAGCCTATGTCGATGGACAACTCGCGCGCAAACAGACCCGCGCGGTGGAGAAGGTTCTCGATCAGGACGACGTTCTTGCCGCCCGCGTCGATGCCCTGAAGCATGCCCATGCGCGTCTCGAAGCGGCGTTCGAAGCGATCTTGGCCGGCGAAGAGGTGGATGTCTCCGCCGCGTCCGCTCCGGTGGAGGAGGGGCTCGTCATCCCGTGGCGCGTCGTCAAGATCGCGCTTGCCGGCCTCGGCATTGCTGCGGCGCTCGCGCTTGCCGTTGTCGGCTACGGCTGGCCGCTGAAGCTGCCCAACATGCTTCAGACCGCGCCGCAAGCCGCGAGCGTGAGTTGGCAAGCTGAGACGGCGCGTGCGCAGGCCCTGCTCAGCCGTCAGAGCTTGGAGGTCGGTCTGGAGAGTCAGGCCAATTACGATCTCGTCGCCTTTCAGCTGGAGCACATCCTCGGCACCAATCTCAAGTTTCCCAATCTCGAGGCGCAAGGCTTCCGTTTCGTGCGCGCGCAGGTGCTGCGCTACGGCGACCAGCCTCTGATTCAGATCCTCTATCTCGGCGCGAAAGGCGGCCCGCTTGCGCTCTACGCGAAGAAGGGCGAGGGATCCGACACGCTGACTCCAGGCCGGTACGGTGCGATCAATACCGTGGCGTGGGCGGAGGACGGCGTCTCTTATCTGCTGGCCGGCGAGGTGGAGGATACGCTTCTGATGCGCATCGCCACGCGCATCAAGCTCGAGCCGGCGCCGCCGCTGCGCACGGCGCCCAAGCCCTACACGCCGGTCAACAGCGCGCTCGACGAGAGCCGCTAGCGCGCCAGGCGCGCCGAAGGCGTGTAGTCGCCGGCGAGATAGCGGTGGAGGTCGGCTCTGATCGCGTCGAGGCGGTCCTTCGTGCAGTAGCCCGTGTCCTTATTGATGTCCGTGAGCACGGAATTGCGCGTGTAGTCGTAAGCCTTCTCGATCTTTGCCATCTCTTGCGGCGCGTAACCGAACCGCGATTCATAGGCGAGGTAATTCGCGCGCAGCTGCTCGGGGCTGAAGATGAATCCGCAGCGCGTTGCCCGCGCCGAGGTCCAGCCGACCTGTGTCGGCCGCGCCAGCGGATCGTCGGGTTTGACGTAGCGCGCCTCCTTCTCGCTCGAGGCGCCGGGCTCCGGCGGCCCTTTCAAGCTGCTCACCGCGCCGCACGCTGAAAGCGCAGCGAGCATGAGCGCAAGGGCGCCGGCGGCAGCGGCAAATGATGTGAAACGCGAACAGGTCTGAGCCATGGCGGCGCGATCTTATCGGCCGGAGGCGGGCGGTAAAGAGGCGAAGAAGGAGGAGAGGGTGTCCAAAAACAAGGAAAGGCGGAGCTTTGGGGCCCCGCCTCCCTGTTGCGTTGTCGGCCTCACGCCCGTTCGGGACGATTGGTCGGCGCCGCGAGACCTTTCGGCCTCTTGGTCACGCGCAACGCCCATGGTTTCCCACAAAGCGGCGCCGTGACCTGACCACGGCCCTTGTTTAGCGTCGCGTTGCTACGACGTGGCTCTTGCCTTGGCCCGGCTTGAGCCAGTTAGCGATGGGATGGGTGGCGCAAAGGACCCTGTCGACTTCGCCTCACGGTACTGCGACGACGTCGCCAGACCGTGGCTCTTTGCGTCTACTCTTCCCGCCGCCTTGAGCCGTCCCTGGCGGGGACGACCGCGGGCTTGCCTTGCCCTGCGAGCCTTCCGCCTGTTTCCCGGAACCTTCGGATTTCTCCGCCGACCCCTTCCACAACCGGCCAACTCACAACTTGGAGGATACACCAATGCGGGCAGACGGCATCTTCGCCGTCGCGCTTATCCCCGCTATCCACCGGACCGCGCAAAATCGCTTTTGGGCAAGGGGCTTATGCATGTCCCCTGGGACCGGTTGCCGCAGCGCCATTTGGCGTCCGCGCGCGGACTGATCCTGCCGTTTTTCTGACCGCAGCGGAGGGGTATGCTAGGCTTCTCGCTGAGGGGGACCTTTCAAGCCATGCGGCTTCTTGCGGCCAAGACCGTACCTTTCGTGGCGGGCCTCAGAGGTATTCGTGGGGCGCGGCCCGGACTCGCGGCTGGTCTGATCGTGGTCGGAGCGCTGTTCGCGATCAGCGCCCAGACGCTCCCGCGTCTCGCGGCCGGTGCAAATCACGCCGAGCCCGTGTCGCAGGCGAAGCTGGGCGGCGAAACCGTCGTGACCAAACTCGCTCAGACGGAGACGGCCGCCGAGCCCGCGACGCCCGAGCCTGCATCGGCAAGCCGCCTCATCGCGATGGCGCTCGCCTCAGTCCCAGCGGCGACGCCTGCGCCGCCGCGCAAGCAGGAGCCCAACCTCGCCGGTTTGAGCGAGATCCCGCACGAGCTGATTTGGAACCGCAAGCCGGACGAGAAGGAGAAGAAGGGGGAGCCGAAATCCTTCGCCTCCTTCTCGAAGGCCAGCGAGCACCTGCCGTGGGACGCAGTCGAGCCGGTGCCGTTCTCTCCGCTCGGCCCGACGCATCAGGCTGCGAAGACCCAAGCGCCCGGCGGAACGCGGACGGCCGCGCTTCAACCGCTGACCCTTCCTAAGGACGGCCAGATCGAGAGCTGGCTCAAAGCCAAAGTCACCGAGATCAAGGGCACCGAGCGTGCCCGGCCTCTCTTGCATTTCGAGCTTTGGCTCGAACCGCCCGCCGAGGTGAAGCGGCGTCTGGTCGGGGTCTCTTACGAGTTCAGCTCGCCCGCTGTCATGCCCCAGATGCAAGCCTCCAGCGACCAGACGAGCGGGTTCCGCATCAGCGCCGGCGGCTTGGCGTGCGCCGACGAGATCACGCTGACGCTCAGATTCGACAACGGCCAGTCCGAGAAGGTCACCGTCGACGGCTGCAAGCTCTTCAGCTGAGGCTGTTCGGCTGTGAGCCGCTCACCGCGTGCTGGCGATCTCGGCAACCAGCTCGCGGAAGCGCGGGCGCTGCTGCTCCACATAAGGCAGGGGACGGCACACATCGATGGCGGCGATGCCGATGCGCGTGGTGAGCGCGCCGTTGAACAGGCCTTCGCCGAGCCGTGCCGAAAGTTTTGCCGTGAGCCCGTGACCGATCACCTGCTGGATCACGTCGTCGCCGAGCGCGATGCCGCCGGTGAGCACGATATGGGTCACCACCATGCGTGCGAGCTTGATGAGCGATAGCGTGCCGGGCCGTGCCCCATAGAGCGTGGCGAGCTTGCGCAGCATGCGCAAGTTCTGGGCGCCGACGAACAGCATGTCGATGACGGCGTTCGGGCTGACGGCGGTCACCACCGACACGCGCTTGGCGGACGCCGCGACGATGCTGCGGGCGACGGGATCGAGCGGCGCGATGAGCGTGCGCTCGTCGAGGCGCAACAGCTCCTCCGCGTTCATGATGTCGTGCTCATGCTCGGCGAGCCGCTGCAAGCCCCAGGCAAGATCCTCGCGTCCCGCATAGAAACGCTTCAGCCGGCTGGTGACGTCGACCGCGAGCGGCTTGTCGTTCTGTCGCGCGGCGCTGTCGGCCTCATGCCTGATCTTGCCGAGACGGCCGAGGCGGAGAAGGCCGGTCGTCTCGCGCAGAATGATCATCAGAAGCGCGAACAGCACGAGACCGAGCAGCCCGACCGCCGCCCAGCCGATCCAATCGTCCCGCGCCAGAAGCGCGAGCACCCAGTCGTAGAGCCACAGCGAGGCGATGAGGCTGACGAGGCCGCCAAGCGCGCCGAGAAAGATGCTGCCCCAACGCAAGCCCCGTTCGAGATTGGGCAGCGCCCGGACGCGCGCGTCAGGCGGCTCTGCCGGGACGGCGGCAGGTTCGGGCTCCGGCGGCACGAAGACTTCGACCTCTTCGACGCGGAACGCCGCGGGCTTCCGGCGCGGGCTCTTGTTCATTTGAGGCGGTCTCCAATCAGGGCCTGGATGGCGCGGTCAAGACGGATATTTGGGAACGGCGCGAAGCCTCCGGAAGGCAGCTTTTGCGGATCCGGCGGGCGGAAGCGCACGAAGCGCATGTCGCCCTCTTCGGTTTTCCACCCTTGAAGCGCCTTTTTCGGGTCGGCGGGAAGGTCGCCCGGAAAGATGGCGAAGGCCTCGTTGCCGTCGAAGGTGCGCCGCCCGATGGTCTCGCCGGCGAGCGGATAGCCCACGATGCACGGAAACGTCTCACCGTTCCGCTTGGCCTCGCCTTCGCGCGTGGCGCGCACCGCGGCGAGCGCCAGCACTTTGACCGCCGCGCCGGCATAGCGCGCTTTGGTCATCGCCTTGTCGGTCAGAAGCGACAGGATCGCCTCCAGCCGGTCGTGGCTCTCGTGATGCAAATGATCGGCCTTGGTGGCAGCCAGCACGATACGGTCGATGCGCGGTGCGAACAGGCTCGACCACAGGCTGTTCGAGCCGGTGCGGTAGCATTCGAGGATCTCGGTCATGGCGCGTTCGAGGTCCGCGACCGCCGCGGACCCGCCGTTCAAGGCGGCGAGCACGTCGATCAGCACGATCTGCCGGTCGAGCCGCGCGAAGTGATCGCGGAAGAACGGCCGCACCACGTAGCTCTTATAGGCCTCGTAGCGCCGCGCCATCAGCGCCCATAAAGAACCACGCGGAAAGCGCTCAGCCCCTTTGGCGTCGAGCGGCGCGAAGGTCAGCGCCGGAGAGCCTTCGAGATCGCCGGGCATGAGGAAGCGTCCCGGCGGCAGCGTCGACAGCGCATATTGGTCGGAACGCGCCTCGCCCAGATACGCTTTGAAGAGATCGGAAAGCGTGGCGGCAAGCGCCTCGTCGGCGGGCTCCGCCCGCATCGGCACTTGCGAGAGCTTGATGCCAATCCTTGGCCGCCGTCTTGCGGTCCGCCGCACGGCTCTGCTCGATCGCGGTGCGCGACCATTGGGCGTAGTCGAGCTGGAGCAGCGGCAGATCGAGGAGCCATTCGCCCGGATAGTCGACGATATCGATATGCAGACGCTCGCGGTTGAGCCGCCGCTTCCAGAACTTGGTCGTCTCATATTCGAGCGTGAGCCTGAGCTGGCTGATGCGCCGCGTACTCTCCGGCCAGGTGGGCGGGTTGCCGGTGAGATCGGCAAGATGCTTCTCATATTCGAAGCGCGGGACGATCTCGTCAGGCTGCGGTTCCAGATAGGCGCGCAACAAGCGCCCCTCGGCGGCCGCGTCGAAGAACGGCAGCCGGCCGCTGGCGATGAGATTGTGCACGAGCGCGGTGATGAACACGGTCTTGCCGGAGCGGGCGAGCCCGGTCACGCCGAGCCGCACCGTCGGCGTAACGAGGCCGGAAGCGAAGTCGCCGATATTGCGGACGGCATCGCCGGCGGCATGCGTGTATTTTGAGATCGGCACGCTTCAAGACGTCCTTTGCGCTGCGGCCCCCGTGCCATGCGCCTCATAGCGCGCCGCGCCAGGAGAAGAAAGAGCAGGTCTTGCGGGCGGGATCCCGAGCATAGCTGCACTGCACAAGATTTGGGCTCCTTAAGTCCCAAGCCTGCTTTGAGAATATGACGAATTTGCTATGAGCGGGCGAACCACGCTTTGCGCGTTTGTCAAGCCTGAGTGCTGTCTTGACTTGTCGACTCGCTTCCGTAAATACGGGGCCAGTCCGGCGGGGGTCGCTGACGACGCGTCGGGCGGGGGAGTAGGCGACGAGCCCAACGGCGAATTGGACGTCTGGACATGACTCTCATGGCGACTGCGAAAAAAGAAAAAGACTCTCCCCGAGGATTATCGGCCATCGGAAGATGAGCCGTTCATGAACGATCTGCAGCGGGCCTATTTCCGCCGCAAGCTCCTCAACTGGCGCGACGAGATTCTCCGCTCCACCAAGGAGACGCTGCAGCATCTCCAGGACGACTCGGAGCAACATGCCGATATCGCCGACCGGGCGACGAGCGAGACCGAGCGGTCGCTCGAGCTCAGGGCGCGTGACCGGCAGCGCAAGCTGATCGCCAAGATCGATGCCGCGATCATGCGCATCGATGACGGCACTTACGGCTATTGCGAGGAGACGGGCGAGCCCATCAGCCTGAAGCGGCTCGATGCGCGCCCCATCGCCACCTTGAGCGTCGAAGCGCAAGAGCGCCACGAGCGGCGCGAGCGCGTCTACCGCGACGAGTAATCAATCTGACGCTGACAGTGGCGTCGCTACGTCTTCGAGCGGCTTGCGCTCGGCGGCGACGCCGTAGCGCGCGGCGATGAGCCCTGCGGCGAGCATCAATCCTGCGCCGAGCAGATAGCCGCCGAACAGGCTTGCCCGCGAGCCCGTGTCGATGAGCGCGCCGAACAGATACGGGGCGCCGATGCCGCCGATGCCGGTCCCCACCGCATAGAAGAAGGCGATGGCGAGCGCACGGATCTCCAGCGGAAAGGTCTCGCTGACCGTGAGATAGGCGGAGCTTGCCGCAGCCGAGGCAAAGAAGAAGATCACCGTCCAGCAGATGGTCTGCGCCGTCGCCGACAGGACGCCGGCGGCGAACAGCGCGCCGGTGAGCGCGAGCAGGAGCCCCGACAGCGCGTAGGTGAGGGCGATCATGGGGCGCCGGCCGATCGTGTCGAACAGCCGCCCGAGCAGGAGCGGGCCTAAGAAGTTTCCGGCGGCGAACGGCAGCAAGTACCAGCCGACTTGGTCCGCCTTGACCCCATAGAAGTCGGTGAGGACCAGCGCGTAGGTGAAGAAGATCGCGTTGTAGAAGAAGGCCTGCGCCACCATCAGGGCGAGGCCGACCAGCGTGCGGCGGCGATGGGCGTGGAACAGCGTTCGCCACACCTCTCGAAGCGGCGTGAAGCGCCGCGACTTGAGCCGGAACAGCGCGGGCTCGTCGTCCGGCACGTGATGGCCGCGCGCACGGTGGTGATCCTCGATGCGGTCGAGAACCTCATGCGCCTCTTCAGGCCTCCCATGAGTCATGAGCCAGCGCGGCGATTCCGGAATCCAGGAGCGCATCACCAGAATGCCCAAGCCCAACACCGCGCCGATGAAGAACGCGACGCGCCAGCCATAGTCCGGCGGCAGCACGGCAGGATCGAGCAGCACGATGGAGCCGCCGGCGCCGACCGCCGCCCCGATCCAGAAGCTGCCGTTGATGACGAGGTCGGTATGCCCGCGATAGCGCGCCGGAATGAACTCCTGGATGGTCGAGGCGATCGCCGTGTACTCGCCGCCGATGCCGGCGCCGGTCAGGAAGCGAAACAGGGCGAAGCTTGCGAAGTTCCAGGAGAACGCCGTCGCCGCCGTGGCCACGAGATAAACGCCGAGGGTGATGAAGAACAGGCGCTTCCGTCCCAGCCGGTCCGTGAGCCAGCCGAACACCAGCGCGCCGAGCACGGCGCCGGTGAGATAGAAGCTCGAGGCGAGCCCGACCTCGGCATTGCTCAGCTGGAGAACGGGGCTTTCCTTCAGCGCGCCGGCCACGGCGCCGGCGAGCGTCACTTCGAGCCCGTCCAGCACCCAGGTGATGCCGAGCGCGATCACCACGAGCGTGTGGAAATGGCCCCAGCGCAGACGGTCGAGCCGCGCCGGCACCGCCGTCTCAATCACGCTCCCGTGCCGATCCACGCTCACGTCTTATTGTCGCTTGGTCGAGGCAGGATGGGAAAGTCGAAATAGGTGTCCGGGTAGGGCTCGGGCTCGAACGTGTAATGCCACCACTCGAACGGATAGCTCTTGAAGCCGCGGGCTTCCATGGCGTCGCGCAGCAGAGCGCGGTTTTTCACCTCTTCTTGCGTGAGGCCCGAGGCGTCCGTGTTGGCCTTCTTGTCGAAACAGTCGAAGCTGGTCCCCATGGCGAGGCTGCCGTCCGGCGCGAACCCTTTTTGCGGCGCCGTGCAGCTCACGCCTCGAGGATGCGCGTCGGCCGCGCCGATCGGCGCCACGGTCACGTCAAGCGTGGCACCGCGCGAATGGCCTGAGCGCGTGGCGATGTAGTTCGGGAAGAGCGCGGTCTTGTCGAGCTTTGGATACCATTCCAGCTTGGCGTCTGCCGTGCCGGGCTCTTTCGACCAGGCGACGAAGGCGGCGACAGCTTGGGTCGGGCGATAGCAGTCATAGACTCTGAGGGTGAGGCCTTTCGGTTTGAGGTCGGCTTCAACCTTCTTCAAGGCGTCCGCGGCCTGCCGCACCAGCACGCATTCCGCTGCGTCGTAGCCGGGCACGGGCTTGCCCGTGAAGTTGTAGCTGCCCGCATAGCGCATGTCCTGCTGGATCGCGGGCGCGACGTCGCGGAGATAGACGAAGTTCTTCGGCATGGTCTCGGCGCCGAAGGCGGTCGCCACGGGTCCCGCAGCGATCAAGGCGGCGAGGGGCAGAGCTGCGCGGGCACGGACCATGCGCGCAAGTCTAGCGACGACCCGTAAAGCGGAGACAAAAAAACTCCCCGCTGGAGGGCGGGGAGTGGAGAGGTTTGGGGGACTGACATGACTGGCAAGGCCAGTCGGTGTCGGACCATTAGCAGGGAACTGCCGGCGGTCTTACGATACGAGCGGTCAAAACTACCGGCGTTGCTTCATCCGCCTGCCCCGAAGGGCGACCGTAAGATCGGATTCATTATTTACCCCAATCCGCCCGCGATCACAAGCAAAACCCGCGTGGCCCATGCGCCACAGTCAAGCTGAATCGCCTGCAAACGGCTTAGGATTGACCGTAATCGGGGGCCGGCCGGGCCTCAGTTTTGGCGATAATCACGTCGTCATGGGGCGGGCCGAGATGCGGGCGCCCTTTGATTCCCGTCTCGACCACCACATCGACCGGGCCGCCGATAATGACGAGATGCTCAACATCGTCGCGGCGCAGGAGATAGAGCTTCCGCTTTGAGTCGACCGCCGCCGTCTCCACGACCCCGAGCCGCTTCTCCCGCGGCCTGAACGCAGACGAGCTCGACTTGCTGAAGAAGGCCTTGAACGCCCAGACCATAAGGGCCACAAGGGCGACAACGAAGAGAAGGGTTGCGACGCCGAGAATGAGGGTGTCGAAGTCCATTCCGATGGTTCCCTAGGCAAATCGAGCTTAGCAGCTCTTTAACCACAAGGGGCGCCCTTTGGGCGAAGTGATTCACGGTGCGACTGTGACCTCGCGCACGTGACAATCTCCGGTCAAGACAATTCGAATCGGGTATTTTCCGAAGGCATGACAGATATTAATGCGCCGATGCGCTATGCCGAGCCCGCCGCCGACCGCACCGAGCGTGACGGCAGTGTCGGGCTCGTCGTGCTTCTCGCGCTCGCCCTTGCCGTGGCGGCGGTCGGGCTTGCCATGGTCTCGCGCCCAATAGCCGAACCGTTCGTGCTCGCCATCCTCGCCGGCCTGGCCGTGGTCGGCGTGTTCTGCCTGTTCGCGGGCGCCGTCGGCATCCTCTATTTCGGCCAGCGCCATGCCCGCAACGACCTCACCAAGGCCTTCGTCGACAATCTGCCGCAAGGCGCGCTGATCGCCGACAGTGCGGGGCGGGTGCTTTACGCCAACCAGTCCTATCGGGATCTGCTCGGCCTCGATGCGGAAACGGCCGTGCCGTCGCCCGACCGCGCCTTCGGCGGCAACCCGCATCTCGCGGAAGCCATCTTCCGTCTTGCCCGCGCCGCCCAGCAAGGCCGCCGGCTGAAAGAGGAGTTCCGCCTGCCGCCGCCGGGCGAGATCCAAGAGGAGGGGGGCATCGCCCCGCGCTGGTTCCGCATCTCGGTGCAGCCCATGCCGCCCGACCCGAATTCCGGGCGCAAAGGAGCGCTGGTGGTGTGGCAGGTCGACGAGATCACCCAGGACCGCGCCCGCGAGGAGACGAGCTTCGCCAAGGTCCAGGCGGCGATCGACTATCTCGACAACGCGCCGGCCGGATTCTTCACCGCCGATGCGGACGGCCGCATCGAGTATATGAACGCCACGCTCGCCCAGTGGCTGGGACTCGATCTCTCCGACGTCGCCAACCGGCTGAAGCTCGCCCAGATCATGTCCCATGACAGCGCGGCCCTCATTGCCGGCGCGGGCCGCGGCGAGGCGCAAGGCGGTACGCGCCACTTCGATCTCGATCTGGTCAAGGCCAACGGCACCACCCTGCCGGTGCGCGTCCTGCTGCGGCTGCCGCGCGGAAGCCACCTTGCCCATGTCCTCATCCTCGCCCGCGGGCCCGGCGAGGCGGAGGAGGCGGGCGCCGCCGAGCTTAGATTTGCGCGGCTGTTCCATGCGGCCCCCATCGCCATCGCCACGGTCGATGCGAACGGCGGGGTCAGTGCCACCAATGCCGCCTTCGTGCGCATGTTCGGCGCCGATGCCGACGGCGGCAGCCATGCGAGCCTCGAAAGCCTGGTCGAGCCGGCGAGCCACCAGGCGCTCCGCAAGGCGCTCGAGGCCGTGACGGCGGGGCAGGGGCTGATCGAGCCGGTCGACGTGACCTTCGCCGGCCCCGGCGAGCGTAGCGGCAGGATCTATCTCAGCCCCATCGAGCAGGCGCACGGCGAGAGCGAGGCGGCGATCGCCTACGCCATCGACACCACCGAGCAGCGCGCACTCGAGATGCAGATCGCCCAGAGCCAGAAGATGCAGGCCGTTGGTCAGCTTGCCGGCGGCATCGCCCATGACTTCAACAACATGCTGACGGCGATCATCGGCTTCTCCGACTTCCTGCTGATGAACCACAGGCCCACCGACCCCGCCTTCCAGGACATCATGAACATCAAGCAGAACGCGAACCGGGCCGCAGGCCTGGTGCGCCAACTGCTTGCCTTCTCGCGCCAGCAGACCTTGCGCCCGCAAGTGCTCCAGCTCGGCGACGTGCTGTCGGAACTCTCCATCCTGCTCGGCCGGCTGCTGGGCGAGAATATCGAGCTCAGCCTCGATCAAGCGAACGACCTGTGGTCGGTGAAGGCGGACCTCCACCAGTTCGAGCAGGTCATCATCAACCTCGCGGTCAACGCGCGCGACGCCATGCCGGACGGCGGCAAGCTCGCCATCCGCACCGCCAATGTGAGCGAGCTTCAGTCGCGCGAGCTTGGTGTCAGCCATGTGCCGCCCGGCGAATACGTGATGATCGAGGTGCAAGACTCCGGCTGCGGCATGAGCGAGGAGACCAAGCAGAAGATTTTCGAGCCATTCTTCTCCACCAAGGAGATCGGCCGCGGTACCGGTCTAGGCCTCTCCACCGTCTACGGCATCATCAAGCAGACGGGCGGCTACATCTACGCCGACAGCGAAGAGGGCAACGGCACCACCATGCGCGTCTACCTGCCGCGCTACGTGGAGAGTGCGGAGGTCGAGGCCGAGCCGGCCAAGGCCGAGCGCAAGCCTGAGAAGCCGAAAGATCTGACCGGCCGCGGCACCGTGCTCCTCGTCGAGGACGAGGATGCGGTCCGCAGCTTCGCCGCACGCGCGCTCGGTACGCGCGGCTACCAGGTGCTCGAGGCGTCGACCGGCACCGAGGCGCTCGAAGTCTTCGAGGAGCATCACGGTGACGTCGATCTCGTGGTGAGCGACGTGGTGATGCCGGAGATGGACGGCCCGACGCTGATGAAGCAGCTCCGCAAGGACAACCCCGACATCAAGATCATCTTCATCTCCGGCTATGCCGAGGACGCCTTCCGCCGCAATCTGGCCGAGAACGAGCACTTTATGTTCCTGCAAAAGCCGTTCGATCTGAAGCAGCTCGCGGCGGCGGTGAAGTCGGCCCTGGAAGGCTAGGCGGCATCCTTTCCGCCTAGGCTTGCGTCCCTTTAGGGGCTTCCCTTGCGTGCCGATCGCGTCTAAGCGGGACGCAAAATCCAACCCGACTGGAGTACCCCCGCGTGCCCGATTACGAGGTCTTGCCGCCGGAGGAAGACGGCCAGCCTTCGCGCCGTAGCCGGAAAAAGCCGAAAATGCCGGCGCTCACCATCGAGCGCTATGGCGGCCGGCTGCTCTATGTCTGGTTCGGCATGCGCTTCATGACGCTGATGCGGCTGTTCTGGCGCGGCCGCTTCTCGTTCACGCTGAACTGCATCCCCGACACGCTGGCGCTCTTCATCTGGGTGCCGTGGAACACGCCGCTCACCTGGATCTCCGAAGCGCTCTACAAGAGGAAGGCGGAAAGCCTGCCGCTCGACGAGCCGCCGATCTTCGTCATCGGCCATTGGCGGAGCGGCACCACGCTGCTCCACGACCTGTTCTCCGAGGATCCCGAACCTCGCATACCCGACCACCTATGAGTGCTTCTTCCCGCACCACTTCCTGTTGACCGAGGGCACGCTCGATCACGCCTTCAAAGTGCTCCTGCCGAAACGCCGCCCGCAGGACGACGTGCCGGTCGGCTTCGACCGCCCCCAGGAAGAAGAGTTCGCCATGATCATGTTGGGCGACGGCTCGCCCTACAACACCATGGCCTGGCCGCGCCGCGGGCCTGTCGACAGCGACTATGTCGACTTCAAGGGTCTGCCCGAGAAGAAGGTGCAGCGCTGGGCGGACCACTTCATGTGGTTCTACCGCCGCATCAAGCTGAAGCACGGCAAGCGGCTCGTCATGAAGACCCCGGGCAATGCCGGACGGCTGAAAGTGCTGACCAAGCTCTTTCCCGACGCCCGCTTCGTCTATATCGCCCGCAATCCCCTCGACGTGTTCCCGTCGACGGTGAAGCTGTGGCGCGCGCTTTATTCCACCCAAGGTCTGCACAACCCGCCTTACCTCGACGCCTGGCTCGACGACTACGTGCTCGAGATGTTTCAGCGGCTGACGGTGGCCTTCGAGGAGGACCGCCATCTCATCCCCGAGAAGAACCTCGTCGAGATCCGCTACGAGGATCTGGTCAAGGATCCCATCGCGGCCATGCGGGACATTTATGAGAAGCTCGGCATCGACAAGTTCGATGAGGCGGAAGGACCGATGCGCGCGATCCTCACCGACCGCTCCGATCATCGCGTGTCGTCCTACAAGCTGCCGAAAGACATCGCGCGCAAAGTCGCCGATCGCCTGAAGCCCTTCATCGACCGCTACGGCTATCGCGAAGCGGTGGAAGCGGCGCTTGCCGCCGCGCCGGAGACCAAAGCGCCCGTCCGCGAGAACGCGCCGTCCTAGCGGCGCCGGGCGTGACAGAAAGCTGTAATCAACCTAACCTAGAGTTGCTGGAGGAGCGGACCCGGCGTAGCGGCGCGCTGGCGGTTCGACCGCGAGGCACACCCAGCCTTGGGAAGCGTGCAGACTTTGCCACAGTACCGGGAGGGCAAAATGAGATTTGTCCGTCGTTGCCACCAGAATCTCGTTGCGATGCTGACGATAGGGTTGTTTGCGTTCATCACGGTCTTCGCCTTCACGCCGCGGGCCTATGCCGAGCCGAAGGCGCTCGATGATGCCGGCCTCAAGCAAATGCTCGTGAACATGGGGTACGAGCCAAAGGAGGAAAAATCCGCCGACGGCTCTTCGTATTTCACGATCACCGGACAGGCCCCTGATCTGAACTGGACCGTCAGTCTGTCCGTCAGCGGCCCGACAGGTCTTGTTTGGATTGGCATGGACTTCTGGTCGCTGAAGGACAAAAAAATCCCGAACGACGTTCTCCTCGAGGCGCTGGAGAGGAACCAGCACCTGGATACTGTGCGCTTCATGTACCTCAAGGACGCGGAGAAATTCCGTCTCGGGGGTAGCATCCCGAACCGCGACATCACGCCGGTCGAACTCAGAAAGCTGATCGACGAGACCGTCAACGAGGCGCGGCAGACGCAGCATCTATGGAACCCCAACAACTGGCGCGCGCAACCGCAAAAGGAAGAAGCAGAAAAAGAGCCTGATAAGGCCGCGCCAAAAGAGTCCGACAAAGTCGCCGCGCCGAAAGAGCCCGAAAAAGAGGAGGCACCAAAAGAGGTCGCCGCGCCGAAAGAGCCATCGGAGAACTGACGAACATGTAGCGCTCGCGCGGCAAGAGCCGGGAGGGTGAAATGAGGCTCTCGATTGGGATACTGATCCTGACGGCAACGGTCTTCACGGCCCTATCGGCCTTCACCTTGCCGCCTGCGCAGGCCGCCAGCCAGCAGGACTTGGAGGCATGCACCAAGGGAAAGGGCGATGCGCAGATCACCGGCTGCACGCACATCATCGATAACGGGAGCGAAAGCGCGCGAGACCGCGCCATGGCTTACTACAACCGCGGCGCCGCCAATTTCCTCAAAGGCCAGCATGAAGGCGCCCGCGCCGGCTTTGTGGTAGATAAGCGGAAAGCAGCTATCGCGAGCAAAAACGCCCAAGCCTACTACGACCGCGCCATCGCCGATTTCACCGAAGCGATCCGGCTCGACCCCAAATACGCCGACGCCTATAACGGTCGTGGCTTCGCCTATGCCACCAAAGGCGACAACGACCGCGCCATCGCCGATTACACACAGGCGATCGGGATCGACCCCAAAAAGGCCAGGAACTATTACTTTTATAATCGCGGCAATGCGTACCGTAAAAAGGGCGATCTCGACCGCGCTATTGCCGATTTCACCGAAGCGATCCGGCTCGACCCCAAAAGGGCCGACGCCTATCACGACCGCGGCCGCGCCTATGCCACCAAGGGCGACAAGGCCAGCGCCATCGCCGATTTTAGTAAGGCAGCCGCACTCGGCAGCAAGGCCGCGGACGAGGATCTGCGCAAGATCGGCGGCAAGAACGATCTGGCCCTTGCAGACCTCGACAAGTCAATCACGCGTGAGCCCGACAATGTCATAGCCTTGACCCGCCGGGGAGAGCTCTACGCCAAGGCCGGCAAGAACGATTTGGCCCTCGCGGACTTCGGCAAGGCGATCACGCTTGAGCCCGACAATGTCATGGCCTTGACCCGCCGGGGAGAGCTCTATGCCAAGACCGGCAAGGACGATCTGGCCCTTGCGGACTTCGGCAAGGCGATCACTCTTGAGCCCGACAATGTCATGGCCTTGACCCGCCGGGGAGAGCTCTACGCCAAGGCCGGCAAGGACGATCTGGCCCTCGCAGACCTCGACAAGTCAATCACGCTTGAGCCCGACAATGTCATGGCCTTGACCCGCCGGGGAGAGCTCTACGCCAAGGCCGGCAAGGACGATCTGGCCCTCGCAGACTTCGACAAGGCCATAACGCTCGCGAAGGCCAACGGTTCAGCAGCCGGCCTTGCGCGTGATCGCAAGGCCTATGTCCTCCGTCGCCGCGCCAAGGCATTTTACGACAAGGGCGCGTACGAACAGGCCGTCAAGGCCTATGACACCGTATTGGCGCTCGACGACACCGACACCGACAAAAAGTTGGACCATATCAGTCGGGGCGAAGCCTATTACGCAATGGGTCAATACAAACGCGCGCTGGCGGATTTCGACGACGTCATCGACCTCGTCCAGCAAACGGTCGATGCGTTCAGACGGCTAGGAAAGATCATCGGCGTCGGAGATCTGGCGCCCCAAAGAGCGCTCATCGGCCGAAAGAAAGCGCTTTGCCATATTAACGGCGGCAAGAACTGCGACGGCCCGCGCGAAACCGCCGCCGTCGAGCCGAAGAAGGCGCCGGCCGCGAACGCCTTGGACAAGACGCTGTTGGCGAGTTGCGATGGCAAAGACGCCGCGAAGGCCGTCCAGGCGTGCTCCGAACTGCTCAAGTCCGAAAACATCGACGACCAAAGGCGTGCGCATCTCTACCACATGCGAGGCAAGGCCTATGCGCAGCTGAACAAGGGCAACGAGGCGTTGCACGACTTCATCGACGCGGTCAAGGGAAGCGCCAATCCGGCGGACGTGCTCATCGACCGCGGTGAGCTGCTCCGACGCTATAAGAAATACGATTTAGCCATCAAGGACTTCACCGCCGCCGCCAAACTGAAGAACGAGAATGGCCCCGCCTATTTCTATCGCGCGAAGGCCTATGCGGATGCCGGCCAGGCCAATGCGGATGCCGGCCAGATCAGACAGGCCGAGCGCGATCTCGACCAGGCCCTTCAATATCTCAAGGAGGATAAGGACGGCGAGAGCGATCTGATCGCTCAAGCCCATGTCATGAAGGGCAACATCGCTATGGGCGAGCGTCAGGCGTATCACTCTGCCGCAAAGGAATATCTTAAGGCCACCAAGATCGACGGGGCCACGATCGGGGTCCGCCTCACGGCGTTGGAGAGACCTTGCCCAAGCCTGTTATTCAGGTGGCCAATACGGCCTTGCGCGCGACATGGCCACCAATCTGATCAAGTTTAGGCCGAAATACGCCCGGCCTACAACATGCGTGGCATGGCCTATGACAACTTGGGACAGGAAGATCTGGCCATCGCGGACTTCGACAAGGCCATCAGCTTGGATCCCAAAGTCTACGCCTACGCGTATCTCAACAATCGCGGCCAGGCCTATTTCAGGAAGGGAGAGTTTGCGCTTGCCGTGAAGGACTACGACCAAGCCATCCGCCTCAAGCCGGATTACGAGACGGCCAAGAAGAACAAGGCCGAAGCCGAAGCGGCCTTGGCGAAGAAGAAATGAGTGTCGTCCGCGACCGGGAGCAGTGACCCACCGAAAGTGGAAGAAGGTGGCGCCGCCCTGAGCGGCGCTCCTTGAGCCTTGTGTCAGACGGCGTCTTTCGCCGCTTTTACCGGGCGCACCTTGAGCACCTTGCGCGCCGGCTTCGCCTTGAACACGGTCGGCTCCTTGGTGAAGGGGTTGATGCCCTTGCGCTCCTTGGTGGCCGGCTTCTTCACGACGACGAACTTGGCGAAGCCCGGCAGCATGAACTCACCGGTCTTCTTCATCTCCTTGTAGCCGACGGCGGCCAAGGACTCGATGACCGCCTTCACGTCCTTCTTGGTCAGCTCGACCTCGTCGGCGATTTTCTGAATGAGCTCGGTTTTCGACATCATGTGATTTCTACTCCTGAAAGAGAGGGAGCCCCCCGCGCCTCAAAAGGCCTCTGGCCCCATCCAATCCATGACGCATGGCCGATTCGGCCGGAATTGTCTTCACCTACGCGCAAATGATGCTGTTGGTATCTTTAAGGCCCGGTTCACAGTGGGACGGGGACCGGCCGGCCTCCGGCCGTGTCCCGCGCCGCCGGCTCCGGCGATTTCGTCCCTGGAGCGGGGTCGCGCGCCCCGCGTAAGGCACGCCTCAGGCGTCCGGGTTCTGCGTCGCGACCAGATAGATCTCGAGGTTATTTTGCGCGAATACGAGGTTTGCCTCTCGCGTCAGCTCGTCAACGATGGCCTGAGCGTCTGAGCCTCCCTGGAGATAGCGCGTGATCAGCGCGTTCAGTTCTTTGGCAAAGTCCTTTTCATCAGCCATCGATGACCTCCTTTTGCTCGATTAAGTCTTCTGTGACGGCCCATCGGGCGCCTGCGTGCCCGTGCTCGCGCCCGCGGCAATGTCCCAGGCGGCGAAGAACATGGCGGCGATCAACGGGCCGACGACGAAGCCATTGAGCCCCAAGATAGCGATCCCGCCAAGCGTCGACAGCAGCACGATGAAGTCCGGCATGCGCGTGCTCTTGCCGACGAGATAGGGGCGCAAGAGATTGTCCACCAGCCCGATGACGCCGGCGCCGAACGCGATCAAGACGATGCCCTTCAACACCGCGCCCGTCACCAGGAGATAGATCGCCACCGGCAGCCAGACCGCGGCGGCGCCGATCGCGGGCAACAGCGACATGAAGGCCATCACCACGCCCCACAGGACCGGGGAATGGATGCCGAGCAGCCAGAAGATGAGCCCGCCGAGCGCGCCCTGAACGACGGCGACGAGCACCGTGCCTTTGATCATGGCGCGGACGACGACCGTGTACCGCTCATAGAGTGCGCCCTTCTCCTCGGACCGGAGCGGGATCGCGTGCCGGACGGCTCCCGCGATCGCCTCGCCGTCGCGCAACAGGAAGAACAGCAGATAGAGCATGATGCCCAGGCTGATGACGAAGTTCGCCGTGCCCTGGCCGACGAGAACGGCCTGGGTGGCGAAGAACTGGCCGCCTTCCTTCAGAATGGCGACGAGCCGGCTCTGGATGTCGCCGACATCGGTCAGGCCGAGCCGGCCGAACAGGCTCGACGCCCATGACGGCAGCGCATCGAGGAAATTCTGAAAGATACTCCCGAGATCGACCTGGCCCGACTGGACCCGCTCGTAGAGGCTGGTGGCTTCGGCGACGAGCGACCCGGCGGTGAGCGCCAGCGGCAGGAGCACGATGCCCACGATGATGAGAAGCGTGACGAACGCGGCGAGGTTGGAGCGCCCCCCCAGGGCGGTCAACAGCCAGCGATGCGCCGGCGCGAACACGGTGGCGAGCACCGTGGCCCATAGGATCGCCCCGTAGAACGGCAACAGGATCCACCCGAAGGCGAGCGTCACCAGGACGAGAAGGGCGAGAAACGCCTTGTCCCGCAATGTGCTGTCGCGCGTGTCGTCGCTCATGCTTCGAGTCGGTCCCTCGCTTCCGGCCGCTGATCATAATGGCTTGCTGGACTCAGGCGAGCACGTTTTGGCGCCGGTTCGTATGGCGGAGACGGTGCGGCGATTTTGCGCTAAGCTTCACCTGTTGCAGAACCCCGCGTTCCAGTGGGGGAGGCGGGGTTCCCTGTCCATAGGAGGGAACGATGCGCAGATTCGCGATTCTGCTGACTGCCGCCTTTGCCCTGCTGCTTGCCGGCATGCTCGGCTTCCAGGCCGATGCCACAGTGGGCTCAGGGACTCAAGGCCTGCCCGCCGCCGCCAAGGACTATTCGCCGATCGACACAGTGTCATGCCGGTGGAAAGGCCCGCTGTGCCCGGCCGGCTATACCAGGGTGTGCCGCCCGTGGCGGTGCTGGTGCGCCCGCTGCAAATAGCAGCCTCGAGAAACGCGATGCTTCGCTGGCCGCCCCGCTCGGGCGGCCTTTTTCTTTGGTCGAGCGACGAGAACATATTGCGAACAGAGAACAAAGCGTGTACAGTGGCAAAATGCAGATTGAGACGAGGGCGCGTCATTTCGGATGTGGACGGGGTGAGGGCGCGCCGAGCACCACCATTTACGGAACCCCTGGGGCCATGAAATAAGGGAGAAGGTCGATGTCGAACGCTGCGTTGCGCCTGGTCGAAGGAGTTGAGATGGACAAAGAGAAGGCGCTGGAGGCGGCGATCTCCCAGATCGAGCGGGCCTGCGGCAAAGGCTCGATCATGCGCCTCGGCCAGAACGAGACCGTGGTCGAGATCGAGTCGATCCCCACCGGCTCGCTCGGCCTCGATATCGCCCTCGGCATTGGCGGCCTGCCGCGCGGCCGCGTCGTCGAGATCTACGGTCCTGAATCCTCGGGCAAGACCACGCTGGCGCTGCATGTCGTCGCCGAGGCCCAGAAGAAGGGTGGCGTCTGCGCCTTCGTCGATGCCGAGCACGCGCTCGACACCATCTACGCGCGCAAGCTCGGCGTCGATCTCGAGAACGTGCTGATCTCCCAGCCCGACACCGGCGAGCAGGCGCTCGAGATCGCCGACACGCTGGTGCGCTCCGGCGCCATCGACGTGCTCGTGGTCGACTCGGTTGCGGCGCTGACGCCGAAGGCCGAGCTCGAAGGCGAGATGGGGGATATCGCTTCCGGGCTTGCAGGCGCGGCTCATGAGCCAGGCGCTGCGCAAGCTCACCGGCTCCATCTCCAAGTCCCGCTGCATGGTCATCTTCATCAACCAGATCCGCATGAAGATCGGCGTGATGTTCGGCAAGCCCTGAGACCACGAGCGGCGGCAACGCTTTGAAGTTCTATGCCTCGGTCCGCCTCGACATCCGCCGTATCGGCGCCATCAAGGAGCGCGACGAGGTCGTCGGCAACCAGACCCGCGTCAAGGTGGTGAAGAACAAGGTGGCCCCGCCCTTCAAGCAGGTCGAGTTCGACATCATGTATGGCGAGGGCGTCTCCAAGATGGGCGAGTTGATCGATCTCGGCGTGAAGGCGGGCATCGTCGAGAAGTCCGGCTCGTGGTTCTCCTACGATAGTGAGCGCATCGGCCAGGGCCGCGAGAACGCCAAGACCTATCTCAAGGAGCACCCTGAGATGGCGGCGAAGATCGAGCGTGCCATCCGCGAGAACGCAGGGCTCATTGCCGCGCAGATCCTCGAAGGCGACAGCGCGGAGGCAAGCGCAGAGGGCGAAGCCTCCGGCGAGGACGCTGCCGCCGAGGACGGCACCGTCACCTCGATCGCCAGCGGCGGCCGGCGCGGCAAGCGCGGCGCCTAGTTCTTCCGCTCGTAGAGTCGCGCCGGAGCGGCGTTCCCCCGCGCCGCTCCAGGCACGGCGTGGGCCCTGTCTTCCGGGCTTTTGGCCCGGCTCTCGTGGCTAGACAGGGTTCACGCCAGACCTTATGTCTCACGGCGAATAGAGCCGTCTCCATAAGCTATGGAGCGCGGGATCACGGAATCCGCACCCGCCGAATCGGCTAGGGTGGCGGCAGGTCGTGAAATGCCCCGCGCGCGAGAACCTAAGGTCCAGCCTAAGACGCCATGAGCGCCGCCAAATCCCCCAAGGGGAAGCCCAAAGCCCAAGCCGCCTCGTCGGGTGCGCATGTCGTGCCGATCCGGGCCAACGACATCCGCGCAAGCTTTCTCGATTTCTTCGCCAAGAACGATCATCTGGTGGTGCCCTCGGCGCCGCTCGTGCCGCGGCACGATCCGACGCTGATGTTCACCAATGCCGGCATGGTGCCGTTCAAGAACGTGTTCACCGGCCAGGAGAAACCGAAGGCGCCGCGTGCCGCGTCGTCGCAGAAATGCGTGCGCGCCGGCGGCAAGCATAACGATCTCGACAATGTGGGCTTCACCGCGCGTCACCACACCTTCTTCGAGATGCTGGGGAACTTCTCCTTCGGCGATTACTTCAAGGAGCGCGCGATCCTTCTCGCCTGGGAGCTGCTCACCAAGGAGTTCGCGCTTCCGACCGAGAAGCTCCTGATCACCGTCTATGTCGACGACGACGAGGCGGCGACGCTGTGGAAGAAGATTTCGGGCTTCTCTGACGACAAGATCCTGCGCATCGCAGGCTCGGACAATTTCTGGTCGATGGGCGACACGGGCCCGTGCGGGCCGTGCTCGGAGATCTTCTACGACCATGGCGCTCAGCTGAAGGGCGGCCCGCCTGGCAGCGCCGATGCCGATGGCGACCGCTTCGTCGAGATCTGGAATCTCGTGTTCATGCAATACGAGCAGCTTGCCGACGGCACGCGCGTGGATCTGCCGCGTCCCTCCATCGACACCGGCATGGGGCTTGAGCGTATCGCCGCTGTGCTGCAAGGCACCCACGACAACTACGGCATCGATCTGTTCAAGACGCTGATCGATGCGTCCGTCGAGCTCACCGGCGTGCCGGCGTTGGGGGCCAACGCGCCGAGCCACCGCATCATCGCCGATCACTTGCGCGCCTCGTCCTTCCTCATCGCCGACGGCGTGCTGCCGTCCAACGAGGGCAGGGGCTATGTGCTCCGCCGCATCATGCGCCGCGCCATGCGCCATGCCCATCTGCTCGGCGCGCACGAGCCGCTGCTCTACCGGCTGGTGCCGACGCTGGTCGGCGAGATGGGCCGCGCCTTTCACGAGCTGGAGCGCGGCGAGGCGCTGATCGAGGAGACCCTGAAGCTCGAGGAGACCCGCTTCCGCGAGACCCTTGAGCGTGGCCTTCGTCTCCTCGACGAGGCCGTGGAAGGGTTGCAGCCCGGAGACACGCTCCCCGGCGAGGTCGCCTTCAAGCTCTACGATACGTACGGCTTCCCTTACGACCTCACCGAGGACGCGCTCAAAGCCAAAGACATCGGCGTCGACGCCGAGGGCTTCGCCGCCGCCATGGAGCGCCAGCGCGCCGAGGCGCGGAAGTCCTGGGCGGGGTCCGGCGAGGCGGCGACGGAAGGGCTGTGGTTTGCCCTGAAGGAGGAGCTCGGCGCCACCGAGTTCCTCGGCTACGAGACCGAGACCGCGTCGGGCGAGATCGTGGCGCTGGTCAAGGACGGCGCCCGCGTCGAGAAACTGGAACAAGGGGACCGCGGCATCGTCATCGTCAACCAGACGCCGTTCTATGCGGAGTCCGGCGGCCAGGTCGGCGACCACGGGATGCTGACCATCGCAGGCGACGTGGCCTTCAAGGTGGAGGACACGCAGAAGAAGCTGCACGGCCTCTTCCTCCATGACGGTGTTCTGGAGAAGGGCACTCTGCTGCAGGGCCAGACGGTCACCCTCGAGGTCGATCACACCCGCCGCACCACGACGCGCGCGCACCACTCCGCCACCCATCTCCTGCACGAGGCCTTGCGCCAGGTGCTCGGCACCCATGTGGCCCAGAAGGGCTCGCTGGTGGAGCCGGGGCGCTTGCGCTTCGACTTTTCCCATCCGAAGCCGATGACGCACGCGGAGATCCGCGCCGTCGAGGACCTGGCGAACGCCATGATCCTGCAGAACGCACCGGTCGAGACGCATCTCATGACGCCGGACGCGGCCATCGAGCAGGGGGCGCTGGCGCTGTTCGGCGAGAAATACGGCGAAGAGGTGCGCGTGGTCTCCATGGGCGTTGCGCCCGGCAGCCCCAAGGCGGGGCACGCCTATTCCATCGAGCTGTGCGGCGGCACCCATGTGCGGCGCACGGGCGATATCGGGCTCCTCAAGATCGTGAGCGAGAGCGCGGTCGCCTCGGGCGTACGCCGCATCGAGGCGTTGACCGGCGAAGCGGCGCGGAGCTTCCTCGCCGCCCAGGACGAGCGTGTACGTGAGGCGGCCGAGCTCCTGAAGGTCTCGCCGGACGAGATGATCCAACGCTTGGCCGCAGTGATTGACGAGCGCCGCAAGCTCGAGCGCCAGCTGACCGAGGCCAAGCGCGATCTCGCGCTGAGGCCCGAAGGCGGCGGCGGGGAGCAGGCGTCTGCCGTGCGCGACCTCGGCCCCGTCAAGTTGCTCGCCCGCACCGTGCATGGCGTCGCGCCGAAGGACTTGCGCGGCCTCGTCGACGAGGCCAAGCAGCAATTGGGCTCAGGCATCGTCGCCGTGGTCGGCGTCAGCGATGAAGGCAAGGCGGGGCTCATCGTCGGTGTCACCGAAGACCTCACGGGCGCCTACAATGCCGTCGATCTCGTTCGCGTCGGCGCCGAGGTGCTCGGCGGCAAAGGCGGCGGCGGCCGTCCCGATCTCGCCCAGGCCGGCGGCCCCGACGGCGCGCGCGCCGATGCGGCGCTGGAGGCGATCGCGGCCAAGATCATGGGCGGCGAGCCCGCGCCGGCAGACGCGGTGGCGGGAGCGGGTGGCGACGCCAAGCGCCGCGCCGGGCACGCCTAAGGCCATGGCGCAGCCGACCGTCTGGCGCCGCTGGCGAAGGAAGGTCCACGACATCCTCGAGGTGGGAGGCGACGCGCATCCCGCCGGCTATGTCGTCAACGGCTTCATCATCATCCTGATCATCCTCAACGCCTTCGCCTTCGCAGCGGAGACCGTCGATCATCTCGCCCGGGACTACGGCACGCTGTTCTGGGCGTTCAACCTGTTCTCCGTGATCGTGTTCACCATCGAGTACGGGCTCAGGGTTTGGAGCTCGGTGGAGATCCCGATGCTCTCGCGGCTGCCGCCCTGGCGCGCCCGGCTCAGATTCGCCACGCGGCCGATCATGCTGATCGACCTGCTCGCCTTCGCCCCGTGGTATTTCCACTGGTTCTTCCCCCTCGATCTGCGCGTGCTTCGTGTGTTCCGGCTGCTCCGGCTGCTCAAGCTCGTGCGCTACTCGCCGGCCTTGCAGACGCTCGGGCGGGTCCTGGCCGATGAGTACCGCGCGCTGCTCGGCGCGCTCCTCGTCATGCTCGTGTTGCTGCTGTTCGCCTCCACCGGAATCTACTTTCTGGAGCGGCACGCACAGCCGAATGAATTCAGCTCGATCCCGGCGTCGGCGTGGTGGGCGCTCTCCACGCTCACGACCGTGGGCTATGGCGACCTGGTGCCCGTCACCCCGTGGGGCAAGGTGCTCGGCGGCGTGATCATGGTGCTCGGCGTCTGCATGTTCGCGCTGCCGGTCGCCATCATCGCCACCGGCTTCACGCAGGAATCCAATCGTCACCAATTCGTGGTGACCTGGAGCATGGTCGCCCGTGTGCCGCTCTTCGCCACCATGGACGAGACGGAGGTGGCCGAGATCACCAAGCTGCTCTACACCCGCAATTTCTTGCCCGGCGTACCCATGGTTCGGGCCGGCGACGCCGGCGACGCGATGTTCCTGATCGCGAGCGGCGAGGCGGAGGCCGAGGTCGGGCGCGGCAAGCGCGCCCTGCTCAAGGAAGGCGACTTCTTCGGCGAGATGGCGCTTCTGGAACACCGGCGCCACAAGCACGACGTCGTGGCCAAGACGCGCTGCCGGGTCTACGTGCTGGATAGCCAGGCGCTGGCGCGCCTCAGCCGGCGCCACCCGGAGATCATGAGCCGTATTCGTAAAGTCGCGGAGGCCCGGCGCGAGGCCGACGCGGCGAAGCTCGCAAGCGAGACCCCACGGCGGCGTCGCGCGCGCCAAGAGGACAAGCAGAGCGAGAAGGCCTGATGGGCGAAACCGCCTCGGGCCTCAGGCCGCTTTGCGTTTTGCCATGGCCGCGCGCAAATTCTCGTCGATCTTGCCGATGAAGCCTTCCGTCGTCAGCCAGGCCTGGTCCGCGCCGACGAGCAACGCAAGATCCTTGGTCATGAAGCCTGTCTCGATGGTCGAGACCACGACCTTCTCGAGCGTCTCGGCGAAGCGCAACAGCTCGTCATTGCCGTCGAGCTTGGCGCGATGCTTCAAGGCGCCGGCCCAAGCGAAGATCGACGCCGTGGAGTTGGTGGAGGTGGCGCGGCCCTGCTGATGCTGGCGGAAGTGGCGCGTCACGGTGCCGTGCGCGGCCTCGGCCAGTACGGTCTTGCCGTCCGGCGTCATCAGCACGCTCGACATCAGCCCGAGCGAGCCGAAGCCTTGCGCCACCGTGTCCGACTGCACGTCGCCGTCATAGTTCTTGCAGGCCCACACATAGCCGCCCGACCATTTCAGACAGGCGGCGACCATGTCGTCGATCAGCCGGTGCTCGTAGGTGAGGCCGCGTTTCTCGAACGCGTCCTTGAACTCGCTCTCGTAGATCTCCGCGAACAGATCCTTGAAGCGACCGTCATAGGCTTTGAGGATCGTGTTCTTGGTGGAGAGATAGACCGGCATGTTGCGGGCGAGCCCGTAATTGAGCGAGGCCCGGGCGAAGTCGCGAATGGAACTGTCCAGATTGAACATGCCGAGCGCGACGCCGGAGCCTTCGAAGTCATGCACCTCGTGCTCGATCGCGGTCCCGTCCTCGCCCTCGAAGCGGATGGTGAGCTTGCCCTTGCCCGGCACCGTGAAATCGACGGCACGATAGATGTCCCCGTAAGCGTGGCGGCCGATGACGATGGGCTTGGTCCAGCCCGGCACGAGACGCGGGATGTTCTTGCAGATGATCGGCTCGCGGAAGATCACCCCGCCCAGGATGTTGCGGATGGTGCCGTTTGGCGACTTCCACATCTTCTTGAGGCCGAACTCCTGAACCCGCGCCTCGTCCGGGGTGATGGTCGCGCATTTGACGCCAACGCCGCATTTTTGGATGGCGTGGGCAGCGTCGACAGTGACCTGATCGTCGGTCGCGTCGCGGTTCTCGATGCCGAGATCGAACTCGAGCAGGGGCAGATCGAGATAAGGCTCGATCAGCTTCTCCTTGATCATCTGCCAGATGACGCGGGTCATCTCGTCGCCTTCGAGGTCGGCGATCGGGTTCTGCACTTTGATTTTATCCACGCACAAATCTCCGTTTCGGGAAAAGGTCGGGCGGGGAGGGAAGACTGCCCAGAAGCAGCCGCTGCCCCCCATTGCGGGAGGCCGCCCCCTATAGCATCGTGCCGCCATGATGAAAGCAAATGCCGAAACCGGCAAGGTCGCGGGCGCGGAAAGCCCGGCGTTGATGACGCCGGCCATCATCCTCGTCCGCCCGCAGCTCGGCGAGAATATCGGCTTCGCCGCGCGCGCCATGGCCAATTTCGGGCTCCGCGATCTGCGCCTGGTTGCTCCCGCGCGACGGCTGGCCCAACGACAAGGCCCAGGCGGCCGCGGCCGTGGCGGCGCCCGTGATTGACAGTGCCAAGGTCTACGACAGCGTCGAGGCGGCGATTGGCGATCTCAATTTCGTGCTCGCCACCACCGCGCGGCCGCGGGAGATGGTGAAGCGCGTGTTGAGCCCGGAGACCGCCGCCGCGGCACTCCGGGACCGGGCCCGCGGCGGCGAGCGGACCGGTGTCATGTTCGGGCCTGAGCGGAGCGGGCTCGACAATGACGCCATCGCGCTCGCCGATGCGATCCTGACCGCGCCCGTCGACCCCGATTTCGCCTCTCTCAGCCTGCCCCAGGCGGTGCTCCTGTTCGCCTATGAGTGGCTGCAAGGCCAGAAGCCCGAAGCGCTCGGACGGGTCACGACCTTTGACGGGCCGGCCACGGAGGGGCTGGCGGCGCCTGAGACGCGGCCCGCCACGCGCGCCGAGCTCTTCGGCCTGTTCGAGCACTTGGAGACGGCGCTGGACCGCGCGGGCTTCTTGAAGCCGGCGGAGAAGCGTCCCTCAATGGTGCGCTCGATTCGCAACATGTTCCATCGCATGGGAGCCACCGAACAGGACGTCAGAACCTGGCGCGGAATCGTAGCGGCCCTGACCAGGGGGCAGCGCGGGCAGGGGGATAAGGGGTCATAGTTCCGCCCCCTTTCTCCTATTGCGATGAGCCTCAACAGTGCTAGCTTCCGCCACGGAAGGGAGAGGGGCAGTCGATGAAAGTTGTTTGGATTCAGTGGGGCGGCGCCGTGGCCGCCGTGGCGTTGGTACTGCTGATGGGTGCCCCTGTTCGTGCCGCCGACAATGCGGCTGGCGTGGCCGGCGTGACCGGAGTGGCGGCCGAGGAGCTCGATCGGCGCAGCAAGGAGGCGGAGCAGTCCCAAGGGGTTCAAGACGGTATGAGCGATAGCGCGGTGCGCGTGCTCATGACCTACGCGTTCACGATCATTCCGGCAGAGAGGAAGGGCCCCGACGGCAAGGTGATCAAGACGAAGTCGGACCCCAACAAGTATTTCATTCCGACAAAGGATGCGCGGCGCGTGATTCGGGCCGCGACGCGGTCGGCCTATGCCGAGATTTGCAAACTTCCCGAACTCGGGCGCCTGAACTTCGAGACGTTGATGAAGTACGAGAAGGCCCGGAAGACCTGGAGCCCGGAGCAGCTCGTGATGATCAACGCGCTGCACGTGTTCGCGTCCTCCTACTTCACCGGCAATCTCAAGATCACGGCCAAAGAGGTCGGCGACAAAGGCCCTGAGCCGCAAGAGAAAAAGCCCTCGATCGTCTCCAAGGGCGGCGTAGAGATGAAGCAAGAGGGCGACACCCGGGTTATCACCGCGGAGGTGCCGAAATGCCCGCCGGAGCAGAAACAGAAGGTCACGAACGCGATTAACGCCTATGTTCGGGCGGCGCAGGCGGCCGTGCCCAAGCAATAGAGGGCTTTTGGGCCCCGCGAAGCTCTAATTGACAGTTTCCGAGCATTCCGTGTAACAGAACGGGCAAAGCCCGTGCCTTTTGGGCTTTGTGGATCGCCGGAGCGGCTCTGGCGGTCTAAGACCAACCACCACCCATGGTTTTTGCGGCAAGGCGCGGGGAGACCGCCCGCGAAAAGCTTGATTTGGCTTTGGAGTCCTGACGAATGACGAAACGCATTCACGCCAAGCACAAGATCGACCGACGGCTCGGCGAGAATATCTGGGGCCGGCCTAAGAGCCCCCATAATAAGCGCGAATACGGACCTGGCGAGCACGGCCAGCGCCGGCGCGGCAAGCTTTCCGACTATGGCCAGCAGCTCAGGGCCAAGCAGAAGCTCAAGGGCTATTACGGCAACATCACCGAGAAGCAGTTTAAGGCCATCTACCACGAGGCCTCGCGGCTCCGGGGAGATACCTCAGAGAAGCTGATCGGCCTTCTGGAACGCCGGCTCGATGCCATCGTCTATCGCGCCAAGTTCGTGCCGACGGTGTTCGCCGCCCGCCAGTTCGTCTCCCATGGCCATGTGAAGGTGAACGGACGGCGCGTCACCATCCCGAGTTATCGCTGCCGCGAAGGCGACGTGATCGAGGTCCGCGACAAGGCCAAGGACCAGGGCATGGTGCTGGAGGCCGCCCAGAGCAGCGAGCGCGACGTGCCGGACTATATCGACGTCGACCACGGGAAGATGACGGCGAAGTTCACGCGTACCCCGACCCTGTCGGACGTGCCGTACCCGGTGATGATGGAACCGAACCTCGTCATCGAGTTCTATTCGCGCTAACCGCGCGCACGACGCAGATTCAGGCCAGGATCAGCCCGAGGCCGGCGGCGACCAGGATCGCCGCCGTCACTTTCGTTGTGGCCTGACCGAGCGGGGCGAATTTCTCCAGAGCCACGAATAGCGTGAGCCCGGCGATCCATACCAGGTTCATCACCCCGCCGACGAAAAGCAGCAGCATCAAGACAGCGCAGCAGCCCACACAGTAGACGCCGTGGAGAAGGCCCATGCGCCAGGCGCCGGCCACGCCGGGGCGCCAATGGGCGGAGAGGAATGCTGCCGGTCCGCGGCAGTGCCTCAGGCACGCCGCCTTGAGCGAGGAAAGCTGATAGACGCCGGCGGCGATCAGCAGCGCGCCTGAGAGGGCGACGCTGCGCGAGGCCATCATCGCCGACATCAGCCCGGAGCGCTCAAGCCCGAACTGAAGGGCTACGGCCAAGGCGCTGAAAAGAATCCACAAGGTGAGATAGCCGAAGGCGAAGGCGGCGATGGAGGCAGGCACTTCGACCTTGCGGCCCTGACTCTCCGCGTGCCGCAGCACACGGGCATAGAGCAACACCAAGGGAGAGGCGGACGGCAGCATCATCGCCACCATCATCACCGCCCACATGAAGAAGGCGATCAGCCAATAATACGGGGACCACGACCAACTCTCGGCAGGCGGCAATTCCATCGGCAGCCACCAGCCGCTCATGGCGGCAGGGCTCATGCCCGTGCCGGCCCCGGCGAGAAGGGCAAGCCACGCGAGCAGCGTGAGCACGAGAAGCGCCGCCAGAACGACAGCGTTCTCATGCTTGAGCAGCGTCTCGAGCGCCGAACTGTTCATCGCCGTCAGGGGCGCACAATGCCCTGATTGTTGAGATGGATGTGGGCGAACTGACCATAGCTTGCATCGAATTCGACAGCGATCGGCCCGCGCGCCTTCGACGATCCGCTGCCGATCTCGGCAATCGAGTACTCGAAGCCGTCAGGCAGGTCGATGCGCGCCCGGTGCTCGGCGCCCGTCACCGGGTTACGGATCGGCTCGCCTTCCATCTCCACGAAGCCGTCGACCGTGACCTTGCCGGTCCGCCCATCGACGTCGATCGTTATGTCGATCGGTTTGAATTCGGGCGGTAGGACCTCGGTGAAGGTCGCGGCGAACACGTTCCAGATCGTCTTGCCGGGCTCGGTGTTCTCGCCAGAGAGGATGGAGAGCAGCGCTTCGCGCTGCGCTTCGCTTGCCCGCTCGTCGATGATGAGAAAAGCCCGGCCTTCACCTTCGTGGATCGCCTTGGGCCACGCGAAGACGCCGACGACCTTCAGCCCATCGAGCTTCACATCGCCAAAATGGCCCTTGTTGATCTGGTAGGCGGCGATGGCCTGGCAATTCTCGTAAGTCGGCAAGGCCATGAACTGGCAAGGGCAACCATAGTCGCAGTTGCAGTTGATGAATTCTGTCGCTTGGAGCTCCCAGTCGATCATTGTCGTTCCTCCCAGCCGCAAAAAACACTGCCCGGAAACCAGGCTTGGCTTCCGGGCAGGATACCTCCAGGAGGTAGGCTTTAGCCAGATTGTGGACTAGGCCGTCTGCGTCTGGGCGTTGTTGGCGATGCCCTTGGCGTTGAGCATCTCCTGAAGCTCGCCCGCCTGGAACATCTCGCGCACGATATCGCAGCCGCCGACGAACTCGCCCTTCACGTAGAGCTGCGGCACGGTCGGCCAGTTGGAAAAGGCCTTCACGCCCTCGCGCACGCTCATATCGTCGAGCACGTTGATGTCTTTGAAATCCACACCGAGGTGGTTGAGGATCTGCGCGACCTGCATGGAGAAGCCGCATTGCGGCATCTGCTTGGTGCCCTTCATGAACAGCACCACGTCGTTGTTGGCGACCTGCTTGCCGATCCAGTCCTGAACGTCTTGCTCACTCATCTCTGTCGATCCTTTCCACCGGGGCTTACGGGGCCGCGGTCTTCAGGGCGAGTGCGTGAAGCACGCCGCCCATATTGCCCTGAAGGGCGTCGTAGACCATCTGATGCTGCTGAACGCGGGACTTCCCGCGAAACGCTTCCGACACGATGCTTGCCGCATAGTGGTCGCCGTCGCCGGCGAGATCCTCGATCTGGATGTCGGCGTCGGGGAAGCGCTCTTTGATCAGCCGCGCAATATCGTCTGCTGCCATTGCCATTCGTTCTGCTCCTTGCGTGCGCTCCCTAGCCGTTGGCCATGAAGCGCGGCAACCATTCCCCATGCGCCGCCTTAAGCGCCGTGAGGGACAACGGGGTCTCGCCGGGAAGCGTGATCATATCACCCCCGACGGATCCGAGCACCCTCACAGGCACGTCAGCGACAGCCGCCGCCTTATGAATAGCATCAGCCTTGTCCGCCGCCGCCGCGACCACATAGCGCGCCTGGTCCTCGCCGAACCATCGCGCATGGGCCGGCAGACGGTCCGGCGCCGCTTCGAGCGAGACGCCGAGATTGCCCGCGAGCGCCATCTCGGCGATCGCCACCAGCACGCCGCCGTCGGAGACGTCATGCACGGCCGACACGGCGCCGGCCTTGATCAGCCCGCGCACGAGATCGCCCGTGCGGCGCTCGGCGGCGAGGTCGACAGGCGGCGGGGCGCCCTCCAAGCGGTCGGTCATCACCTGCATATAGGTCGACTGGCCGAGATGACCAGTCTCCGCGCCGAGGAGGAGGAGCAAATCGCCGTCTTGTTTCAGGGCGATACGCGCCATGTCGGCGATATCGGCGATGAGCCCGACGCCGCCGATCGCGGGCGTCGGCGGGATCGCCACGCCGTTGGTCTCGTTGTAGAGGGAGACATTGCCGGACACGACCGGGAAGTCGAGCGCGGCGCAAGCCTCGGCCATGCCTTCCACCGCGCCCACGAACTCGCCCATGATCTCGGGCCGCTCGGGGCTGCCGAAATTCATGCAGTCGGTGATGGCGAGCGGCTGCGCACCCACGGCCGTCAGGTTCCGCCAGCATTCGGCGACGGCCTGCTTGGCGCCTTCATAAGGATCGGCGGCGCAGTAGCGCGGTGTCACGTCGCAGGAAATGGCGAGACCCTTCTTGGTCCCATGCACGCGCACCACGGCGGCGTCGCCGCCAGGACGCTGCACCGTATCGGCCATGACCATGTGGTCGTACTGCTCGAAGATCCAGCGGCGCGAGGAGAGGTGGGCCGAGCCCATCAGGCATTCGAGCGCGCCGAGAATGCTGTTCGGCGCCTTCACGTCCTCCGGCGCAATCATCGGCTGCTTCTCCCGCAGGACCCAGGGCCGCTCGTAAATGGGCGCGGCGTGGGCCAGGGCGGGCAGCGGGATGTCGGCCTTCACCTCGCCGCCATGGCGCACCACGAGGTGGCCCGACTCGGTGGTCTGGCCGATCACTGCGAAATCGAGGTCCCATTTGGTGAAGATGCGCTCGGCGATCGGCTCGGCGCCGGGCTTCAGCACCATGAGCATGCGCTCCTGGCTCTCCGACAGCAGCATCTCGTAAGCGGTCATGCCTTCCTCGCGGGTCGGCACATGGTCGAGGTCGAGGTCGATGCCGACGCCGCCTTTGTCGGCCATCTCCACGGAGGAGGAGGTGAGGCCCGCGGCCCCCATGTCCTGAATGGCGACGATGGCGTCCTCGGCCATCAGCTCCAGACACGCTTCGAGCAGCAGCTTCTCGGTGAAGGGATCGCCCACTTGCACCGTGGGACGCTTCTCTTCGCTCGCTTCGTCGAACTCGGCCGACGCCATGGTGGCGCCGTGGATGCCGTCGCGGCCGGTCTTGGAGCCCACATAGACCACGGGCAGCCCGACACCCTTCGCCGCGGACGTGAAGATGCGGTTGGCGTCGACCAGGCCCACGGTCATGGCGTTGACCAGGATATTGTCGTTGTAGCGGGCGTCGAAATTGGTCTCGCCGCCCACGGTCGGCACGCCCATGCAGTTGCCGTAATCGCCGATGCCCGAGACGACGCCCGACACGAGATGACGCGTCTTCGCGTGCTCCGGCGCGCCGAAGCGCAGCGCATTCATGTTGGCGACGGGCCGCGCGCCCATGGTGAACACGTCGCGCATGATGCCGCCGACGCCGGTCGCCGCGCCCTGATACGGCTCGATGTAGGAGGGGTGGTTGTGGCTCTCCATCTTGAACACGGCCGCCTGGCCGTCGCCGAGATCGACCACGCCGGCATTCTCGCCGGGGCCTTGAATGACTTGCGGGCCCGTCGTGGGAAGCTTCTTCAGCCACACGCGCGAGGACTTGTAGGAGCAGTGCTCCGACCACATCACCGAGAAGATGCCGAGCTCGGTCAGCGTCGGTTCACGCCCGAGCTCCTCCAGGAGCCGCGCGTATTCCTCGGGCGAGATGCCGTGCTCGGCGATGAGCTCATCGGAGAGGCTTGTCGCCTGGCGCGCCGCCTGCGCCGCCCCGCTCAATGGAGGGTCTCCACCAGAGAGGCGAACATCTTGGCGCCGTCAGTGCCGCAAAGCGCCGCGTCGGCGAGACGTTCGGGATGCGGCATGAGCCCGAGCACCGTGCCGGTCTCGTTGTAGATGCCGGCGATGTTGCGCCGCGAGCCGTTGGGATTCGCCTCTTCGGTCACTGCGCCCGCGGCGTCGCAATAGCGGAAGGCGACGCGGTTCTCGCCTTCGAGCCGATCGAGCGTCGCCTCGTCGGCGAAATAGCAGCCGTCCTTATGGGCGATGGGGAAGCGCACCACGTCGCCTTTCGCGTATTGCCGCGCGAACGCCGTGTCGTTGCGCTCGACCTTGAGCAGCACGTCCTTGCAGATGAAGCGCAAGCTGGCATTGCGCATGAGCACGCCCGGCAAAAGGCCCGACTCGGTCAGCACCTGGAAGCCGTTGCAGATGCCGAGCACCGGCGTGCCGGCTTTCGCGCGGCGGACCACCTCGCGCATGACCGGCGAATGCGCCGCCATGGCGCCGGAGCGCAAGTAATCGCCGTAGGAGAAGCCGCCGGGCAGCAGGATCAGATCGCTGTTGGGCAGCTCGGAATCGCCGTGCCACACCATGATGGGCGCGTGCCCCAAGGCGGCTTCGAGCGCGACAGCCGCGTCGCGGTCGCAGTTCGATCCGGGGAAGACGATGACGCTCGCTTTCATGCTTCTCGAAGGGCCTCCCTGACCGGTGAGGCTACAGGGTTACGCCGCCTCGAGCTCATAAGCGTAGTTCTCGATGATGGTGTTGGCGAGAAGCTGCTCGCACATGCGTTCGACCTCGGCGCGCGCTTTCGCAGGATCGCTTTCGGCGACCTCGACCTCGATATATTTGCCTTGGCGGACGCCATCCACCGCGCCGAAGCCGAGCGCATGCAGCGCGCCTTCGATCGCCTTGCCTTGCGGGTCGAGCACGCCGGGCTTCAGCGTGATGGTGATGCGAGCCTTCATGCCTCTCAGTCTCGCCTATTTGGACTGCACCAGCACGGGGCCAGAGCGCGTCCGCGTGGGGTTGTCCACATGAAGCCCCAGCCGGCGCGCGACCTCCTGGTAGGCCTCGACGAGGCCGCCCATGTCGCGGCGGAAGCGGTCCTTGTCCAGCTTGTTCTGAGTCTCGATGTCCCACAAGCGGCAGCAGTCCGGCGAAATCTCGTCGGCAAGAACGATCCGCATCTGATCGCCTTCCCACAGCCGGCCGAACTCGCATTTGAAATCCACGAGCCGGATGCCGACGCCGAGGAATAGGCCCGACAAGAAGTCGTTGATGCGCAGCGCCAGCGACATGATGTCGTCGAGCTCCTGCGGCGCGGCCCAGCCGAACGCGGTGATGTGCTCCTCGGTGACCATCGGGTCGTTGAGCTCGTCCGACTTGAAATAGAACTCGACGATCGAGCGCGGCAGCGTCGTGCCCTCGTCGAGGCCGAGCCGGGTCGCCAGCGAGCCTGCCGCGACGTTGCGGATCACCACTTCCAGCGGGATGATCTCCACTTCGCGGATCAGCTGCTCGCGCATATTGAGCCGCTTGATGAAATGGGTGGGCACGCCGATCTCGCCGAGCTTCTGAAAGAGGTACTCGGAGATGCGGTTGTTGAGGACGCCTTTGCCCTCGATCTTGTCGTGCTTCTTGTTGTTGAAGGCGGTGGCGTCGTCCTTGAAATGCTGAACGAGCGTGCCGGGCTCGGGCCCTTCATAGAGGATTTTGGCCTTGCCTTCGTAAATACGCCGGCGACGGTTCATCTTTAGTTCCTCACTGACTTGGCCTTACGACTGACAAACGCCAAGCGCGCGGGGAGTGGGAAACCCCAAGCCGCGCGCCACGCAAGAATCGCCATCGCAGGAATCGGATCAAGAAGTCTTGGCCGACCTTAGCCTAAGGGGAGGGGGCATACAACGGCCCCACGGGACGCAGGGATACCCTCCCGGGTTTGTTGATTTTGGGGCATTTCGGCGCTATCACCCGCCTTGAGAGGCGGGATTTTCCCCACAATTTCTACGTGCTCAGCCCCGCGCTTGGCGGGGGGCGTTTTGGAGGTGCCGGGCCGATGACGAGCTTTGATGATCGCGAGAAGAGCTTCGAGAGGAAATTCGCCCTCGACGAGGAGCTGAGTTTCAAATCGACCGCCAGGCGGAACAAGCTGCTTGGGCTGTGGGCGGCCGAGAAGATGGGCCTGTCGGGCGACGACGCGCAAGGCTACGCCCGGGAGGTGGTCAAGGCCGACCTGGCGGAGCCAGGCGACGAGGACGTCTTCCGCAAGATCAGGACCGACTTCGACGAGAAGGGCGTGGATCAGTCCGACCACCAGATCCGCCGCGCCATGGGCGACCTCATGGCCGAAGCGGTCCGCCAGATCGAAGCCGAGGCCAAGGGCTAAGCCCCGATGTCCCGGGACCGGTTCCGCCAGGCCGCGCAAGAGCGCCGCACGCTGTTCAATGCGTGGCTCACCCTGAACGACCCCTTTCTCATCGAGCTGAGCGGGGAGGCGGGCTGGGACTGCATCACCATCGACCAGCAACATGGGCTGGGGGGCAACGAGGCGCTTATCGCCTGCCTCACCGCGGCACGCGCCTGCGGCCTGCCGGCCATCGTGCGTGTGGCCAACAACGATCCCGGCCTCGTCGGCCGGGCGCTGGATGCCGGCGCCCAAGGCATCATGTGCCCCTTGATCAACAACGTCGACGAGGCGGAGGCTTTCGTCCGCGCGGTCAAATACCCGCCCCGGGGCCTGCGCAGCTGGGGGCCGTATCGCGCGAAGCTCGGCTATGAGGGCGACTATTTCACCACCGCCAACGCCTTCACCATCGCTTGCCCGCAGATCGAGACCAAAGGCGCGGTCGACCAGCTCGACGACATTCTCGGCCTCGACGGCGTGGACATGGTCTGCCTCGGCCCGAACGACCTCTCGGTGGCGCTGACCGGCCGTCTCGACATCTGGGCGAAGGAAGTCCAGGAGGCGATGACTCTGGTCCTGAGGAAAGCCCGCGAGAAGTCTGTGATGACTCTGATTTTTGCCAACGACGTCGCCTTCGCCAAGCCTCGGATCGCTGAAGGCTGGGACGTCGTGGCCATCGGCACCGACACCGGCTGGTTCTCGGCCGCCGCCGCCGCGACCCGGGCGCAAGCGGAATCGAAGTCGTAATTCAGGCCCTTAAGCCCCTCAAACGATTCATTCCCCCAGGCCGTTGCATCCCGGCACCACGGCACCCGTCATAAACGAGCCCGCGACACTCTGCGGCTGACGTTGCCCGGTCCCTGTGCCAGAATGGCCGCAACGACTGATTTGGGGGCTGATTCATGTCGAGACTGACCCGGCTACTCATCGCTGCCGCGATCGTGCTTCTCGGAGGCACCGGCAGCGCCTTGGCGCTTCAGGCGACGGCCGGCAGCAATCTCGCTTTGCGCGCGGGCCCGGGCACAAATCACGCCGTGCTCCTCACCATTCCAGCAGGGGCGAGCGTCGCGGTCGATGAGTGCTCCTCTGGTTGGTGCGCCGTCCGCTATAGCGGCACGCCGGGCTACACGACCCGGCGCGGCCTGTTCGTGCGGAGAGCCGTCAATCCCGCCAAGCCACAGGCCGGGCCCGAGGTCTGGCCGATCTACCCGTCTTACCCCTACCGCGCCGGCCATTATCCGAAGGCCGACTGGTATTACGGCATGCCGCCCTACACGGCGATCTCGCCGTCCTTCTATCACAGGCGCTTCTTCATGATGGCGCAGGAGCGCGACCGCTACCGCTACATGCCGCATGTCTTCCGCGGCAGCGGCGGCTATGGGGACGGCGGCGGCCCGATCGAGGACGTCGACATTCAGGCGGTTGCCGCCGGCCTGGCCCTGGGGGGCGCCTACGGCGGCGACTAGGCGCTGACCTCAGTCTCCGAACACGCGCTTGAAGATCTCGTCCACGTGCTTGGTGTGATAGCCGAGATCGAACTGGGCGCGGATCACCTCCGGTGACAGCGCCTTGGTGACGTCGGGATCGGCCAAGAGCTCCGTCTGGAAGTCCTTGCCCTCCTGCCACACCTTCATGGCGTTCCGCTGCACGAGGCGGTAGGCGTCCTCGCGGGAGACCCCGGCCGAGGTGAGCGCGAGCAGCACGCGCTGGGAGTGGATCAGCCCGCCGAGCCGGTCGAGATTGGCCCGCATGCGCTCAGGATAGACCACCAGGCCTTTGATGATGCCGGTCAGGCGGTGCAGCGCGAAATCGAGGGTGACGGTCGCATCGGGGCCGATCATGCGCTCCACCGAGGAATGGGAGATGTCCCGCTCGTGCCACAGCGCGACGTCCTCGAGCGCGGGCATGGCGTAACCGCGCACCACGCGCGCAAGCCCTGTGACGTTCTCCGACAAGACCGGGTTCCGCTTATGCGGCATGGCGGAGGACCCCTTCTGGCCTTCGGAGAAGAACTCCTCGGCTTCGAGCACCTCGGTCCGCTGCAAATGCCGGATCTCGGTGGCGAGCCGCTCCGCCGAGCTTGCGATCACCGCGAGCGTGGCGAAATAGGCGGCATGCCGGTCGCGCGGCACGACTTGCGTCGAGATCGGCTCAGGGCTCAAGCCCCAGCTTCTCCGCCACATAGGCTTCGATCCTGGGGTCGACATGGGCGAACGTGCCGACCGCGCCCGAGATGGCGCAGGTGGCGACCTCCTCGCGGGCGCGGACCATGCGCTCCCGGGCGCGGGCAAACTCGGCATAGGCCACGGCCAGCTTCAGCCCGAACGTGGTGGGCTCGGCGTGGATGCCGTGGCTGCGGCCCACGGTGATCGTGTCCTTGTGCTCGTAGGCGCGTTCTTTGAGCGCGGCGAGCAGCGCGTCGAGATCGGCGATGAGGATGTCGGCCGCTTGCGTGAGCTGCACGTTGAGGCAGGTATCGAGCACGTCGGAGGAGGTGAGGCCGGCATGGAGGTAGCGCGCTTCCGGGCCGACATGCTCGGCGACGGAGGTCAGGAAGGCGATGACGTCGTGCTTCACTTCCCGCTCGATGGCGTCGATGCGCTCGATGTCGAAGCCGCCGCGCTTCTTCGCCGCCTCGGCGGCGTCCGCAGGAATCAGGCCGAGCTGCGCCATGGCCTCGGCGGCATAGATCTCGATTTTGAGCCAGATGCGGAACTTGGTTTCGGGCTCCCAGATGCGGGCCATCTCGGGGCGGCTGTAACGTGGGATCATGCGTGTGGTCTTGGCCTTTCCCGAAAGGATCTAAGGCGAGAGGGCAGGTCTAGCAGAGCGCGTGGCCGTGCTCAAACACGGGCGCCCCGCAGTCTTAAATTTCGACATCCTCAGATTTCGACGGTCTTGGGCTCCCGCGGTCCGAAGACCGCGACATAGACGGCAGCCGCCACCGCGAGCGCAGCATAGGACGGGCGCGGCGGGATCAGCATGTCGAGCAGGAACGTATAGAAGTCGTTCAGCGAGGCCAGATAGAGACCCGTCAGCGTCCAGTCCTGTTGGCTCGGATAGGTGGCGTGGATGTAGAGGAACCGCAGCAACCCGCCGAAGCTGCAAAACGCCACGACGAAGATGAACAGGGCGAACACCGTCCGGACGAGCAACCCTCGCCGGGCGGCGAAGCGCTGGCACCACCACGTGACGGCAGCCGCGAGCGCCCCGGCAAAGCCGATGATCCGGACCGTATGCTGGGTCTGGGTGGTCATGACCGAGTTCATGTAATCGCCGATGATGAGCGCCCACATGCACACGCCGATCACGATGGCGAAGGCCGCGGCAAGCACAAAGCCGACCACCTTGGTGAAAGTCACTTTTTCCATTGCCGCTTGTCCCTCTGCGCCCCTCGGCAAATGCGACTATGCAAGGGAAATGCGCCCGCTGCAATGCGCGGAATGGTCGACACTTGCCGCTTGCTGCGCTTTATGGTCCGATCCGCCGCCGGTCACAAGGGAGGCAATAACACCATGGCATTCGATGATCTCAAGGCCGAACTAGCGCTTCTCATCAACCAGATGGAGAACCAGCCCGAGGATCGGCACGAGCTTTATCTGCAAATCCGCGAGAGGTTGAGCGAGATGCGCGCCTACGGCATGCCGCTCCCTGAGGACCTGGTGAAGTTCGAGGAGGAGCTCGAGGCGCAGTTCAAGGCGGACGAGAAGAGCAAGGAGTAAGAGGCGCGGGGCCGCTCAGCCGGCCGCGGGCGGCGCTGCGTCGCTAATCTGCTCATAGGTGCCGTTCGACCAGCGATAGACGGCGTAAGGCGGCAGGTTGGGGTCGCCTTTCTTGTCGAACTTGAACTTGCCGATCACCGTATCGAACTCGTTGTCGTTGAGCGCCTTGACCACGGCGGGGGCGTCGGTGCTGCCGGCCTTCTCCGCCGCCTGCTTCCACGCCTGGATCGCCGCATAGGTGTAGAGCACGTAGCCTTCCGGCTCGATGCCCTTCTCCTTGAAGCGGGCAACGACCTCGGCGGCGGCCGGGTTCTTGCGCGGGTCGGGGGAGAAGGTCATCAGCGTGCCTTCGCCGGCAGGGCCGGTGATCGACCAATATTCCTGGGTGACCAGCGCGTCCCCGCCCATGAGGATGGTGTCCATGCCCTGGTCGCGCATCTGCCGGACGATCAGCCCGGCCTCGGTGTGGTAGCCGCCGATGAACAGCACATCGACGTCTGCCTGTTTGAGCTTGGAGACCAGCGCCGAATAGTCCTTCTCGCCGGCGGTGTAGGACTTGTTCAGGACCTCCTGCTTGCCGGCGGCGTTGAGCGCCTTCTTGACCTCCTCGGCCAAGCCTTTGCCGTAAGCGGTCTTGTCGTCGATGATGGCGATGTTCTTGTCGCCGAAATGCTTGGCGAGATATTTGCCGGCGATGCTGCCTTGCTGATCGTCGCGGCCGCACACGCGATAGATGTTCGGGCCCGGACGCTTGTCGGTGTAGGCCGGGTTGGTCGAGGCGGGCGAGATCTCAATGAGATTGCTCTCGGCATAGACTTGGGACGCAGGGATCGAGGAGCCCGAGCAGTAATGCCCGGCGACCAGCGCCACGTTCTCGCCGGCCATCTGGTTGGCGACGGCAACGGCCTGCTTCGGATCGCAGGCGTCGTCGCCGACATCGAGCTTGAGCTTTTTGCCGAGCACGCCACCGGCAGCGTTGATGTCCTCGACGGCCATCTCGCCCCCGTTCTTCATCTGCTGGCCGAAGGAGGCGTATTGACCCGTGACCGGTCCGACGATGGCGATCGTCGTGGTGTTGGGGTCGTCGTCTCCATTGCAAGCCGCAAGCACGAGGCTCCCGATGAGGGCAGCGATCAACCCGGCGATACGCATCATTCGTGATCTCCTTCGAAATTCCTGGCGTTAGCCTATATCAGGCGTTCCGCGCCCGCCAGGTGAGGGGGCTCGTCCGCTCGTAGAGCCAGCGATATTGCGTGACCATTTGCGTCGTCCGCATGACGCGGAAACCGAGCAAAGCGGCGCCCAGGAGCACCGCATACGTGACGAGATAGTAGTAGAGCGACAGCAGCGTGCCGTCGAACAGGGCGTAATGGAAGAAGCGGACCGCGGCGGCGAGCAGCGCCATGTAGAAGAACACCCGCCACAGCGGCCGCCAGCCGCGCGCGAGCCCGCGGCCGGCCAAGAAGGCCGCGGCGCCCCCGATGACCACGGTGAGGATCAGGAACACCCATAGGCCGTCGTCGGAGAGCCAGGTCATGCCCCGTTCGTCTCCTTCAGCACGGCCGTGTCGCCTTCGAGATAGGCGGCGCGCACCTCTTTGCGTGCGAGCAGCTCCTGGCCCGTCCCCGACATGGTGATTCTGCCATTGACCATCACATAGCCGCGATGGGCGAGCTTCAGCGTGTGATAGGCGTTCTGCTCGACCAGGAACACGGTCAGCCCTTCGGCATTCAGCTCTTTGATGGCTTCGAAGATCTGCTTGACGATGAGGGGCGCCAGGCCCAGCGACGGCTCGTCGAGCAGGAGCAGCTTAGGGCGCCCCATGAGTGCGCGGGCGATAGCGAGCATCTGCTGCTCGCCGCCCGACAGCGTGCCGCCGCGCTGATCTGCGCGGGCTTTCAGCACCGGGAACAGCGTGTGGACCCGCTCGAGGTCGTGATCGAATGCGTTGGGGTCGCCGGCGAGGATGGCGCCCATCTGCAAGTTCTCCATCACCGTCATGCGCGGGAAGATACGCCGCCCCTCTGGCGACTGCGCGATGCGCAGGCGCACGATCTCGTGGGTGGGAAGGTGCGTGATGTCCTTGCCGTCGAACCTGATGCGGCCTTCGGAGGCGCGCGGCCGTCCGCAGATCGTCATCATCGTCGTGGTCTTGCCCGCTCCGTTGGCGCCGATCAGGGCCACGATCTCGCCGAGCTTGATGTCGATGTTGACGCCATGCAGCACCGGCAGTCGCCCGTAACAGGCGGTGACGTTTTCAAGCTCGAGCAGCGCCGTGCTCATGGCCTTACCTCGGAGGTAATGTCCTCGACCTCCTCGTCCGGCACGCCGAGATAGGCGGCGATAACGCTCGGATCGTTGCGCACCTCCTCCGGCGTGCCATCGGCGATCTTCTTGCCGTAGTCGAGCACGATGATGTGGTCGGAGATGCGCATCACCACGCTCATGTCGTGCTCGATGAGGAAGATGGCGATCTTCTCCTGCTCGCGGATCGCGTAGAGCAGCTCGTTGAGGCCGTCGCTCTCCCGCGCGTTCAAGCCGGCCGCCGGTTCGTCGAGGCAAAGCAGCAGAGGCCGCGTGCACATGGCGCGCGCGATCTCCAGCCGCCGCTGGTCGCCGTAAGGGAGATCGCCCGCCGCCTCGTCGGCCCGGGCCACAAGGCCGACCCGCTCAAGCCAGTGCCGGGCAAGCTCGACCGCTTGCTTCTCGGCCCGGGCGAAATGTCCAAGCCCGAGGATGGCGCCGATGGTGAACCCCGAAGCGCGGGCCAGCACGTTGTGCTGGGCGACCATCAGGTTCTCCAGCACCGTCATGCCGGGAAACAGGCGGATGTTCTGAAAGGTGCGGGCGACGCGGGCTTCCGCATTGATGTCGTGGTCGGCAAGCCGCTCGAGATAGAAGCGCGTTCCCCCGGGCTCGGCGAGCGTCATCATCCCCTCGGTCGGCTTGTAGAACCCGGTGATGCAGTTGAACACCGTGGTCTTGCCGGCGCCATTCGGTCCGATCAGCGCGGTGATGTCTTGGCGGCCAACCGCGAAGGATACGTCGTCGATGGCGACGAGGCCGCCGAAGCGCATGGTCAGGTGCTCGACCGTGAGGAGGGGATCTTGTTCCCAGGGCTTCATGCGCGGCCTTGCCCGACGAGGTCCGAGGAGATGGCGCCCGCCTTGTCGAGTTCGATGGTCGGTGAGCGCGAGGCGATGAGCCCGCGCGGCCGCCATACCATGATGCCCACCATGGCGAGGCCGAACAGGAGCATGCGGTAGAGCGCGGGATCGAAGCCGGCGCCGAAGAAGCTTTGCAGGCCTTCGGTGTGGCGCAGCGCCTCGAAGCCGCCCACCATGACCACCGCCGCGATGGCGACGCCGAGCTGGCTGCCCATGCCGCCGAGCACGACGATGGCGAGGATGATGGCGGACTCGATGAAGGTGAAGCTCTCCGGGCTGATGAAGCCTTGCCGCGTGGCGAAGAAGCTGCCGGCCAAGCCGCCGAACATCGCGCCGGTGGCGAACGCGGTGAGCTTGGTGATGGTGGTGTTGATGCCGAGCGAGCGGCAGGCGATCTCGTCCTCGCGCATCGCCTCCCAGGCGCGCCCGATGGGCAGGCGGCGCAAGCGGAGCGTGACGAGATTGGTGAGAAAGGCGAGCGCCAGGATCACGTAATAGAGGAAGATGATGCCCTGGAGCGGATCGTATTTGATGCCGAAGAAGCCGCTGAACGTGGTCCCGTCACCGAACGGCGTGAAGGGAAGGCCAAAGAAGGTGGGCTTGGGGATGCTCGAGATGCCGTTCGGCCCGTTGGTCACCTCGGTCCAGTTGAGCAGAATGATGCGGACGATCTCGCCGAAGGCCAGGGTGACGATGGCGAGGTAGTCGCCGCGCAAGCGCAACACCGGAAAGCCGAGAATGACGCCCCACAACGCCGCGGCGAGGCCGGCGATGGGGAGGCAAAGCCAGAACCCCAGACCGAAATGGGTGGCGAGCAGCGCGAAGGTGTAAGCGCCGACCGCGTAGAAGGCGACATAGCCGAGGTCGAGCAGGCCGGCGAGCCCGACCACGATGTTGAGCCCCCAGCCGAGCATCACATAGGTGAGCACGAGGATGGAGAGATCGAACCAGTAGCGCAACGGAAGCCCGAGATGGAACGCCTTCTCCAGGCCGAAGGTGGTGAGCGGGAAGAACACGGCGAACAGGATGCCGCCGACCACGAAGATCCGCCCGTAGGGGAGGTCGGGACAGAACCGCACGATGGCCCGGCGCAAGAGCCCGAGCCCGACAAAGACAAGCACGGCGACCGCGATCAGCTCATAGGCCGGTGCATTGAACAGGGCGGCAACGATGAGCCCTGCGACCGCGAGCAATGCCGTGGCGCCGAGCACGACCATGTCGCGCGTGTCGAACGGATCGCGCGTGAACAGCTTGGCGAAGGGCTGTGGTGAGGGGATACTGCGCCTGCCAGACGAACAGGTTGAGCAAGAGCCGGCCGAAGAACACGATGCCGACGGTGACGGCGAGCAGCATCGGCCGCGGCTGCAGCGTGAGCCCGGTCACGTTGTCCACGGTGCGCAAGCCCAGCACCAGCGAGAACAGCGCGAAGGTGATGATGGCGGCGAGAAAGGAATCGCCGAGGGCCGATTTGAGCCGCTGGCCGAACGATGTGCCGGGCTCAACCAAGGTCTATACCTTCTCGACCTCAGGCCGGCCGAGCAGACCCGTGGGGAAAAAGATCAGCACGATGGCGAGCATCGAGAACGCCGCCACGTCTTTGTACTCGATGGTGAAGTAGGCGGACCAGAACGTCTCGATCAGACCGATGACGAGCCCGCCGAGCATGGCGCCGGGCAGTGAGCCGATACCGCCGAACACCGCCGCCGTGAAAGCTTTGATGCCGACGATGAAGCCGATGTAGAAATCGATCACCCCGTAATAGAGCAGATAGAGCAGACCGGCGACGGCGGCCAGCGCCGCGCCGATCACGAAAGTGAGCGAGATGGTCTGGTCGACATTGACGCCCGACAGCGAGGCCATGAGCCGATCCTGCTCGCAGGCCCGCTGCGCGCGCCCGAGCGCGGTGCGGCTGATCATCAGCCAGAACACGCCCATCAGCACGAGGGTCGTCACCACGATGAGGATCTGGATGTTGGAGATGATGACGGTGAAGTCACCTTCCTTGAAGAACTCGAAGCCGCCGGTGATCACCGGCTGGAGCGGCTTCACGCGGGCGCCTTGCGACACCTGGATGAAGTTCTGCAGCACGATCGACATGCCGATGGCGGTGATTAGCGGCGCGAGCCGGAAGGATTCGCGCAACGGCCGGTAGGCGACCCGCTCGACCGTCCAGCCCCACACGGCGGTGAGCAGCATGGCGACGACAAGCACGATGAGGAGGGCCAGCGGGATCATGGTGACCCCGAGTGAAAGCAGCGCGAGAAAAGCGATCAGCGCGATGAAGGCGCCCACCATGAAGATGTCGCCATGGGCGAAATTGATCATGCCGATGATGCCATAGACCATGGTGTAGCCGATGGCGATCAGCCCATAGATCGAGCCCAGCGCGATACCGTTGATCAGCTGCTGAAGAAAATAGGCCATGAAGCTGCCTGCCTCGCCTTCCCCCGTTCGGGCATTGCAGACCAAGAAAGCGGGGCAGTGGTGCCCACTTCGGTATTTTTAGCAAGAAGGGCTTGGGCTGTGCATGCCCAAATTCAGAGCAGGAGGTGGGAGCCGTCGCAGAATGGCGGATCGCCCGTGTCCTTGCAGCCGCACAGAAGGGCTATTTCCGAGCGTTCGGCGGTGAACATCATCGGCTCGATGCCGGTCCCTTGATGCGAGCCGTCACAAAAGGGCTGATTCTTGCTCCGTCCGCAGCGGCACCAGGCGTAACGCTTGCCGGCTTCGAGCTCGACCTGATAGGGGCCGAGCTGTGGGCGTTCTGGCTCTGACATGATGTTCCCCTGCGTTATTGGGCCGGTTATTTGCCGGGCCTGCTTAGCCAATTCGTCTCTGTCATACAAGAAAGTGACGGGATTTCCTGTTAAGCGGGTCGGTAAGCTTTCCGCCTAAGATGGCGCATTCCGAACAATTCGGGCCCTTCGCGCGACCGGGCGGGCGGCGCAGAAACCCTTGAGAAAAGAAGCTTGAGTCGATGTCCCATCGGGACCATAGAGGGCAAAAAGCCGCGTCCGGCGCGATTGTCGCCCGAAAGACGGCGCAGAGGTCTAGGTTGGGGACGCATCGGGGCCAAGGCGAGTGTGGAGGCCGCCCGTGGCGAGTCTGATTTTTGTGGTCGTATCGATTGCCGCGTTCTTCGCTCTGGCGATGAACCGCGCGCCGCTCCGGGCCTGGGCGATTGCCGTCGCAATCTTCACGTTAAGCCTCCAGATCGGCCTCGGCTTCCCGCTTTGGACGTTTCTCGGCTGGCTTGTCGCCGGGCTCCTGTTCGCAGGCAGCATCCCGGACATCAAGCGCAACTACATCACGCTGCCCGCCTACCGCGCGCTGAAAGGCGTGATGCCGCCCATCTCCGAGACCGAGCGCGAGGCGCTCGAGGCGGGCACCATCGGCTGGGACGCCGAGCTGTTCTCGGGCACGCCGGACTTCGCCAAGCTCCGGCGCGTCGCGCCGATTACGCTCACGGACGAGGAACGTGCCTTCTTCGACGGGCCAACGGCCGAGCTTTGTAAGCGGCTTAGCGATTGGCGCATCCGCCACGAGCTGCACGACGTGCCCGACGACATCTGGCGCTTCGTCCGCGACAACGGCTTTCTCGGCATGCTCATCTCGAAAGAGCATGGGGGCCTCGGCTTCTCCGCCCAGGCGCAGTCGCTCATCCTCGGCAAGATCTCCTCGAAGAGCCCAGACGGCGTCACCATCGTCATGGTGCCGAACTCGCTCGGCCCCGGCGAGCTGATCGAGAAGTACGGCACCGAGACCCAGAAGGCGCATTACCTGCCGCGGCTGGCGAAGGGGGAGGAGATTCCCTGCTTCGCGCTCACCGGCCCGTTCTCCGGCTCCGATGCCGCCTCGATGCGCGACGTCGGCGTCGTGACGAAAGGCATGCACGACGGCAAGGAGACGCTTGGCGTCAAGCTCACCTGGGACAAGCGCTACATTACGCTCGCCCCGAGAGCGACGCTGCTCGGTCTCGCCTTCCGCCTGTTCGATCCGGACAACCATCTCGGCAAGGGCGAGGATGTCGGCATCACGCTGGCGCTCATTCCGACGAACCATGACGGTGTCGAGATCGGCCGCCGGCATCTGCCTGCGGGTGCGGCGTTCCCCAACGGCCCGACCAAGGGCCGCGACGTGTTCGTGCCGATCGACTGGATCATCGGCGGTCCTGACCGGGCCGGCCAAGGCTGGCGCATGCTGATGAGCTGCCTCGCCGCCGGCCGCTCCATCTCGCTCCCCGCTACGAGCGCGGCCGCCGCCAAGGCCATGGCCCGGCGCAGCACGGCCTATGCCCGCATCCGCAAGCAGTTCGGCCTACCCATCGGCTTCATGGAAGGCGTGGAGGAGCCGCTCGCGCGCCTCGTGGAGAATGCGTACGGGCTTGAAGCGGCGCGCGCGGTTACCGCCTCGATGGTGTCGGCCGGCGAGAAGCCTGCGGTGATCTCCGCGCTCCTGAAATACCTCTCGACCGAGCGCATGCGCCAAAGCGTCAACGATGCGCTCGACATCCACGGGGGCAGGGGCATCTGCGACGGGCCGTCCAATTACATCCAAGGCGCTTATCAGATGGTGCCGGTCGGCATCACCGTGGAAGGCGCCAACATCCTGACGCGCACGCTGATCACCTTCGCCCAAGGGGCGCTGCGCAGTCACCCGTATCTCTTCACCGAGATCGAGGCGCTGCAAGACACCGACCGCGACCGCGGCATCGAGACCTTCGAGAAGACCTTCGACGACCACCGCGCCTTCCTGTTCTCCAATGCCACGGGCGCGCTGTTCCACAATGTGACCTTCGGTAGTTTCGCGTCCGCGCCGCAGAACGCCGGCGACGTGACGCGCTGGTGGCGGCAACTGTCGCGCGCTGCGCGCTCCTTCGCGCTTGTTGCCGACCTCACCGTGGGGTTGCTCGGCGGCGGGATGAAGGTGAAGCAGAAGATCACCGGCCGCATGGCCGACGCATTGGCCGAGCTCTACCTGCTCTCGACCATCCTCAAGCGCTACGAGGATGACGGCCGGCCCGCTGGCGACCGTCTCGTCGTCGATTATTGCGCGCGGAATTGCCTCGCCCGCTTCGACGTTGCCTTGCGCGGCGTCATCGACAACTTCCCGGTGCGCTGGGCGGCTTGGATCATGGGCCCGCTCGTGCTGCCGTTCGGCGTGCGCCGGCCGGCGAAGGACAGACAGGGCAAGGACATCGTGCGGCTTGCCCTTCAGCCCGGCGCCTTCCGCGACCGTCTCACTCGAGACATCTTTACCGGCGAAGGGGACGAGGGCGCGGGCCTGCTGGAGGAGACCTTGACCAAGGTCGTGGCCTGCGAAGAGGCCGCGAAGAAGCTCGAACGCGCGATCCGCAAAGGCGAGGTGAAGCGCTTCTACAACAACGATTGGATCAAGGAGGCCGAGACCAAAGGCGCCTTGAGCGCCGACGAGGCGCGCGAGCTTGCCGAGCTCCGCGACATGGTGGCCCGCGTCATCGCCGTCGACGACTTCGCGCCTTCGGAGGTCGCGCGCGCGCAAGCCCCCGCCGATATGACCTCACACCCGAAACAACAACACATCGCCGCCGAGTAAGACCCGAATATGCCAATCACGCTTCCCGATCTTCAGGACTGGACCTTCACGGTCGACTTCGAGGGCATCGCCTGGGCGGTCATCGACCGCAAGGGCGAGAGCATGAACGCGCTGGGCCGCAGGGCCACGGAGGAGCTTGGCGAGATCGTCAAGGCCGTCGAGGAAGCGCCCGCCGGCGAGATCAAAGGCCTGGTGCTGATGAGCGGCAAGGAGTCGAGCTTCATCGCCGGCGCCGACATTCGTGAGTTCGAAGGTTTCGACACCGAAGACAAGATCAAGGACGTGGTGGCGCAAACGCTGGAGCTGCTCGACCGCATCGACAAGCTGCCCGTACCGGTGGTCGCCGCCATCCACGGCTATTGCCTGGGCGGCGGGCTCGAATTGGCGCTGGCTTGCGATTGGCGCATCGCCGACCGCGAGGAGGGGACACGGCTCGGCTTCCCCGAGGTGAAGCTCGGCATCTTCCCCGGCCTCAACGGGACCGTGCGCGCCATCCAGGCGGCTGGCCCCGTCGACGCCATGACCGCCATGCTGACGGGGAAGATGCTCCGCCCCACGGCAGCAAGAGCCATGGGCTTCGTCGACCAGCTCGTGCCGACCCGCCACAATCTCCGCTGGGCGGCGCGCAAGGCCGTGCTGCAAAAGCGCCGGTCAAAGGGCGCGCCGTGGTGGAAGAAGGCGATGCTGAAGCAGCCGGTGCGGGGCATGCTGGCCAAGCAGATGCGCACCAAGACGGCCGCGAAGGTGCGCGAGGACCATTACCCGGCGCCGTTCCGCCTCATCGATCTCTTCGAGCGCTACGGCGACGACCCGGCGCGCATGAAGCGTGCCGAGACGGAGATGTTCACGCCGCTGATGGCGAGCGAGACCTCGCGGAACTTGCGCCGTGTGTTCAGGCTCTCCGAGATGCTGAAAGACGCAGCCCCCAAGGACGGCTTCAAGCCGCGCAGAGTGCATGTGATCGGCGCCGGCACCATGGGCGGCGACATCGCCGCCTGGTGCGTCGTCTCCGGCATGCAGGCGAGCTTGCAGGATCTTGATCAGGATCAGATCAACAAAGCGCTCTCTCGTGCCAAGAAGCTCTTCAAGAGGCGCCTGCGCGGCAAGACCGCGGTGGATTCGGCGATCGCGCGCCTCATCGCCGATCCCGAAGGCAAAGCAGATCAAGCATGCCGACGTCATCATCGAAGCCATCGTCGAGAAGCTCGACGTGAAGCAGACGCTGTTTGCCGAGCTCGAGAAGAAAGTGAAGCCCGGCGCGGTGCTGGCGACGAACACCTCGTCGCTCAAGCTCGAGGACATCGCCAAGCCGCTCAGCGATCCCGGCCGCCTCGTGGGCTTGCACTTCTTCAACCCCGTGGCGCAGTTGCCCTTGGTCGAGGTCGTGCGCGGCGAGGGAACGCGCGAGGAGGAGGTCGGCAAGGCTTGTCGCCTTCGTCACCGCCATCAACAAGTTCCCGCTGATCGTGAAGAGCTGCCCCGGCTTCCTCGTCAACCGCGTGCTCGCGCCGTACATGATGGAGGCCGTCCGCCTCTATCAGGAAGGCCAGCCGCGCGAGAAGATCGATCAGGCCGCGGTCAAATTCGGCATGCCTATGGGCCCGATGGAGCTAATGGACATGGTCGGCCTCGACATCTGCAACAAGGTCGGCGAGGAGCTCGACCTGGCGCCGAAAAGCGACGGCAAGACCGACAACGTGCTCGCGACTCTGGTGAAGCAAGGCAAGCTCGGCAAGAAGACGGGCGAGGGCTTCTATGTCTGGGTCGACGGCAAGCCGAAGCGCGACGAAACGCAATACGATGATGCAGAGCTCGAGCGCCTCGGCGGCGAGCTCATCAAGCCGCTGCTCGACGAGGCCGAGCGTGCCCTCGCCGATCACGTCGTGGAGGACGCCGATCATGTCGATGCCGGCGTGATCTTCGGCACGGGCTTTGCGCCGTTCCGTGGCGGCCCGCTGCACTACCGGAAAAGCGAACGCGCCGGCGAGGCCGATAAGGCCGCGGCATAAGACAACGGGGCCGGAAGGGACATCATGAAGGAAGCGGGGATGCGGCGCGTTGCGGTGCTTGGCGGGGTTCGAATTCCCTTTTGCCGTTCGCACACAGGTTACGCGGAGCTTTCGAACCTCGACATGCTGACGGCGGCGCTTGGCGGTCTCGCCGACCGGTTCGCCCTGCACGGCGCGCATATCGACGAAGTGGTGGGCGGCGCGGTGGTCACCCACGCCAAGGACTGGAACCTCGCCCGCGAGGCGGTGATCGGCAGCCCCTTAGCGCAGACCACGCCCGGCATCACCATGATGCAGGCCTGCGGCACGAGCCTGCAAGGCGCGCTGGGGCTGGCTGCCAAGATCGCCGTCGGCCAGATCGATTGCGGCATTGCCATGGGCTCCGACACCACGAGCGATGCGCCTGTCGTGTTCCAGAAGAAATTCGCCAAGCGCCTGGTCCAGGCGTCCCGCGCCAAGACCCTTGGCGAGCGTGTCGGCGCCTTCAAAGGCTTCGCCCCGGGAGAGCTTGCGCCGCTACCGCCCTCGACCTCCGAACCCCGCACGGGCCTGAGCATGGGCGAGCATTGCGAGCTGATGGCCAAGGAATGGGCCATCCCCCGCGAGGACCAGGACGTGCTTGCCTTGGAGAGCCACCGCAAGGCGGCCGCGGCCTATGACGAGGGCTTCATGGACGACCTCGTCATCCCCTGCGCCGGCGTTTTCCGGGACAACAACATCCGGGAGGACGCTTCGCTCGAGAAATTGGCCGCGTTGAAGCCCGCCTTCGACAAGCTGGGCGGCACCATCACCGCCGGAAATTCGAGCCCGTTAACCGATGGGGCCGCTACGGTGCTGCTCGCCAGCGAAGAATGGGCGGAAAACCGCGGAATTCCAATTCAGGCATATTTAACTTTGGGTCGCACTTCTGCCGTAGACTATGTGCAAGGTGAGGGCTTGTTGATGGCGCCGACGGTGGCTGTCAGCGAGGTGCTCGATCAAGCAGGTCTTGGGTTGCAAGACTTTGATTATTATGAGATTCATGAGGCATTCGCGGCGCAGGTATTGGCAACGCTGAGGGCATGGGAATCAGAGGCTTATTGCCGTGAGCGTCTCGGGCGAAGCGGGCCCCTGGGCTCGATCGACCGGGCGAAGCTCAACGTCAAAGGGTCTTCCATCGCCATCGGCCATCCTTTTGCCGCCACCGGCGCGCGGATATTGGCGGTTTTGGCCAAACTCCTGCATACTGGGGGTGGACAAAGAGGGTTAATTTCAGTGTGTACGGCCGGCGGCATGGGCGTCGCGGCGATCCTGGAAGGGGTCAAGGCGCAGACCGCATCGAAGCCGGCCGGATCGAACGATGAGGTAAAGGGCGCAGCATAAGTGCTCTACCGCCAGATCAAAAAATGGGTCCAACGAGGCCCGTCAGGGACAGGGGGCAAGCGAAATAATGCCGGTGCGCTTTATGCGTCAGCGGCGAGACCCATGACGGAGGTGCTTATGAAGCATCATGCCTTCACCGCGGCGATAGGGATCCTGGTCGCCGCCGCCCTAGTTCCAGCCACTTCTGCGCAAGCAGCGTCTGCCGATCCGACTGGCATTTGGCGAAAGTCCGAACAGGGCGAGCGCCCGGGCAAGTTCGAGATTTACCGCTGCGGCTCCGGCAAGCGCTATCTCTGCGCCAAGATCGTCTGGCTTAAGGATCCGCTCTACAAGGGCAAGCCACTCCACGACATCCGCAACGAGAACCCCCGGATGCGCGACCGGCCGATCCTTGGCTTGCCGATCATGCAGGGCTTGGTGCCGTCCGGCGCCAACCAGTGGAAGGGCAATATCTACAACCCCGAGGACGGCAACACCTATTCCGTGACGCTGACCTTGGTGTCGCGCAATCAGATCAATATCCGAGGCTGCAAGGGATGGATTCTCTGCGGCGAGAGGACGTGGCTGCGCACCTCGTTGCCGAAGCCCGAGCCCACGGAAGAGCCGCAGATCGAAGCCTCGGCCGAGCCTGACGCCGCCGTACAGCCAGCGAGTGCTACGGCGGCTGCCGCGCCTAAGAAGGCTGCGCCCCAGGCCAAGGAGGAAGACGTCTTTGCCGAGGCCCAGATGTTGACGCCGGCCGTCGAAGACGGGGTGCACCCGGGCTACCGCTTCCTGAATGCCTCCGCCACGTCGAAGCCGGCTGCCGGCCTGTCTGGCGAGAACGTGCCGAGCATGTTCGTCATGACGACGCCGCTCCACTCCGAGGCAACCGACGGCAAGGCCCCGACCCAGACCGCTGCGGCGAACCCGGTTGTGCCGGCGCCGAAGCCCAAGCCGAAAGTGGTCGAGGCGTCCGCTGCGCCCGCGCCGAGGCCGCAAGCGGCACCTGTCGCGCCGGCGTCAGACGCTGCCGCCATGCCCGCTGAAGCCGATAGCGAGTCCGTCGACACGGCTGAGGCCGAGACCGCCTCGATCGAGGAGCCTCGTCCCCTGACTAGGCGCGAAAGGCGGCTGCTCCGGCGCCAGCAGAAGCACATGATGCAGGAAAGCCAAAGCGAAGGCTTGCTGCCCTGGCAACGTTAGGCGGCTTCCAACCACCGCAGGGCTGAGCGCGCGGGCGTTAGGTTTTCGCTTGCGCGCGCAGTTCTTTCTTGGACAGCTTGCCGATCATCGTCTTTGGCAGTTCCTCGCGGAACTCGATAGCGACCGGTAATTCGAGCTTTGACAGCTTCGGCCGCAGGAAGGCGATGAGTTCGATGGCCGTTGCTTCCTGGCCTTCCTTCAACCGCACAAAGGCCTTGGGCGCCTCGCCGCGATAATCGTCCGGCACTCCGACCACGCAGACCTCCGCCACGGCCGAGTGCCCGTAAAGCGCATCCTCGATGCGCCGCGGATAGACCTTGAAGCCCGCGGCGTTGATCATGTCCTTGATGCGATCGACGATGAAGACATAGCCCTCCTCATCCATGTAGCCGACGTCGCCGGTCCGGAAGAACCGCCCGACAAACGCGGCCTCTGTCTCTTCCGGTTTCTTCCAATAGCCGGTCATGACCTGGGGACCAGCGATGCAGATCTCGCCTGGTTGGCCGCATTCCATTTCCTCGGCTGGGTTGTCGAGCGAGCGAATGCTGATCTCGGTGGCCGGAAGCGGCAAACCGATCGAGCCCTCCTTGGCCAAGTCGGGCGGATTGCAGGTGGCCACCGGCGAGGTCTCGCTGAGGCCATAGCCCTCGATCAAATGGCAGCTGGCCAGCTTCTCGAAGCCGCGCTTCAGCTCGACAGGTAAAGCCGCGCCGCCTGAGATGCAGAATTCGAGCGATGATAGATCGAACCGCTTGATCCGCGGGTGGCGCAACATGGCGTTGAACAGTGTCGGCACGCCCGGCATCACCGTGGGCTTGAGCTTGCCGATGAGCTTCAAGGTTTCGATCAGCTCGAACTTCGGCAGCAGGATGATTTCCATGCCGCTTGCGATGCCGAAATTCATCACCGTGGTCATGGCGAAGACGTGGAACAGCGGCAAGATGCCAAGAACGCGATCTGTCTTTTTTGCGGGCTGGTCCCGCCACAGCTTCACTTGAGCGACGTTGATGGAGATGTTGGCGTGAGTGAGCATCGCGCCTTTGGGCGTACCCGTCGTGCCGCCGGTATATTGCAGCACGGCGATAGCATCGGGCGTGATGACCGGCCTGGTATAACGGCCGTCGTTATGGAGTAGGGTGCGCGCACGCACGATATTGCGCTTCATCGGCGAGGCGCCAACCCTGGCAAGCCGTACGCGGTGCGTCAGCTTGAGGCCCAACGCCTTAAGCGTGGGGAGCAGCGAAGCGAAGTCCGCCACCACGGCCTTTTCAAGCGCCCCGCGCGCGAGCAGGGCCTCGACCTTGTTGAAGAGGAGGGCGAGATCGAGCGTCACCATGATCTTGGTGTCGCTGTCGCGGATTTGCGACTCGATCTCATCGAGACTGTAGAGCGGGTTGAAGTTGACGACCGTGCCGCCCGCCTTGAGGATCCCGAAGTAGAAAATGACAAAGGTCGGCGAGTTGGGGAGCAGGAGTCCCACCTTGACCCCTTCGCCCACGCCGAGCGCCCGCAGGCCCTTGGCCACCCGGTCCGACAGCGCGCCGATCTCGGCGTAGCTCAGGCTCTTGCCCAGAAAATAGGTGCAAGGGCGGGAGCCGAAGGCCGCCACCGCGTCATCCAGGAGCGTGCTGACCAGGGTCGGAGTGAAGGTCTGATCCCAGGCCACGTCCGGGGGATAGCGCTTGAGCCAGGGGCGATTCTCCCCGCCGGGGGTGGCGTTCAGGGGGCGCCGGGTTGACCTTGCTTGCCATCGGCTTTCAGTTTTTGTTTTGCTTTACCGTCACTTAACGGGTGGGGGGCCATCTAACGGGAGGCAATTGGCCGCAAGCCCATTCACCTACTATTATTGTAGCACGGTGTTGATAAAGAGTGCCGCAAGGGACACATCTCGCGTCTGGGAATATGCTGAAACCAAGGCGTGGGCAGGCGCAAAAACGCCAATTTTGTTAGCGATTAGAGCATATAGTATGTGCAATCGAGCGGGCCGGGCACGGGTAGACTCGACCAGTTTTTAAGTCTATTCCAATGCCTGACTTGCCCTTGGATTAGCTATGTTTTAGCCAGGGACCATTAGACACGGACCCCGTCAACGGGGCAGGGAGAGCGATATGGACGAGGTGGCCACCAAGATCATCGAGATTCTGCGAAAGAACATGAAGGATCCATCCAAGACCGTGACGCTCGAAACCCCCCTGAGCGAGCTTGAGATTGAGTCCCTCGACCTCGCGGTGATCGTGTTCGACATTGAGGATACCTTTGGTATCGAAATCCCCTATAATGCGAACGAAGAAGTCGAAGCGTTCGCGACGGTCGGCTCGGTGGTCGACCGCGTGAAGGGGATCATCGCAGAAACGAAGGCCTCGGGCGCAGCAGCTTGAACGAGCCATCCGCTCGGGTCCTTCCCGGGACGTGGACCAGGCTTGGAGTTACGGCTTAGCACTACATGACACACACTAATGGACGCAGACGCGTCGTGGTCACTGGCCAGGGCGTCGTCACTCCTTTGGGTACAGGCGTGGACAAGTTCTGGGCTGCTCTGCAGGCCGGCTCTTGCGGCATTCGCGAGGTCCAGAGCTTCGATACCGAAGACCTTTATATCACCATTGCCGGTGAGGTGCCGGACTTCGACCCGAGGGAGCGCGCGCTGAGCAAGCAGCTGCTTCTGGCTGACAAGTATTCCCAATATGCCGGCTGCGCCGCGCAGGAAGCCGTCGCCCAGTCGAAGCTCGAACTGCCGCTCAGCGACGCGCAGGCCTATCGCTCCGCCTGCATCATCGGCTCCGGCGTGGGCGGTCTCACCACGCTCGAATTCTCCTACAAGATGCTGTTCAAGGAGAACAAGCGGGCGACCCATCCGCTCACCCTGCTGAAGGCGATCGGGAGTTCAGCCTCCGCCCATGTCAGCATCGAGTACGGCATCAAAGGCCCGACCTTCGGCGTGGTCAGCGCCTGCGCCACCGCCAGCCACGCGATCGGCCTCACCTATCGCATGATCCGCGAGGGTCTGGTCGACGTCGGCGTCGCCGGCGCTGCGGAAGCCTCGCTCAACTGGGGTGCGACGCGCGCCTGGCAGGCGATGCGCGTGCTGAGCCCCGACGGGCTGTGGCCGTTCGCCAAGAAGCGGAACGGGACCGTGCTCGCCGAAGGCGCCGGCATCCTGGTGCTTGAGGAATACGAGCGCGCCAAGGACCGTGGCGCCCCGATCCTGGCCGAGCTTCTGGGCTACGGCATGACCGCGGACGCGGCCGACATGGTGAACCCGTCCATCGACGGCGCCTCCACGGCCATGCAGATGGCGCTCGACGACAGCGGTCTCGCGCCGTCGGACATCGACTACGTGAACGCGCACGGCACGGCGACCATGGTCAACGACATCAACGAGACCCGCTCGATCAAGCGCGTGTTCGGCAACGCCGCCAACAAGCTCTCCATCTCCTCGACCAAGTCGATGCACGGCCATTGTCTCGGCGCTGGCGGTGGCATCGAAGCGGTCGCCGCCATCAAGGCGATCGGCGAGAATTACGTGCCGCCCACGGCCGGCCTCGACGAGCCGGATCCGGAATGCGATCTGGACTACACGCCGAACACCGGCAAGACCCGCGAGATCAACTACGCCATGTCGAACTCGTTCGCGTTCGGCGGCCTCAACGCGGTCCTCGTGTTCGGCCCGCCGCCGGCGTAGCGCTAGTCGCCCAACCAAGCCAACGATCGTTTGAGATAAGCGTGACCGTCCGCGCGCTGCCATTCGCCGTGCGCCATGATGACCCGCTCGCAATCCCAGCCGAGGACCTTGGCGCGGGCCGCACGGGCTGGTGCGCGATCCACGAATGACAAGCGCCATTCGCGCGGAGCGCCAGGGTTGCGGGCCGTGAGGCCGTCGAGGGCGGCAAGGGGACGCTGCCACCACGACCAGTGCTTGCGTATGAACTGATCGCTGAAAGCCTCGATGAGATCGGCGAGGATCACGGTCCGGGAGGGCCGGTGCAGGAACACGATCTCGTCCATGGCGAAGGAGCCCCGAAACCAGGCTTGGTCGATATCCGGCTGCCAGTCCGCAGGGGCGATATCTTGGAGCGGCTCCCGGAACGCGAGCTCGGGATGCCGCCGGATCGTCGATTCGGGCCCCCAGAGCTGGGCGTGCGGGTAGGCCGCCTTCCAGGCTGCGAGATAGAGGTGGTGGATCTTGTTGGGGCTGACGAGATGCGCGACCCGGCCCAAGCCATCCACTTGCGTGCGCAAGTCGTCAGTGAGTTTGACAGGCGACCACACCCAAAGATCGCCGTTGTCGAAGCGCGCGATCACCGAGCGGGTCGGGTAGGGGAAACCGTAGAAGCTGACGATCTCCCCCTCGGTCAGCCAAAGGCCATCGTCAATCTTCTCGAGCACGGCTCCACCCTTCGCGCTAGATCAGGCCGAGCCCGCGGAAGCTCGTGTGCCCCTGCTTGCCGACGATGATGTGGTCGTGGACCACGACGCCGAGCGGCTTGGCCGCGGCAATGATCTGCTTGGTCATCTCGATATCGGCGCGCGACGGCGTCGGGTCGCCCGAGGGGTGGTTGTGCACGAGCACGATCGCGGTGGCTGACAGCTCGAGCGCTCGCTTCACCACCTCCCGCACATAGACCGGGGTATGGTCGACGGTGCCCCGTTGCTGCACCTCGTCGGCGATCATCTGATTGCGCTTGTCGAGAAACAGGATGCGGAACTGCTCCTTGGCCTCGAAGCCCATCGCGGCCCGGCAATAGTCGAGCACCTGCTGCCACGAGGCGAGCACGGGCCGCTCGAACACCTCGCCCTGCATCAGCCGGATCGCCGCGGCCCGGACGAGCTTGATCTCGGTGACGGCCGCCGCACCAAGTCCCGGCACTTCCAGCAGGAGATCCTCCGGCGCGTTCATGGCCTCGGCGAAGCTGCCGAAGCGGGCGAGGATCGCCTTGGCGAGCGGCTTCGTGTCCCGGCGCGGCATGGCGCGGAACAGGACCAGCTCCAGCAGTTCGTAGTCTGGGAGGGCGTCCGGCCCGCCGTCGCGGAATCGCTTACGGAGCCGCTCGCGATGGCCGAGATAATGCGGCTTGGCGGCGTCTTTGAAACCCATGGGGCTTCCGCTCGGCTCAGGTCGCCAGGGGCGGACGATCCAGGCCCTTGGGCGACAGCGTGAACACCTCGCATCCCGTCTCGGTGACGCCGACCGTGTGCTCGAACTGCGCCGAGAGCGAACGGTCGCGGGTCACGGCGGTCCAGCCGTCCGACAGGATCTTCACATGCGGCTTGCCGAGATTGATCATCGGCTCGATGGTGAACAGCATGCCGGGCTTGAGCGGCAGGCCTTCGCCGGGCTCGCCGTAATGGAGGATGTTGGGCCGGTCGTGGAACACGCGCCCCAGGCCATGGCCGCAGAAATCGCGCACCACGCTGCACCGCTCGCCTTCGGCATAGACCTGGATGGCGTGGCCGATATCGCCGGTCGTGGCGCCGGGACGCACTGCGGCCACGCCGCGCATCAGCGCGTTATAGGTGACCTCGAGCAGGCGCTCCGCCGCGCGGCTGACCTTGCCGACCGGGTACATGCGGCTCGAATCCCCATGCCAGCCATCGACGATGAGAGTCACGTCGATATTGATGATGTCGCCCTCACGGAGCGCGCGCGGGCCGGGGATGCCGTGGCAGACCACATGGTTCAGCGAGGTGCAGATCGACTTCGGAAAGCCGCGATAGTTCAGCGGCGCCGGGATCGCGTCATGCGCCATGGCGAAGTCGAACACGATGGCGTCGAGCTCATCGGTGGTCACGCCGGGCTTCACATGCTCGGTCAGAAGGTCGAGGGCCTCAGCCACGAGCCGCTCCGGCCTTCGCCATGCCGGCGAAAGCCTCAGGTCCGTGCAGCTTGATCTTGGTGTCGCGCGCCTGGGCGCGGGCAAATTCGAGATTGGACATGGGTACGGATTATATAGGGAACTTCCCCTCACTTAGGGGGAAATCTCTCTCCATTCAATGCGCCTGCGGCCTTTTCTCCTCAAGCCGGCACCTGAAGCGGGATGGCCCGCGGCAGCGTGAGCCCTTCGAGCGTGACCTCGGAGGCGATGGCGATCGCCTCGACGCCGGCCGCGCGTGCGTCTTTGAAGGCAGCCGCGTAGCCTGGATCGATATCGTGAGCGAGGGTGAAGGTTTCGGCGTCGCCGCGCTGGACGAAATAGACCATCACGGCGCGGGCGCCTGAGGCGACCATCGCGACAAGCTCTTTGAGGTGCTTGGCGCCGCGCGCCGTCACCGAGTTCGGGAAACTCGGCTAGCCCTGCCTGCCGCATCAGATGCACGTTCTTGATCTCCACGTAGCAGGGCGCCCGGGCCGGGTCTTCCAAGAGAATGTCGATGCGGCTGTTCTCGCCATAGCGGACCTCGCGGCGCATATCGGCATAGCCGGTGAGAGCCGGGATAAGGCCGGCCTCGATGGCAGCGGCCACGGCGCCATTCGGGCTTCCCGTGTTGATGCCGACCAGCGTGCCCCCGCGCCCGAGATCGACCTCGATCAGCTCCCAGGAATAGGCGAGCTTGCGCTTGGGGTTCGTTGACCGGGACAGCCAGACGCGCGCGCCAGGCGCATTGAGCCCGAGCATCGAGCCGGGATTGGCGCAATGGGCGGTGACGATGTCGCCCGAGGCAAGCTCCACGTCGGCAAGGAAGCGCTTGTAGCGCTTGACCAGCCGCCCCTCGATCAGGTTTGAGGAAAACCGCATGAGCATGGCGCCGAGCCTATGGGGGCCGCGATGCGTCCGCAAGGCGAGGGGCGTGCTTACCCCCGAACTCCCCCGGCCCGCAAAGTTCGGGTAGAAGAGAGGCCATGGCCGACAAGACCCCGAGCCCAGACACCGTCACCGCCGCGCTGCTCGTGATCGGCGAGGAGATCCTCTCCGGGCGCACGCGCGATGAGAATATCGGCTATGTGGCGTCCTACCTGACCCGCGTGGGCATCGCTCTGCGCGAGGTGCGCGTGGTGGCCGACGTGGAGGCCGAGATCATCGCCGCGGTCAACGAGCTCCGGCGCCGCTTCACCTATGTGTTCACGACCGGCGGCATCGGCCCGACCCACGACGACGTGACCACCGACGCCATCGCCAAGGCCTTCGAGGTGGGCGCGAGTGTCCGCGACGACGCCGTCGCGGCGATGCGCCTGCAATATACGGAAGAAGACCTCACGCCTGCGCGCCTCAGGATGGCCCGCATCCCCGAAGGCGCCGAGCTGATCCACAACGCCGTCTCCCGCGCCCCCGGCTATAGGCTCGAGAACGTCATCGTCATGGCCGGCGTCCCCCGGATCATGCAGGTGATGCTGGACGAGGTGATGCCGCGGCTCGCCAAGGGACGCCCCATGCTGGCGCGCGCCGTTCGGGTCGATGCGCCCGAAGGAGACGTGGCGCCGCCGCTCGCCGCGCTCCAGGCCGCGCACCCGGAGGTGCAGATGGGCTCCTATCCCTTCTTCGAGCACAGGCGGTTCGGCACCTACATCGTCTTGCGCACCACGGACGAGGGATGCCTTGAGTCGGCCCTCCGTGCGCTCTGGGAGGTGATCGCTCGGGAAGGCTTCAGCGCCAGCGCCAGCGGATGAGTAGGCCCAAGCGGCGGGCAGGGCCTAGCGCGAGGATGTCGCCCCGGCGGAGTGAAGGCGAGCCCTCACCGCAGTTGGCCAACATGTGGCTCATGGACTTCACGAGGTCACGCGCCGCCTCGCCCTTGTCGGTGCCGGGGAGGTTTTGGGTTACCCGCGCCACCGCCTCCTCGGCCGACTGGGACGGGACCGATATAGGCCATGGACCAGTCCGGGAATTGGCGCGCCACGATGGGCTCCGTTAACAGCAGAACGATGTCGTGGTGACGTGGGTCGCGGGTGATTCGGCCATAGGTCTCCTCGACCGCTTCCTGCTCGCCTTCGAGGACCTGGGCGAAGCATTCGTCGGTGGCAAGGAGAGCGCCGGTCACTTGCGCCTCGACATTGTTCCGGCGTGAGGACATCAAGATGTCGGCGATGTGCTCGCGCTCACGCGGGTCTCCGGCGAGCCGCGACTTGCTGATATAGGCGAGACGAAGCAGTGCCATTCGTGTCACCTCGCGAAGAGGACTGGAGACTCTAAGCGAAGGAACCGCGCTCGCAAGCGCGAGTAGAAGCGGCTGTGGGCGAACAGCAAAAAGCCCCGGGAAGCGATCCCAGGGCGGCACATGACAACATGCTGTTTTTAAAAGCAAAAAGGCGCGGGGTCTATTCGATCCCCGCGCCTCTTGTGAAGCCATGCAGAAGCTAGCGCCGCTTCTTGGCGACCTTCTTCTTCGCGGGCGTCTTGCGCTTCGCGGTGCCGGTCTTCTTCGCAACGCGCTTCTTGGCTGCTGCGGTCTTGCGGACGACCTTCTTCTTGGCGACTTTCTTTTTCGCCGGAGCCTTCTTCTTCGCTGCCTTCTTCTTCGCTACTGCCATTTTGCATCCCTCCTATCGGGTGGCTGGCTGATCGGGTCACTCTAACTACAACCGCTCGTCGATCTGCGCGTATCGCATTTGAGACACGTGCCGTTTCGCACGAGGGTTAAGCCACGGGGCATTCTTTACAGAGTTCCCTTCTTAGGTCTTAACGCGCGGCCAGAAGATGCCGCGCTGCCCTAGCGCCGGAGTTGATCGCGAATCGTCATCGATCAAACTCCACAGAGGATTCGAATACGACATTGTGAAGTCGTCCACAATCATTTCCCGTCATCGTCGCCGCTCAGGCGCGTGACCGGCGACCCAAAGGGTGGTGCCTCTCGATCGTCGCCTTAGCCTCTTAGCTGCACCCGCTCGTCGAGCCGCAGGTGTCGCACTTCAAGCAGGTGCCGTTTCGGACCAGCGTGAAGTTTCCGCACTCCTGGCACGCTTCGCCCTCGTAGCCTTTCACGCGCGCCTCGCTGATGAGCTCGTACTCGCTTCGCTCGGAGGACACCTCGACGGTCTGGACCTTCTCCGTCTGCTCGGGCTCGAGCAGCGACTCCGGCTGGTCGGACTTCTGGAGGTCGACTTCGGTTAGGCGCGCCGTAGCGCCTTGCCTTCCGCCAGAGACTTCGACCTTCCCGTGCTCGAGAAACAGCCTTCTGGCAAATCCAGGAGAAACGCGAGCCTCGCCTTCCAAGCCGCCACCGACGTCCTTGCTGGCCTCACCGGAGCCGACGCCGGTATTGCCGATCTCACTGGGATCGACATGGGCAAGCTCGTTTCTGCCCAGATAGGCGATGGCGAGCTCTCTAAAGATGTAGTCGAGAATCGACGTGGCGTTCTTGATGAAGGCGTTCCCACGCACCGGACCTGCCGGCTCGAAGCGCGTGAAGGTGAAGGCATCGACGAACTCCTCCAGCGGCACGCCGTACTGCAAGCCGACGGACACGGCGATGGCAAAGTTGTTCATGAGCGAGCGGAAGGCGGCGCCCTCCTTATGCATGTCGAGGAAGATCTCACCGAGACGCCCATCCTTGTACTCACCCGTGTGGAGATAGACTTTGTGGCCCCCAACCACGGCCTTTTGGATATACCCCGTCCGCCGGTCGGGCAGGCGCTCGCGTTCCGCCCGTTTGCGCTCGACTTCGATCACCCTCTCCACCACGCGCTCGGCGAACACCGTGGCGCGCTGGACCTGCGGCTGGTCTGAGGCGATGGCCGCCAAGACCTCGTCTTGCTCCTCTTCCTCGTCGGCGAGCAGCTGAGCGTTGAGCGGCTGCGAGAGCTTTGAGCCGTCGCGATAAAGGGCGTTGGCCTTCAGACCGAGACGCCAGGAGAGGAGATAGGCCTCCTTGCAGTCCTCGACGGTCGCGTCGTTCGGCATATTGATGGTCTTGGAGATGGCGCCCGAGATGAAAGGCTGCGCCGCGGCCATCATGCGGATGTGGCTCTCCACCGAGAGGAAGCGCTTGCCCTTGCGGCCGCAAGGCGAGGCACAGTCGAACACCGGCAGGTGCTTCGGATCGAGCCCGGGCGCGCCTTCCAGCGTCATCGCTCCGCAGGCATATTCGTTGGCCGCCTCGATATCGGCCCGCGAGAAGCCGATCTCCGCCAGGAGGTCGAAGTCCGGCTGGTCGAGGCGCGCCTGCTCAAGCCCAAGAACCTCGGTGCAGAAGTCCTCGCCGAGGGTCCACTTGTTGAAGACGAACTTGATGTCGAAGGCGGAAGCGACCGCCTTCTCGATCGCATCGATCTTCTCCGGCGTGAAGCCCTTGGCGGCCAGCGTCTCGTGATTGACGCCCGGCGCGCCCTCGAGCGTGCCGCGGCCCACCGCATAGTCGATGATGCGCTTGATCTCGTCCGCGCCGTAGCCGAGCGACCTCAAAGCCTCCGGCACCATGCGGTTGATGATCTTGAAATAGCCGCCGCCGGCGAGCTTCTTGAACTTCACCAGGGCGAAGTCGGGCTCGATCCCGGTGGTGTCGCAGTCCATCACCAAGCCGATCGTGCCGGTCGGCGCGATCACCGTGGCTTGGGCGTTGCGGTAGCCGAACTCGCGCCCGAGCTCGAGCGCCTGATCCCAGGCGCGCGTCGCATGCGTCAGAAGCCGCGGGTCGGGACAGGCGGCATGGTCGAGCGGCACCGGTACCGTGGCGAGCGCCTCGTAGCCGGTCTTCTCGCCGCGGGCCGCCCGCGCGTGATTGCGCATGACGCTGAGCATGGGCTCCCGGTTCGCCAAGTAGCCGGGGAAGGGGCCGAGCTCACGCGCCATCTCTGCGCTCGTCGCGTAGGCGACTCCGGTCATGATCGCAGTGAGCGCGCCACCGAGCGCCCGGCCTTCATCCGAGTCGTACGGGATGCCCGACGCCATGAGCAGGCCGCCGATATTGGCGTAGCCAAGTCCGAGCGTCCGGTACTCGTAGGAGAGCTGCGCGATCTGGCGCGAAGGGAACTGCGCCATGGTCACCGCGATCTCGAGCACGACCGTCCACAGCCGGATGGCGTGCTCGTAGCTCTCGACGTCGAAGCTGCCGTCCGTGTTGCGGAACGCCATCAAATTGAGTGAAGCGAGATTGCAGGCCGTGTCGTCGAGGAACATGTACTCCGAGCACGGGTTCGACGCTTTAATCTCGCCCGCCGCCGGGCAGGTGTGCCAGTCGTTGATGGTGGTGTGGAACTGGATGCCGGGATCGGCGCATGACCAGGCGGCGTAGCCGATCTGGTCCCACAGCTCGCGCGCCTTGAGCCGCTTCGCTACGGCGCCGTTCTTCCGGTAGGTCAGGTCCCAATCTTCATCGGCCTCCACCGCCCGGAGGAAAGAATCGGTCACCCGCACCGAGTTGTTGGAATTCTGGCCCGAGACGGTGCGATAGGCCTCGGAGTCCCAGTCCGTATCGTAGGTCTGGAACTGGATCGCGCTATAGCCTTGGCGGCCGAACTGGATCACCCTGCGAATGAGGTTGTCCGGCACCTTGGCCTTGCGCGCAGCCTTGACCTCGCGCTTGAGCGCCGGGTTGCGCTTCGGGTCGAAGCAGTCGTCGCCGTCGCCGTCGCAATTGACGCAAGACCTGAGGATCGCGTTGAGGCGCTCCGAGAGCACCTTGGAGCCGGTGACCAGCGCCGCCACCTTCTGCTCCTCGATGACCTTCCAGTTGATGTAGGCCTCGATGTCGGGGTGATCGATGTCGACCACGACCATCTTGGCGGCGCGGCGCGTGGTGCCGCCCGACTTGATGGCGCCGGCGGCCCGGTCGCCGATCTTGAGGAAGCTCATCAGACCCGAGGATTTGCCGCCGCCCGACAGCGGCTCATGCTCGCCGCGCAGCCGCGAGAAATTGGTGCCGGTGCCCGAGCCGTATTTGAACAGGCGCGCCTCGCGCACCCATAGATCCATGATGCCGTTGTCGTTGACGAGGTCGTCCTCGATCGACTGGATGAAGCAGGCATGCGGCTGCGGATGCTCGTAAGCCGAATCCGAGGCCTTCAGCGCGCCCGTGGCGAAGTCCACATAGTAATGACCCTGACTTGGGCCATCGATGCCATAGGCCCAGTGCAGGCCCGTGTTGAACCATTGCGGGCTGTTCGGCGCGCCCATCTGCATGGCGAGCATGTAGCGCATCTCATCGAAGAAGGCGGACGCGTCCTCCTCCGACGAGAAATAGCCGCCCTTCCAGCCCCAATAGGTCCAGGTGCCGGCCAGCCGGTCGAACACTTGCCGGGCATCGGTCTCGCTGCCGAAGCGCTCAGCCTCGGGCAGTGCTTCGAGGGCATCCGCGTCGGGCACCGACCGCCACAGCCATGACGGCACGGAATTCTCTTCGACGCGCTTGAGCCTGGCCGGCACGCCCGCTTTCCGGAAATACTTCTGAGCGAGGATGTCCGCCGCCACCTGGCTCCACAGGGCCGGCACCAGGAATCGCTCCAAGGCAAAGACGACCGACCCGTCCGGATTGCGAATTTCGCTCCGGCTCTCCCGGAAGTCGATCGCGTCGTAAGGTGACCGTCCTGGCTCGGTAAAACGTCTTTAAATCCGCATCTTGCTCTCTTCCCCCTCGAAAATCTGGTGTTCGGCAGCGCGTTAGCGCGACCTTCGAGACTGGGGCAATTCTCCCCCCATGTCACCATATGTAGGAATTCTTAGGGGTACATTGTACCAGATGGTGTGTGTTTTGGGTTAAGAAACCTGTGGAGCCCACCGGGGGCGTCCTGTGAAAAACGCCTGGAAAAGCCAAGGTCCGGGCCCAAGCAGCGCCCCGCCTTTGGCGGTTTTTGCCCAGCCTCCGCGCTCTGTGATTCCGCCCAGTCTAATAAGTGGGGACAACTAGGAGCGGCGGGGAGGGGGCTTCACCGTACGAGCGCCCTTCATCACCTGTTTACGACCTCATCAGTATTTATTGAGTGACATCCGCTGGCACCATCGGGCGGGACTCGATTTGGTTTCAAGCTTGCATCACCGCGCTCTGGGTCGCGATCTCGATCAGCTGGTCGTATCGGTCGTCGACAATCGCCGGCCCATGCTCTCCATGATGCGCGCCATGCTCGCGGCCATCGGCACCGGGCACGTCGAGACCCATGAAAGCCCGGCCGAGGCGCTCGACGCCATGACCCGGAGCGTTCCCGATCTCGTCATCGCCGCGGCCGCGATGCAGCCGGTCACCGGTTGCGAGCTCATCAGCTCCATGCGGCATGTGGATAGCGGCTCACTCCGCCTCGTGCCGGCCATGGTCATGAGCGCCCACGCCAAGCCCGGCGTGGTCGAGGAGGCCTTGCGGGCAGGGGCTCACCAAGTCCTGGTTCTTCCCACGTCCGCCAGCACGCTTTATCGCCGGCTCGATTGGCTGCTCAACGATGATCGTCCCTTCGAGCTTCGCGGCGACCAATACGTGGTCGCGGGCCTCGAGGAGCGCTTGGCGCTCAGCATTCCGCGGCCCGCTTATGAGCCAATGCCCGCACCCGCACGCCCGCCGCTTGCCGTCGGCGATACCATGAGGGCGGCGGGTGCCGAGCCCTACGCGCTGAAAGTCCGGGCGGCCCGGAATTAGAGCGTCCTTGCGCCGCTGGACAGGGGCCCGCGCGCCGGGCCATAGTCCTCAACACAAGCTCCAAGGGCGCTGAACCAATCCATGGGACTCATGAGTGAACTGTTTGCCTGGTGGAAAGGCAACACCATCGGCACGCGCCTCTTCACCTGGCGCAAGGGAATTCGCGTCGGCGAGGACGGCCTCGGCAATGTCTATTACCGCGAGCGGGACGGCACGCGCCGCTGGGTGATCTACCAGACCTTATGGGAGCCCTCGCAGGTTCCTCCGGAATGGCACGCCTGGCTGCACCACACCGTCGATGTGCCTCCCACGGAGGAGGAGTATAAGCCGCGTCCCTGGCAGCAGGCCCATCGTCCGAACATGACCGGGACCTACGAGGCCTATCGGCCTCCCGGCTCGACATTGCGCCCGCAGGTCCAGAAGCCGCCTCTCGATTACGAGCCGTGGCAGCCCAAGTGATGCCCGCTTCAACGACAGATGTCGCGCCGCCCAAGGCGGTCCAGCGCTGGTCCGCGTCCGATTACGCCAAGAACGGCCGCTTTGTGCAGGAGATGGCCGGCCCCATCTTCGCCATGCTGGCGCCGAAGCCAGGCGAGCGCATTCTCGACCTCGGCTGCGGCGACGGCACGCTGACTGCGGAGATCAAAGCCGCCGGCGCCGACGTGCTCGGCGTCGATCTCTCCGACGAGCTGCTCGCGGTGGCCCGCATGAAAGGGCTCACCGTTCGTAAGTCGGATGGGCATGCGCTCGATTTCGTCCACGAGTTCGACGCGGTGTTCTCCAACGCAGCACTCCATTGGATGCGCGCGCCCGACCTGGTGATCGCGGGCGTCGCCCGGGCGCTCAAGCCCAAGGGCCGGTTCGTGGGCGAATTCGGCGGCCACGGCAACGTCGCCGCCATCGCCACGGCCATGCGGGCCGTCGGCCGAGCGAGAGGTGGCGATCCGGCCCTCGTCGCCCCGTGGTTCTTCCCGACGGTTGAGGAATATAGCGGGCTCCTGGGCAAGAACGGCTTCGCCGTCCGCGAGATCGCGCTGGTTCCGCGCCCGACCCCGTTGAAAACGGGCATGGAGGGCTGGCTCAGGACGTTTGGCCGGTCTTTCTTCGATCAATTCCCGGAGCCCGACCGGAGCGCGGCGCTCACCGAGGCGGTCGAGCTTCTGAGGCCCTCGCTCTGCGACAGTCAAGGGCGCTGGACCGCGGACCATGTAAGGCTCAGATTCAGCGCTGAGCGCCAGGCTTGAGGCCAAATCCCGGGGTGCCACACCGTTGCCCCAATGATCGAAGAGGCCTTTGATGCTAAGGAAGCGCAGCCCGGGGGAAGCATTGGCAGAGGCGGGCTGCGAGGTGGGCGGCATGATGCAGGCCAAGAGAAATCGGATGGACCGCCGGGCGAGGGCAGGGCGTGCACTTGGCGCAGCCGTCGTCGCCGCGGCCGTAGCGCTGCCAGGAAGCCTCGCCCAGGCCGAGGTGATCAAGAATCCGATTGCCGTGTTCGCCGCCCTCGACAAGGTGACCGGTCGCATCTCGCATCTCGAGATTCCCATCGGCAAGACCGTCCAGTTCGGCGCGCTGAAGGTGACGCCGCGGGTCTGCGACAGCCGCCCGCCCACGGAGCCGCCTGACACCGCCTCATTCGTCGAGGTGGACGAGGTCAAGCTCTCCGGCGGGGAGCAACGAATCTTCACGGGTTGGATGTTTGCCGAGAGCCCCGGACTTCACGCCGTGGAGCACCCGGTCTTCGACGTTTGGCTCACGAGCTGTAAGACGCCCGAGGCGCCTAAGCCGGAGGAGAGCGCTGCGAACGCACCGGCGGACGCGGCACCGGCACCGGCGCCCAAGCCCAAGCCAGCACCGGCGCCTGCACCAGCCGCAGCCGCGCCGCCCCCGCGGCCCGCGCCGCCGCCCGCCGCGGCAGCCGAGCCGACACTTCCCTGGTTGACGCCCAACGCCCCCTCCAGAAGGCGCTGAAACGCCTGACGGCTGACCTCGACGGCGCCGAACCGGGCGAGGTGCCCGGTGACGAATTGCGTATCGAGTAGGGTGAAGCCGCCGTACTTCAATCTGGCGATCAGATAGACCAACGCGATCTTGCTCGCGTCACGTCTTTTCGAGAACATGCTCTCGCCGAAGAACGCGCGGCCAAGATGGACGCCGTAGAGGCCTCCCACGAGCTCTCCGTCCTGCCACACCTCGACCGTGTGGCAATGGCCGAGCGCGAACAGCTCGCGATAGAGGCTGCGAATGCGTCCGTTGATCCACGTGCTCCGCCGCCCGGCGCGGGGCGCCGCGCAGCCTTCGATGACACCTTCGAAGTCGTTGTCGATCTTAACCTCGAAGCCGCCGCGGCGGATGGTGCGGGCGAGGCTCTTCGGCACGTGCACCCGGTCGAGCGGCAGGATGCCTCGCCGCTCCGGCTCGATCCAGTAAAGCGCGTTATCCTCGGCGCTCTCCGCCATCGGGAAGATGCCGCACGCATAGGCCTTGAGCAGCACCTGCGGCGTGATCTCGATCATCACGTCGTCGATGGAGGTCATGGCGCGTCACCCGGCGCGTTCGATGTCCGGCGACAGATGGTCCTCAAGCCAATGAATGTCGTAGTTGCCGTCGACGATGTCCGGCTCGGAGATGAGCGAGGTAAACAGGGGAATGGTGGTCTCAATGCCATCGACGACGAATTCTCCGAGTGCCCGCTTCAGCCGCATGAGGCATTCGTTGCGCGTGCGAGCATGCACGATGAGCTTTCCGATCAGACTGTCATAATAAGGCGGAATGGTGTAGCCCGCGTAAGCGCCCGAATCGACCCTGACCCCGAGCCCGCCCGGCGGATGGAAATGGGTGATCGTCCCCGGTGACGGCCTGAAGGTATGGGGATTCTCGGCGTTGATACGACATTCGATGGCATGGCCGGCAAAGCGCACGTCCTCCTGGCGAAGCGACAAGGGTGCGCCGCCGGCGATCCTGATCTGCTCGATCACGAGGTCGAGCCCGGTGATCATCTCGGTGACCGTGTGCTCCACCTGGAGGCGGGTGTTCATCTCGATGAAGTAGAATTCGCCCCCTTCGTAGAGGAACTCCACCGTGCCGACGCCGCGATATTTCAGTTTGCGCATGGCGGCCGCCACGATCTCGCCGATCCGTAGGCGCTCGCTGTCGTTGAGCGCGGGAGAGGGGGCCTCTTCCCAGAGCTTCTGGTGGCGCCGCTGCAGCGAGCAGTCGCGCTCGCCGAGATGGATCGCGTTGCCCTTGCCGTCGCCAACCACCTGCACCTCGATATGGCGGGGCGTGGCGAGATATTTCTCCAGATAGACCGTGTCGTCGCCGAAGGCGGCGCGGGCCTCGTTGCGCGCCGTGCGCAGCGCCGCCTCGAGCTCGTTTTCGAAATGCGCAAGCTTCATGCCGCGTCCGCCGCCGCCGGCCGAGGCCTTGACCATCACCGGATAGCCGATCTCCGCGGCTATGACCTTGGCCTCTTCGTAGCTGGCTCACGGGGCCCTCGGAGCCAGGGACCACGGGAATGCCGAGCGACTTCGCCGTCTCCTTCGCCTTGATCTTGTCGCCCATCAGCCGGACATGCTCGGCGGTCGGGCCGATGAAGGTGATCTTGTGCTCTTCGAGGATTTCGGCGAAGCGGGCGTTCTCGGCGAGGAACCCGTAGCCTGGATGCACCGCATCGGCGCCCGTGATCTCGCAGGCGGCGACAATGGCTGGAATGTTCAGATAGCTGTCCTTGGCCGGCGGGGCCCCGATGCACACGCTCTCGTCGGCAAGCCGCACATGCATGGCGTGCGCGTCGGCGGTGGAGTGCACCGCTACCGTGGCGACGCCGAGCTCCTTGCATGCCCGCTCGATGCGAAGCGCGATCTCTCCCCGGTTGGCGATCAGAATTTTGTCGAACATCGGGGCTTTCGGACTAGCGTTGCTCGATCACCACCAAAGGCTCGCCGTACTCCACGGGCTGTCCGTCCTCGATGAGAATGGCGATGACGGTGCCGGCCTTGGGCGACGGGATCTGGTTCATGGTTTTCATGGCTTCGATGATGAGCAGCGTCTGACCCGCCGCCACTCTGCTGCCGACCTCGACGAAGGGCGGCGCCCCGGGCTCGGGCGAACGATAGGCCGTCCCGACCATGGGCGAGGTGACCGCGCCCGGGTGGACGGCGACGTCCTCGGTCTGCGGCGCTACGCTGTACGGGTTCGCGAGGCTGCTCACGCGGCTCCAGCGAACCGCCGTTGGAGGTCGTGGTCAGCGTCGTCGTCAGATTGACGCCACGGGCGACCCTGACGCGTTGTCCCTCGATCTCGATCTCGATCTCGGTGAGGCCGGTCTCCTCGAGAAGCCCCGCGAGCTCTCTAATGAGGTCTTTATCGAGGGTACCCCCGTCTTTGCTCATCGGCGTCCTTTCCTCGCGCGTCAGCCGGCTTTGCCGGGAGAGATCGTGGCGGCCAGCGCCTCGATCGCAAGCTCGTAGCCCAAGCCCCCGAAACCGCAGATCACGCCCTTGGCGGCCTTGGAGATGTAGGACCGGTGGCGGAACGGCTCGCGGGCAAAGATATTCGATAGATGCACCTCGACGGAAGGAACCGGACAGGCGAGCAAGGCATCGAGCATGGCGATCGAGGTGTGGGTGAGGGCGCCGGCATTAACGATGAGGCCAGCCGCCTCCGTCCTCGCCTCTTGAATCCACGTCACCAGTTCGCCTTCAAGGTTGCTCTGCCGAAAGTCCACTACGAAGCCAAGCGACTTGGCCTTCCGCTCGCATCTTTGGCGCAGATCGTCCAGCGTCTCCTTACCGTAGACCTCCGGTTCACGCGTACCCAACAGGTTGAGATTGGGACCGTTTAGGACGTAGATCGATTTTGCCATGGGCGATGCGGGGCGCTTCTCATAGGGCCGCGCACGCCTCGGACAGTCGGGAAGCGGCGCGGGAAACGGGCCCCTTTATCAGCTTTTCCGCCGTTCGGCAAAAGGCACCGGTCGCCGCGAGAGGCTTGATTGCACTTAGGTTAAGGCCTCAGCACGTGGCCTTGCAGCCCTTCTCGCGGATTTCGGTCACCTTTTCGACCAGCTGATCGTAGAGGTCATCCGGTGCGCCCGGGATGGTCTGATCGCCGACCAGGTAAAGCGGCGTGCCTTGCAGGCCGAGCTTCTGGGCGAGATCCCGCGCCTCGTCGAGGGACTGTTGGACCTCTGGGCTTTCCATGTCCTTTTCGAGCTGCGGCACGTCGAGGCCAAGCTCGTTGGCGATGCGCAAGACCTTATCCTTGTTGGCCTTGCCGGGCTCGCTGAACAGCTTCTGGTGCATCTCGAAATATTTGCCCTGCTTGTGGGCCGCGAGCGCGCCCTTGGCCGCGTCCACGGAGTCGTCGCCGAAGATCGGCAGCTCTTTCAGGACCAGCTTCACCTTGGGATCGTTATCCACCAGCTTGACGACGCTCGGCATGGCCCGGCGGCAGAAGCCGCAATTGTAATCAAAGAACTCGACGACGGTGACGTCGCCATTGGGGTCGCCGACGGTGAACGAATGCGGTGAGCGGAAGAGAGCATCGGCGTTCTCGCTGATGGACTTTACCTGCTGCGAGGCCTGCTCCGCCTGTTGGCGCTTGTCGAGCTCGGTCGTCATCTCAACGAGAATCTCGGGGTTCTTGGTGAGATAGTCGCGCATGATCGCGACAACCTGCTTCTTCTCGAGGCTCGCAGAGTCGACCACCCCCGGCGCCATGCGCCAGATGATGACGATCGTGACGGCACTGACGATTGCGGCCACGACGGCAGCCACCAAGGCGGTGGCAAGGCCAGTCTTAGGGGTCATGCTTGAGGTCTCCGGGGGCTAGAGTTTATTTCTTCCGAGGCAGTTCGTAGGCCAGGATATCGTCGGCTCTGATCCAGTTCGGGGTGCCGCTGGGCAATCCCGCTTTGGCCCGCTTGGCTTGCTGCTTGGCGAGGCTGAGGTGTCCTTCATAGAAATAGGCCTCCGCCGACGCAAGTGATGCTTGCGCCATGAAATTCCGCTTGGCGCCTTCCGCGTGGGCCAGATCGGCCTTGCGCGCATAGGCCACAGCAATCTGGCGATAACCCATCGCCGAGGTCGTCTCCCGCCCCAATGCCCTGCGCAAATTGCGAATGGCCTCGTCGAGATATTGATTGTCCTCGGTTCCGAGCAGCGCCTGCGCCAGCATGATGCGGATCAGCGGCTCGTTTGGCGCAAGCGCCACGGCCTTGCGCAAGGGCGGGATGGCCGTCCCGCCTCTGCCGCTCTCGAACAGGAACTGTCCCTCGATCTCATAGAAATAAGGCCACTTGGGTTGTGCGGCGATGAGTTGTTTGATCAGAGGCATGGCGGCGTCGACGCCGTCTTGCCGGTAGGTGGCGATGGCGTGCGCATAGGTCGCCGGGAGTGAGGTGTCGCTCTTGGGATAGCGGTTGAACACAATCTCCGGCTTGTCGAGAAAGCCGGAAAGCTTGGCCCGGACCAGGTTGTGGCGGAGTTGAAGCTCGGGAGGATCGGTCTTGTTGTAATACGGGCTCGAGGTGACGAGTTCCTTCAGCTGCGCAATACGCTGTGGCGCCAGCGGGTGAGTCAACAGATAGGGGTTGATGCCCTGGATGCCGCGCATCTTGTCGGCGAGGATCTCGAAGGACTCGAGCATGCCCTTGCCGGACTGCTTGGTGGCATTGAGGAAGGTGACGGCCGCTTGGTCGGCCGAAGATTCCTCAGTCCGGCGGTAGGCGAGAAGAGAGCGCATCGCCATGTCGGTGCCGCCCATGGCCGCGCCCATGCCGGCTTGTCCCATTCCCGGCGCGCCGGCCAACGCGCCGCCCGCCATGGCGGCAAGGCCGAGAAGCTGCAGCATGAGCGACGCCGACTTCGCCTTCGCGACCTGACCGCGAAACGCGGCGAGATGACCGCCGGTGATATGGCCGCACTCATGCGCGATGACGCCGATGACCTGGTTCGGCGTTTCCGACATCATCAAGGTCCCGGCATGCATGAACATGTTGTGCCCGTCGACGACGAAGGCGTTGAAGTTGAGGTCGTTGACGATATGGATATGGATGTTCTGCGAGCCGAGACCGGCGGCGTGGAAAATGGGCTTGGCGTAGTCGCGCAGCAGAGCCTCGGTTTCGGCGTCGCGGATGAGGCCTTGGGCATGGGCGCTGGTCGAGATGACGAGCGCTCCGATCAGTCCAGCGACGACCCCCGCGCGCACGCGCAACGGCGCTCGAGAGGATCGGAATTGGGCTAAGGCGGCCATGGGCGCTTGATCGTAAAGGCTTAGTGTAGAACCGGCAAAGACGCCTGTTTTCTTTTGCCTTCTTCGGGCGTTAGGTTGGCACGCCGCGTCCGGCCCCCGCCATTGCCAGCCTTGATTTGCTTGACTTTTGATTGAGGCGACAACGTGACGGGACGGCCAAGACGAAGATCAACAATGCGCGAGGGCGCCCCTTGAACGACGAGCCAAAGATGCCGGGGCTCCCCCGCGCGCTGGCGCAAAGCCGTGCCATCGATCCGTTCATCGTGATGGACGTGATGCGCGAGGCCAATGAGCGCGAGGCAAGCGGCGAGGACATCATCCATATGGAGGTCGGTCAGCCCGCAACGCCGGCCCCGCGTGCGGCGCGCGAGCGGGCGCAACGCGCGCTTGCCGACGAGCGGCTGGGATACACCGAGGCGCTCGGTATGCCGGCCTTGCGGGAGCGCATCGCCCGCTATGTGAAGGAGCGCTATGGCGTGTCGATCAGCCCGGAGCGCGTCGTGGTGACGGCGGGCTCGTCCGCGGGCTTCGTGCTCGCTTTTCTCGCCATCCTGGATTCCGGCGCCGCGCTCGGCCTGCCGTCGCCCGGCTACCCCTGCTATCGCCAGATCCTGAAAGCCCTCGGCATCAGGCCGCATTTGGTCGAGACCTCGGGCCCGGGACGCTGGATGCCGACGGCGGCCGACGTGGGACGTCTCGCCGACGAAGGCTCGGCGGGCCTTCTCTTGGCAAGCCCCAACAACCCGACCGGAACCATGGTGCAAGACGCACGGCTCGCCGAGCTCGCCGAGACCTGCCGGCAGCGCGGACTCTGGCTCATTTCCGATGAGATCTATCACGGGCTCGAATACACAGCGCCCGCCGAGACCGCGCTTAGCCATTCCGACGCGGCCATCGTCATCAACAGCTTCTCGAAGTATTTCAGCATGACGGGCTGGCGCATCGGCTGGCTCGTCGTGCCTGAAGCACTCGTGCGGACGATCGAGCGGCTTGCCCAGAATCTCTACATCTCGCCGCCGTCCATCTCGCAGATCGCGGCGCTCGGCGCTTTTGACGGCATCGAGGAGCTCGAAGAGATCAAGGGACGCTATGCGCGAAACCGCGCCATGCTTCTCGAAGAGCTGCCGCGTGCAGGCCTCGATGCGATCCTTCCGGCAGACGGGGCGTTCTATCTCTACGCCGACGTGAGCCGTTACACGGGCGACAGCGCGGCGTTCGCCACGGCCATGCTGCGTGAGATCGGCGTGGCCGCGACGCCCGGCATCGATTTCGATCCCGACCGGGGCGGGTGCTATCTCAGGCTCTGCTATGCGGGGGCGGAAGAGGAGATGCGCGAAGCCGCACGCCGGATCGGCGCCTGGCTCAAGAGCCGCTGACATGAAAGAGGCGCGCCGCAAAAAGCGCGCCTCTCATGAGGTCTTGTCTAACCCTTGGCCTCCAGGCCTTAGCCGCGCGACCACCAGCCCCGGCGCCGCGGCGCGGGTTCCTCGGCGCCTTCGCTTTCGACTCTGATCTCTGTCACAGTCGGCTCTTCTTCACGCACCGAGGCCACGCTGAAGCTCGGCTCAGTCTCCCGCGGCTCAGGCACTGCGGCTTCGCCGCCGAAGGCATCCTCAGGATGGGGCGTGTGTTCGCGATCCTTGCCGTTTGGCCGGTCTTCACGCGGCGCGACGGGCTCCTCTGCCGACGCCTCCGGTGCTGCCGTGTCCGCAGGGGCGCCGCCGGCTTCGGCGGTGGTCTCCTGACCGGCTTCGCGGCGTTGACCTGAGCGGCCACGGCGTCCGCCACGGCGTCCGCGCCGGCGCGGGGACTTGCGGGGCTCCGTCTCGGCGCCGGCCTCGGCGGTCTCTTCTGCACCGTCCTCCGGGGCTGCGTTCTCCTCGGTTGCCTCGGCGGCGGGACGCTCCGCCTCCGCGCCACCTTCTCCCGGACGCTTGCGCCGCCGCCGCCGCGGACGGCGCTTGCCGGCCTCGCCTTCCGCCTCGGCGGAAGGTGCGGGGGCTTCCTCGGGATGATGCGCCCAATCCATCTGCACCACGGCGCTCTCGCCGCTGACAAGCGTACCTTCGGCCGCCCGCTCGATCACGAACTGCGAGATGTGCATCTCCTTGTCGGCGCTGACGGTGATCGGCACCCGGTAACGCGCCTCGATGTCCTTCAGATGCGCACGCTTCTGATTGAGGATGTAGAGCGCGACATCGACCGCCGTGGTGGCCGCGAGCGGCACTACGCCATCGGTGATGAGCCGGTCCTCCACGGAACGCAGGATATCGAGCGCGATCGACTCGACGGAGCGTACGATGCCGGTGCCTTGGCACATCGGGCATGACGTGGTCGAGCCTTCGAGCATGCCGGTCCTGAGGCGCTGGCGCGACATTTCGAGCAGCCCGAAATGGCTGATGCGTCCGACCTGGATACGCGCACGGTCGTTGCGCAATGCTTCCTTCAGGCGCCGTTCGACGAGCCGGTTATTGCGCCGCTCGTCCATGTCGATGAAGTCGATGACGATAAGGCCGGCCAAATCGCGCAAGCGCAACTGCCGGGCGACCTCGTCCGCCGCTTCGAGGTTGGTCTTGAGCGCAGTGTCCTCGATATTGTGCTCGCGGGTCGCTTTGCCGGAGTTCACGTCGACGGAGACGAGCGCCTCGGTCTGATTGATGACGATGTAGCCGCCGGACTTCAAGGTCACTTGCGGCGAGAACATCGCCCCCAGTTGCCGCTCCACCTGATATCCGATGAAGATCGGCTCGGGCTCCTTGTACGGCTTCACGTTCTTCGCATGGCTCGGCATGAGCATGCGCATGAAGTCCTTGGCCTCGCGATAGGCTTCATCGCCGGCGACCAGCACCTCGTCGATGTCCTTGTTGTAGAGGTCGCGGATCGAGCGCTTGATGAGGCTGCCTTCCTCGTAGACGAGGGCAGGGGCCGTCGACTTCAGCGTGAGGTCGCGAACATTCTCCCAAAGCCGCAGCAGGTAGTCGTAGTCGCGCTTGATCTCGGTCTTGGTCCGCTGCGCGCCTGCCGTGCGGATGATGAGCCCCATGCCTTCCGGCACTTCGAGCTCGCCGGCGATTTCGCGTAAGCGCTTGCGGTCGGTGGGCTGAGTGATCTTGCGCGAGATGCCGCCGCCACGGGCCGTGTTGGGCATCAGCACCGTGTAGCGGCCGGCGAGCGACAGATAGGTCGTCAGCGCCGCACCTTTGTTGCCGCGCTCTTCCTTCACCACCTGCACGAGGATGATCTGGCGGCGCCGGATCACCTCTTGGATCTTGTAGGGACGCCCGCGCCGGCGCCTTGCGCGCTCGGGCACCTCTTCCAACGCGTCCTCGGAGCCGACGGATTCGACGCTCTCCGCAGGACCGTCGCCATTGCCGTTCTTCGACGACGCTTCGCCCGACTCATCGTCATCGTCGTCGTCGTCATCGTGTGCCTCGGCGACCGTCTCGCTGGCGTCGTCCTCGTCGTGGTCGTCCGCGGCGGACGCCTCCGCGACGCCTCGGCGTCGTTCTCGGAATCGTCCGAGCGCTCCGCCGGCTCCGACACCTCGTGAACCAGGTCGCTGGTCTCCAAGGCCAGATCTGGGCCGTCGTCGTCATCGTCGCGGGGCGTCGTGTCGATCTCGTCCTCTTCGTCGAGCTCGAACTTCGCGATGGGAAGAGCCTTCGGCGTTGCAGTCGCCTCTGCCTCTGCCTCTGCCTTCTGGGCGCGAGGCCCCTTTCCGGGTGTCGGGACGCCCACGGCCACGCCGGCCGCGTTTGCGACGGCGCCCGGCGGCCGCTTCGTCATCCTCGGCGGCCTCCTCGGCCGAGGCGCGGCTTTGCTCCGCCGCCTCTTCCTCAAGCAGGGCCTGCCGGTCCGCGACCGGAATTTGGTAATAGTCAGGATGGATTTCAGTAAAGGCTAAGAAGCCGTGCCGGTTGCCACCGTAATCGACAAACGCCGCTTGGAGCGACGGCTCAACGCGCGTGACCTTGGCGAGATAGATATTACCTCTGAGCTGCTTCTTGTTCGCGGATTCGTAATCAAATTCCTCGACGCGATTACCTTTTACGACGACGACCCGGGTCTCCTCCGGATGCGCCGCATCGATTAGCATTTTGCTTGCCATGTTGTGTGTTCTCCGCCGCACGGGCCGGGAGGAGCGGCATCGAAGACCGCCTCGCCGGGCGTGAGCCTGAGGCCCGCGCGCGCCAATGACCAATAGACCATGATTCGTTGCGACGACCCACGTTGAGCCCGGTCTCCCGGCCCAGGGGTTCGGCCATCCGTGGCCGCCAAGCCATCATAGGCATCAGGAAAGCCCGGTGATTCCCGTGACTTATCTGAGCGCCCTGAATCTGCATCGCATCCTCACTCGCCGCGTGACCGCGGCGACGTTCCAATCTCGGCAGCACGTCTGTTACTTGGCCGCCGCTGTTCTGCGTCCTGGCCGGACTGATGGGCCTGACGCGGTAAAACAATTCGCCCGTCTCGCCATGTGGCGTCCAAGGGCTCGGACTCAAAGCGAATATTGAGTCTGACCCTTATTACGGGTTTGCCGAGAGATTTGGCAAGTGCCGAAGGCCGCGCCGCCAAAGGGTCACAACGGTCGCTTAACCAGGCGCAGTTAACAATTAGGCCCGATTCCTCGCCTTATTGGCGCATCGCGGCCTGGGGAAGGACCTGGTTGAAGCGCCCGGCGTTAACATAACCGCGCGAAGTTGGACGAGTTGGGGGAGCGATGCGAGCTGTGCGTGCCTTGGTTGCCTTCGCGCCGCCATGGGTCGTGGCGGTTGTGGTCTTGGCAGCTGCGGCCGGGCTCCTCGTTGCGCCGGTGCAAGCCGCGCCCAACGCCACGATCGCCAAGGACGCGCGCCTCGCCGGCGACCGTGAACGCACCCGTTTCATCGCCGATCTGTCGAAGAAGGTCGACGTGCATGTCTTTGCCCTCGGTAATCCCTACCGGGTCATCGTCGATGCCGCGGATGTGAGCTTCCAGATGCCGCCTGGCATCGGCAAGGAGCAGCGGGGCCTGGTGACGGCCTTCCGCTACGGCCTGTTCGCTCCCGGCAAGTCGCGCATCGTCCTCGACGTGAGCGGTCCGTTTCTCATCGACAAATCCTTCGTGCTCGAGGCGCGCGACGATCAGCCGGCGCGTCTTGTGATCGATCTCGTGCCCACCGACGAGAAGACGTTCCAAGCCTCGCTCCGCGAGGCGCGACAGGCTGCCGTCGAAAAAGCCTCTTTGCCGCTTCCAGCGGCGCCGGTGCGCCCCGCCGACGCCAAACCGATCATCGTGCTCGATCCCGGTCATGGCGGCGTCGATCCCGGTACGAGCAGCCCGAACGGCGTGACCGAGAAGGTGGTCGTCCTTAAGTTCGCCGAGGAGCTGAAGAAGAAGCTCCTCGCCACTGGCCGCTACGAGGTCTACCTGACCCGCAACGACGACACCTTCTTGCCCTTGAAAGACCGCGTGGCCTTTGCCCAGAAGAAGGGGGCAGGGCTCTTCCTGTCGATCCATGCGGACTACTTCCCGACAAAGATCGACGATGCGCGCGGCGCCACGGTCTACACCCTGTCAGAGGAAGCCAGTGACGACGAAGCGCGGGAGCTCGCCGCCAAGGAGAACTTCTCCGATGCCATCGCCGGCGTGGCGCTGCCGGATGATTCCGATGGAGTGGTGGCGAATATCCTCATCGACTTGGCGCAGCGCGAGACCCAGAACCGGTCGGTGGTGTTCGCCAGGTCCATCGTCGGCGAGCTGGCCGGCAAGACGATCCTGCACACCAAGCGGCTCAGATCGGCGGGCTTCCGCGTGTTGAAAGCACCGGATGTGCCCTCAGTGCTGCTCGAGCTGGGTTTCTTGAGCAACCCCGACGACGAGAAAGAGCTCACCTCCGAGCGATGGCGGGACCGCATGGCCAATTCCGTGGCAGAGGCCATCGACGACTATTTTGCCGAGCGCATCGCGCGCATGCCGTTCTGACCTTAACGGTCGCCCCGATTTATTGTCGGGGGAGAGCCAAAATGCGGGCGACTCCAGCGTTTTGTTGCCATATTCTTGGTTAGGGTTGGCTCGGGTGCCCCGCGAGGCTGAAAGCGGGGTCTGGATGGTCGGAAACCATGGATATCACAGCACCAGTCAAGCCGCCGCAGCAACGGCGGCGCCGTCGTCGTGGCGGGTTCTTTTTGCGCTTTCTCGGCTTCATGTTCGCCGCCAGCATGATTCTGTTCATCGCTGCGGCCGGCGCGGCCGCGTTCGTGCTGTGGAAGGTCTCTCAGGAGCTGCCCGACTACGAGGTGCTCGCTAAGTACGAGCCTCCGGTGATGACGCGCATCCACGCCAGTGACGGCAGGATGATCGCCGAGTACGCGCGCGAGCGGCGCATCTACGTGCCGATCACCGCCGTTCCCAAGCGCGTCATCGACGCTTTCATCTCGGCCGAGGATAAGAACTTCTACCAGCACGGCGGCCTCGACATTCAGGGCATCTTCCGCGCCGTGGTCACCAATTTGAGCGCGATACAGTCCGGCCGATCACACTTGGTCGGCGCTTCGACCATCACCCAGCAGGTGGCCAAGAACTTTCTGCTGACGCGGGATCAGAACATCGAGCGCAAGCTCAAAGAGGCGATCCTCGCCATCCGCATCGAGCGCGCCTTCACCAAGGAGCAGATCCTCGAACTCTACCTGAACGAGATCTATCTCGGTGCCGGAGCCTATGGCGTTGCCGCCGCGGCTCAGACCTACTGGGGCAAGGCGCTGGACGAGCTCACCCTTTCCGAAGCCGCCTATCTCGCCACGCTGCCCAAGGCACCCAGCAACTACGATCCGTTCAAGCATGCTGATCGCGCCATCGCGCGGCGGAACTGGGTCATCGATCGCATTGTCGAAAACGGCTACGCGACGAAAGAGGAAGGGGAGGCCGCGAAGGCGCAGCCGCTCGGCGTCAAGAAGCGCACTTACGGTCCTCGGATCTTCGCCTCGGAGTATTTCGCCGAGGAGGTGCGCCGCAAGATCATCGACGACTTCGGCGAGGATAAACTTTATGGCGGCGGCCTATCGGTCCGCACCACGCTTGACCCGCGGCTCCAGCGCATCGCGCGCAAAGCTCTGGTCATGGGCCTCACCAGGTACGACCGTTCGCACACCAGCTGGCGCGGTCCCATGAAGACCATCAACATTTCCGGCGACTGGGGCAAGACACTGGCCGGCGTTCCGGTGTGGAAGGATATCGATCCCTGGAAGCTCGCCGTCGTGCTCGAGGTCTCGAATGCCCAGGCCAAGATCGGCATTCGCCCGGGCCGGACCGACACAGGCAAGCTCGTGGCTGAGCGGGAGACCGGCGTCATCCCCGCAAGCGAGGTGAAATGGACCCGCAAGACCGTCACGCAGGCGTTGAAGCCCGGCGACGTGGTCTATGTGGCGCCGCGCGAGCCCGAGAAGACCAAGGATGGCGGCACCGAGTCTGCGGACACGGTCAAAGGGCAATGGTCCCTGCAGCAGGTGCCAAAGGTGAGTGGCGCACTGGTCGCCATGGATCCCCATACCGGCCGCGTGTTGGCCATCATGGGCGGCTTCAGCTTCGCCGAGAGCCAGTTCGACCGCGCCACCCAGGCCCTGCGGCAGCCCGGCTCCTCGTTCAAGCCCATCATCTACACGACGGCGCTCGACAACGGCTACACGCCGTCCAGCATCATCCTCGATGGTCCGATTTGCGTCAGTCAGGGCAAGGGCATGCCGCAGTGGTGTCCCAAGAACTATGAGCGCAGCAGCGCCGGTCCTTCGACCCTGCGCTACGGCATCGAGCACTCGCGCAATTTGATGACGGTGCGGCTGTCCCGCGACATCGGCATGCCCATCATCGCCGACTATGCGCGGCGCTTCGGCGTCTACGACAACCTGATGCCGGCGCTGTCAATGTCGCTTGGCGCGGGCGAGACCACGCTGCTGCGCATGGTCACCGCCTATTCCATGATCGACAATGGCGGCAAGAAGATCGAGTCGACCTTTATCGACCGTATTCAGGACCGCTACGGGCGCACCATTTGGCGTCACGACACGCGCGATTGCAGCAAGTGCAGCGCGCGGGAGTGGAAGGGTCAGGAAGAGCCCAAGCTCGTCGATAATCGCAAGCAGATCGTCGACCCGATCTCGGCGTTCCAGATGGTCGGCATCCAGGAAGGCGTCGTCCAATATGGCACGGGGCGCGGGCTCAAATCCTTGAACCGGCCGCTCGCTGGCAAGACCGGCACCACCAACGATTACAAGGACGCCTGGTTCATCGGCTATACGCCTGACCTCGTCGTCGGCGCATATGTCGGCTACGACCAGCCGAAGTCCATGGGACGCGGTGCGACCGGTGCTGGCGCTGCCCTGCCGATCGTGAAGGAATTCTTCAAGGAGGCGCTGAAGGGCGTTCCGCCAGTTCCGTTCCGGGCACCGCCGGGAGCCGTGCTCGTGCGCGTCAATCACAAGACCGGTCTGCCGGCGCGTCCTGGCGATACGAACGTGGTCACGGACGCCTTCCAGCCCTGGCAGGTCCCTGCGGGTGCCTCCGGCGATGTGGTCGAGGCTGCCGACGACGGAGCCGGAGCCGGGCCGGGTGAAGAGGACTTTCCCCAGTATCCGGATGCTGCCCAGGCCGGTCCCCCGCAAGGATTCCCACCTCCGGCGGCCCCCCAATATCAGCCGCCGCCCCGGCATTCCGGCTTTCCTGCTGGCCCGCCGAGCAACGACCGGGCTTTGACATCGGGCACGGGCGGCCTCTACTAGAGCCATAAGGAAAGAGCTTGTCTCAGGTAGGGCCTTCCCTGCCTGAGCGGTGACCTATTTTTGACAACCCACTATCGAGGAAAGAATGCGCGCCGAAACTGACATGGTCGTCAACGAGATCAAAGAGTCCCTGTCCTTGCTTAGGAGGCATCTTTGACCCCGACCAGGCAAAGGCGAGGCTGACCGAACTCGACCGCGAGGCGGAAGCTCCGGATTTCTGGAACGACGCGCTCCGCGCCCAAGGCTTGATGCGCGAGCGCCAGCAGATCGAGACGGCGCTCAGCGCATATGACCGTCTCACCCGCGAACTCGACGACAATCTCACGCTTGTCGCTCTCGGCGAGGAGGAGGGCGACGAGGGCATCGTCGCCGAGGCGGAAGCGGCGCTGAGCAAGCTGAGGCAGGAGGCTCATACCCGCGAGGTGGAGGCGCTCCTGTCCGGCGAGGCGGACGCCAACGATGCGTATGTCGAGATCCACGCAGGCGCCGGCGGCACCGAAAGCCAGGACTGGGCACAGATGCTGGAGCGCATGTATATGCGCTGGGCGGAAGGGCGCGGCTACAAGGTCGAGCTGATCGGCGAGCATTACGGCGAGGAGGCGGGCATCAAGTCGGCCACCATCCTGGTCAAGGGTCACAACGCCTATGGCTGGCTCAAGACCGAGTCGGGCGTGCACCGGCTGGTCCGCATCTCACCGTTCGACTCCAATGCCCGCCGCCACACGAGCTTCGCCTCGGCGTGGATTTACCCCGCGATCGACGAGAGCATCGAGATCGACATCGACGAGAAGGATGTCCGCATCGATACTTACCGCGCCTCGGGCGCCGGCGGCCAGCACGTCAACACGACCGACAGCGCGGTCCGCATCACCCATGTGCCAACCGGCATCGTGGTCCAATGTCAGAACGAGCGGTCCCAGCACAAGAACCGGGCTACGGCGTGGGCCATGTTGCGGGCGCGGCTCTACGAAGCCGAGCTCAAGCGGCGGGAGGAGGAGGCGCTCGCCACGGCGTCCACGAAGTCCGAGATCGGGTGGGGCCACCAGATCCGGTCTTACGTACTCCAGCCCTATCAGCTGGTGAAGGATTTGCGGACGGGCGTCGAAAGCACCAACCCGAGCGCCGTGCTCGATGGCGATATCGATGCGTTTATCGAGGCAGCGCTCGCTGAGCGCATCCACGCCGACGCCCAGGCCTAATCGGCCTCTCGCCCGCTCGCTAGTCCGAAGTCGGTCTGTCCGCTATTCCGCCGCCCGGCTCGAGAAGGGATTTCCGCCCGAGTCGCTCGGCTTATCGGAGCGACCGCCAGGAGTCTTCGCCTCGCCCATCGGATCGTCCGACCGGCGCGACTTGCCTTCGAAATATGCGCCCTGCTCGATGGCGAGACTCTGATGGAAGATGTCGCCCTCGACATGGGACTGCGCCTGCAAGGTGACCCGCAAACCCCGGATCGAGCCGACGACCTTGCCGCGCACCACGACGTCCTCGGCGATGACCGAGCCCTGGACCTGCGACTTGTCGCCGAGCAGCAGGGAGCCGCAATGGATATCGCCCTGAATTTCCCCGTCGACTTGAATCTCCCCTTTCGAGGTGACGTTGCCGGTGATCGTCAGGTCTTCACCGATGATGGAAGGGACCATCTTGCTGGCACTAGCGCTCGGGCTTGGGCCCTTGGCGTAGGTGGCAGGACGCTCGGTAAAGGGCGATGACTTGGCCTCCGGGCTACTTGGCCGCTCCCCCATCTTGGTGACGGTCTCGCCAGGCTCAGGTTTCTTCGTGAACATACGTGGGTACCTCCCCATCCAATACGAGTGACGCAGCGCGAAACGTAACTCGGCACCAGGTCCCGCGACATGGGACTGTAAAGCCGTCTAAATGGATTGTCGCGGAGCTTCTTGCCCGTTGGCTAATACCCAGCGCCCAACTCCTTGGGTGACAATATCGCCTCGCTTTAACCTTGTCATGAGGGTTCTCCCGGAACCTTTCCCCGGGCCGCTCGGGCCCGGTCGACGGGGTTTTCTGCCTTGAATCGCCTTCGTTTAGCCGATTTTGGCGCCTCATATGCCACGAGTCCTTAGCCTCGCATTGTGCATCGTGGTAACGATGCTTGGAGGTCGTAAGGGGTGCGCCTTGGGGGGTGCCGACAAGAGACCATGAGCGGAGTGGGCGTCGCGGTGAGGCAGGGCCGGTCATTGCGTATGGCTGCTCGCGTGGGTCCGAGGAAGGGCAGTGAATTGGGGGCTTGGCCGATCCTTGTTGGGGCCTGTGACTGAATGGACGAACCAATCACAGGGGCCTTGGCCAAGCTGACCACGGAGGGCGGCAAGGCCATTCGCGCTCTCCCGAGGCAGGGCCGGGAACTGGTGAAGCGCGTCCCGCCGCCGGTTCAAATTCATCTCGCTAAGCTTTCCTCACACGGTGCGCATGTCTGCCGCGAGATTTTCGCCGGTGTCCTTGTCGTCGGACTGATCGCCATCGTGCTCGGCTATGGGCGCTTGGCGCGCGGGCCCATCTCGCTGCCGAGCCTCGTGCCTCCCATCGAGGCGGCGATCAATGCTCAGCTGACCGATCTGCACGTGAAGATCGACGATGCCGTGCTCCAGCGGAGCGACGATGGGCCGGGCGTGGTATTCCGCCTCCGCAACATTCGCCTTATCGACAAGGACGGGGAGATCGTAGCGCAAGCGCCGCTCGCCGCTATCGGCATGAGCGGCAGCGCGCTTCTGGTGGGCCGGTTCGCGCCGGGCAGCGTCGACTTCATCGGTCCGCGGCTGTTGATGTTGTACAACCCCGATCAGGGCCTGTCGCTTGCCTTCTCCAAGCCCGACGAGGACAGCGATGCCTTGATGCGCGGCGCACTCCCCGCCGATGAATCTTCGGGCGCGCCGCCGGAGCAAGCTCCACCACACGCTGCACCCAACAAACCGAGGCCAGCCGGAGCCGCACGCAAGTTCAATCTCACCAAGACGGTGGCCGAAGTCTTTGAGCGCACACGGCGCGGCGACACATCCTATCTCACACGGTTCGGCTTCAAGGATGCGATCTTCGTCTTGAACCAGGAGGGTAGGCAGACCCTTTGGCAGGTACCCGACTTCGCGATCGACCTTGAGCACCTGGACAAGCGCAGCGTCCTTATTGGCGAGGCGAATGTCGCCTCGAGCAGAGGTGACTGGCAGCTTGAGGTGCGCACCGAGCAGCACGCCAAGAACAAGAGCCTCGGGATCACGGCGCTGATCGAGAATCTCGTGCCCTCGGGGATTGCCGGCAACTTCCCCACGATCGGCATCCTCAAGGCCCTCGATATGGCGGTTGATGGCGAGACCACCTTCAAGCTCGCTCGTAACGGCGACTTCCTGTCCGGCGAGGCCAGGCTCAAGTTGGCACCGGGACAAATCACGCCGCCATGGGATCGCGACACGCCAGTGCGCATCGACCATGGCGACTTCACGGTGCGCTACATCGAAGGTACCGACGTGATCGAGATTGCCCCGTCGACGCTGCGCTGGGGCAAGAGCCAGGCAACGTTCAGCGGCGAGTTCCGTCCGGTTCGCGACGCGACGAAGCATGTGGTCTCCTGGGACTTCAACTTGAAGGCGGACAATGCCGTCCTCGGCGTCGAGGAGTTCGGCCTCAAGCCCACTAAGATCGATGAGTGGGCGGCGAGGGGGAACGTTTCGCCCAAGGACGGGCGCGTGACCCTTTCTCGCTTTGTCATTCGCGCAGGCGATGCCTCGATCGCCGTCTCCGGAAACGTCGTCGATGCGCCTCAATCCTCGCCCGCGGTCACGCTTGCGGGTGAGGTAAGCCCGATGCCGGTCGACACGCTGAAATTGCTCTGGCCGAAATTCCTCGTCGGCAAAGCGCGGCAATGGGTTCTGGAACGCGTCGCCGGCGGGCAGGTTCGCGGCGGGAAATTCAACGTGGCATTGCCGGCCGGTGCGCTCACCGCGATCGAGCGGGGCGCCGATGCGCCAGAGGGCGCCGTGAATGTGGAACTCAATTTCACCGGCTCGCGCATCACCTATATGCCCAAGATGCCGCCGGTCGTGGCCGGCGATGCCAAGCTCACGGTCTCCGGCACCGAGTTCGCCGTCGATATTCCCAAGGCGAAGATCGTCGTCGCCAAAGGAAAGGAGATCGCCTTGAGCGAGGGGCGGTTTTACATTCCCGACCTCCGCCAGGATCCCCAGCTAGGGGTGATTACCTTCCGCGCGGCCGCGGCCACGCCCACGGTGATGCAACTTCTCGATCACGAGCCGCTCGGCTACATCCGCCAGGTCGGCATGAAGCCGGACTTCCTCGGCGGAACTGCCATGGGCGAATTCACATTGTCGATGCCGCTTAAGAACGATCTCGATTTCAAAGAGATCAAGATGAACGGCGCAGCGCGTCTTGAAGACGCGATCGCTTCGAACCTCGCAGGGGACATGGACTTCAAAGGCGGCGCGCTGGACGTGCAGCTCTCCGAAGAAGGCGTCACGGCGAAGGGTGAGATCGAGATCAAGGATGTGCCGGCCGAGATCTATTGGCAGCGCGTTTTCTATGCGCCTGACAACCAGCAACCGCCGGTCAGAGTCTCAGCCATGCTCGATGCGGACTTGCGTGAGAAGCTCGGCATCAAGGTCAATCATTTGGTCCGGGGCCCGACGCCGGTGACATTGTTCGTCACCGGATTCGGTCAACCTACCCAGGCCATGAGCATGGAAGCCGACTTGACTAAGGCCGAGCTGCTTTTTGGCAGTATGGGCTGGACCAAGCCCCCAGGGCAGGAAGCAAAGATCAGATTCGATATCGCCAAGAGCGCGGACGGCTCGGTCGACCTCAAGAACCTTAAGCTCGTTGGCGACGATATCGCCGTCTATGGTGACATCGCTCTCGATCCCAACCAGCACCTCAAGAGCTTCCACTTCTCGGATTTCTCGGTGAGCCCGCAAACTCATGTCGAGATCACGGCCAATGTCCGCGCCGACCAAGTGCTCGATATCAAGGCGGAAGGCCCGAGCTTTGACGGCAAGCAGTTCTTTCACTCTCTATTTTCGGCGGGCCAGCTCGCCGCAGAGGGGGAGCCCGCCGATCCGTTCGGCATCGACATGACGGCCAATATCGGCAAAGTGATCGGCTTCCACGACACGACTGCCACCGATGTCGAGGTCATGCTGAAGAAGCGCAACGGACGGTTGGTGGCGCTCGACGCCAAGGGCAAGCTCAATGGCAAGAAACCAGCGGCCGTAAAACTTGAGACGAGGAACGGCGCGCGCGTGCTCAAGGCCGAGGCGCTCGATGCCGGCGCAGCGTTCCGCCTGGTTGGCTTTTACGGCAACATCGAGGGCGGCAACGCCTCGCTCCAAGTCAACATGGATGCCGGCAGTCCGGGCACGAAGTCCGGCACGTTGTGGGCGCGCGATTTCACCGTGGTCGGCGATTCCGTTGTGGCCGACGTCCTGACGGATCCGAGTTCGGCGGCGGTGTTGGGTCAGAACAAGAAGCCGATCGCCAGATCTCGCATTGCCTTTAGGCGTCTGCGCGCGCCCTTCATTGTCGGGTCCGGTAGGTTCCGCCTGCGCGATGCCTATATCAATGGGCCCGCGCTTGGCGCCACCATGCGCGGCACGGTGAATTTCAAATCGCAGACGGTCGAGCTCGGCGGCACTTATGTGCCGCTCTACGGCCTGAACTCGGCTCTGGGCAACATTCCGATTCTCGGGAAAGTGCTGGTCGGGCGCCAGGGGGAGGGTGTGGTCGGCATCACGTTCGCCATCAAGGGCAAGCTCGACGATCCCACGGTGCTGGTCAATCCGATGTCGGTGATGGCGCCAGGCATCTTCCGGCAGATCTTCGACTTTAACAGCTCAACCGGCTCCGTCCCGGATTCATCGGCCGCTGCCGCGAACGCCGCCCCTCCGGACTTCAAGGGAGTCCAGCCGTTTCGGTCCCGCTAAGCCTGGAGCGGTTAGACAGGAC
>CAVSFJ010000004.1:0-97874 GCA_963727165.1 uncultured Alphaproteobacteria bacterium
GCTGCCTCGCTCAGCTTGAAGGTCGAGTCGATGACCGGCTTGAACTTGCCTTCGGCGAAAGGGGCCAGATCTTCTCCTCGATGGCTTCGGCCATGCGCGCTTTGGCCTCCGGCGGTTGCGCGCGAGCGTCGAGCCGGTCAGCGTCAGGCGCCGCATCATCAGCCGCATCAGGTCGATCTCGACCTTGGAGCCTTTGAGAAAGGCGATCTGCACGATGCGGCCTTCGAGCGCCGCCGCCTTCAGATTGCGCTCTATGTAGTCGCCGCCAACCATGTCGAGGATGACGTCGGCGCCGTGCTTCTCGGTCACCTCGCGCACCACCTCGACGAAATCCTCCTCCAGGTAATTGATGGCGCGGACGGCGCCGAGCGCCTCGCAGGCTTTCGCTTTTTCCGTGCTGCCGACGGTGACGATGACCTTGGCGCCGAAGGCCGTGGCGAGCTGGATGGCGGTGGTGCCGATGCCGCTGGCGCCGCCATGAACGAGCAGCCAGTCGCCTGGCTGAAGGCGTCCGCGCTCGAACACGTTGTGCCACACGGTGAACACCGTCTCCGGCAGGCCGGCGGCTTCCACCGCGCTCAAGCCGTCGGGTGCTGCAAGCGTGGTGGCCTCGGGCGCCACGGCGAACTCCGCGTAACCGCCGCCATTGACGAGCGCGCAGACGAAATCGCCCTCGTTGAAGCGCGTGACGTTCTCGCCGACGGCGATGACGGGGCCCGCCACTTCGAGGCCGAGGAGATCAGAAGCGCCTTTCGGCGGTGGATAGAGGCCTTGGCGCTGGAGCACGTCCGGCCGGTTCACGCCGGCGGCCTCGACGACGATCAGCACCTCGTCAGGGCCCGGCAGCGGCACCGGCCGCTCCCCCGGCACCAGCACTTCGGGGCCGCCGCCCGCGCGGGCTTCGATGACAGTCATGGTCTGTGGCAGCATCAGTCCCTCATTCTCTTTTGTCATGCCCGCGAAGGCGGGCATCCAGTAACCAGTAACCTTCAATGATCGAGAGAGCGGTGGTTACTGGATTGCCCGGTCAAGCCGGGCAATGACAGATAAATGGATTAAGGCCGGATTGCCACGATGCTAGGATGCGGCCATGGATTTGGACGATCTCACACCGAAGAAACCCAAAGGCCACGAGCTCGGCCAGGACCTGAGCAAGCATTCTGTCCGCGAGCTCGAGGCGCTCATTGCCACGCTCAAAGCGGAGATCGCGCGGGTGGAAGAGGCGCTCGCGGCCAAGCAATCCTCGAAAAGTGCCGCAGAAGCCGCGTTTAAGCGTTGATAACCTCCGCTCACCGTTCCTTTAGGTAAATCGCCCCTTAGTATTAACTCGTTATTAGGACTTCGCGGGTAGGTTCATCGTTATCCAGTCCTCTGGATCTGAGTGGCCTGTTCCACTCTGTTTGACGCCTCCCTGTTAACTTCCTGAGCCGCCACTTGGCGGCTCTTTTTTTGCCTGAATTTTCGGCTTTAACCTTGGTTACCAGAAGGCGACGACAGCGCCTTCCTATGGCATAGTATGCCGCCGGCTCAGGGGTGACGGAGTGGGGCGATGGCGGGGAAATCAAAGAACGACGATTATGACGGCGTGACCGTCTCGTTCGGCGCGAAATTCGCGCGCTCGGACCAGTTCAAGACCGTGTTCCGCGAGGGCATGGCGCTGGTCGAGGCGGCTGCCGCCTATCTCGACGGCGACGGGCGTAAAGAGGCCCGCAAGCTCCGCCCGCCCCATTCGCTGGCTTACGCGACGGAGAGCATGCGGCTCACCACACGGTTAATGCAGCTTGCCTCGTGGCTCTTGATCCGCCGTGCTGTGAGCGAAGGGGAGCTGACCCCTGAGCAGGCGGTCGAGGAGCAGCGCAAGATCAAGCTGCCGGTGACGGGGACCGACCAGCCGAGCCGCGATCTGAGCGCGCTGCCGGAGCGCCTGCGCGACCTCATCGCGCAGAGCATCAAGCTTCAGGAGCGGGTGGTCCGCCTCGATCAGATGCTCGATTGCAACCAGCCGGCGCCGGCGGGCGAAGTCAATCACCCGCTGAGCTCGCACCTGTCACGGTTACGGGAAGCGTTCGGCCCTGAGGCCGAATAGGCCGGCTATTTCAGGAAGCCTTCGTACTTCTTCTTGAAGCGGCTCAGACGACCGCCGCGGTCGATCAGATGCTGCCCGCCGCCGGTCCACGCCGGGTGGGTCTTGGAGTCGATGTCGAGCTTCAGCGTGTCGCCCTCGGCCCCGTAGGTCGAATAGGTGACGAACTCGGTTCCGTCGGTCATCACCACCTTGATCTGGTGGTAGTCCGGGTGAATGTCCTTCTTCATGGCGTTTGCCTTGCAAATCCGCGGGGTTTTCGTTGAGCGGAGCCTATACTGGAACTTGCGGGGCCGCACAAGCCTGCGCCGGAAAGGCGCGGCCCAGACCCTTTCCGCGAGCGGCTCGGGACCTTAAAGTCGGCCCACTGAAAGTTCTAGCTGGGCATTTCTTGTGGAAGTCGTAACCCCGAAGTCCGATAGCCAGGAGCGGCAGGACTCTGCCTTGGAGGAATCCTCGGAGGAGAAGCGCAAGCGGGTCTCGCTTCGCCCGCTGGTGGCGTTCAAGCCTTATCTTCTCCGCCAAAAGGGCATGCTCGTGACCGCGTTCGTGGCGCTGATCGTCGCGGCGGCCGCCACGCTGGCCGTGCCGCTTGCCATGCGGCGCATGATCGATCTCGGCTTCTCCGGGATCGATCCGGACCTGATCGACACGTATTTCGCCACGCTGATCGTGGTCGGCCTCGTGCTCGCGGTGTCGAGCGCCGTCCGCTTCTATTGCGTGAACTGGCTCGGCGAGCGCGTGGTTGCCGACGTCCGGAGCGACGTGTTCCGCCATCTCACGGGCTTGAGCCCCGCCTTCTACGAGGTGTCCCATTCCGGCGAGGTGATGTCGCGGCTGACCGCCGATACGACGCAGGTCAAAGCCGCCGCCAGCACGGCGATCTCGCAAGCCATCCGCAACACGCTGCTCGTCGTCGGCGCCGTGGTGATGATGGTGGTGACGAGCCCCAAGCTGTCGCTCGCCGTGCTCATTGCTATTCCGATCATCGTGCTGCCGCTGGTGGCCTATGGCCGCTCGGTCAGGACGCTGTCACGGCGCGCGCAAGATACGCTGGCGCAGGCCTCGGCCTATGCGAGCGAGAGCCTCGGCCAAGTGAGGGTGCTGCAAGCCTTCACCAATGAAGACATGGCGGCGGCGCGATTCAGAGAGGCGGTGGACCGGTCGTTCGATGCCGCCAATGCGCGGTCGAAGGCGCGGGCCGGGTTGACGGCGATCGCCATCTTCCTCGTCTTCGCAAGTGTCGTCGGCGTGCTGTGGTACGGCGCCCAGGACGTGCTGTCCGGCGCCATGACCGGCGGAACGCTCGGCCAGTTCGTACTCTATGCGGTGTTCGCCGCCGCGTCAGTCGGCAGCCTCAGCGAAGTGTGGGGCGAGGTGGCGCAAGCCGCGGGCGCGGCGGAGCGGCTCGGCGAGTTGCTCGGGGTGCAGTCCGAGATCAAATCGCCTGCGAAGCCGAAGGCGCTGCCCGAACCGCCGCGCGGCGAGATCGCCTTCCGCGACGTCTCCTTCTCCTATCCTTCGCGGCGCGAGACGAGCGCGCTCGACGATGTGAGTTTTGCCGTGAAGCCTGGCGAGCGCGTGGCGCTGGTCGGCCCCTCGGGCGCCGGCAAGACCACGGTCTTCGCGCTTCTGCTCAGATTCTACGATGCCGTAGCCGGGCGGGTCGAGGTGGACGGCGTCGCGGTCAACGAAGCGGACCTCAATGCGCTTCGGTCTCGCTTCGCCGTGGTGCCGCAAGAGACGGCGCTGTTCGCCGACACCGTCGCCGCCAATATCGCCTATGGGGCGGACGGCGCCAGCCGGCGCGAGATCGAGGACGCGGCAAAGGCGGCGTTCGCGCATGAGTTCATCGCAGACTTGCCGCAAGGCTACGACACCATGCTGGGCGAGGGCGGCGTTCTGCTCTCGGCCGGACAGCGTCAGCGCATCGCCATTGCGCGCGCCGTGTTGCGCAATGCGCCGATCCTCCTGCTCGACGAGGCGACGAGCGCGCTCGACGCCACGAGCGAGACCTTGGTGCAGAAGGCGCTCGACAAGGTGATGGAGGGGCGCACGACGCTCGTCATCGCACATCGGCTTTCGACCGTGGTCGGCGCCGACCGCATCCTGGTGTTCGATCACGGGCACCTGGTCGAAGAGGGGACGCATCAGGCGCTGATCCGCAAAGGCGGCGTCTATGCGCGGCTCGCCGAGCTTCAGTTCGCGCCTGACGCCGCGGAGTAGCCTAGCGCTCGGTCAGCTTGAGCTCGATGCGGCGATTCTTGGCGAGCGCCGCCTCGCTGGTGCCGGTATCGATGGGCTGGAACTCGCCGAAGCCTGCCGCCACGAGATGCTCAGGCGCGATGCCTTGGCTCATGAGATAGCGCACCACGGAGATGGCGCGGGCGCTCGACAGCTCCCAGTTCGACGGGAACTCGGCCGTCGAGATCGGCCTGATGTCGGTGTGACCGTCGACGCGCATCACCCAGGGAATGTCGGGTGGGATCTTGCCTTGGACGTCCTTGAGCGCCGCGGCGAGCTTGTCGAGCTGGGGCAGGGCATTGGGCTTCAACTCCGCCGAGCCGGGGTCGAACAGCACGTCGGAGGGGAATACGAAGCGGTCGCCGACGATCCGGAAATCCTCCCGCCCGCCCAGGGCCTCCCTTAATTTACCAAAGAAATCAGAGCGGTAGCGGGCGAGTTCCTGGACCTTCTTGGCGAGGGCCACGTTCAGGCGCTGGCCGAGATCGGAGATCTTCTGCTGGCTTTCCTTGTCCTTCGCCTCCGAGGCTTCCAGCGCCTCGTTCAGCGAGGCGAGCTGAAGCCGCAGCGCGGCAAGCTGCTGGTTCAGAAGCTCGACCTTGGCCAGCGCGTCATTGGTGATCTTCTTCTGCTCGTCGAGCTTGGTGCCGAGCGCCGAGGCGCGCGCTTCCGCGCTCTCTGTCGCGCCGCCCGCGGTGCCGAGAAGACCGGTGAGCCGCTGGTTTTCCTTTTCCTTGCCCGCGAGCGTGGCCTGGAGCGCCGAGAGTTCGTCCTCGGCGTTCGCCTTCTTGGAGCGCTCGAGCGCCAGAAGCTCGGTCAGCTCGGAGAGCTGGCGGTTGAGGCGCGACAGCATGGTGTCCTTGCCGCTCGCCGCCTGGGTGATGATGTAGTTGGTGATCATGAACAGAGACATGAGGAAGATCACCACCAGCAGCAGTGTGGACAGCATGTCCACGAAGCCCGGCCAGTAATTGGGGGCGTATTGGCGGCGCCGCCCGCGGGCGAGGGCCATGGCTAGCTCCCCTCGCGGGCCGGCACTTTGGTCTTGCCGGTGATCTGGCGGAGCACGGTGGCCAGCTCATGCTGCTGCTGGGCCTGCTCGTCGGCCCATTCGCGCACGACCTTCTGCTCCGCGCGCATTTGGCGGATGAGCTTGTCGACGCCTTGGGCGAGGTCCTTCACCGCGTCGCCCGTGTTGTCGTTCAGAATGCGCATCTCGACCTTCTCGTTGAGGTCGGACAGGGAGCGCTGCATGTCGATAAGCGCGAAGCGCAGTTGCGGCGACACGTCCTTGGCGCCCTCGTCAGCCGATTGCAGCTCGGTGATGTTGGAGAGCCAATCTTCGAGCTCGTTATAGAAGCGGCTTTGGGCGTGACCCGCCTGCAGGTCCAGGAAGCCGAGGATCAGCGAGCCCGAGAGGCCGAACAGCGAGCTGGAGAAGGCGATGCCCATGCCGCCCAGCGGACCCTCGAGCCCTTCTTTCAGCTGATCGAAGATCATGACGTTTTCGCTGCCGGACGTATCGAGCGCGCCGATCGTGGCGCCGACGGAGCTCACGGTCTGCAGCAAGCCCCAGAACGTGCCGAGCAGACCGAGAAACACGAGGAGCCCGACGAGGTAACGCGTGGTCTCGCGCTGCTCATCGAGGCGCGAGGCGACGGAGTCCAGCAGGGTGCGCGTGGAGCCGGTCGCGAGCGACAGATGCCCGGTGCGGTCGCGCAGCATGGTGGCCATGGGCAAGAGCAGCACCGGCTGCTTGTCGACGGCGAGGCCCGGATCGGAGATGCGGAAATTGTTGACCCACTGGATCTCCGGGTAGAGTCGCAAGACTTGGCGGAAGGCATAGACGATGCCGACCAGCAGCACGCCGATGATGAGCCCGTTCAGGCCGGGATTGGCCATGAAACTGTGCCGGAGCTGCGCGGTCTGGCCGTCGAGGATGATGGCGAGCAGAGCCGCGAGGATCAGGAAGAGAGACATGCGCCAGAGAAAGACCTGGGGGCGCGTAAGCTTCGTCTTGTACTGCTTTGGTGCCATGTCGTGCCGTTGCCGAGTGATGCGGGCTCGTGCGTGAGATTAGCGGAATAGTTTGACGGGCAAAACGGCAACCTCAGGGCGGATGCTGTCATGATTGCCCGTTGCAGTCTTCAGTGGAGGCTTGCCCTGCAAGCGGCCTACTTAGCCGCTGCCGCTTTCGTCGCCGGGCCTGTCGCGGCGCCGCCTGCGCCCGCAGCCTTCAAAAGTTTCAAGAGCTTGGCGTGAATGGTCTCATTGCCGGCAACGATGCTGCCGTCTTCTAGCATGCGGTCCTTGCCCGCGCTGTCGGACACATAAGCGCCTGCCTCGCGCAAGATGACGATGCCGGCGGCGACATCCCAGGCGTGAAGACCATGCTCCCAGAAGCCGTCGAAGCGGCCTGCAGCCGTCCAGGCGAGATCGAGCGCGGCCGCTCCCATGCGCCGGACGCCGGCCGATACGCCCATGACCGCGCGCAGCTCTTTGAGGAACCGCTCGTGGTTCGGGAAGCCCGAATGGGGAATGCCGGTCGCGATCACCGCTGCCGCAAGCTCGGCGCGGGCGGCGACCCTGATGCGCTTGTCGTTGAGGAAGGCGCCCTTGCCCTTCTCGGCCGTGAAGGTCTCATGGTTCGCCGGGTTGTAGACGAGCCCGGCGACGAGTTCGCCGTCGCGCTCGAGCGCGATGGAGATGGCGAAGACGGGGATGCCGTGCAGGAAGTTGGTGGTGCCGTCGAGGGGATCGACGATCCAACGATGGGTGGGGTCGGCGCCTTTGACCTCGCCGCGCTCCTCCATGAGGAAGCCGTAGCCGGGACGCGCCCGGGAGAGTTCGGCGAAGACGATCTCCTCGGCGCGATGATCGGCGGCGCTGACGAAATTCCCGGGACCTTTCAGCGACACTTGAAGCTGCTCCACCTCGCCGAAATCGCGCGCGAGGCTGCGACCCGCTTTGCGGGCGGCGGTGAGCATAACGTTCATCAGTGCTGATGCAGGCATGGCGGCTTTCGTTTCCGGCTGTCATTCCGGCAGGCCGGACTCCAGACAGTGCGTGGCTCGTTGTACCTTATGGGTACCGGCTTTCGCCGGTATGACGCGGTTCTACTCGGCGCGCCTGACGTAAGTGAGCTCGTTGGTGTCGACCACGATGCGCTCGCCGGCTGCGATGAAGGGCGGCACTTGCACGCGAACGCCGTTCTCGAGCACGGCCGGCTTGTAAGAGGACGCCGCGGTCTGCCCCTTCACCACGGGATCGGCTTCGACGACCTCCAGAGTGACCTGATCCGGCAAGGTGACGCCGATGGGCTTGCCCTCGTGGCTCTCCACGGTGACGGTCATGCCGTCCTGTAGGAAGGCGGCGCGGTCTTCCAAGAAATCGCGCGGGAGCTGGATCTGGTCGTAGGTTTCGGTGTCCATGAAGGTGAGCATGTCGCCTTCGGCGTAGAGGTACTGATAGTCCTTCTGCTCGAGGCGCACGCGCTCAACGGTCTCCGAAGCGCGGAAGCGCTCATTGAGCTTCGTGCCGTCGATGAGGTTCTTCAGCTCCACTTGCGCGTAGGCCGGACCCTTGCCCGGCTTCACGGCCTGGGTCTTCACCGCGACCCAGAGGCCATTCTTGTGCTGGATCACGTTGCCCGGCCGGATCTCGTTGCCGTTGATCTTCATGGAGTCCCTTGGGTTCGGATGGGGTGGAAGCCTTTAAGACGTGGGGCCCTGCCCCTGTCAAGGGGAGGGCCGCTGGGAATGCCGCGTTCGGGCTATTGGGTGAGGCTCCCCGCCTCCCACGCATCCACCTCGCGCTCCGCAGTCACGCGCTGCTTCTTGGTAAGCTTGGACAGCATGATGTCGAGGGAGAAGTCGCTGACGCCGGCCTGGCGGGCGAGGAGGTGCCATTTGGCAGCCTCTACGGGATCGGCCTTGACCACGACACCATTGGCATAGAGGCGGGCAAGACGGTTCTGCGCCACGGGGTTGCCCTTCTCGGCCGCCATCCGGAAGAGCTTCGCCGCCTTTTTCTCATCCTTCGCCACGCCGCGGCCCTTGAACAGCATCACGCCATAGTCGACTTGGGCTGCCGGCAGGCCGGCGTCCGCCGCCTTGCCGGTCCATTCGGCGGCCTTCTCCTTGTCGATCGGTACGCCACGGCCGAACTGGTAGAGGGCGCCGAGATCGTACTCTGCCTGGGGGTTGCCTAGCTCCGCCGCTTTCTTCATCCATTCGGCCGCCTTGACGTCGTCCGTGGGCCGGCCTTTCCCGTTCAGATAAATGAGGGCGAGGTTATATTGCGCTGCGGCATTGCCGGCCTCGGCGGCATGCTCGAAGAGGTCGCCGGCAATTTGGAGGTTCTTCTTCACGCCCAGGCCTTCAGCAGCGAGAAGTCCTAAGGAGAACTGGGCGTTAGGGTCGCCGAGATCGGCGCCCTTGGCGTAAGCGTCCGCCGCCTTTTTGTAGTCGCGGGCAACCCCGAGACCTTCCGAATAGATCTCGCCCATGAGGGTATAGGCCTCTTTGGACCCGTTCGCCGCCTCCTTCTCGGCAAGCTTCAACGCCGTCAGATACTTGCCCTGGGCAAAGGCCGTGTAGGACTCGCTCTCCTTGGCGAGGGCCGGCGCGCCAGCTGCCAGGACGCAGATCCCGGCGGAGATCGCCAGCGCGGCCAGGAGCCTCCTCATGCGGCCCTCCTGGCGCGGCGGATCGCATCATCGATGCCTGCGATGAGGGTCGCGGCGTTGTCGTCCTGCCAAATGGTTCGCGACGGCGCCACGAAATCGGCGCCGAGGCCCGCGAGCCGCGCCGCAAGCTCGGCGTCGTCAATGTTCCAAGCGACGCAAGGCACGACGAAAATCTCCGACCACCAAGCGATGAGCTCTGCACACTGATCGATGGCGTCGATACTGCCCGTGGCCTCCGGTCCAAAGGCGACATAGTCGGCGCCCATCTCGGCAAGGCTCATGGCATCATGGCGGTTCAGGCCACACCCGACGCCAATATTGGCGCTTTCGCCCAAAGATGCGCGGGCCTGCCGGTAAAGCTCGGCGTCGGCCGGGATGTGGACGCCGTCGGCGCCAAGCCGCTCGGCGCACGCAATGTCGTTTTCGATGAGGCAGGCAATACCTGCCGCTTGAACACCATCGAGCAAACGGTCTAGCATTTCGTCCGTCTGCTGATCGATGTTGCAGAGCAAAACGCAAGCCGCCGAGGTGTTCGCCAGGGCTTGGGTCAGTTGGGCTTCGAGCTTCGCGGTCAGGGGCGCCGGAACTTGCAGATAGAGCCGGCAACTTGGCTTGGCGTCAGCCATGATCAGGGGGTTCCCACGGCGTTTTCGCATTGACCAGACGTTAATGGCGTCCGTCTCAAATCACATGCTTCGCGGCGCTGTCAAATCCACGGGAACGTTAGGCCCGAGAAGAGGGTTGTGAAGAGGTCGTTGAAGGTCGAACATAGCGTCACCACATTCTCGCCAGGCTGCTAGTTCAAACGCAAGACAGCCAAAGGGGACGAATTGGCGGCGCTTGAGCGGGGAGGGGCGAGGCGCAATGAACCAACCAGGTGCTCTGCAGCGGCTCGACGCGGCGCTTGATGAGCTTGAGAGTCATCTGCAACAGGTTTTTGCCGAGGGCGACGCCGACGTTTCGTTGGCGGCCCTGAAAGAGCAAATTCGTTTTCTGACAGACGAGCGGGACCAGCTCCTTGCCGATCTGGAGGCCGAGCGCACCCGGGTGAGGCGCCTCAAAGCCGCCAACGACGAAGTCTCCGACCGGCTTGAGACAGTGATGGGGACGCTCAAGGACATGATGCCGGCGATGCCAGGCTAGGGCCGGCGAACGGGGGGTTGTCATGGGTCAGGTCAGTGTCACTTTGAACGGCCGCACCTATCGGCTGGAATGCAGCGAGGGTGAGGAGGCCCACCTCATCGAGCTCGCCGAATATCTCGGCTCCCATGTCGACACGATGCGGCAGAAGTTCGGCCAAGTTGGCGACGACCGGCTGATCCTGATGGCGTCCTTGGTCGTGGCCGACGAGTTGTGGGAGTTGCGCCGCGAGATCGAGGAGATGAAGAACGCGCTTGCCGTGGCACAGCGTGACAAGTCCGCCGCCACCGAAACCGCCAAGACGGCGCAAGCCGATTTGGACGCGCGGGTGAGCGCCGCCGCCGACCGTCTGGAGCTGCTCAACGCGCAGCTCTTCCAAGGCGGCGATGCGGCCAACCGACGCTAGTCGTCCAGACGAATTTCTTCCGCTATAGTCTGACCTTGGCGGGCTGCGAGGTGCGTTAGGAGCATTATTCCAGGGCCCTATAAGATTCTACGGGAGCTGACCCTGGCGGGGACCGTGGTCTCCGTCACTCGGCGCCCACCTACTTAATGTAGGGACACCCGGAATCTTACCTCCGACGGCCATCGCGGCCCTGCCATGCTTCTTTCCACGCGTGTCAGATTGTTCACCGCCTCTTGCCGTGAAGCTGGCGAGCCGCGCCGCTATTCTGTATTGACCCCGCATGACGAACTCTCGGCACTCGATCTCCGGCGGCCCATGCGCATTCTGTTTCTAGGCGATGTGGTCGGCCGCGCGGGGCGTGTGGCCGTGCTCGAGACTTTGCCCAAATTGCGCGAGCGCTACCGCGCCGACTTCGTGGTGGTGAACGGCGAGAATTCGGCGGGCGGCTTCGGCATCTCCGAAGCGATCGTGACCGAGCTGCTCGACGCAGGCGCCGACGTCATCACCACGGGCAATCACGTGTGGGACCAGCGCGAGGCGCTCGTGTTTATCGAACGGCATGACCGTTTGCTGCGCCCCATCAACTTCCCGCAAGGTACGCCGGGCAAGGGCGCGGGGTTGTTCAAGGCGGCGAACGGCATGGATGTGCTCGTGATCAATGCGATGGGCCGCGTATTCATGGCGGATCTCGACGATCCGTTCCCCGCGGTCGAGCGTGAGCTCGAAGCATGCGGGCTCAAGTCCGGGGCCGACGCCATCCTTCTCGACTTCCATGCCGAGGCCACCTCGGAGAAGGAGGCCATGGCCCATTTCGTCGATGGGCGGCGTCAGCGCGGTGATCGGCACGCACACCCATGTGCCGACCGCCGACGAGCAGATCTTGAACGGCGGCACCGCCTATATCAGCGACGCCGGCATGTGCGGCGATTTCGATTCGGTGCTCGGCATGGACAAGGAAGAGCCGATCAACCGCTTCCTCACCAAGATCGCCTCGCGGCGCTTTGCGCCTTCGCTCGGGGAAGCGACGATCTGCGGTGTCGGCATCGAGGTTGACGACGCGACGGGCTTGGCGCGCGCCATCGCGCCGGTGAGGCTCGGCGGCAGGCTCTCGCAGACGGAGCCGGCCTTCTGGCTGGCGGAGGCTTAGGCCGAGCGCAAGCGGGCGTGAGTGCCGTTGGTCTGCGCGGCGCGGCCGTGGGCCAAGAGACGCTTCAGGCAGTCAATCGCCTCGTCGAGATGGTGGAGCGCCCGATCGGTGTCGTAGCTCTCGTCGTAGAGCGCCAGGCGGGCATGCGCCACATGATCGGCGGCCTCGGAGCAGAGCTGCGGCAGGCTGGGTGCGGTCTCTGGATGCGGCCCGCCCGCAGCGGCTTTCCGTTTCGGCGTCATGAATGCCCCCTTCCCCTCATACGCAGGAGGCCCGGTTTTCCGGGCCCCAAGCCTTTAGTTGTCAGGCCATTAGGGTTAAGGCTTCGCTAAGCCGCGCCTGCCCGGTGCGGCATTCGCCGACGTAAGGGCGGTCTTGACCGCAAAGGCTCCTAGCGACTAGGGAACAGGCCATGGCAGGCCATTCGAAATTCAAGAACATCCAGTTCCGCAAGGGCGCGCAGGACAAGAAGCGCGCCAAGCTGTTCTCCAAGCTCGCCCGCGAGATCACCACGGCGGCGAAGATGGGGATGCCCGATCCGGCCATGAATCCCCGCCTCAGGTCGGCGATTCAGGCGGCGCGCGCCCAGAACATGCCCAACGACAATATCGATCGGGCCATCAAGAAGAGCCAGGAGGCCGGCGGCGACAATTACGAGGAGGTCCGCTACGAGGGCTTCGGCGCTGGCGGCGTCGGCGTCATCGTCGAGGCGTTGACCGACAACCGCAACCGCACCGCAAGCGAGGTGCGCTCCATCTTCGCCAAGCACGGCGGCAATCTGGGTGAGACGGGCGCCGTGTCGTTCAATTTCGACAGGCTCGGGTCCATCGAGTTCGACGCCGACAAGGCGACCGCCGACGAGATGCTGGAAGCGGCTATCGAGGCCGGCGCGGACGACGTCGAGTCCGGCGAAGATGGCCACGTCGTCTACTGCAATCCGGATGAGCTGCACCAGGTGGCCAAGGCGCTCGAGGACCGTTTCGGCGAGCCACGCGCCATGCAGATCCTGTGGCGCCCGAAATCGGAAGTGCCGATCGACGAGGAGGGCGGCCAAAAGCTGCTGCGTATGATCGACGGTCTCGAAGATTTGGACGACGTGCAGCAGGTCTACGCCAATTTCGACATGGCCGAGGACGTGCTGCAAAAGCTGACGGCTGCGTAAGCCGGAAAGGCTTTCGAATGGATGCGCCGCGAACGACGGAAAGCGTCGAATACAAACATCTGAGAGCGCAATCGGCGCTGCCGGGCAAAGGCGGGCTGACGCGCATCGGCCGGGCGTTCTGGAACACGATGGGCGGGTTCCGCGAGGGGCTCTCGACCGAGGCGGCCATCAAGCAGGAAGCGGCGCTCCTGGTCATCGCGCTGCCCGTGTCGTTCTTCATCGCCACCAATGTATGGATATGGGCGGCGCTCATCGGCAGCTTGCTTCTGCTTCTCGCCGCCGAGTTCCTCAACACGGCGATTGAGCGCCTGTGCAATCACCTGCACCCGGAGAAGCACGAGGCCATCAAGGTCACCAAGGACCTCGCCTCGGCGGGCGTGTTCTGCGTCATCGCGCTTGCCGCGCTGATCTGGATCGCCGCGCTCGTCGCCCGGTTCTGGACGTGAGCGCGTCGGCGCTCGGGGTCGAGGTATCCTGATGGTCGTCGCAAACACCTGGCAGCTTCGAGACTCAGAGCAGATCATCACAGGCAACGAAGCGTTGCTCGGGCAAAGAGCATCTGCTCGTGGCGATGACGCGCATGCGCAACGAGGCGCTGATCCTACCCGACACGCTCGATTATCTCGCGAACCACGTGGACGCGATCATCGCCTATGACGATGCGAGCACGGACGAGACGGTGGAGATCCTGCGCGCGCATCCCAAGGTGGCGCTGATCGTCGCCAATCAGGCGTGGGAAGCAGGACATCGATGCGCGGAAGCGCGCCGAGGGGCGGCATCGCGGCCTCTTGCTCGACATGGCGCGCGATCAGCTGCCGCACGATTGGATGTTGTGCTTCGACCCGGACGAACGCGTGACGGGAAACATGCGCGGCTTCGTGGCCGGCTTGGACGAAGAGTGCGACGCGGTGCGCGTCAGGCTATTCGACGCGTATATCACCCCTGACGATCAGGCGCCTTACACCGCCGATCAGCCGCTCCTCGATTTCCGCACGTTCTACGGGCCCGAGCAGCGGGATATTCTCATGCTGTGGCGCAATCGCCCCGAGATCGGCTTTGCCGAAGGGCGACGGCCGCACGCCGCGCGGCATGACGTCCGTCAAGACGGACCTCTACTGCCAGCATTACGGCAAGTCGCTGTCGGTCGCCCATTGGGAGGAGACTTGCGACTACTACATCCGCCATTTCCCCTATGAGACCTACGGCGCGAAGTGGGAAGCGCGGAAGGGGAAGGCGATTCACACCAAGTCCGATTTCGGGCGTCCCCTCCACGCTTGGGGCGAGGCGCTGTTCGCCAACGCCGTCCCCATGGGAACCTGACCGCCGAGGGGGATCGATGCATGACTCCTCGGATCGCCAAGACGCCCCAATCGCCTATTATGACAATCCGTTGAAATGACCGGTCGGGGGGTCGCATGGATCCCAAAACGCGCAAGAGAATTGTCCGCCCATTGCTGGCGGTGCTCGCCGTGATCGGCCTCTACGCCGCTTACCTGGTCTCCACGAACAATTTCCACACGGTTGTTGCGGGCGAGCTTTACCGGTCGGCGCGGCCGTCGCCGGAAGATATCGCCGCATGGCACAAGCGGTACGGGATCAAGACCATCCTCAACCTGCAAGGTCCGCACCCGCACGCCGCGTGGTATCGCAAGGAGAAGGCGGCGGCGGAGGCCTTGGGCATCACGCTGATCGACCATCAGATGTCGGCCCAGCGTGAGGTGCAGGCCCCCGAGGTGGAGCAAATCCTCAAGATTCTTTCGACCGCGCAGCGGCCCATTCTCGTGCATTGCCGCAACGGGGCGGACCGCTCGGGCCTGGTGTCGGCGCTCTATGTCGCAGGCATTGCCAGGGGCTCGGAGTTCTTTGCCGAGCTCCAATTGACCCCCTTCTTCGGGCACCTCCCGTTTACGTTCCTGCGCTCCTACGCGATGGACCGCTCGTTCGAGAGAGCGGAACCCCGCCTGGGCCTTCCGGATTCCTGAGCCCGATCCTCGCAAGGGTTGGAGCCTGACATGAAAAAAGGCGGGAGCGCGCGGCTCCCGCCTTTCAGTTTCTAGCCGAAGGAGAGCTCGGCTAGCGCTGGGGGAGGTCGTTATTCGTCACCGTCGTCGCCACCCGGTCCGTCGGGCGCATCAGCGGGCGGAGGAGCAGGGGGCCCACCTTGCGGACCCATGCCCGGTCCCATGCCGCGTGGGCCAGGCCCGTGGGGACCAGGACCGCGCGGTCCGAAATGGGCACGGATGCGGGCCTCGATCGCCTTGACCTTATCGAGCTGCTCCGGCGTCAGCGTGGTGCGGAGCGTGGCAATCGCCTTCTTCAGCTCCTCGGCGCTCTTGGCGCGAGCGATGGTGTTGTCGGCGAGCTGCTCGGCGAGCGAGAACGGCTCGGCCTTGGCGCCGGGCGCCATCATGGCCGGACCCATGCCCGGGCCCATCGGACGCTTCATGGTGGCTTGCAGCGCGTCGGTGAAATCACGCCAGGCATCGAGCTGATTGGCGCGGATGCCGATCTCGGTCTCCATGATGCTCAGCTTCTTGGCGAGAAAGTCAGGGCCGCGACGGCCGTGCCTGCCAGGACCGCCGTGGCCGTGGCGGTCGCACATATGCTTGCCGTGGTGCGGACCGGGCTTGCCCCAGTCGTGCCCGTATGCCGTCGTCACCGCGGTCAGGCCAGCAACGCTGAGCACCGCGACGACGACCATCGGGGCAATCTTCGAGGGGAGTTTCATTTGCAGCATCCTCAATAGTTGATGTGACCCTGGATTCCTAGGGTCTCTTCTTTGCTTTTGTTGGTCTTGGCGTGTCGGAACGTTGCTGGCGGAGCGCGTTTTGTGTCGAAAGATTGCTGGATCGGGAGCGGACGGCTTCCGTTACAAGAATTTTCTCGTTGCCGGTTCCTGGCGAGGCTAGAAGGAGGCGACTTCGATGACTTCGACCACGCCACGCATACTCGTCGTCGACGACGACCCGGAAATCCGCAAGCTCTTGGCGCGCTACGTCGAGAGCCAGGGCTTTCGCGTGCTGCTCGCTGCAAACTGCAAGGAGCTGCGCGAGCAGCTGGCGACGCATCACGTCGACCTGATTGTCCTCGACGTGATGCTCCCTGACGGCTCCGGCCTCGACGCGTGCCGGGACTTGCGGGCGCAACGCTCAAGCGTGCCCATCATCCTGCTCACGGCGCTGAAGGAGGACGTCGACCGCATCATCGGTCTGGAGATCGGCGCCGACGACTATCTCGGCAAGCCGTTCAATCCGCGGGAGCTGATCGCGCGCGTGCGGGCGGTGTTGCGGCGCCACGCCGAAGCGCTGCCGGCGCCGAGCGAGGCGAAGGTCTACTACTTCGAAGGCTTCAGCGCCGATCCGCAGATGCGCCGGGTCACCAATCCTCAAGGCAAGGACGTGGAACTGACCGGCGCGGAGTTCGACCTGCTCAAGACCTTTCTCGATCGGCCGGGCCGCGTCCTGTCGCGCGATCAGCTGCTCGATCTGACGCGCGGCCGCGAAGGCGATGGGTTCGACCGCTCCATCGACGTACTCGTCAGCCGGCTCAGGCGGAAACTCGGTGAGGGTACGTCCCCGCAATTGCTCAAGACCGTGCGCAACGGCGGCTATCAGCTCGCCGTGAAGGTCGATGTCGAGGACGGGCCGGCGTGAACACGCTCCGCGTCAAGATCGTCGTGCTGCTCGTCGTCGCGATTGTCTCGGTCGTCGGCCTGCTTACCGTCGTCCTGTTCTATCTGCTCGGGCCGCCGCAGCGCACGGAGCGTGCGCTCGACGGCGTGGCGCTACAGGTGCAAATGGCGCTTCGGCTCACGAGCGAGGGCGTCGAGGGAGTCACACTGGCGCAAGGGCCGGCGCCCGGACACGTGTACGAGCGTACGACAGCGGCCTTGCGCGAGGTCCTGAAGAGGCGCGGAGTCGATCTTCCTATTACGGTATCTCGCCGAGAACATCACGCGCCTCTGATCGTGTCGGTTCCCATCGGTGACAAAGGCTGGCTATGGATGCCGACATCCGGGATGCCGCCGCAAGGGCCGCCGTGGCGGGCGCTGTTCAGGTGGCTGACGGTGATCGCTCTCGGCGCGACCGTGATCGCCGTGTTCGCCGCCAATCGCATGGTCCGGCCGCTGATGTTCCTGGAGAATGCCGTCGCCTCCGTCGGTCCCGACGGGATGTTGCCGGAGCTGCCTGAGCGCGGGCCGGCGGAAGTGCGGGCGACGGCCAAGGCGCTCAACTCGCTCTCGAGCCGCCTCAAGCGCGCCATGGAGAGCCGGATGCGGCTCGTAGCCGCCGCCGGCCACGACATGCGCACGCCGATCACGCGCATGCGGCTCAGGGCCGAATTCGTGCGCGACGAGGATGAACGTGCCAAGTGGCTCAACGACATCGACGAGCTCGAACGCATCGCCGACAGCGCGATCATGCTGGTGCGCGAGGAGACCGGCAACGCCGCGCCTGAGCTCATCCGCCTCGACGAACTGGTCGGCGGGATTGTGGAGGACCTCAGGGAGCAGAATCTCGATGTCACTTGCACCACCATGCGGCCGGTCACGGTGCGGGTGAGCCGCTTCAAGCTCAATCGCGCCTTGCGCAATCTGATCATCAACGCGGCAACGCATGGCGTGCGTGCAAGGGTCAGCGTCACCAACGCCAACGGCCCAATGGCCCGCATCGTCATCGAGGACGACGGCCCCGGGATTCCGCCCAAGGTGATGCACCAGGTGTTCGAGCCGTTCTTCCGCGCCGATCCCGCGCGCCGCCAGGATATTCCGGGCGCGGGCCTCGGCATGACCATCGCCAATGAGATCGTCCAGCGTGCCGGCGGCCGCATCAGCATCGCCAACGGACCGAGCGGCGGTCTGGTGCAGGTCGTCGAGCTGCCCAAGGCCGCTGAGACGGAATCGGCTTAAACTCGGACCGCAGTCGGATAAGGCAGTGCGCGGGCTGCCTGATCCTTGATCTTGCGGAACGCATTGGCCTTGAGCGCATTTGATCTGTCTCAGAGCGCGAATGGGCTGCCTTGCGGACAGTAGAGCAGCACGACAAGGAGGACGTTCCAATGGACATGAACGAAATCCATGACTATGCGCGGCGCTTTATCGGCGCGCATGGCGACAAGGCCGCGAGCGAGGCGGCTCAGAGAGCTGCCGAATGCGAGAAGGGTGGCGACGCGGTCCAGGCCGAAGACTGGCGCCGCATAGAGGCCGCGATCAAGGAAATGCGCGGGCCGCACGCAAGCTGAACCTGCCTGCAATCCACTAGGAGGCTGGGGACGGCTTGCGTCTGGTGCGGCGTGCCGGCGGGTTGGGCGCGCCACCGTCCTTGATATGAATGTCGCGTTGCGGGAAGGGGATGGAGATGCCCGCCTCGCGCAAGGCGTTCAGGATCGCAAAGCGCAGTTCGCTCGACGACTTGATGCGCTCACGCACGTCACGCAGGAACACACGCAGCTCGAAATCGAGCGATGAGTCGCCGAAGCCGGCGAAGTGCACAACCGGCGGCGGGCTCTTGAGCACGCCGCGATGGGCTTGCGCGACGTCGAGCAGCGTCGACCGCAACAGCTCGACGTCGGTGCCGTAGTCGACGCCAACGGCTATGTCGGAACGGCAGACCTTGTCGAGATGCATCCAGTTGATGACGGGGTCGGTGATCAGCGTGGCATTGGGGATGATCACCGACTGGCGAAAAATCGTCTCGATCTCCGTGGAGCGCACGCTGATCTTTCTGACCGTACCCTCCTGACCGCTGACATTGATGTAATCGCCGATCTTGATGGGGCGCTCGACCAAGAGGATGAGCCCCGAAACGAAATTGTTGAAGATGCTCTGGAGCCCGAAGCCGATACCGACCGAGAGCGCGCCGGCCACGAGAGCGATGTTGGAAAAGTCAAAGCCGAGATAGGAGATGCCGGCGAGCGCAGACAGGACGAAGCCGAGATAACCGGTGCCGATCCGCATGGATTCGTGGAGTCCGGTATCGACATGGCGGCCGGCGAACACGCGGGCGGAGATCCAGCGCTGAACGAAGCGCGTCAGCGCGAGGCCGAGGGCGAAGACGCCGAGCGCGACGAGCACCGATTGCAGCGAGATGCGCAAGTTGCCGAACTGGAACCCAAAGAACGCCGCCTGAATCCAGCCTTTGACCTCGATCCAATCGAAGCGCCACAGCAGCAGAAGGACTACGATTCCGACGGCGATAATGGCGATGTCGAGAAGCAGGCTGACGATGATCCTGATGGTGAACAGGGATGGCGCGCCCATGTTCTCGTCTTCGTCGAGGTCCTCGTCGATGGCACGCCCGGAGATGACGCTGACGCTGGAGATCGACTCGGCGGCGAGATGCAGCAGATACATGATCCACAGCACGCCGGCCGTGGAGACGATGTGGGTACCAATGAAGCGGGCGAGCGACTCGTAGCCAAACAGCGCGGCGAGCAGGATGACGCCGGCCTCGACCCCCACCAACGTGAACAGCCAACCCTGCCAGCCGCTGAACGCCGCCTTCCGCATGGTCGGCCCCCTCTGGATCACCCAAAGGGCTGCGACGAGAAGGGTGCCGTAGAGGATGGCAAAGATGGCCGAGCGCAAGACCGATAGCTGATAGGGGGTGAAGGCGGCCACATCAGCGAGGACCAGGATTTTATCGAGGAGCCAGACGGCCACGATGGCCCATAACAGGCCGGCGACGCGCCAAGCCACGGCCAGCGTGGACGGGACGACCTTCCAGGCGTCGTCCTCAGGCACGAGCGAATGGCGGATAAGGAAGATGAGTGAGACGGCCCAGGCCGCGCATAGGACGGCCTGGAGGAGGAAGCCGTCGAGCGATGGATCGGCGAGACCGGCAGCGGTGGTGATGAGATAGAACGCTGCCAGCCCCACCCAGAAGGGAAGCGCGCTACGCAGCGTCTTGCGCAAAGCCCATACGCCGCGGTCCTGTATGGTGGGTTTCTCCGGCCTGCTCGCTCGTTGCTTGGCGTCGACACGGGCCGCCATGTTCCTGACGAAGCTTCGCATGCCGAGGCCGGCGCCGATGGGGGCAAGGAAGACCAGGAGGAAAACAACAACGCCCGCGTCCCACACACGCGCAATCCAGGCGGCGATGGCATCGAACAGCCGCGCGACTTGCGTTGGTATGGCTTCGAAGGCCGCCGGCAGCACGTTCGTGTAGAAATTCGGGACGGGCCTGAGCAGCGATTCCGTGAACCGCTTGCTGCGCTCGTCATTGGTTGCGTCGATCAATTGCGCCGCGCGCACGAACAGGATGTCGGCTTGCTTGAGCTTCCCGTCGAGATCGGCGACCTCCGTCTCAAGCTGCTTGCGCTGTTTGGCGATCGCCGCGCTTTCTTTTGGTGCACCATCCTTCGGTGCAGGCCCGAGCTTGGCGAGACGTTCCCGCGCGTCTTGCAGGATCGGCTTGAGCTGCGCTCTTTGCTCGACGATGTTCGCTCGCAGCGCCTCCAGAATGTCCGGGATATCCCTGAGCTCGTCGTCCATCGTCGTCGGATCGGCGATGGCCTGCTCTTGGGTCTTGATCTGATTGGCCCAAGTCGCGAGCGCGGCGGAGAACGCGGCAACGGTCTTGTCGTCGGCGGTCTCGGGCGCTGGCGCCGGAACTGCGGCGGAAGGCGCCTCGACGCGCGGCTTGGCGCCAGGGCTTGCGGCCTCCTGGGCTTGGCCCGGCCCGGCGGAGCTCAGCGCAAAGGCGAGGCTCGCGACAACAACGAGAACGATCCGCAACAGCGGCATGATCGGCAGTCTCCTCTGCGTCCGGGCGTGGGCAAGAACCCCGCGCACTTCCAGCGGCTTACTGGATCGCGCGAGACATTGCCCACGACAATGCGGAAGATTGACGGCAGGCTAAGCCAGAGGGATTCGAGATGAGTGGAATATCCCACGCGGACGGGAGGGGAAGCAAACCACCCAGCCGTTTATGGTATCTGGCCGCCGTTTTGGCCATCTTGGCGGGCTTTACCGGCGGGGCGCTCCTCGGCTATTCGAAGCTCGAGGCCTTCACGCGCGGCATGCAGCAGGTCGTGGTGCCGGGCGAGGCGGTGCTCACGCTCGAGCCGGGCCACTACACGATCTTCCACGAATCCGAGAGCCTGGTCGACGGGCTCGTCTATTCGGGCACGGACGTGTCCGGACTCGAGGTGAGCATCGAGCCGGTGGGCGGCGGCCCGGCGCTTGCGCTGAAGCAGCCGGGCATGACGTCGAGCTATGAGATCGGCGGGCGGGCCGGGCGCTCGGTGCTCGCCTTCGACGTGGCGCAACCCGGCGAGTACCGCTTGGTTGCTGGTTATCCGCAAGGCGAGGCGAAATCGAAAGCCGTGCTCGCGGTCGGCCAAGAGACGCTGGGAGGCATCATCTCGCTCGTGCTCAGCGTGATCGGCATCATCTTCCTCGGCGTGGCGACTGCCATTCTGATCGCGGTGATGACGTATCGGCGCCGGCGTGCGGCCTTGGCGGCGAAATAGAGAGATGTAAACCCGGCTCGTCTTCAGCTTGCGCGAATGACGGGCAGCCGCGCACGACGCGGCTCGATGCAGGCAAGCGCCGTGCATTGCCTCACGATCAGCGCCCGATGCGGAGGATCGCGCCTCGCCAAAATGCGCTGGGTTCGTAGAGCGGCTTGAGACCAGGTTTCCGATGCAGCCTTGAAGACGGAGCCTGCGATGTTCCGCGCGAAGATGGGCGCGCTTGACCGCGTGCGGCACCAATTGTCGGAGAGTTGCGCTTGCAGTGCGGAGCCGAGGCGCTTCGACCGGTGCAGCGTGCGCGTCCAGCTTGCCGAAGTTCTCTTGAGGGTGGGCTGCGCACGGGTTGCGGCTTCCGCATACAGCACGGCAGCGTTGGTCGAAGCCCACTTCCGGAAGGCGACGCCGAGTGCGTCCGAGGTGCGCACAGTCCGACCGAATGCGATTGAGGCCTGATCGCGTCCCCGCACACTGATGACGGCGGCCTTGTCGGCGAGGCGGGCGTAAGCTTGGGACGTCGCCGTGACAGCATTCCGCGCGAGGATGGGCGCCTCTGACCGTGTTCGGGACCAACCGTCGGCCAGCTCGCGTTTGCAATGTGGACGCGAGGCGCTTCGACCGGAACCTTGTGCGCGTCCAGCTTGCCGAAGCCCTCTTGAGGGCGGGCTGCAGAATGGGCCGGGCGCGGATCGCCGCTTCGGCGTACAGCCGGGCGGACTCCGCTGAGAGCCGTTTTCGGAAGGCGACGCCGAGCGCGTCCGAGGTGCGCACGGTCCAGGCGAACCCGGCTGCCGTGGCCTCATAGCCTTTTTGGGCGAGGTCTCGGCCCGTTCGCCAAGACCATGACAGGGCGGCGGAGGTCTCTCTCAGAGCGAAGAGCGTCAGCGCCTGAGCCCTTGGGGCTGCCCAGTCCAGGAATGCGGCGCTGTTCCGGGCCAGGAAAGCGGCGGTCGCGCGCATCGCGACGAGAGAGGTCACGACGAAGCGCCGTATCCTCCATGCCGCGCGCTGGCGCTTGAGCTCGAGCGCCTGCAGCGTCTCCTGGCGCTTCAGGCGCTGGGCCCGGCGCCGCTCGTCGCGGTGGTAGTTTTCGAGCCAGCTGTGATGGTGGCTCAGGTCGTCGAGGGCCGAGGCGATCACCCGCTTCGACCTGCTGATGTCGTCCTGAACCGCCTCGACCGGGTCGAGGAAGTCGCTTGCACCAGACACGAGGATGCTCCCCCTAGAGATTCCTGCGCGTCTCCGGCCTCCCGTCGGAGCCTCACGCAGTCTACGCCCAAAGCCCTAACGCTGCGTGAGCAAAATCTGTTCCCCAGCCCGGCGGCGGCCAATCGTAAGATGGGGCGCCTGTGCTACGATTCGATCATGAGGGGCGCGATTCGCATCGTGGGCATCGATCCGGGCTTGAGGCGGACCGGCTGGGGCGTCATCGACACCGATGGGGTCAGGCTGGGCTATGTGGCCTGCGGCTCGGTGAGCTCCGATGCGGATGGGAGTCTCGGACATCGCTTGCGGCAATTGTTCGATGGCCTGACGGAGGTGCTGGCGGCGCTGTCGCCGGTGGAAGCGGCCATCGAGCAGACCTTCGTCAACCGCGACGCCGCGGCCACGCTGAAGCTCGGCCAGGCGCGGGGCATCGCCATGCTGGTGCCGGCGCTGCACGGGCTCGCAATCGCCGAATATGCGCCGAACGCCGTCAAGAAGACCGTGGTCGGCGCCGGCCATGGCGACAAGACCCAGATCCGCGCCATGGTGAAGTGCCTGCTGCCGCGTGCCGCGCCGGACAGCGCCGATGCGGCCGACGCGCTCGCCATCGCCATCACCCACGCCCATTCGCGCGCCTGGACCAAGTTCGAGGCCTCCATCGCCCGGGCCGAGAGGGCCGCGTCATGATCGGCAAGCTCACCGGCACGGTCGATTCCGTTTCGTTGTCCACGGCGATCATCGACGTGGGCGGCGTCGGCTACGAGGTGACGCTCGGCGCCCGGCAGCTTTCCGCGCTGCCGCCAGTGGGCGAGACGGTCACGCTGTCCATCGACACGCATTTCCGCGAGGACGGGGTGCGGCTCTACGGCTTCGCCACCGAGCATGAGCGGGCCTGGTTCCGGGCGCTCCAGACGGTGCAAGGCGTGGGCGCCAAGGTGGCGCTCGCGGTGCTCGGCACGCTCAGTGCCGCCGACCTCGCCAACGCCGTGGCGCTCCAGGACAAGGGCCATGTGGGCCGCGCGCCCGGCGTGGGGCCCAAGGTCGCCGCCCGCATCGTCGCCGAGTTGAAAGACAAGATGCCGGCGCTCGCGCCCGCCCTCAAACCGGGCGCCGGGCCGACGCCGGTGGCCGCCCTGCCCGAAGGGCTTGCCGCGCGCGATGCGGTTTCGGCGCTCACCAATCTCGGCTATGCCCACGGCGAGGCGGCCGCGGCGGTCAGCGCGGCCATCGGCAGAGCGGGGCGTGAGGCGCGCGCCGAGGAGCTGATCCGCATCGGCCTTAAGGAACTGGCGCAATGAGCGAGCGGGTGCTGGCGACGGCAAAGCGGGACGACGACCAGCCCGAGGCTTCACTCAGGCCGCAGACGCTCTCCGAATTCATCGGCCAGGCCAAGGTCTGCGCCAACCTCAAAGTGTTCATCGACGCCGCCCGTGCCCGCCACGAGGCGCTCGACCATGTGCTGTTCGCCGGGCCGCCCGGTCTCGGCAAGACGACGCTCGCCCAGATCGTGGCGCGGGAGCTCGGCGTCAATTTCCGCGCGACCTCGGGCCCGGTGATCGCCAAGGCTGGCGATCTCGCGGCGCTGCTCACCAATCTGGAAGAGCGCGACGTTCTCTTCATCGACGAGATTCACCGGCTTAGCCCGGCGGTGGAGGAAATCCTCTATCCCGCCATGGAGGATTTCCAGCTCGACCTCATCATCGGCGAAGGGCCGGCGGCGCGCTCGGTGCGCATCGATCTCGCCAAGTTCACGCTGGTCGCCGCCACGACGCGCACCGGCCTCCTCACCACGCCTTTGCGCGAGCGCTTCGGCATCCCCATCAGGCTCGAGTTCTACACTGTGGAGGAGCTGGAGGAGATCGTGCGGCGCGGCGCGCGGCTGCTCGGCCTACCGCTGACGAATGAGGGCGCGCACGAGATCGCGCGGCGCGCGCGCGGCACACCGCGGGTGGCGGCGCGGCTGTTGCGCCGTGTGCGGGACTTCGCCTCCGTCGAAGGGACGGGCGCGGTCGATGCCAAGCTCGCCGACAGCGCGCTGTCGCAGCTCGAAGTGGACGGGCGCGGACTCGATGCGCTGGACCATCGCTATCTGAGATTGATCGCGGTCAACTATGGCGGCGGGCCGGTGGGGATCGAGACCATCGCCGCAGGGCTGTCGGAGCCGCGCGACGCCATCGAGGAGATCATCGAGCCCTATCTGTTGCAGCAAGGCTTCATCGCGCGGACCCCGCGCGGCCGCGTGCTCACCGGGCTCGCCTTCGAGCATTTGGGCGTGGCGCCGCCGGCCCAGCCGGCGCAGTTCCCGCTGTTCAACGGCAGCGACGACTCGTGAGCGATTGGCCTGACCTTGCGGGGCGCATCGAGGGGGACACCCACGTCTTGCCGGTGCGCGTCTATTTCGAGGACACCGATTTCGCGGGCCTCGTCTATCACGCCAACTACCTGAAGTTCTGCGAGCGCGGCCGCTCGGATTTCATCAGGCTGCTCGGCATTCATCACCAGGACCTCGCCAACCCGAAACAGGGAGAGGCATCGGTGTTCGTCGTGCGGCGAATCGAGATCGACTATCTCCGGCCCGCGCGTCTCGACGACGTGCTCGAAGTCATCACGCGCTGCGAGGAGATCGGCGGGGCGAGCCTCATCCTCCTGCAGGAGGTGCGGCACGGAGAGACCGTGATCGTGCGGGCCAGGGTCACGGTGGTGCTGGTGTCTGCGTCCGGCAAACCGCAGCGTCTGGGGCAATTGGTCCGCGGCGCGCTTGAACAATTCGTTAAGCAAAGGTGTTGAACGTAGCTAAGAGGGATAAACCAATTTCTCACGCCGGCCGGAGCCGCGCCAAACGCTAAGCGGAGCGAGCCCAAGTTTAGTCACAAAGGCTCGCGAAAGCTTGGGTTTACGGGCGAAATGCGGTGGCTCCGGCGATTTCTCTGAATCCCCGCGGGGGCGTTTTCTCGCGGGACCAAGCGGCCGGCTCGAAGGCCGATGCCTTTGAGGCCCAAGCGCTTGGAGCTCATGCCATGAGGCCATGAATGAATCCGTCGGATGTCGCCGTCGATCTGTCGATTTGGCAGCTCTTTCTGCACGCCCATATCATCGTCAAGCTCGTCATCCTCGGGCTGCTCGCCGCCTCGGTGTGGAGTTGGGCGATCATCTTCGAGAAGTTCTTCCTGTTCGCCAAGACGCGCAAGGAGACCGACAAGTTCGAGCAGGTGTTCTGGTCCGGCCAGTCGCTCGACGAGCTCTATCAGGCGCTGGCGCAACGGCGGAATACCGGCATGGCGGCACTGTTCGTGGCGGCGATGCGCGAGTGGAAGCGCTCGACCGAGCGTGAGGGCGGCGGCGAACGGACCGGACGGCCGATGCCGGGCGTTCAGCTCCGGGTCGAGAAGGTCATGGATGTGACCATCTCCCGCGAGGTGGAGCGGCTGGAACGGCGGTTGACCTTCCTCGCCACGGTCGGCTCGACGGCGCCCTTCGTCGGCCTGTTCGGCACGGTGTGGGGCATCATGACGAGCTTCCAGGCGATCGCGACGAGCAAGAATACGAGCCTCGCTGTGGTGGCGCCGGGCATTGCCGAGGCCTTGTTCGCCACCGCGCTCGGCCTGGTCGCGGCCATTCCCGCCGTGATTTTCTACAATAAATTCAATAGCGAAGTGGCGCGGCACGCGGCGCGGCTGGAAGGCTTTGCCGACGAGTTCTCCGCCATCCTGTCGCGGCAGATCGACAAAACGACCTAAGGGGTAGCTGTGGGCGCAGGACTTCAACCCGGTGGCGCACTCGCCAATCGCCGCGCAAGGCGGCGCTCCCGCCTGCCGATGAGCGAGATCAACGTCACGCCCATGGTGGACGTGATGCTCGTGCTGCTCATCATCTTCATGGTGACGGCGCCGCTGCTCACCGTCGGCGTGGACATCGACGCCAATGCGACGCTGCCGAAGGTGGCGCTGCCGCAGACAGAGGCCGGCGCAGTAAAGCCGGAGCAGGCGCCGCTCAGCATCACCATCAATGCGGATGGAAAAATCTTCCTTCAGAACGCCGAAATCAGTTTTGACGAACTTGTGCCCAAACTGGCTGCTATCCGCGATGCCGGTGGCGCGACTCAAGTCTGGGTCCGCGGCGACAAAGGCACGGCCTACGGCAATGTCGCGAAGGTGCTGGTCCGGATCAAGGAAGCCGGTCTGCCCGTGACCCTCGTCACCGATCAAGCGGATCAATCCTGACGAGGAGGAGCCCTGCACGGTCATGGGGCGGAGTACCTTCATCTCTGCGGCACTGCATGTGGCGATCATTCTGTTCGTGATCGTCTCGCTTCCGTCGTCCAGGATGCGACCGGCGCCGCTCGTCGCCATCCCCGTCGATCTGTCGACGCCCTCCGACCTCACCAAGGTGAAGGCGGGCACGCGCGACGCCAAGACGGATGCGCCGCTCGCCGGCAAGCCGAAGGCACCAAAGCCGCAAGCCGTGAAGGAGAAGGTGTCGAAAGCACCCGAGAAGACCGCGTCGATCGACAAGAACGCAGACGACGCAGCGAAACCCGCAGCAAAGGCTCCTGAGAAGAAGGCCGCGGCGGCGAAGCCTCAGACGAAGCCTCGGGCCAAGCCTTCGGCACCTGCAAAGAAGCCGAAGCCGCCAGTCGCGAAGGCCAAGGCGGAGGTGCACAAAGCGAAGCCCGCGCCCAAGAAGCAAGCCTTCGATTCGGACAAGATCGCGGCGCTCCTCAACAAGATCCCCGACGCCAAGGACGAGGCCCAGCCGCAAGAGCTCGCCGAAGAGACGAAACCCGTGCACGGGCAGACGACCGGCACGGACATGACGATGTCGGTCAACGAACTCGATGCGCTGCGCGCGCGCATCGCCGAGTGCTGGACGCCGCCGCCCGGCGGGCTCGGGGCCGACGCCATCGTCGTGAAGATCAGGCTCAAGCTCAACAAGGACGGCACGCTCGAAGGCTATCCGACCGTCACCAATCAGGGGTCTTCGCCCTTCTTCCAGGCGGCCTCCGACAGCGCCGTGCGCGCCGTATACCAGTGCCAGCCTTATGCGCTGCCGGTGGCGAAATATGCGCTGTGGCGGGACATGATCCTCAATTTCGACCCAAGCGCGATGTATCGCAGCGGCTAGATGCGGATGCGAACGATGCGGCTCATTCCCAAACTTGTCGCTGCCACGCTGCTCGGCGTGCTGTCGGTGCCTGTGCCGGCTTATGCCGTGCTCGAGGTCGACATCACCCAAGGCAACATTCAGCCGTTGCCGATCGCCATTCCCGAGTTCGCCGCCGGGTTGGGAATCGATCCTGAGGCCGCGCACGAAATCTCGCAGGTCGTAACCAACGATCTGCGGTCATCAGGCCTGTTTCGCGCCCATCAATCAGGCGGCGTTCATCGAGCGAGACCTCGGCATGAACAGCGTGCCGCGCTTCGACGACTGGCAAGCCATCAATGCGCAAGCGCTCGTCGTCGGCCATATCGGCGCGTCGAATGGGAAGCTCCGCGCCGAGTTCCGACTCTGGGATGTGCTGTCCGGCAAGCAGCTCGTCGGCGAGCAGGTGTTCGCGCGCCCGCAAGAGGCGCGCCGCCTCGGCCACATTATCGCCGATGCCATCTATGAGCGCATTACGGGCGAGAAGGGCTATTTCGACACGCGAATCGTGTTCGTCGACGAGTTCGGGTCCGAAGGATCGTCGCATGAAGCGCCTCGCCATCATGGATCAGGACGGCCACAACGTCAGGCTGCTGACGACGGGCCAGAACCTCGTGCTAACGCCGCGCTTCAGTCCCTCGACCCAAGAGATCACCTACATGTCCTACGAGGGCGCCGCGCCGCGGGTCTATCTCCTCAATATCGAGACCGGGCAGAAGGAGGTCGTGGGCTCGTTCCCGGGCATGACGTTTGCGCCGCGCTTCTCCCCGGACGGCCAGCGCATCGTCATGAGCCTCGAGCAAGGCGGCAATGCCAATCTCTTCACCATGGATTTGCGCAGCCGCCAGACGACGCAGCTCACCAATTCCAGCGCCATCGATACGAGCCCCTGCTATTCGCCGGACGGCCGCCAGATCACGTTCGAGACCGACCGGGACGGCACCAAGCAGATCTATGTGATGGACGCCGATGGAGCCAATCAGCACCGGATCAGCCAAGGGGAGGGGAGCTACTCGACGCCGGTCTGGTCGCCGCGGGGGGACTTGATCGCCTTCACCAAGCTGCTCAAGGGGCAGTTCCTGATCGGGGTGATGAAGCCAGACGGCTCGGGCGAGCGCATCCTCACTGAGGGCTTCCACAACGAGGGTCCCACCTGGGCCCCGAATGGCCGGGTTCTCATGTTTTTCCGGGAATCCCCGGGGGCGGCAGGGGGCCCGCGGCTCTATACGATCGATCTCACGGGCTATAACGAGCGCCAGGTCGCGACGCCCGCTTTCGGCTCCGATCCGGCCTGGTCTCCGCTGATAAATTAGGCAATTTCAGCCGTTTTTCGCGTGGTTGTAGGGTTGCGCGGGGCAGTTGCGGCGCAAATGCAACACCCAGTTACCCATTCTTAATCCGGGTGCCTTACGTGGTTAACCACGCCTTGATCGGCGTCCCTGAGGGGGATAGCTTGAACGGGCTGGAGGATGAGATTCGGGCGTGGCATTTTCGCATCAATGACCGGCAAAACGGTCGACGGACAACAGTCCGACCTTGATCCGATTGCGCCACACCGATACATGCAAAGACGGCTACTGCCGTTTTAACCAAAGGAGAGAAGACCATGCAGGGTTTGAAGGGCGTTATCGCCGCTGCTATGCTCGTGGCCGCCGCCGTTTCTCTCGGTGGCTGCTTCGGCCATCACGAGAAGGCCGTTGTGGTTGAGCCGCTGAAGCTCGGCTAACATCAAGGTTTAGCAGGCCTTTCACGTCTCGTACGCGAAGGCCTGCCGGAAACCTCCGGGTTTCCAGCCAACGGGATTACGGATGCCGGAACGCCGAAGCAGATGCGGCGGCGTTCCAGGCATCCTTTTCCTTTTTGGGCTGATCTTTTTCGGTCCCCAGGCGCCTCGCGCTCACGCCGTCGCCTAGCTTCCCGAACTCCCCGCAAAACGCCCTGTTTCCGCCTTGCTTTGGCCTTGACCGGCTAAGGCCTCGTTAAGGACTGGGCCCTTACGATTTTCTTAAAAATCGGGGTATGCGGGAGTAATCAGTCATGCGTTTCCGTGGTGGGTTCAGCCACGCCTGCAGGGTCGTGGGCGTGCTTCTTTTTGCTCTTGGCCGTTGCCGCCTGCTCGCGGCCGGCACAGGCGCCGAGGGAATACGGCCTTGGCGGGGGCGGGCCGACACCCCCCGGGAGCTCTCGGGATTTCACCGCCAATGTCGGCGACCTTGTGCACTTCCAGGAAGACAGCTCGGCGCTGACCGGCCAATCCCGGTCGATCCTCCGCGGTCAGGCGCGGTGGCTCAACCAGTACCCGCAGTACGGGGTGGTCATTCAGGGGCACGCCGACGAGCGGGGCACGCGCGAATACAATCTTGCGCTCGGGGCGCGGCGCGCCATGGCGGTCAAGGGGTTCCTGGTTCGCCAGGGCGTCAACGGGGCGCGAATCAGGACGATCTCCTATGGGAAGGAGCGGCCGATCGCGGTGTGCGATGCGCCCCGCTGCTGGCAGCAGAACCGCCGGGCCCAGACAGTTTTGAACAGCGGGGCTGTCGCCCGCTACTAGGCCTTGTCGCGACGCGTTTTGTGGGCCAAACACACTGTTAGTTTGGCCCTAAACGCCACGGCAAATGGCGGCGTCCTGCGTCTTTGCGCGTCACGAGTCTCGCAAGCGCTTGTGCCGGCCGTGCTGACAAGGTCGCAAATCGTGTCTTCATTGGCTCCCACACGGCGCGCCGCCTTGGCGGCCTGCCGTCTCGTTATCGGACTTGTCCTCATCGGGCTGGCGCCCGGGGCAAGCTCTCGCCCAGGACAGCGACGCCGCCCGCATCAAGAAGCTCGAGACCGAGGTCGCCAATCTGAAACTCATGGTGGGGACGCTCGAATCCCTCGTCCGCACCGCGCCGGGCACAGCTCTGGCGCCACACGGAAGCGGCGCGGCGGTTCCGAGTTATCTCGAGCCGCGGGTTCGTGCGCTCGATACCCAGATCGCGGCGCTCACCAATCAGGTCGAGCAGATGGGCCGGCAGGTGAAGGCGCTCGAGGCGAAGCTTGACGCGAAGCTCGACGCCGCACCGGAGGCTGCGAAGATCGGGGTGCTCACCAGTCAGGTCGAGCGGATGGGCCAGAAGGTGAGCGCGCTTCAGTCGAAGCTCGAGACGAAGCTCGACGCCGCGCCGGAGCCCTTAGCCGCCGGAGCCTCCAGCGGGGAGGTCGATGCGCTCGGCAAGAAGGTCGCTGCGCTCGAAACGAAACTCGAGGCGACGCCAAACCCCGCGACGATCGAATCGCTGACCGGCCGGATCAAGGCGCTCGACGAGAAGATGAGCGCGCTCGAGGCGCGGCTCGACGCCATGCCGAAGGCAGCACCCGCAACTGCGCATGCGACGCACAGCCCCGCAAGCTGAGGCCCCTAAGGACGTGGCGCCTGAGGAAGAGCCGGCCGCGGCGGCAGCTCTCACGCCGCGTCCGACGATCATGCCCGAGCCGGCCAAGCGGGAGGCCGCTGTGCCCGAGCCCGCCGAGCCCGAGCCCCCCGAGCCCAAGCCCGCCGAGCCTGAGACCGCCATGTCCGCGCCGGCGCCCGTCATGCCCAAGACCGTCATCGACAGGTCGGCGGAGACATTCGACCCGACGAAACCCCGCTGGTACGGACCACGGCCCGGCGAAGACGCCGACGCACCGCAATCGATCACACCGCCCGCCGCGACCGGCGCGCTGCCTCGGAGCTTCGCCGCGCTTCCCAACGAGAACGCCCAGGCGCTCTACGAGCAAGGTTATGGCGATTTTCTCCAGCGCGATTACCCGGCGGCGGAGAAGTCGTTCAGCAAGCTGGTGAAGGCCTACCCGAACGATCCGCTTGCCGGCAGCGCGCAGTACTGGGCGGGCGAGACCTATTACGTCCGCAAGCAATACAAGAAGGCCGCCGACACTTTCCTCGCCGGCTACCGCAAATATTCCGGCAGCGACAAGGCGCCCGACACGCTGCTGAGGCTCGGCATGTCGCTCGCCGCGCTCGGCCAGAACAACGCCGCATGCTCCACCTTCAAGGAGCTCAAGGACAAGTTTCCCGACGCGCCCGAGAGCATCCGCGATCAGGCCAAGGGCGAGGCGGGGAAGGCGGGCTGCGCGCGATGAGTGCCGCGCCCGTCTCCCGCGACGAGGCGGACAGGCTGCTCGCGCCGTTCGCGCGCTTTCCCCGCATCGCGCTTGCCGTGTCCGGCGGCCCGGACAGTCTCGCGCTCATGCACCTCGCCGCAGCTTGGCGCGCTGCGCGACGCGAAGGCCCAACGCTGACCGTGCTCACGGTCGATCACGGCTTACGCGCCTCCTCGCGCGACGAGGCGTTGATGGTCGGCCGCGCCGCGAAGGCGCTTCGCCTGCCGCATGCGATCCTCACCTGGGAGCACGAAGGCGAGGTGGACGCGAGCCTGCAGGCACGCGCGCGCGCCGCGCGCTACGATCTGATGGCCGCTTACTGCCACAGCCATGACATCCTAGCGCTCGCCACGGCGCACCATCTCGACGATCAGGCCGAGACCTTCCTGATGCGGCTCAAGCGCGGCAGCGGCCTCGATGGCCTCGCCGCGATCCCCGAGGAAGGCGCCTGGGCGGGCGTTGTGCTGCTGAGGCCCTTACTCGATCTGCCGAAGGCGCGGCTCGTGGCGACGCTGGAAGAGGCGCGCGTCCCCTTCATCGTCGATCCCAGCAATGTGGATGCGCGATTCGAGCGGGGACGCATGCGCGGTGCCACGGATGCGCTTGCCAAGCTCGGACTCACACAGGAGGCGATCGCGCTTTCGGCGCGGCGTCTCAGGCGCGCGCGCGCGGCGCTCGATGCGGCGGCGCACGACTTCCTCGAGGCCCACGCGCAGACGAGCGCGGCCGGTTATGCCGTGGTCGATCTTACGGCGCTCATCGCGGCCCCGGAGGAGATCGGCTTGCGGGTGCTGTCGCGCCTCGTCGCCACGGTCGGCGGCGGCGAGGACCCCGTGCGACTGGCCAAGCTCGAGACGCTGCTTGCCGCGTTGAAGGAGAGCCCCGACAAGGCGCATACGCTCGGCCGCTGCCGTATCGCCCCCCATCACGGGCGGCTTGGCATCTTCCGGGAGATGCGGAAGGACGGGCTGCCGGTGCTCAAGCTTCGTCCGGGCGAGCGCATGCTCTGGGACAACCGGTTCCGGATCGAGCTCGGACGCGGCGCCTCCCAGCCGATCACCATCAAGGCGCTCGGCGAAGAGGGCTTGCGGGCCCTGAAAGAGCGCGAAACCCTGCCGCCGGCCCTGCCGCGGCTCGCCGCCCGGGCGCTGCCGGCCTGCTGGCGGGGCGAAAGGCTGCTCGGCCTTCCCGACCTAGATCAGGCGCCATCCTTAGGCCCCGCGCCATCCTTGCGCCACGAAGAGGGCCTTGACTGCCGGGCAACCTTCCTCCGGGGGCAATTTGAGGGACGAGGCGGGACGCCGCAGCACCCCTAAGCTGTTGAGGAAGCGTGCACCTCTTTGCGTTAGCTTTACTTGGCAAAAGTAGTGCCGGTTCCTATGTTAACAAGGCTTACTAAAGCCATCCTGCGCCAAGATTTGGGGGGACCATGCCCCAAGGGCGTGTGCCGTAGATCAAGCCGTCAGGTCAGTGCATGAATTCGAACTTCCGTAACTTCGTCATCTGGGTGTTTATCGGCCTGCTCCTGGTCGCCCTCTTCAACCTGTTCCAGACGCCCGGCGTTCAGGTCCGCGGCAACGAGATCAGCTTCTCGCAGCTGCTCTCCGAGGTTGATGGCGGCAATATCCAGGATGTGACCATCGCCGGTAACCAGATCACCGGGCATTTCACCGACGGCCGCAGTTTCCAGACCTATGCGCCGAACGATCCCAACCTGGTCGACAGGCTCGACAAGAAGGGTGTGAAGATCACCGCCAAGCCGTCAGAGGACGACGTGCCCTCGCTGTTCGGCGTGTTGATCTCCTGGTTCCCCATGCTGCTCCTGATCGCCGTGTGGATCTTCTTCATGCGGCAGATGCAGTCGGGCGGCGGCCGCGCCATGGGCTTCGGCAAGTCGAAGGCGAAGCTGCTCACCGAGCGCCATGGGCGCGTGACCTTCGATGACGTCGCCGGCGTCAACGAGGCCAAGGAAGACCTGCAAGAGATCGTCGAGTTCCTGCGCGACCCGCAGAAGTTCCAGAAGCTCGGCGGGCGCATTCCGCGCGGCGCGCTTCTCGTCGGACCTCCGGGTACCGGTAAGACGCTTCTCGCCCGCGCCATCGCCGGCGAGGCCAACGTGCCGTTCTTCACCATCTCGGGCTCGGACTTCGTCGAGATGTTCGTCGGCGTCGGTGCATCGCCGCGTGCGCGACATGTTCGATCAGGCGAAGAAGAACGCGCCCTGCATCATCTTCATCGACGAGATCGACGCCGTCGGCCGCCATCGTGGCGCCGGCCTCGGCGGCGGCAATGACGAGCGCGAGCAGACCCTGAACCAGCTGCTGGTCGAGATGGACGGCTTCGAGGCGAACGAGGGCATCATCCTCATCGCCGCGACCAACCGGCCCGACGTGCTCGATCCTGCGCTGCTGCGTCCTGGCCGGTTCGACCGCCAGGTGGTGGTGCCGCGTCCCGACATCATCGGCCGCGAGAAGATCCTCAAGGTGCATGTGCGGAAAGTGCCGCTCGCGCCGGACGTCGACCTACGCGTCATCGCGCGCGGTACGCCCGGATTCTCCGGTGCGGACCTCGCCAACCTCGTCAACGAGGCGGCGTTGCTCGCTGCGCGCCGCTCAAAGCGCCTCGTCACGCAGCACGAGTTCGAGGACGCCAAGGACAAGGTGATGATGGGCGCCGAGCGCCGCTCCATGGTTATGACCGAGGAGGAGAAGACGCTGACCGCCTATCACGAGGGCGGCCACGCGCTGGTGGCGCTGCATCAGCCGGCATCCGATCCGGTGCATAAGGCGACGATCATTCCCCGTGGCCGCGCGCTCGGCATGGTCATGCGCCTGCCGGAGCGGGACCAGCTGTCCCATACCCGGGCCAAGCTTAAGGCCGACATCACGGTCGCCATGGGCGGCCGCGTGGCCGAGGAGATCGTGTTCGGCTACGAGAAGGTGACGTCCGGCGCGTCGTCCGACATCAAGATGGCGACGCAGCTCGCGCGCGCCATGGTCACCCAATTCGGCATGTCCGATAAGCTCGGGCCTTTGGCCTATGGCGACAACGAGGAGGAAGTGTTCCTCGGCCATTCCATCGCGCGGCAGCAGAGCCTGTCGGACGAGACCCAGTCCATAGTCGACGAGGAGATCCACCGCCTCGTCGATGAGGGCTTCGAAGGCGCGCGGAAGATCATCTCCGAGAATATCGACGATCTGCACACCATCGCCCGCGGGCTTTTGGAGTACGAGACGCTGAGCGGCGACGAGATCAAGAACCTCTTGAACGGCAAGCCGCCGGTGCGTGACTTCACCGCCGAGGAGCCGGTGCGATCCTGGGCCCCACGTCCGCCGTGCCGACCGCAGGCCGCGGCAAGAAGCCGCCGGAGCCCGAGGCCGGGGACATGGAGCCCCAGCCGACCTAGGCCGATCATCCTTCTAAACTTTGCCCATGCCCGGCCTCGTGCCGGGCATGATGCTTTGTGCTAAGGCTCGCCCATGGCTGACGGGAAGCTCTATCTCAGGCCCATTGGATTTCTCTACGGGCCGCCTGCGGATGCGGCGGTCGAGGACGGCTTGGCGTTGCCTTTGGCGGGCGGCCCGATTGCATTCACCGAGCGCCGTCCTGATCGAGGGCGATCCCACGAATTCGCGGCGGCGGCTGTGCACGGCACAGACTCTGAAAGAGGTGCGGGACACCGAGCTCGACGCGGCGCTGGCGCGGGTGACGGCACCGCGGCAGCCTTTCGCGGGGCTCAGCCTCAAGCGCCCGGTGCTCATGGGCATCGTCAACGTGACGCCGGATTCGCTTCTCCGACGGCGGGCTCTACGATGAGACCGAGGGCGCCATCACCCACGCGGCTGAACTCGCGTCAGACGGTGCAGCGATTGTCGACATCGGCGGCGAATCCACACGGCCCGGTGCCGACCTGGTCGAGCGCGATGCAGAACTCGCCCGGGTGATGCCGGTGCTGGAAGGGCTTGCCGGCTCGCCGGCCGTCATCTCCATCGACACACGCAAGAGCTCCGTGGCACGCGCCGCTGCGAAGGCCGGCGCCAAGATCCTGAACGACGTGTCGGCGCTCAGCTACGATCCGGCCTGCTTGGATGCTGCGGCGGAGACGGGGCTCGACGTGGTGCTGATGCACGCGCAGGGCGAGCCCAAGACCATGCAGGACAATCCGACCTACAACGACGTCGTGCTCGAGGTGTTCGACTATCTGGAAGGACGCATCGAGGCCTGCGAGAAGGCCGGCATCGCGCGCTCCCGCATTGCCGCCGATCCGGGGCTCGGCTTCGGCAAGACGCTTGCCCATAACCTCGCGCTCCTCGCCAATCTCAGCCTGTTCCACGGGCTCGGCGTGCCTCTCCTGGTCGGCGCCTCGCGCAAGCGCTTCATCGGTGGGGTCGGTCAGGGGCGGGATCCGAGATCGCGTGAGGCGGGCAGCCATGCGGCAGCCATCGCCTCGGCCGCGCAAGGCGTGCAGATCCTCAGGGTGCATGACGTGGCGGGCAGCCGCCAGGCGCTGGAGGTCTGGCGCGCATCCATGTTTGGCACTGAAAATTAAGGGAAAATCGAAGCCGGCCTGGGCTTTTGGGTGTAATTTTTGCTTACATTTTTTGAACGCATCAGGCCAACGAGGAGCGCATAATCCCGTCTCGCGCCAGGCAGGCCCCCAAAGCGGGGCTCGGCACCGCTTGGCGGCGTAGACGGGGGAAAGACCGGGATGGCTCGCAAGTTCTTTGGCACGGACGGAATCCGTGGCAGCGCCAACTCGTATCCGATGACGTCGGAGGTGGCGCTGAAAGTCGGCATGGCTGCCGGCAAGGTATTCACCAACGGCTCCTACCGCCACAGGGTGGTGATCGGCAAGGACACAAGGCTGTCCGGCTACATGATCGAATCCGCGCTGGTGTCGGGCTTCACCGCCGTGGGCATGGATGTGTTCCAGCTCGGCCCGATGCCGACGCCCGCCGTCGCCATGCTGACCCGCTCGCTTCGCGCCGATCTCGGCGTGATGATCTCCGCGTCGCACAATCCGTTCGTCGATAACGGCATCAAGCTGTTCGGGCCTGACGGCTACAAGCTGTCCGACGAGCAGGAGGCCGAGATCGAGGCGCTCATGGAGGGCGACAGCTTGGCGCTGCTTGCGTCACCCGAGAGGATCGGCCGGGCGACCCGCATCGACAGCGCGCGCGAGCGCTATATCGAGTTCGCCAAACGCACGCTGCCGAGGAACCTTCGCTTCGACGGCATCAGGGCCGTGATCGATTGCGCCAACGGCGCGGGATACAAGGTGGCGCCCGAGGCGCTATGGGAGCTCGGTACCGAGGTCATCAAGATCGGCGTCGATCCCAATGGTTTGAACATCAACAAGGACTGCGGCTCCACCGCGCCGCAAAACTTGATCCGCAAGGTCAAAGAGGTGCGCGCCGATATCGGCATCGCGCTCGATGGCGACGCGGACCGCGTGGTGATCGTGGACGAGAAGGGCCAGATCATCGACGGCGATCAGTTGATGGCGGTCATCGCCGAGTTCTGGCTCAGGCGCGGGCGGCTTGCCGGCGGCGGCGTGGTTGCCACGGTGATGTCCAATCTCGGCTTCGAGCGCTATCTGGAAGATATGGGCCTCGGGCTCGCGCGCACTCCGGTCGGCGACCGCTACGTGGTCGAGCACATGCGCCAGCACGGCTACAATGTCGGCGGCGAGCAGTCCGGCCATATCGTGCTGTCGGACTTCTCGACCACCGGCGACGGCCTGGTCACGGCGCTGCAAATCCTCGCCGTGGTGGTCCAGAGCGGCAAGCCGGTGAGCGAGGTCTGCAACCGATTTGAGCCCCTGCCGCAGGTGCTCGAGAACGTCCGCTACAAGAATGGCCAGCCGCTCGATAATTTGGGCGTGCAGCGGGCGATCAACGACGGCAAGTCGAAGCTCGGCAATGCCGGCCGGCTGGTGATCCGTCCCTCCGGCACGGAGCCCGTGATTCGGGTGATGGCCGAAGGCGACGACGAGGGCCTGGTCAAGACGGTGGTTTCCGACATCGTCCATGCCCTGTCGGACGTCGCCGCGGCCTAGCCTCGATTTCGGCGCGCCTCAAGAAATCCAACGCCTTTTCAGTGACTTGAGCCGCCATGGCGGGCGGGTGCCGGTTCCTTGCCGCTGTCGTCTCGCAATGGAACCGCCTTTAGGGCTCCATTAACCATTCCCCCCGATAGTCCCCGAATGAGACAGCCAGCGTGACCTCAGCCTTACGAGGGCGATCGCACAGGCTGCAGTCAGAAGGGGTATTCAGATGGGACAGACTCGCTCAATCATTACAGCAATGGCCCTGCTCTTGGGCTCGACGGCCGCCGGCTATGCGGCCGATCTCGGTCTTCCGCCGCCGCCTCCGCTGGCGCCGCCGCCTTGCCCCAGTTGTTCGGGACCGGTCTACCTCAAGGGCTATATCGGTGCCGCCAATCCGGTGGTCGGCAGCATCTCCACGCCGGACTATTCGAGCAACGACTTCCAGGTGTTCCACAACGACATCAAGAGCTCGCCGTTGTTCGGTGTCGGCATCGGCTACCAGTTCAACCGTTGGCTGCGCTTCGACATGACCGGTGAGTACCGGGGTGATTCGACGTTCCTGGCGCAGGACCGCTATCCTGGCGGCGAACGGCACCTTCAGCGTGGCGAGCAACGATGCCGACGGCACGTTCCTCCGCCGGGCACGAACGAATACACCGCCGACATCCAGAGCTGGGTCGGCCTTGCCAACATGTATGTCGATCTTCCCAACGTTCTGTGCATCACGCCCTGGGTCGGCGCCGGTATCGGCTTGGCCTCGATCTCGGTGAACGGCCTGAAGGACGTGAACGTGCCGAACAACAGCGTGTTCTACGCCGCCGATCACGCGCAGACCAATTTCGCCTGGGCCGTCTATGGCGGTCTCTGCCTACGACGTGAACCCGTCCGTCACGATCGACCTCTCCTACCGCTATCTCGATCTCGGCGACGCGCGGAGCGGCACGGTGACGGCTTACGACAATTCGACCTCTTACGCGGGCGTCGATATCAACAACATCCACTCGCATGACATCATGCTGGGTGTTCGTTGGAAGCTCGGACATCAGGCGGCTGTGGCGCCCATGCCGGTCTCCTTCAAGTAACCCATCCACCACACCAGACTGCTAGCCTTGCCGCCCGTCCTTTCGACGGGCGGCTTTTCTTTGGATGGGTCGTCTATTCGCTAGGCGCCCTTGACGGCGAAATCCGCTGTTCGTATGGGCAGCTATCCGCCCCGTCCTTGGAGACTTGCATTGACCCTCCCGCCAAAGCCGGCGAAACGCCCCGAAAATCCACGCTTCTCCTCAGGGCCTTGCACCAAGCACAAGGGCTGGTCGTTCGAGGGGCTGAAAGGCGCTCTGCTCGGCCGCAACCACCGCCAGCAGGAGACGAAAGCGCGGATCGCGGCGGCGCTTCTCAAGACCCGCGCGCTGCTTCAGCTTCCGCCGGACTACCGCGTGGCGCTCGTGCCGGCCTCGGATACGGGCGCCGTCGAGCTGGCGCTGTGGTCGCTTCTCGGTCCGCGCGGCGTCGACGTGCTCGCCTGGGAGGCGTTCAGCCGCGACTGGGTGACCGACATCGTCGACCAGCTCAAGCTCGCCCGCGTCCGCGTGCTTACGGCGCCGTATGGCGAGCTGCCGGATCTTGCCCAAGTCGATTTCAGCAACGACGTCGTGTTCGCCTGGAACGGTACGACGTCCGGCGTGCGCGTGCCGGAGTGGCGATTGGATTCCCGCCGACCGTGAAGGCCTCACCATCTGCGACGCCACCTCGGCGGTGTTCGCCCAAGACATCGACTGGCCAAAGCTCGATGCGGCGACCTTCTCCTGGCAGAAGGTGCTGGGCGGCGAGGCGCAGCACGGTATGCTGATCCTCAGCCCGCGCGCCATTGCGCGGCTGGAAAGCCATACGCCGCCTTGGCCCTTGCCTAAGCTGTTCCGCATGACGAAGGACGGCAAGGTGATGGACGATTTGTTCGAGGGCTCGACCATCAACACCCCGTCCATGCTGTGCCTGGAAGACTACATGGACGCGCTTGCGTTCGTCGAAAGTGTCGGCAGGCTGAAGGGCACCATCGCACGGTCGGACGCGAATGCCGCCGTCATCGCCGACTGGGTGGCGCGGACGCCGTGGGTGGAGTTTCTGGCGCGCGTCCCCGAGACGCGCTCCAACACGTCCGTCTGCCTCAAAGTCGTCGACGCGGACGTCGCGGCGCTGCCGCCGGAGCTGCGAGACGACTTTCCGCGGCGGATGGCGGCGCGGCTCGCCGAGGAGGGGGTCGCCTACGACATCGCCTCCTATCGCGATGCCCCGGCGGGCCTTCGCATCTGGACAGGCGCCACGGTCGAGACGGCAGACGTCGAGGCCCTGATGCCGTGGCTCGACTGGGCCTTCGCCTGCGAGAAGCAGGCGTTAGCCAAGGCGGCTTAAAGCCTAAGCCAAAGGCTCGCATCGCGAGGGCGCGCACGCTATAACGGGACACGGCCCTGCGGTCTCGCGGGGCCGTTTCTGTGTTTGATTCCAGGATTTAGAGGATTTTCCAGTGGCCAATGTCGTGGTCGTCGGCTCCCAATGGGGCGACGAAGGCAAGGGCAAGATCGTCGATTGGCTGTCGGAGCGCGCCGACGTGGTGGTGCGCTTCCAGGGCGGCCACAATGCGGGCCATACGCTCGTGGTCGACGGCAAGACCTACAAGCTGTCGCTGCTGCCTTCCGGCGTCGTGCGCAAGAACAAGCTTGCGGTGATCGGTAATGGCGTCGTGGTCGATCCGTGGGCTTTGGCGGAGGAGATCGCGCGCATCGAAGCGCTCGGGGTCGCGATCTCCCGTGACAACCTGCGCATCGCCGAGAACGCGACTCTAATCCTGCCGCTTCACCGCGAGCTCGATGCGCTGCGCGAGGCGGCCGCCGGCAACGGCAAGATCGGCACGACCAAGCGCGGCATCGGCCCGGCCTATGAGGACAAGGTGGGGCGCCGTGCCGTGCGCGTGATGGACCTCGCCGATCTGCCGAGCCTCAAGCCCAAGATCGAGCGCATCCTCGCGCACCACAATCCTTTGCGGCGCGGACTCGGCGAGCCGGAAATCTCGGCGGATCAGCTCTGCGGCGAGCTCACGGCGATCGCGCCGAAAGTCCTGCCTTACGTGGACACGGTGTGGTCGCTGCTCGACGCGGAGCGCCGGGCGGGAAAGCGCATCTTGTTCGAGGGGGCGCAAGGCGCGTTGCTCGATATCGACCACGGCACCTATCCGTTCGTCACCTCGTCGAACACGGTGGCGGCGCAAGCCGCGACCGGGTCGGGCGTCGGGCCCGCGGCCCTCAACTATGTGCTCGGCATCACCAAAGCCTACACCACACGGGTTGGCGAGGGGCCGTTCCCCACCGAGCTCACCGACGACGTGGGCAAGCTGATCGGCGAGCGTGGGGCAGAGTTCGGCACGGTGACGGGGCGCGCGCGCCGCTGCGGCTGGTTCGATGCTTGCCTGGTGCGGCAGACCTGCAAAGTGGGTGGCATCAACGGCATCGCGCTGACCAAGCTCGACGTGCTCGACGACCTGCCGAACGGCGAGCTCAAGATCTGCATCGGCTATCGCCTCGACGGGGTCGAGCTCGATCATCTTCCGGCGGCGCAAGGGGCGCAGGCGCGCGTCGAGCCCATCTACGAGACCGTGGAGGGCTGGACGGAGTCGACCCGCGGCGCGCGCTCCTGGGCGGAGCTGCCGGCGCAGTGCATCAAATATGTCCGGCGGCTCGAAGAGCTTATCGGCGTGCCCGTGGCGCTGCTCTCCACCAGCCCCAAGCGCGAGGACACTATCCTCGTGCACGATCCCTTCGTGGATTAGGCTCGCGTCATGGCCGAGAGCAAATATCCCTGGAAAGTGGTGTGGATCACGGGCGCTTCGGGGGCGATCTGCGGCGAGATCGCGCGCAGGCTCGCAGGAGCCGGGGTCAAGATCGCCGCCACGGCGCGGCCGAGCGACAGGCTCGATGCGCTGGCTCAATCGAGCGAGAACATCACGGCGGTTCCCGCCGATGTGCTGAAGCCTGAGGAATTGAAGGCGGCGGTCGCCAAGATCGAGGCCGAGCTCGGCCCCATCGATATGGCGCTGTTCGGCGCCGGCATGTATGTGCCGTTCGACATCCGCAATATCGATCTCGACGGGTTCGCCAAGACCATGGCGCTCAACGTGGACGGCGTGATCAACGGCGTCGCCGCCGTGCTGCCGTCGATGCTCGCGCGCCGCCAGGGTCATCTCGCCATTCTCGGCTCGCTGTTCGGCTACGCGGGCTGGCCGGGGAACGGCAGCTACGGCGCCAGCAAGGCGGCGGTGATCAATCTCGCCGAAAGCCTCAAATTGGAGCTGGAAGGCAGCGGCGTCGACGTCACCGTGATCAACCCCGGCTTCGTCGACACGCCGCTCAACGCCTCATACGACCCGAAGAAGAAGCTCTTCGTCATATCCAAGGAGCGCTGCGCGCGGAAGATCCTCGAGAAGCTGCCGAGCAAGCCTTACGAGATCGCCTTCCCGACCCAGGTCGAGGGCTTCTTGAAGACGGTGCGGAACATGCCGCGCAGCCTGTCCTTCCCGCTGGTGCGCTGGTTCATCAAGCAGATGGGCGCTTAAGGCTCACTCAAGCCGCCTTTTTCGCCGAGGGCGGCGGGGCCATGAACTCAGGGCCCGACCGGGTCTTTGATCGCCTCGGCGAGGATCGCATCGATCTCCTTCATGGTGGCGTCGTCGATGTGCCAGCCCATGACGTCGCTCGACCGCGTCGAGCTGGCCAGGGTGCCGGGCGCCCCACAGCGCGATGGTATCGCCGCGGTCGAGGATCCAACGCACGGCGAGCGCCAGCACCGACTTCCCGAACCGTTCTTTGGCCAAGGTCTCCAGGCCTTCGACGGCGGCGAGATATTGCGCGCGGCGCGGCGGCTGGAACTTCGGATCGGTCTTGCGCAGGTCGTCGCCTTCGAACGTGGTGTCGGCTTTGATCTTGCCGGAGAGGAGGCCGCGGCACAGCGCGCCATAGGCGAGCACGACGATGTCGTGCTTCTTGGCATAAGGCAGCACGTCGTCCTCGATCTCACGCTCGAACAGATTGTAGGGCGGCTGAACGGTGGCGAGTGGCGTGACCTTGCGGAAGCGGTCCATCTGCTCCGGCGAATAGTTGCTGACGCCGATGGCTCTGATCTTGCCCTCGCGGCGGAACTCTTCGAGCGTCTTGGCTGTCTCCTCGAAGGGCGTGCCTTCGTCGGGCCAATGCACCTGGTAGATGTCGATGACGTCGGTCTTGAGGCGCTTGAGCGAATCCTCAAGCTCTTGGCGCAAGCGCGCTGGTGATGAGTTGCGCAAGATCTTGTCGCTCGCCAGTCGAGGCCGACCTTGGTGGCGATCAGCACCTTGTCACGCCGGCCCTGAAGCGCCTTGCCCACGATCTCCTCGGAGTGGCCGAAGCCGTAGACGGGCGCGGTGTCGACGAGATTGATGCCGAGGTCGAGCGCGTGGTGAATGGTGGCGATGGCGTCCTTCTCGTCGCTGCCGCCCCACATCCAGCCGCCGATGGCCCAGGTGCCGAGGGCAATCCGCGAGGCGTCAAAGGGCAGGCCCGAAATCTTCAGGTGTTCCATGGTTGGCCCCTTTCGCGATGTGAATCCCGTTTGAACAACGCTTCAGATGGGAAAGGGTGCCACCCGAAGATAGAGGGTGGGACAAACTGACCGCGCGCTTTTAAGACAAAAGCTCGCGGAAATGGTGGTCCAGCAATCGGTCTTGGGGATCGATCTCCTTGCGGCGGGCGGCGAATTGCTGAAGGCGCGTGCCGAACGCGCGGCGGACCATGTCCCGGGTCAGGAACGGGGTCTGGTTGAACAGCGGGACGCCCCCGCGCTCACTGCAGAACTCATTGTAAGCATGGAGAAATTCCTCCCATTCGGGCCCGCCGGTGGAGGCCGGGTCGATGCTCATGCCAGGCCCTTCCCAGGTGTAGGAGAACAGCGCCTCGACGTCCCGGCAGATGGCATAGCCGACGCTCGGCAGATTGCAGCGGAAGCCGGTCTGGGCTTCGTAAGCGATGCAGAAGTCGCAATACTCCTCGAGGACGTCGAAGAAGCTGCTCTCGCGGAACGACCACATGCTGAACAGATACTTCGTCTCGCCGGGATCCCGTGGGTAGTTGATGATCTGTGCGTGCGGCCAGGTGCGGTCCGAGCGCACCCACAAGACGAGGAGCTGACGCAGCACATAGTTGAACGCGTCCTGCGCCTGGGCCTGCAATTTGGGACTCTTGATGTTCTTTTGAATCCACAAGACCACGGCCGGCGCGTATTTGCGCCAGAAGCGATTGCGGTAGGACCAAGTTAGGCGCGACCTGGGTTGGACGTCGGGATTATCCTTGCGCAGCTCGACCACCACGCGCTTCGCATACGGGAAGATGTAGTACATCACCGCGTAGCCGCGCGCCTTGTAGATGGGGAAGAACTTCCGGAAGTTCTCGAGGGTCAGCGAGTAGTGGCGCACGGCAAGGGCCGTGGTCGGCCTTACCTTGATGGTGACCTCGAAGATGATGCCGAACAGCCCGTAGCTCGAGCGGACGAGCTGCATCTCTTTCGGATTCTCGGCCTCGCTGATCTCGCGGATCTCGCCTTGCGGCGTCACGAGGCGGACGGCGGTGACATAGGAACTGATCTGGCCGAAGCCGCCGGGGAAAGATGAGTCCTTGGTGGCGGCGCAGGCCATGGCGGCGAGCGTGACGTTGCCGATCTCGGTGGTGATGTAAGGCTGGAGGCCGCGGTCCTTCAGCGCATAGGCCAGTTGCTCGTGGCTGACGCCGGCCTCCACCGTGACCGTGTCATCGGTGAAATGCAGGATGCGGTTCATGGCCTTCATGTCGACCATGGTGCCGCCTTGGTCGTCGCCGTTCATGCGCGCCGTGGAATGCATGGAGCCCGCCGGCCGCACGGGCGTGGGAAACCGCACCGTGTCGGTCACGATTTCGATGATGTCCTCGACGCTCTCCGGCGTCACCTTCACCCGCGGGTGATAGGTCCAGGTGCCGTCCCAGCTTTTGATGGTGACGTCCTGTTGGCTGTCCATGAACTCCCCCCAACTCGCCGCGGCGCAGAACCATAACGGAATGGGCCGCCGAATCCAGACCTCGAGGCGCAAGGGCCTTTGGCGCCCATTGAGATTATCTTTGGTCTATAGGGATTTGACCCAGATCAATGAGGCCTAAGACAGATCGTATGGGTTGAAGGGGGCCAAGGGGAGTGCTTAGGTCTGCCGCAATTCGCCGCTATTGGCGGCCTTCGATTTCATGGCAGAGGTTCGAGAGGGGACGTGAAGCGATTCTGTATTATCGGGGCGGGCGCTTGCGGCTTGGCCGCGGTCAGGACCTTCGTTGAGCGTGGGATTCCCTTCGATTGCTTCGAGGCAGAGGGCGACGTGGGGGGCATCTGGAACCCGGACAGCCCCCATGCCGTCTATGGCTCGACCCACTTCAATTCGTCCAAGAAACTGTCGCGCTATCCGGACTTCAAGTTCCCGGACGAGATGCCGTACTATGTCAGCGCCGCCCAGGCGGAGGAGTATTTGCGCGCTTTTGCCGCGGAGTTCGGCCTCTACGAGCACATCACGTTCAATACCAAAGTGACGCATGCCGAGCGCGGCGCGGATGGCTGGCGGGTCACCATCGAGGGCGAAACCAAACCGCGCCTCTATGATGGGCTGATCGTCGCCAACGGTCATCATTGGCATCCTTCCGTGCCGGACTATCCGGGCCACTTCGACGGCGAGGTGCTGCACTCCCACGACGTGAAATCGAGAGAGCAGCTCAAGGGCAAGCGCGTGCTGGTGGTCGGCGCCGGCAACTCGGCGGTCGACATTCTGTCCGACGCGGCGCTCGACGGAAAAGCGGCCATCCACTCGATGCGCCGCTCCTACTACTTCTTCCCGAAGATGCTGTTCGGCAGGCCGACCGACGCCGTCATCGACCGGTTGAACAGATTCCCCCTGCCGCGCCGCTTCATGTATGGGCTGTACAAGCTCGGAATGCTGGTCCTGATCGGCTCGCACGAGCGCTACGATCTGCCCGCGCCCGACCACAAGCTGTTCGAGGCCCACCCCACCGCCTGCACCACCTATCTCGATCACATCGTGCATGGGCGCATCGTCACCAAGCCCGGCATCACGCGGCTCGAGGGCAAGCGCGTCTATTTCGAGGACGATACCTCGGCGGAGGTCGATCTTCTGATTTGGGCCACGGGGTTCAGTGTCAACTTCCCGTTCATGGACGATTCCTACGTGCTCGACGCGCAGGGGCGGTCGAAGCTCTTCATCCACACCTTCCACCGCGAATGGGACGACTTCTTTGTCTGCGGGTTGTTCGAGCCGGCGGAAGGAGGCGTGTGGCAGATCGCCGATTATCAGTCGCGGCTGATCGCGGCGTTCATCACGGCCCAGGAGAGCGACCCGAAGCGGGCGGCATGGTTCCACGCGCTAAAGGCGCACGCCAATCCCGATATCGGTCACGGTATCAAGTGGCAGGACACGCCGTGGCACAAGTTCGAGATCCATCACTTGCGCTTCCGCCGCTACATGGCGCGGCTGCTCAAGAAGTTCGGCCCGTGCGCCGGTCCGGAACGCGAGCAGCGAACCATGGGCGAGACCGCCGAGGAGCGGGAAGCCGAGAAGCTCAAGCTCGCGTCCTGAGGCAGAGAGAAAAAGACAAACAAAAAAGACCCGGGAGGAGGAGAAACCCCCGGGTCTCAAGTCGCGGGGGCAGACGCGAGCTAGGGCGCGCGTCTCTCGCCACCGCCCGTTAGACCGGCTTCTTTACAGCGGCCTCAACCGGCTTGTAGGCGTCGCGCGCAACGGCGGCGTACATCTCACCGATCTTCGTCGCCTCCGCGACCCAGCTCTCGTAGGCCTTCTTGGCGTACTGGGACTGGATCTCGACGGCATGCTCAAGCGACTTGGCGCCGAGCAGGCTCTCAAAGGTGCGGGTGGCGTCCTCGAAGGCTTGCTTGGAATAGTCGGTCATCCGGGTGCCGATGAGCTGGAGGCCCTTGTTGACCTCACCGTAGGAGCGCGCGAGCGCTTCGTAGTTGTCCTTGCTCTTCTTCTGGAAGTCCTCGGTTGCCTTCTGGATTGGCTCCATCATCTCGAAAATCCTCTCAAAAAGTGGGTCTGAATGGCTGATGGGCGGCATATATTGCGCTGCACAATTAATGTCAAGGGGCATTTGTGCAGTGCACAAAATTGCCGGCACGCCAAGCTGCCCCGCGGCACCAATGGCGCCCGGCGGGCGATCAGCCAGCGGCTCATGTCCTTGATTTAGAGGGGCTCAGACCTGGCCCCGCAGGCCTGGCGGCCTAGCACCCGTAGCCGAGGGTGACGATGCACCAGACACCCTTGCCGGTCTTCTTGACCGCGGTTCCGGTGCCCTTGGCGACCGCGACAGTGCCCTTCGCCACGCCCTTGCCGGCCGCACCGACGCCTTGGCCGATCTCCTTGGTGCCCTTGGCCACGCCTTGGGCGGTGCTCTTGACCGGTCCTTCGGCGTAGGACGGGATTGCGGCCACGGCCAGCATTAGGGCCGCAAGCAGTGATATGCGGATCATGGTGTCCTCCTCCTCGTCTCGGTCCGGGCGGCGGGTCGCCGCCGGCGTCTCGAGCCGTTTTCCCAATCAGAGGACTAACACGTGGGCACTCTCTGGGGTTCCGGCAAGACGTACCCGCTGAGGGGCCGCTTAGAGAAAGGCAAAGGCGAGGGCGACGAGGATGCGGTAGATGCCGAAGGGGATGAAGGTGTGGTTCCGGACGTAGGCGAGCAGGAACTTCACGCTGAGAAGGGCGACGATAAACGACGAGATGAAGCCTGCGGCCAGCACGCCGAACTCCCCAAGCTCGAAGGATGCGGCGTTCTTGTAGAGGTCATAAGACGTGGCGGCGAGCATGGTCGGCACAGCCAGCAGGAAGGAAAATTCCACGATCGTGCTGCGCGACAGGCCGAGGATGAGGCCTCCGACGATGGTCGCGCCCGACCGCGAGACGCCCGGTATGACCGCGATGCTTTGGAACAGCCCGATCAGCACCGCCTTCGAATAGGGAATGGCGGTGACGTCGGCGACGGCATCGTCGGCTTCCGTGTGCAGCAACTCGAAAACGATGAGCGCCACACCGCCGAGGGCAAGCGCCCACAGCACGATGGTGTCACTGCCGAAGAAATACGTCTTGATCACATGATAGAGGGCGAAGCCGATCAGCCCGGTGGGAATGAAGGCGGCGATCACGCGGCCGAGGACCGCAGGCTCGAAGAACCGCCGCCAATAAAGGCCGATCACGGAGGCGATGGCGCCGAGCTGGATCGCGATCTCGAAGCTCTTCTGGAAGTCGGTCTGGGCGAGCCCCAAAAGCCTGCTCGCCAGGATCAGATGCCCCGTCGAGGAGACCGGCAGGAACTCGGTCAGCCCCTCGACCACGCCGAGAATGATGCTTTGCAACAGCGTCATGACACAGCTTCAAGCCTGGAGTTGACGGTCCTGTCTCCGTGGCGAACGGCCACAGGGCCTTACGGTCTCGGGCTTACGTGTGGCTTACGCGTAGTGGTTGGCGATGACGGCGCTTGAGATCTCCGCCGCGGCGATCACGCCCAAGACATCCTCGGGCCTGGGAACCCGTGCCTTGCCATCGACGATGATGGCGAGGCTGCGGCGCCGGCGGTTCATGCGCGTGATGATGGTGTTGAGAATGTTGGTGTCGAGAGCGATCACGAAGTCCTCGGCGACCAGGGATCGAAGCGTCTGCCCGGCATGGCGGTCGGGAAGATAAGACCCGGCCGCGAGACGGGCGACGCCGGCGATGCGGGCTCCGTCTGCGACGATGATGTGCGCGCCCGGCCGGTCAGCGAGCTGCGCCAAGGCGTCTGCAATCGTGGTGTCGATGGGCAGCACGATGAAATTCTGGTTCATCAGCTCGCGCGCCTGACGGACGAGATACATGTTGGTGTGGCGAATGATCGGGATCGGCTGGCCGCGGTGGCGCAGCTTGACGGTGTAGATGTTCTCGACGATGAGCGCCCGCCTGATGCTTGTCGACAGCGCCACCGCCAGCACCAGCGGCACGATGACGTGGTAGTCGCGCGTCATCTCGAAGATCATGACGATGGCCGTGATCGAGGCGCCGGTCGCTCCGCCTACGATCGCGCCCATACCGACCACCGCGAAGGCGATGACGGAAAAGCCGGCGTCGGGGAACAGGGCGTTGCCGATCGCACCGAAGGACGCGCCAAGCGTCGCGCCGATGAACAGCGAGGGTGAGAACACGCCGCCGGATGCCCCGGCGCCGAGGCTGATCGAGGTGGCGATCAGCTTGCCGATGACAAGGGCGACGAGGATGAGGATGGTGACCGTGCCGCCGTTCAAGATCGATTGGATGGTGGCGTAGCCGACGCCGGCGGTCTCAGGGTGGCCGGTCGTGAGCTGGAAACCGTAGAAAATCAAGCCGACCAGGAGCATGCCGATGATATTCTGGGTATAGGCATTTCCCGGCAGGCTGGGGAAGAAGTCCTCGCAGAATGCGAGGAAACGGATGAAAGCCCAGGAGGCGATGCCCGCCGCGACACCGAGCAGGGCGTAGCCCGCGAACAGCACGACGCTCACACCGGCTACGTCCGACAACGCGGTCGGGGGCACGAAGAAGGCCGGGTCGAGGCCAAACACGACGCGGGCGATCGAGGTCGCCGTCGTCGTCGCGATCACGAGCGGGAGGAAGGTCCGATTGCTCACCTCAGGCAAGAGGAGTTCGACCGCGAACATCACTCCGCCGAGCGGGGTATTGAAGGTCGCGGCAATCCCGGCACCGGCGCCGGCCGACAGGAGCGTGATCTTCTGCCATCGCGCGAGTGAGAGCTTGCGTGCCAAGGTGGAGCCGAAAGAGGCACCGATCTGGATGATGGGCCCTTCACGTCCGACCGAGGCGCCGCTGCCGATGGAGATCGCCGAGGCGATCGACTTCACGATGGCGACGACACCGCGCACGTTCCCCTCGTTATGGTAGACGGCGTACATCACTTCCGGCACGCCGTGCCCCTTGGCTTCGGGCGCGAAGGTCTGCACCAGCCACACCACGATCAGGCCGCCGACGACCGGCGCCAGGATGATGAGCGGCCCCCAAGGGGAGCTCGGGTCGTACAGGTTCGCGTTGTAGGAGAATTCGAAGGTGCCCGAGAAAAAAGAGGTTGTGCACCGCGGAGATCATCGCGCGGAAGAACACAGCGCCAAGCGCCGCCACGATACCGATGAGGAACGCAAGGACGCTGAGGATGGGAAGCGAGACGGTGCGGGATTCGTCAAGCTGCTCGGCGGGCGCGATTTCTGCCGCCGGGGCAGATCCAGTCAAGTCGGGCATGATACTTCCGGGGGGCTCAATTGGGCTCCTCCTCGCACCTTCAGCCCCGTGCGGTCAAGGCTTAGGGACGCGCGAATCATCGCGGCCCTTGTGGACGGGCCGGCCGGCGCAATAGAAGGCCCGGGCCCCAAGGGGTAGATTGGCCGGGCAATGCCGCCGAGATATCCCAGGATTTCTAAGACCGTCCGGCGCTGGATCGTTCCTAATCTCCAGCACTTCCGCGAGTCCCGGCTGCCGACGGTGTGGCTGCTGGCGCCGTTCATCGGTGTCGCGACCGGCGTGGGGGCCATTGCGTTCCGGCTCGCGATCGGCGCCTTCCAGTGGCCGTGGCTCCATTACGTGACCGAGAACGTGGCAGAACTCGCCCGCGCGCAGCCTTGGTGGGTGATCTTGATGGCGCCCGCCGTGGGCGGGCTCCTGGTCGGCTTGATGCTGCAATATCTGCTGACCACCAAGCGCACCGACGCGGTGCCGGACGTCATGGAGGCGCGGGTCAATGCGGGCCGCAGCCTCAACCTGAAGCAAGGCTTGCTCAGCGCGCTCGCCAGTGCGTTGTCGCTCGGATGCGGGGGAAGCGCCGGCCGCGAAGGTCCGATCGTCCATCTCGGCGCTACCCTTGCCATTTCAGTCTGCACGCATTTGAAGCTGCCGGACTCCGCCAGGCGTTTGCTGCTCGCCTCGGGTGCCGCAGGCGCCGTTGCCGCCTCGTTCAATGCTCCGATTGCCGGCGTGCTGTTCGCCCAGGAGGTGATCCTCGGTCATTTCACCATCACCAACTTCGTGCCGCTGGTGCTCTCCTCCGTGGTGGCGACGATCATCTCGCAGGCCTGGTTCGGTAATGTCGCCGCCTTCGTCGTGCCCTCCTACGAGATCAGCTCCTATCTCGAGGTTCCCGCATTCGCGCTGCTCGGCATCTTTGCGGCTGCGGTCGCCGTGCTGTTCCAGCTCTCCGTGTTCGCCACGGATTGGGTCGCCCGGCACATCAAGATGCCGCTCGTGGCGCGGCCGGCGGCCGGAGGGCTTCTGCTCGGCGCCATGGCCATCTGGCTTCCGCAAGTGCTGGGCGTCGGCTACGACTCGACCGATGCCGCGCTGAAAGGGCAAATGTCCATTGCCCTGATGCTGACGCTGCTCTTTGCCAAGACCGCGGCCACCGCGATCACGCTTTCATCCCGCTTTGGCGGCGGCGTGTTCTCGCCGGCGCTCTATCTCGGCGCCATGCTGGGGGGCGCCTTCGGCCTGATCGCGACCAACATGTTTCCGGAATTGGGATCGAGCGAGGGGCTTTACGCCATCCTTGGCATGGGCGCGGTCGCGGCCGCCGTGCTCGGCGCACCGATCTCGACCACGGTCATGGTGTTCGAGCTGACCGGCGGCTTCGCGCTCAGCCTCGCGCTTCTTCTGACTGTCGCCATCGCCAACGGCATCTCGCAAGCCATCCTTGGCCGCTCCTTCTTCCAGATGCAGCTCGAATCCCGCGGCATCGTGCTGCACGAGGGGCCGTACCGCATGGTGATGAAGGAGATCCGCGTGAGCGACTTCATGCTGCCGCTTAGCGAGGGGGAGAGCGATACGCTGCCCGAGGCGGAGCGCGAGCGGGCGTTGCGGTCGGACGAGATCCTGGAGACGGCGCTTCGCAAGTTCGACACCTTAGGCGCTGAGCGGCTCCCCGTGGTGGACCCCCACGACCGGAGCAAGCTGGTGGGCTGGGCCAGCCAGATCCGGGCGCTGCACCTGTTCAACAAGGCAGCTAATTGCCGCGAGCGTCGAAGAACATCGTTAACCCACATCGCCCGGCATCGGTGACTCGCGCGCCTCGCTGGCTAGGCTGGGCGCGGGAGGACGCCCCATGCGGCTGTGCATGGCAATCCTGGCCGTGATCCTGTTTGCGTACGCGCCGACGGTAGCGACGGCTGCGTGCTACGGCACCAACAGCAAGACCAAGCAGCGTCAGCCCGTGCAGGAGATCCACCGGTCGAGCAGCCATCCGAAGCGATATTTCGCCGAGTCGAGGCACGACCCAAGGACGGGCCGGCCGCAAATCATCTATTACGCTCGGTACAGTGGGGCGCCCGCGTACTTCAAGAGCTTCATCAGAGCCCATGAGTGCTGTCATCAGGCCGGCCATCGCAACGAGATCGCCGCGAATTGCTGCGCGCTTCGGCGCCTGAAGCTGTCGTCCAGCGGGCTCGCCGCCATTCGCAACTACATCATCTCCCGCGACGTGAACAGCCAGACGGCCGTTGATTACAAGGGGCAGGGCAGCCTGTTCTGGAGAAAGACGGCGAACCAGTGCCTCGGCTCGGCGGGGCTCTAGGCGGCGGCTTCCTCGTCCTTCGGCTGATCGCCCGTTCCATCGCCTTGGCCGGGATCGGGAGAGAAATACTTCTCGAACTTGCCCGGCTGGCCGTCGAAGGCTTCCGCGTCTTCCGGCGGCGCGCCCTTGGCTACGATGTTCGGCCAAATTTGCGCATACTCGGCGTTCAGCTTGAGCCATTTGTCGAGGCCGGGCGCCGTGTCGGGAAGGATCGCCTCGGCCGGGCATTCGGGCTCGCACACGCCGCAGTCGATGCATTCGTCCGGATGGATGACGAGCATGTTCTCGCCCTCGTAGAAGCAGTCCACGGGGCAGACCTCCACGCAGTCCATGTATTTGCACTTGATGCAGTTCTCGGTGACGACATAGGTCACGGGGCGCTCCTCGGGCGGTCGTGCTCCGGCCGGTAGAACAGGGCGAGCTGGAGGCTGGTGGCGATGCGCCTTGCCTTGTCCATGAAGTTGGCGGCCAGGGCCTCGTCAAACAACTCGCCGCAGGTCTCGGCGAACAGGGCCAGCCAGCGCTCAAACAGTTGCGGCGTAAGCCCCGCGAGCCGGCGGTGGGCGGCCACTGGGTTGCCATGATAGCGGCCGGAGGTCAGCATGATCGACGACCAGAAGTCCCGCATGGTGGCAAGGTGGGGATCCCAGTCCTCGATGGCGCCGTCGAAGATTGGCCCCAACTCAGGGTCCTTGCGCACCCGGGCGTAGAAGCGGTCGACGAGAAGGCCGACGGCCGGCTCGGTGACCTGGTGGATCCGCACTGTCTCCTCCGGCGCGCAGCTGCCGCAACAGGCGGCGGGAGTGTCGGGATCGGCGCGGGCTTGGCGATGGGCGTCCATGATGCCTCCAGAACAAACATATATTCTATGTATATGTTTACTCGCCGATTGCCAAAAAGCAATATATAAAATATAGCTTTTAGCGGGAGGAGAGTCCCGTGCGGCTCACGGTTTATAGCGACTACGCGCTGCGCCTCTTGATGTATCTCGCCATCAAGACGGACGGGCTCGCCACCATTGCCGAGATCGCCGATGCCTACGGCATCTCGCGGACCCATCTCATGAAGGTAGCCCACGAGTTGGGAGTTGCAGGCTATGTTGAGACCGTGCGAGGGCGCGGTGGGGGTCTAAGGCTCGCGCGTCCACGTGAGGAGATCTTGCTCGGCGAGGTGGTCCGGCACACCGAGCCCGACATGGCGCTGGTGCCCTGCTTCGCCCCCGTCCATGCCGATTGCACGATCGAGCGGTGCTGCGTGCTGCGGAAAGCGCTCAAGCAGGCGGGCGATGCGTTTCTCGACGTGCTCGACGGCTACACGCTGGCGGACTTGGTGCGGCCGCGCAGCGCGCTGCAGTCGCTTCTCGCCATTGCCTAGCGCTGCAGCGGCGCATCACGCCTTGCGGCGGTAGGGACGGTAGACCGGCTCCCACATCTTGGCGGCGATGAGCGCAGGCAGCGCGGCGTCATCGAATTCCGGACAGAGGCCCTCATCGCGCGCTTGGCGTGCCACGGCACGCGCAACCACCACGGCCACGGCGCGCAGCTCGGAGACCGGCGGCAACAGGCTTGCGCTGGGATCGCGCAGTGCCGGCGAGGTCTCGGCCAGGGCGCGCGCCGCCGCGGCGAACATGCCGTCGGATACCCTCGTCGCCTTCACCGCGAGCACGCCAAGGCCCATGCCGGGGAACACGTAGGAATTGTTGGTTTGCGTCACGGGCGCGGTCCTTCCGTTCCAGCTTACGGACGGGAAGGGACTGCCGGTGCCGATGACGGCGCGGCCCTCGCTCCAGGCGAACACGTCCTGGGGTGCGGCCTCGGCACAGGAGGTGGGGTTCGACAAGGGGAAGATCACGGGCCGCTCGACGCCCGCCGCCATCTCGCGGACGATCTCCTCGGTGAACAGGCCGCATTGGGCCGAGACCCCGATGAGCACGGTCGGCTTGGCGTTCTTCACGACGTCGAGAAGATCGATCTTGCTCGGACAGGCGCAAGCCCAGTCGCACACCCGTTCGGCTTTCTGCGCGAAGGGCTGCTGGAACTCGAGAATCTCCGTCATGCCTTCGACCAGAAGCCCGTCGCGGTCGACGGCGTGGAACCGGCTCTTGGCTTCGGCCTCCGACAGCCCGGCATCGATCAACACACGCAGCAGGAGCTTACCGATGCCGCAGCCGGCAGAGCCTGCGCCGGCGATGGCAATGCGCTGCTCGGTCAAAGGCACGCCCGTCACGTTGACCGCCGCGAGGAGTGTGCCCGCGGCGACGGCGGCGGTGCCCTGGATATCGTCGTTGAAGGTGAGCAGCCGGTCGCGATATTTCGAAAGCAGCCGGCCGGCATTGGCGCGCGCGAAGTCCTCCCATTGCAGCAGCACGTGCGGCCAGCGCTCCATCACCGCGGTGACGAAGCTCTCGACGAACGCATCGTAGTCGTTGCCGCGTATGCGGTGATGCTTGAAGCCCATATAGAGCGGATCGGCCAGCCGCTCCTCGTTGTCGGTGCCGACGTCGAGCAGGATCGGCAAGGTGGTCGCCGGGTCGATGCCGGCGCAGGCGGTGTAAAGCGACAGCTTGCCGATGGGGATGCCCATGCCGCCGGCGCCCTGGTCGCCCAGGCCCAAGATGCGCTCGCCGTCGGAGACGACGATGACCTCGACCCGGTCATAGCGGGGATGGGCGAGGATCTCCTTGATCATGTCGCGGTGCGGCCAGCTCAGGAACAGACCGCGGGGATAGGGGGCGTAGTGGCTGAACTCCTGGCAGCCTTCGCCGACCGTCGGCGTGTAGACCAGCGGCAAGAGCTCGGTGAGATTGCGGGTGAGAAGCGCGTAGAACAGGGTCTCGTTGGCGTCTTGGAGACCGCGCAGGAACAGATAGCGCTCGAGATCGGTCTCGAACTTGCGCAAACCGCGAAGCCTGCGGTCGATCTGCTCCTCGAGCGTGCTGACATGGGGCGGCAACAGGCCGTGCAGGTGAAACGCGGTGCGCTCCTCCTCCGAAAAGGCGGTCCCCTTGTTGAGCAAGGGATCGGTGAGAAGGGCTGTGCCGTCTAGCTCGACATCCACGGTCAGGCTCCCTGCCGGTTTGGGCTTATTGCTAGACGAGGCCGCTATTCGGCTGCAAGGGCCGGGGCCGCGAGACTGTCACAAGACTTTAACAAAGGCGTCCTTTCCTCGGCTTTGGTCCAGATGGGAGGCTTGCCGTGCAGTCTTCATCTTCTTCGCTCGCGACGGTTCCGGATGTCGAGGCGGAAGCCTTGCCGGGGCTCGTTTGGGCCTTTCGGTTCGAGGACGACGGAACCTCGGAAGAGCTTGCCGCCGGCCAGCCGATCGAGGGGGAGCGCGGCTGGCTGTGGCTCCATTTCAACCTCGCCGACGCCCGGGCTTGCCGATATCTGAAGGCGGAGCTTGCGCTTCCCAAAGCGGCGGCGGAGCTCCTCACGTCCCCGGATCCGCATCAGCAGTTTCATGGGAAAGGCGCCTGCATCTATGGCATCTTCACCGATCTTGTCAGGGGGCTCGGCGGGGTGACCGACGCCATCGGCTGCCTGCATTTCGCCATGACCGAGAGGCTGTTCGTCACCGGCCGGCGCGAGCGGCTCAATGCGGTGGAGGTGGCGCGTCAGCAGCTTCAGACTGGACGCAAGATCCCCAGTCCCGCCGCGCTACTCGAAACCATCATCGATAATGTCGCTGCGGCGGTCGAGGATCATGCCGATGCGCTGGGCGAGGCGCTCGACGACGTCGAAGAACGCCTTGTGGCCGAAGGGCTTAGCGATCAGCAGCAGTCTCTCGCCCGGGCGCGGCGGCTTGCGGTGCGTATGCACCGCCTGCTGGCCACGCAGCGCTCGCTGATTCATCGCTTCGAGCGCGACATGCTCCAGGCGGAGGACACGCCTCTGCGGGTCGAGACAGGCAAACTGTCCCAACGCCTCGACTGGCTCGACCAAGAGATGATTGGTTTGCGAGACCGCGCGCATCTCCTGCAAGAGGAGGTCTCGCTGAAAATGGCAGACCAGACCAATCGCAATCTCCAAGTGCTGGCCATCGTGACCACCGTTTTCCTGCCGGCCACCCTGATCACCGGAATCTTCGGCATGAATGTCGGGGGCTTGCCGTTCGTGGGGGAACACGAGGGCTTCCTGTGGGCCATGCTGCTGCTGGCAGGGGCCTCGGCTTTCGTCTTCTGGCTTCTGAAGAAGGCAGGTCTGTTTCGCTGATCGTTTTGCGCGGCTAGCGAGGCGCCTTCTTGGCGGCGCGGCGGAGCTGGGTGGCCACCGTCTTTGGGAACAGCGCGTTCATCACGAAGAGCGCGCGGAAGATGGCGGGCTTGACCACGAAGCGCTTTTTCTCCTCGGCGCCGTCGAAGATGGCTTGGGCTGCCTGCTCGGGTGTCAGCGTGGGCACGAGCCACGGATTGGTCTCGGGCATGTTCTCGCGGCTGCCGGGATTGTGCTCCCAATACGGAGTCTCGACGGTTCCGAGCACGACCAGGGTCACGAAGAGTCCGGCAGGCTTGAGCTCGCTCTGCAGGGCCTCGGCAAAGCCGGCCAAGGCGCGGCGGGCGGCGATATAGGCCGAGGCGTTGGGCCAGGCGAGATACGAGGCCGGCGAGGTGATGAAGACGATGCCCCCGCTTCGGCGCGCGATCATGGACGGCGCGAGCGCTCGGGTGAGGTTGAAGGCGGCAAGATAGGGCACATCGATCATGGTCCGGGCGTCGTCCGGGGTGGTGTCCACGAGGGGCAGCCAGCGCCCGGCGCCGGCGTTGTTGATGAGGAGATCCGGCGTACCGATCTCGCTCTCGATCCGCGCGGCGAGCTCCTTGATGGCCCCGGAGCCCATAAGATCGACAGGGAAGGCCGTGGCCGTGCCGCCGGCCTCGCGAATCGCATGGGCTACGCCGTAGAGGCGCTCGGCATTGCGGGCGAGCAGCAGCACATGGGCGCCGGCCGCGCCATAGCGCTTAGCGGTGGCTTCGCCGATGCCGCTCGAAGCGCCGGTGATAAGCACCAATTTGGACGTCATCCCCGTCCTTTCGTCCCGGCTCCCTCGCCAGCGAAGGTTTTCGCGCTGTACCAAATTGCCGCTCGACTGTGGCGCAAAGGCAACAGGCGCGGGGGAACCCTCCGGTGGCGGCGGCATGATGCTGGAAAGCGCCACATTCGCCGCGATAATCTTAACATTCTGGGGTTGGCTGAAGGAGGCACTTCGATGAAATCGTATCTGCGTGGCTTTGCGCTTGCCGTGACGGCGGTGGGACTTTGCCTGGCTCAAGGCGCGACCGCGCAGGCGGGCTGCGTCGGACTGTCCGGTACCGCTGACGGGTTCGATCACCAGACCGCAGTCAGTCGGTCGCAATCCGCCCTTGCGGACGCCATCCGCGATTTCAAGGCGCAAAAGCGCATCCACAGCGTCAGCATCAGCGCCATGCGCGCAAAGCCGCAGCCCTATTGGCGCGACAGCGTGAGCGCGAACCTCTACCAGAAGCCGGACATCGTGACCTCGAAGTCCTACACGATCTGCTGGTCTGGCGTGATCTCACCGTCCGTGTGCACCTCGGGCGCGAAGATCTGCTGGTAGCCTGAAGCTTTCCTTCGACGATGATGAGAGCCCTGGGGGCGTGGGCCTCCGGGTGCTTTTGCGTGCCCGCAGGCAGCGGACCTAATGCGCGGGGACGAGCGAGACTTTCCGCGGCCGCGTCATGAGGAAGAGCAGAGGGAGCATGGCCAGCGTGGCGATGCCAATGAACCACCACATGTCATTGAAGGCGAGCATCTGAGCCTGACGGCTGATTTCGTAGGCCACCGCCGGCCCTGCCTGGGGCGAATATGGCGTGAGGCCGCGCTCGGCCAGATAGGGCAGGAGGTTCTCGTTATAGGGCGTCACGTGAGCCGTGAGCTCGGCGAAGTGAATGTGCACCTGACGCACGAACAGCCAGCTCACCACGGCGATCGCCGCCGAGCCGCCGATACCGCGCATGAGCGAGTAGATGCCGGACGCCTCATCATATTTGGCGTTGGGAATGTCGGCGAAGGCGATGGCGGTGAGCGGCACGAAGAAGAGACCGGTGCCGACGCCCGCGACGATGCCTGGCGAGGCGATACCCCAAAAGTCCACGTAAAGGGTGAAATGGCACATGAGCAGTGTGCCGATGGCCGTCAGCACGAGGCCGGCCCCGACCATATAGCGCGCATCGAAGACGCGGATCAGGAAGCCGCCGGTGATCGCTAACGTCAGGGCGCTGACAAGGGCCCGCGGAATGAAGAGCGTGCCGGAGGTCGACGCCGGGTAACCCAGCAAACTCTGGGTGAACAGCGGCATGAGCGCCATCACCCCGAACAGGCTGATGCCGTAGAGGGTGATAGCGAGGGTGCCTGCAACGAAGTTGCGGTCTTTGAGCAGAGACAGGTCGATGATGTTGTCAGGCTTGTTCCAGCCCCTGAGGAAGAATGCTGCCGTGCCGAACACCGCGATGAGGGTGCCGACGACGATCACCTTCGAATTGAACCAGTCACGCGTGTGACCCTGGTCGAGAACGAATTGCAGCGCTCCGACGGCGGCCACAAGAAGCGCCAGGCCGACCCAGTCCGTCTTGATGGCCTTGATGGCGCGCTGCGGCAGGTAGCCCACCGACAACAGCAGAGCGACGACGCCGATGGGGATGTTGATATAGAACACCATGCGCCAGGAATAGGTCTCGGTCAGATAGCCGCCGAGCGCCGGGCCGATGACGGGTGCCACCATGATGCCGAGGCCGAAGATGGCGAGGGCTTGGCCTGCCTTGGCGCGCGGGAAGGCGTCGAGCAGGATCGCCTGGCTCAACGGCACCAGCGGCGCACCGAACACGCCCTGGGCCAAGCGGAAGAAGACAATGCTCTCGAGGTTCCAGGAGAGGCCGCATAGCATCGACGACGCGACGAAGCCGGTGATGGCGAGCAGGAGCAGCCGCCTTCGTCCGAGCCAGTTGGAGAGGAAGCCCGTGAGCGGCATGACCACGGCGGCAGCGACAATATAGGAGGTGAGCACCCAAGTGATCTGGTCGGGCGTGGCGCCGAAGGCCCCGAGCATATGGGGCATCGCCACGTTGACGATCGTGATGTCCAACACTTCGAGGATCGCGGTGAGCACCACGGCCACGACGAGCGGGGTCGGCGGGCGCCCCAACTCGGGGCGGGGCGGCGGAGGAGGCGGCGTCTTCCGGCTCACAGGGGGCTTTGCGCCCCGACCTTTACCACCAGCGCCTTGTTGGCGGCTCATTGCTTGCCTTCGGCCGTGTCTACAGTCGTGTCGATGGTCACATCGGCGCTCGCGCCGACACGCAAGGGCTTGCTGGGAACTGGCGCGCTCGTGATCTTGATACGCACGGGGAAGCGCTGGGTGACCTTGACCCAGTTGCCGGTCGCGTTCTCAGGCGGCAGCACCGAGAAGATGGCGCCCGAGCCGGCGCTGATGCTCTCCACCGTGCCGTCGAGTTTGAGGCCCGGATACATATCGAGGCTGATGGTCGCCGGTTGGCCCGGCTTGATGCGGGCGAGATCGGTCTCTTTGAAGTTGGCATCGACCCACCATTTGTCGTCCTCGATGAGCGCGAAGACGGGGTGGCCAGCCTGAGCGACGGTCCCAGGCCGGAGTCGCACATTTGCCAGCCAACCTGTGCCCGGTGCGACGACATGGGTCCTCACCCAATCCTCGGTCGCCTTGTCGAGCTGCGCCGCAGCACCGCGGAGTTTGACCGTCGGCGTCGTCACGGTGATCTTTTTGCTCTGCGCCTCGCCGAATGCCGTGTGGGCTTCGTTGTAGGCGGCGAGCGCGTCGTGCCACCCCTTAAGGGCGTCGGTCAGTTCCTGCGAAGGCGCATCACCCTTGTTCTGCGCGGCTTTGGCCTCGCGATATTTGGCGATCGCATCTCCCAGGTCGCTGCGCTTGGTTTCAAGCTTCTCCGCGGCGTTCTTGAGGCCGTCGCCAGCGGTGCCGGCAGCGGCGGCGGCGGCGTCGAACTGAGCGCGGGCACCGCGCAGTGCCGCCTCGTAGGGCGTGGAGTCGATATCGAAGAGGGGGTCGTCCTTGGCCACCTTCTCATCGTCCGCGACATAGACATAGGTGACGGGGCCTGTGACCAGAGGCGCCACGCGCACGATGTCGGCGCCGGTATAGGCGTTGTCGGTGGAGGGGTAGATCTCGGCGTAGCGCCAATAGCCAAACACGCCTCCGACCGTCACGACCAGCAGGGCGAACAGCGCAATCCAGCGGCGCCGGCCAGCACCATTGGTCTTGGTTTCAGTCTGCACGGCAGTCGTAGCGTCCTGATTCACGTCGTTATCTACCTCGGTTGCGGCTGTCGGATGGAGGATGGGGAAAGTCTCAGGACCGGCAAATCAAGGTGAAGCACGGCAGAATGATGACGAGCCATAAACTGCTTGGACGGCACCCGCAAGAATTCCTTGGCTTTCAGCCCCCAAGCCAGTTTTCCGGCGGTAAGAAAGGGCGCTTTGCCCGTCGCCTCAAGGCCAATCCTTTGGCCGCTCCGTTTCATTCTTGGTCACGACCCGGCTCGACTTGCGTTCCTGTTTGAATCGGCTTCAAATCGGACAAATCGAGGGCGCCCGAGGGAGAAGTCCCGCAACCGGTGTGATTTGGCGCCCCCTTCGCCAAGTGAAAAAGTTGAATTTCGCGAGCAGCGTTCGGGTGGAGCGTGATCGTCTTTTGCCGGGTCATGGCTGAAGCACCCCAAGCCGCTGCGTCAGGATCGGCGAGGTCTTGCGCTTTTCAAGTCTTCAAGCGGGTTTTCACGAGAAGCAGGCTGAAGAATTGGGAGGAAGGGCATCATGAGCACATCGAAATATATCGCGCGGCTGATCGGCCCGCTGTTCCTGGTCATGGGGCTCGGCATGATGGCCGAGGCGAATACGGTGCGTGCGCTGTCGGCCGAGTTCCTGAGCAATCTCTCGCTGATCTATCTCGCCGGCATGTTGGCTCTGGTCGCCGGTCTCGCCATCGTCAATGCCCATAATCTGTGGGTCGCGGACTGGCGCGTCGTCATCACCATTCTCGGCTGGCTGTCGGTGATCGGTGGCGTCATCCGGCTGCTGTTTCCGGCGCAGGTCCAGACGCTCGGCACCGGGATGCTCTCGAACCCGCACCTCATGGTCGTCGCCGGGGCCATCATGCTTGTGATCGGCGCGATCCTGTCTTGGGTCGCGTATGAGGACCTCTGGCAACAGGAGCCTGCGCCACAGGAGCGCGCCAAGCCCGCCCGGGCGCGGAGCCCGCGCAAGACGGCGACTGCGCGCAAGACGGCGGCTGGACGGAAGTCCACCGCGCCTGCGCGCAAGACCGCGAAGAAGCGCGCCCCGGCAAAGAAGGCGCGTACGCCCCGCAAGCGGTAGGTTTTAGGCCGGCGCCCCTTATCATGCGGCGCACCAGGGTCTACATTCATTGTGTTCCGAGGGGAGCCCCTGGCAGGGGCTGAGAGTCCGCTGTCCTCGCTTCATCGCGCGTAGAGGACCGGTGCGGAGACCCTTCGAACCTGATCCGGCTCATACCGGCGAAGGGACGGGAACCGACCTCCTTCCTTTGCATCGATGAGCCATCGACGAATTGGAGTCGAGGCCATGAACGTTCACGACAAGTCGCTTGGCGACAAGAAAATCACCGCCCCTGAGGTCACCACCGGGCCGCTGGCCGGAAGCCGCAAGGTCTATTCGTCGCCGAAGGGCACGAAGCTTTGCGCGTGCCGTTCCGAGAGATCGAGCTCTCGAATGGTGGGACGTTCCGGGTCTACGACTCCTCGGGGCCGTATACCGACGACGAGGCCGCCATCGACGTGAAGCGGGGCTTGCCCGCGTTGCGCAGCGCCGTGGATCGAAGCGCCGCGGCGGCGTAGAGACGTATGAAGGCCGTGCGGTGAAGCCCGAAGACAACGGCGATGTTGGCGACGCGCATCTCGCGCGCGCGTTTGAGGCCACGCGGGCGCCGTTGCGCGGTCTGCCCGGCAAGCCTGTCACCCAGCTCGAGCTGGCGCGCGCCGGCGTCGTCACGGACGAGATGGTCTATATCGCCCACCGCGAAAACATCGGGCGCATGCGCGCGTCGGAAGAGGCGCAAGCGCGTCTCGGCGACGGCGAGAATTTCGGCGCCGAGATGCCGGCCTTCGTCACGCCGGACTTCGTGCGCGACGAGGTGGCCCGCGGCCGCGCCATCATCCCGGCCAACATCAATCACCCGGAATCAGAGCCGATGATCATCGGCCGCAACTTCCTCACCAAGATCAACGCCAATATCGGCAACTCCGCCGTGACCTCTTCGGTCGAGGAGGAGGTGGAGAAGATGGTGTGGGCGACCCGCTGGGGCGCCGACACGGTCATGGATCTCTCCACGGGCCGCAACATCCACACCACGCGCGAATGGATCATCCGCAACGCGGCCGTCCCCATCGGCACGGTGCCGATCTACCAGGCGCTGGAGAAGGTGGACGGCGATCCCGTCAAGCTCGACTGGGAGGTCTACAAGGACACGCTGATCGAGCAGTGCGAGCAGGGCGTCGACTACTTCACCATCCATGCCGGCGTGCGGCTCGGCTACATCCATCTCACCGCCGACCGCGTCACCGGCATCGTGTCGCGCGGCGGCTCGATCATGGCCAAGTGGTGCCTGGCGCATCACCGGGAGAGCTTCCTCTACGAGCACTTCGCCGACATTTGCGAGATCATGCGGAAATACGACGTCAGCTTCTCGTTGGGCGACGGCTTGCGGCCGGGCTCCATTGCGGATGCGAACGACCGCGCCCAGTTCGCCGAGCTCGAGACGCTGGGCGAGCTGACAAGCGTCGCCTGGGACCATGGCTGCCAGGTGATGATCGAAGGGCCGGGCCACGTGCCGCTGCACAAGATCAAGGTCAATGTCGAGAAGCAGCTGAAGGAATGCGGCGAGGCGCCGTTCTATACACTTGGCCCGCTGGTCACCGACATCGCGCCGGCCTACGACCACATCACGTCGCGCGATCGGCGCGGCGATGATCGGCTGGTTCGGCACGGCGATGCTCTGCTACGTGACGCCGAAGGAGCATCTCGGCCTGCCGGATCGTGACGACGTGAAGCAGGGCGTGATCGCCTACAAGATCGCCGCGCACGCCGCCGACCTCGCCAAGGGGCATCCTATTGCCGTGGAGCGCGACAACGCGCTGTCGGAGGCGCGGTTCGGCTTCCGCTGGGAGGACCAGTTCAACCTGTCGCTCGATCCGGAGACGGCGCGCGAATACCACGACGAGACGCTGCCGAAGGAAGCGCACAAGCTCGCGCATTTCTGCTCCATGTGCGGCCCGAAATTCTGCTCCATGGAGATCACGCGCGAGGTGCGCGACTACGCGGCCAAGCTCAACGACCCGTCAGGCGCAGGCGCTCTGACCGAAGCCGAGCGGCAAAAGGGCATGGACGAGATGAGCGAGAAGTTCCGCGAGATGGGCAGCGAGGTGTATGTCGAGGAGGAGTAGGCACTCAATGCCAGGGGATATGCCTCGGGAACGCGAGAGACTCGTGCACGCTAAGCGCACCGCGCTGGGCCTGGCCATCGCGCTGCTCGTCACGCCGGCCATGGCCGCCGGCGTGATGACCGAAGGCCAAGCCCGCGCCGCCGCCGTGGCCATTCTCAAAGGCGACCCTTACGGCAACAGCGACAAGCAAGTCCTCGAGAACATTGCCGCCGCCCAGCTCGTCACGGCCGGCAGTGTCTGCGGCGCCAAGGTGACGAGCCCGGTCTGGCAGTTTCAGGTTTTCGTCCCGAAGAGCACGCAATCCTTCGGGCGATAACGACATCAAAGGCTATCTGGTGATCGACGCCCGCACCGGCAAAATGGTGTGCGCCGGATTGCCGTTTCTGGATTGAGCCACAGTCGCGTTGAAGGGGTAAGAGGGATAGGCGTTGCCAGAGGACGATGAGGCAAGGAACCCGGGCCGATTCACCGGCTACATCGAGCCGTACGACTACGCCTGGCGCGCGTCGTTCCGCACGGTGAAGCCCGGGGAGGTCTTCTCGCAGGAAGGCGATTCCGCGGTGTTCGCCAAGGAGGCCGACGCCGTGAAGTGGCTGCACACGCAAGCCAAGCGCTCTGGGCTTCTCCGAGATCAACATCAGGCGCAAATCCGATTGGTAGGCTCTGGCAGACCCCGGTGTCCGGACATGCCCCGCAATGCGCGCCAACGGGCGTCAGGCTGCCGGTTGGTGTCGCTGACGGCGGAATTCCGTCAGCGACACACCGTGAACCTCATCGTCTAGCCATTGACCTCGGCCACGGCCACGTGATGCATTCCCGGCCAGTTTTTCTCCGCCTTCGCGAGCGTTCCAGCCTTGTCTTCCTTGTACTTCTCGAAGGCTGCGGCGCTCAGGAACACATAGAGCTTGCCGTCGACGATGTCGGCGAAGCGGGGATTGGCATCGAGCTTCTTGCCGATGGCGACGCCGAACGCGCAGAAGCCGCCATATTGCGGCATGTACCGCTCGGGGTTCGCCTCGAACTGCTTCTTGGTCTCTTCGGACGAGAAATAGTAGGCGACACCATCACGCTCGACAGTGAACTTCGCGTGGCCTGGCGTCACCTTCAAGCCGGTGGCAAGCGCGACCGCATCGTCGCCGCGGAGTGCGACACCGGCCCCGCTGAGGGTCGTGCCGGTCGACACATTGTATTCGTCCTCGGCGAACGCCGCCGTCGTGGCAGAGACAGCACCAATGAACGCGGCCGCGGCGATTAGGGTGTTGATGGTCTTCATCTCGATAGTCCTTCTTCAGTCGTCGCCCGTCCGGGCGGGTTGGTGATGTCCGCGAGCCATTGGTGCCGCGGATTTGCGAACCGCCGAGCTTCGGCGTCTTCGGAACGTGGTCGCCGGCACAGGGCACGACGAACCGCGCGTCCGAACTGTGTGGCCTCGCCTAGGACCAGCGCGGCCGGTGTGTCGTCATGGGTCTTGCCCACTCAGGACGGGCGCGCGGCCCGTGCGCTGGGTGGGACGTTTCAGAGGCCGAGGTCGGAGAGACCCGGGTGCCCCTCGGGTCTGGGTCCCAGCGGCCAGCGGAAGAGGCGGTCGCTTTCGGCGATGGGCAGGTCGTTGATCGAGGCCCGGCGCACGGCCATCAGGCCGTCGCGCGCGAATTCCCAGTTCTCGTTGCCATAGGCCCGGAACCATTGGCCGTCGGGGCCTTGCGCCTCGTAGGCGAAGCGCACCGCAATGCGCGCACCGTCGAAGCACCACAGTTCCTTGATGAGCCGGTAGTCGCGTTCGGCCTGCCACTTGCGGGTCAGGAATGCTTCGACCTCGGCGCGACCGTTCAGGAACTCGCCGCGGTTCCGCCAAACCGTGTGCGGCGTGTAGGCCGCGGCGACCTTGACCGGATCGCGGCCGTTCCAGGCGTCCTCGGCGGCGCGGACCTTGATGAGGGCCGAAGCTCTATCGAAGGGAGGAAGGGGTGGTCTGGTCATGGCGGCTCTCCAATGTGTACCGATCTGTTCACCTTGAGGCCGACCATTAACAGGTCTGTACACCATGTCAAGCGTGAATTACGATCTTTTTGGCCGGAGCAGGCGCGAGGTCTATGCAATGCCCTGATTTATCAGTTGTAATTTTGCATTTCTTGCCGTGGTGGCCTGCAAGGTATATGTACTATTCTGTACATGAATGGAGAGATCATGCGCGCTAACAAGCGGGACGAGCTGGTCCGACAGGCACTTGAGATTTTCTACCGCGAGGGATTTCACGCGACAGGCATGGACCAGCTGGCGGCAGAGACCGGAATCTCGAAGACCACCATGTTCAAGCATTTCCGCAGCAAGGAGGAACTGATCCTCGCGGTCCTTCGGCTGCGGGACCAGAATTTCCGTAACTGGCTCTTCCGCCGGATGGAGGAAGCGGGGCCGCCGCGCGCCCAGCTCTCAGCGATGTTCGATGCGCTGGCGGAATGGTTCGCCGCGCCGGGGTTTCGGTCCTGCATGTTCATCAAGGCCGCCTCGGAGTACCCCGATCCGCATCACCCCATCCACACGCAGGCAGCCGAGCACAAGCGGCTCCTGTTTCTGCAGCTGCAGAAGATTGCTGCCGATGCGGGCGCGCAGGATCCGGCGGCTTTGGCGCGCGCCTTGTTGCTGCTCAAGGAAGGCGCCATCGTCACGGCGCATCTCGGTCATGAAGCCGATCCCGCGGGGGACGCGAAGGCGGCCGCCGAAAAGATGATTTCCGCCGCTCTGGACAATGCGAAGGCCTGATCGTGTCAGCAGCGCGCGGTTCAGCGCGACGTGCTCTTGAAAGCAGGCTAGCCGGATGGAATTTTCGGAATGGACAGGGCTTAATTCCGACGACAAAGGTGGGCGACGGCAACGCGCTTCGTAGACCGTTTTGTCAACGAAAAGCGCATTGCCATGCCTAAGATTGGAAGCGTCGAAAACGATGTGTCTTTCCGCAACAGCCAACTTCGTTGCCGCCGGCGGCATCGCTGCCGTTGGTGTCGCGACGTTGAGGCATGTGGATCATCCGCGATCGGTCCTCTTTGCGGCAATGCCACTATTATTCGCATTGCATCAGTTCACCGAAGGCTTTGTATGGCTCGGTCTCGATGGCGCGATCGGGGGTCTTGCGCTCCGGCATTCGACTTTTCTCTTCATCCTCTATGCGCAAGGGATCCTACCATTCCTCATGCCGCTCGCCGTTCTTCTGATTGAGCCGAGAGGCCTGAGATTTTTCGGTATCCTCATTTGCACTCTGCTCGGCGCAGGGCTCAGCGCCTATACAATCTATGCCGTCGTCGGATATCCGAGCACATCATTCATCGACCACCACTCGATCGCCTATCGCAATGAGCTGACCGACAATTTATGGGTCGCAGTTGCCTATGTGATCGCGACCTGCGGAGCGCTCATCCTGTCGACCCACCGCGTCGTACGTTGGTTTGGCCTCCTCAATATCGTCGGTCTGACCATCGTCTACATCGTGAAAGGCTACGCTTTTACCTCGGTATGGTGCCTTTACGCCGCAATCCTCAGCGTAATGCTCTACTGGCAGTTCTCGCGCGGTCATATCGACGTCGAAAGGCCGAATAGTTCGTTTCTGACCGCATGAGCCGATAAGGATGCGCCGACGGCGAACCAGTTCACACTCACGGGAAGATTGAAGCCAGGCTTTCTCGGCGGCCTGCATCACCAAGCCGGATGGAATTTTCGGAAAGGACAAGGCTAGCGCTTCACGAGCGGCGAGGCGAGATTGAGCAGATAGAGCCACATGGCGTTGTCCGGCGACCACAGGCTCGCGATCATGGACAGCACGGCAGACAAAATCAGAATGCCGAGCTCGACACGTCCGTCGTGTGCCGGGGCGCGGCCGCTGTCGCGCGCGGCGATGCGCGAGATGAGAAACGCCGTCACCGCCAGCAGGATCATGTTGGCGCCGTAGATCCACACGGCGCCGGCGACGTCGTAGCGGCTGACCGCCAGCATCGAGAACGGCAGGAAGGTGACCGCGAGCAGATGGTAAAGCGTCGCCCAGGCGTAAGCCGGGCTCGCCATGTCCGGTTCCTGGGTCTGCTTGGCGTGCGCGAACCAGTAATTGACGAGGATGAGAAAGGTGATGAGGTAAGCGACGAACGTGTCCGAGAGGCCCGCAAGCCCGTGCAGGAACTCTTGATCGGTCTTCGGGTGAAAGTCTTCGGGCAGCTCGATATTGATGACGAGCAGCGTCATCGCGAAGGCGAAGACCGCGTCGGTCAAGGCCTCGATCCGGCTCGTTGGGATTAAACCGGCTGCTCGCTCTTGAGAGTTTGACAAGCCTCGCCCCCGCTCGGTCGCCGCGACTCGCAGCTTTGCCATCCTCGGTCCGAAGCTGCGTCCCGGTCAACTCGTGGCGAGACTTATCCCCGCGCTCCAAACCTGCCGCGTCATGGCATCGTCCCAGGGCCCGGAACGCGAAACGCGCTCCGGCCCCGGCAGGTCTTCCCGAAGACGATTCCTACGCCGACAGCTTGTCCGCCAGCGCATCGAGGCCGGCCTGGTAGATGCCTGTGACGATCTCGACGGCCTCGGAGTCCGAAACGCCCTTGGCCTCGAACGTGCCCGACCAATCGAGGATCGAGCCGTTCGCCGAAGGCAGGACCTTTATCGTCGACTGATAGCCGGCGACGGGGAGGGGGCCTTCCTCGATGGTGTAGGTGTAGCTCCGCGCCGCGTCGTCGCGCGCGACCAGCTTTTCAACCAGCTTCGCGCCGTCCGCCAGGGTCAACGTCCGATAGGTGGCGCCGTCCTTGGTCTGCTCCTCACAGGCGGTGACGGCGGGGTGCCACGATGCGATTCCGCAAAAGCCGCCGATCGTGCTCCAGGCCGCCTCGGGCGCGGCTGCGACTTCCTTGCTGTAATGTGCTTCCATGTTCGTTTCTCCCTCGCGTTATGGTTTCAGCCTTATAGGCAGCATGCTTCATTGGATCGCATGGCTCGACCATGGGGGAAATCGTCACGGTGCGAAGCTCGCGCTCAATGCAGCGCGTCGCCGACAGAAGACATCATGGGGCAGCCAAGGGTCTTCTCGAAGGCCTTCACCAGGTCCTGCCGGTTCTTCGCCGTGATGTAGAGGCCGCCGGTTTCCTCGGCGAGGCATTCCACGTCGAGGACGCTCTGCGGGCCGGTCCACGAGAACGCTCTCAGCTGATAACCGATGACATGAACGGTGAGATGCCGGCCGCTCGCTTTGATCTTTTTGCCGAGGTCGCAGGGCGCGCCGCCGCAGGTTTCCTCGCCGTCGGTCAGCAAGACGATGACGCCCGGCTTCGACTTGGAGTCCAGGGCCGCCGCGGCCACCTTCACCGCGGTCGTAAGAGGCGTCTTCCCGGCCGGGTTGAGCGCGTTCACCACGCTCATGATGGGCTGGGTCGCGTTCCACATCGGCTCGAAGTCCAGATCGACATTGCATTGATTGTAGGGCCCGGGACCGTAGGTGATGAGCCCGATCTTGCGGAACTTCGAGGCCTGCGGCAGCACCTGCGCCAGGGCTTCGCGGACCTCGTCGATGCGCGTCACGTTGCTGAAGAGGCCCTGGACCGTATTGCCGGCCATCGACCCCGACGCATCGAAGACGATCATCGCATCCTCGGTGCAGTGCTGCCGCGCTTCGCCTGCCTCTTGCGCAGCCGCCGGTCCGGCGAGGAGCGCGATAAGCACGAGCACGGCAGGGCACGCGCAGGTCGATAGCCTGTTCATGCCCCGACTTTAGCCTAGATGCGGCGTCTTGCAGAGGCGGCTTTAGTGCGGCGCGGTCACCTCAGCGTGATCGCCAGCCCACTCAGGTCGGCGTTTGCCATCAGGCCGACCTGACGCCCTTCGAGCTCGAGCACCGCGCCTTTCGTATTGGTGAGCACGATGGCGCGTATGCCCCTGCCGACCGCAAGGCCTGCGCCGGCCGCCGCATAGACGCCTTCCACATCGGAGGCGCGGCGGATATGGCGCACGCGTCCGTGCAGCACCGTCCTCGATCCGCCGAAGATCAGGCCGTAGTCGATGCCGCCGACCCCGAGGCGATAATGGCGGCCGTGGAAGGTCAGCGTGCCGTGGCCGCCGGAGCCGCCGATGATCCAGCCGCCCTTGTAGACCACGAGGGTGATGCTGCCGCTGTCGGCGTGGGCGCTCTGAAGCCCGAGGCCGAGAACGCCGACCAAGGCAATCAAGGCAAGAAGCGCGTTTCTAAGTGGATTGGGAATGCGCATGTCTCGTTTATCCCCCGTTTCAGGTGTCGCAGCGGGAACGCCCGCCCGGCCGACTCAGTTCCCCCGGAAAGGCTATCGTCTCCGCAGGTCGCGGCAAAACGAGGGCGCGGGCGACAGGCAGACTTACAGATTGAAATCGGTGGGCCGCGCTCGGCCCTGGGTGCTGTGGCCAACGGCGTCCTTGACCGGCCTCGGCTGGGTCTTAACGTAGCCGGGCTCGCTCGAGCTTTGCGCGGATGGAAGAGTGAGGAGCAATGCCGCTCTGGAAACGATTGGCAGGCGCCGTAGCCGGTCTCGGCCCGGATGCGACGCACGCGGATGCGCAGCTGACGGGCGGCGGCCCGATCGGCGCGCTGCTGTCAGGTCTTACCGTCTTGGGCCGCGAAAGCCCCAATGACGGCATCCTCGACTGCGAGGAATACGGCGCCCTGTTCACGCCCCAACGTCAGCTGGCTTTCATGGTCGGTGTCATCGCGCTGAGCGCCAAGATGGCCAAGGCCGACGGCATGGTGACGCGTGACGAGGTGGCGGCGTTCAAGCAGGTTTTCAAAGTGCCCCAAGGCGAGATGGGAAACGTGTCTCGCATCTTCAATGCCGCCAAGCAGGACGTGGTCGGCTACGAGTCCTACGCCGAACAACTCGCCTCTCTGTTCGGAGAGAACCGCAGACTGCTGGAGGATGTGCTCGAAGGGCTCTTCCACATTGCGCTCGCAAACGGCGAGCTCGATCCCGGCGAGGAACAGTTTCTCGCTCACGTGGCGAAACTGTTTGGATTTAGCGATGCCGAGTTCTGCGCCATCAAGGCGCGCCACGCGAGCTCGGGCGAGCACGATCCTTATGAAGTCTTGGGCGTCGCGCCGGAGATCGAAGGTGACGCGCTGGACGATCACTACCGCAAACTCATTGCCGACTATCAGTTCGACAAAATGATCGCGCGTGGCGTCCCTCCGGAATTTGCGGCCTCCGCGGCCAGGAAGATCTCGGTTATCAGTTCGGCCTATGCCGCCGTCTTGAAGCAGCGCACGGGCTCCTGACCCTAGGAGACGAGGGCGCGCCGGGGCGGGGGCGAGGCGGCCTCGTTCCGGCTTCAAGTTCAATAGAAAAAGCGCGATAATGAGGTTTGGGAACACGAGGTCCGCGTAGCAGGGCCCACCTCCGTTTTGGGCCCCGCGCGCTTAGCGATGGAGGGTTCCGATGGCCCAGTCCACGCCCAAACTTATAACTTTCGGAATTTCCCACTTTTGCGAGAAGGCTCGATGGGCTCTCGATTGGCACGGCATTCCTTACGAGGAGGTCAGTTGGGCGCCAGGCTTTCATCAGGTTTTGGCCAAGCGGTACGGCGCAAAGGCGACGACGCTTCCCATCCTGATAGACGGTGATGACGTCATTCAGGGAAGCGCGGCGATCATCGATTGGGCAGATCAAAGAGCGCGGGATTCTGCTAAGAGCCTCGCTGCAGAAGGCGCATCGGACGTCGAACGGCGTGCCGATGAGGTTCTTGGCGTTCACGTGCGTCGCTTGGGCTATGCGGAGATGCTCCCGCAGTCTCCACACCTGGCGAAAACTGAACTCTTCCGCAATGTGTCGAGCTCACACCATGTCATCGGCAACCTGATGTGGCCGGTCACGCGGCGAATCATGATGCGGATATACGACATCACGCCAACCGCCGAGTCAGAAAGCCGCTCAACGCTGGAAGGCGAGCTGGACTAGCTCGACAGAACGCTTGGCGAGGGGCGCCGCTATCTTTCCGGCGATCGGTTCAGTCGGGCGGACCTCACGGTCGCGAGCCTTCTGGCTCCCTTTGCGCGGCCGCAGGAAATGCCGATCTTCCACCAGATGGCGGTTCCCGAGGCCTATTTGGCCGACGTGGAACGCTGGTACGACAGGCCTGTGATGCGTTGGGTCAGGAACCAATACGGAATGCACAGAGCCGGTTGAGACTTTTTCAGGAGGAACGGCCTGGAGGGTGTCCGTGAGGGTGGGCGGCGCCTGACCAACAGCGGACATCGTCCATAATTTGACCGCCGAATGTCGTAATATGCCCCGAGCTTAGGCAAAGCGGGGTGGACATCATGCGGTTGAGGCGGGTCGGGCAAATCGGGGTCCTGGCGGGCGTCTTGCTGCTCGTCGGCGGCGCGTCCCGGGCCGAGAACGCGGGCGCAGCAAGCAGGCTCCAAGCGACTTACGAGATGTCCCTGGGTGTCTTCGATCTCGGCGATTTCCGCCTCACCGCGAATTTCGACGGCGCGCGATATACCATGCAGGCCAACGCCAAGTTCGAGCTCCTCAAGGGCCTGCTGTTTCGCGGAGGCGGGACGACGCGGAGTGCGGGTGTCTTGACTGACAAGGGACCTAAGCCGTCCGTCTTCGAAGTCAGCTACAAAGGCGGCGATAAAGAAGAAGAGCGCTTCATGCGCTTCGCCAACGGTGCGGTCAGCGATTTCTCGATCGTGCCGGCGAAGAGGCCGAACCCGCACAACGTTCCCTTGAACGAGAAGCAGCTGGTGAATGTGCTCGATCCGCTGAGCGCGGCCTTCCTCTCCATCCACTCCGACCTACCGCCCGGCGACCCCGCGCTCTGCCGTAGGACCGTCCGGGTCTTCGACGGCCAGCAACGGTTCGACATCGTTCTTTCGCCAAAGCGAACCGACAAGCTCCTCGACGGAGCGCCATCCGACATTCCCGAATCCGTCGCGGTGTGCCGCGTCAAATACGTTCCGGTCAGCGGCTATCGGCCCGACAATGCCGGCGTCCAGTTCATGACCAAGACGGACGATGTCGAAGTGTGGCTTGCGTCCGTGCCGCAAGAGCGGTTGTTCCTGCCCTACCGCATCGTGGTGCCGACGGCCATGGGCTCCGGATCGGCTACCCTCACCAAAGTGAAGGTCAAGTCGTCTCAATAACTAAGAACAAAACTCAAATTTTATCTTTTGCGTGAGAGTCGACTTAAGCCCCAGACGCTACAAGAAGAACCGACAGGAAGCTCGGTTCAAGGGCGTCAAAATCGGGGGTACGAATGCGCATTGTGCTCGTCGGGTCGAGCCGTGAGGCTCAGGAGCCGCTTGTCAGTCTCCTTCAGGCGCGGGGCTACGAGGTTCTTTCTTTCATCAATTCGCAGGATGCTCTTGCGCGCCTGCGCTCCGACACCGAAATCGATGTCCTGATCACGAGTGCGGACGTGAGTCCAATATCTGGCGTGGAGTTGTGTTGGGAGACGCGGCTCATGGCGGGTCCGCAGCGGACGATTTACGCCTTGTTGATGTCGCCGGCCGGCGACCGAGCTACCAAAATCGAGGCGCTCGACTGCGGGGCAGATGAAGTTATCGATGAGCCGCCACATCCAGACGAGCTGCTTGCAAAGCTACGCGTCGCGGAACGGATGATGACTCTGAAAAGAGAGCTGATCCGCAAAGCTTCTACCGACCCGCTCTCGGGCGTCTACAATCGTGGCGCGTTTTTCGGCAAGCTGACGGCGGCATGCCGCAAGGCCAAGGATGGCGACATCGCTATGCGTAATTTTCCTCGATGTGGATCGCTTCAAGGCGATCAATGACCGCTACGGCCACGATGTCGGCGACCAAGCAATTCGTGCTGTTGCCAACGTTGCACAAAATCTAGACGTCCCCGTCGGTCGCCTTGGAGGTGACGAGTTCAGCATTCTCCTCGAAGGTCATAGCCTCAACGAAGCCCTGGAAGTTGCCTCAGAACTGCGCTCACGATTCTCTGAAGTGCAGCTGGAAACTGTCGAAGGACCGATCGGGCTGACCTGCAGCTTGGGCGTGAGCGAGTTCCACTCAGGGGATACCGCTGACGACTTGATGAAGCGCGCGGATCTTGCCCTCTATCGGGCCAAAGACGAAGGGGGGAACCACGTAGCGACGACGCCTTCCGATTCCTGGATGAACGGGCGTCCTCGCTTGGGCGTCAGCCTTGCGCGCCTGCTTCCAAGGCCGTCCGAGGACGTGAAGGAAAGACGCAACAGGCGCCCTGGAAGCGACCGATTGGTAGCGCGCGTTTGTGCTGTAATGGACCTCCTGATCGCCTCGGGTCTTAGCGAGGAGATCGCCGCCCAGACGATGGCCCAAAGGTTGATAGCTGCCGGCATTCCGGTTCCCACCGAAGCAAGTGGAGATTGGTGCCGTTGCCTTCTCGCGCGAAGAGAGGCGTTCCGTGACGGTGCTGTGACCGACGAGGTCTTGAAAGAGTACCAAAGTGTCGTTGCGGCACTCGAATCTGTAGCGCCGTACGAACGTGTGGAGTGGGCTCTGGCCAACGAATTGTGGGACCGCCGTCGACTGGTTTCCAGACCGCACAAGAGCTTGCGGGCGACGCCTTCGGCCGCAAGCGACGGCTTTATGACCGGGTCGGCCTTGGATCACAGAACGGCACGCGAACCGGATATCTGCGTGCGGCAGTAGCCGCCGGGCTCCTTCTCGCTCCCGCACGAAGGGTGCCGCCCGGGTGCCGGCACCGCAGTCACGTGCTATCTTCTCAGCATGTAGCGGCTCGCCGCTGACTGAGGGAGCGCCGCGTGTCGGAGAATCAACCGGTCGCTCATCGGACCGACGCGCAAAGCCAGCTTTCGGCGCGGGTGTTGGGCGCCGGCATCGGCGGCAACCTCCTCGAATGGTACGATTTCGGGATCTATGGGTTGCTGGCGCCGGTCCTCGCCGGCGTGTTCTTTCCAGCAGAAGACCGCATCGCATCACTCATCGCCGCCTATGGTCTGTTCGCGGTGGGTTTCGCCATGCGTCCGATTGGCGGTGTCGTTCTGGGCCATCTCGGGGATCGGCTCGGCCGGCGGTTCGTCCTCGTCTACTCCGTGGTGCTGATGGGGCTGGCCACCGGCGCGATCGCCTTCTTGCCGAGCTATGAAGAGATCGGCGTCGGCGCGCCGATCCTTCTGCTCATCTTACGGCTTGTGCAGGGCTTCTCAGTCGGCGGCGAGTTCACCGGATCGGTCAGCTTTCTCGTCGAGACGGCGCCGCAGCATCGGCGCGGATTTGCCGGAAGCTTCGCCAATTTCGGCTCCACAGCGGGCGTGCTCCTCGCCGCTGCCGTGGCAGCGGCAACCGTCAGCCTGGCGAGCGAGGCACAACTTGAGAGTTGGGCTTGGCGCATTCCCTTCCTGCTCGGCGGCGTCATCGCTGCGGCCGGCTATTTGCTGCGCCGGCGCTTGCGCGAAACCGGCTACACCCCGCGGCCTGCACGCGCGAACGATCCAATGCCGCTGAAGCAGGCCATCACGCTGGCGCCCGGCGCCATGATCTGCGCGGTGCTGTTCACCTCCGGCTATGGCATCGTCAACTATCTGACGATGGTGTTCCTGCCCGTCTATGCGAGCGAATTCGGTGGCATCACGGAAAGCCACGCCTTGCAGATCAACACGGCCGCACAGGCCGTGGCGTTGCTGGTGGTGCCGCTTGCCGGCTGGCTGACCGATCACCTCTTGCGGCGCCGGACGTTGCTCATCGCCGCGTTCGTGGCCGAAGCGGTGCTGGCCTGGACGTTCTTCATGCTGGCGGGATCAGGCGGGATCGCCGGCTTCGCCTTGGCGCAGGTTACGTTCGGTGCGCTGCTTGCGCTGATCATGGGGGCGGCGCCGGCCATGCTCGTCGAGCTGTTCCCCAGCGCGTACCGTATGAGCGGCTACTCAGTGTCCTTCAATATCGGCATCGGCATTGCCGGCGGCACGGCGCCGCTCCTCGCCACGAGCCTCATCGACGCAACGGGCAATCTCCTCGCCCCGGCCTGGTTCCTCATGTTCGGCGCGGCGCTCGCCGCCGTCGCGGCCTTTCTGATGCGGGACCGCAGCCGCGATCCCTTGCACTAAGGCGGCACCTTACTCTCGCACGAAGGTGCCGAGCCCGGTCTGGTCGTAATAGTCAAGCACGACTTTCGTCGCCTTGCCATCTTCGCCGACGGTGAAGATCGCGCCGGCCAGCCCGTTGGCGTTCTCGCCGATGGTCTGGAAGCTGAACGTGTCGCCGTCGAAATGGGTCAGGGCGAAGGTCGTGGGCTTTCCTTGCGGTCCCATCGACATGGAGAGTTTGCCGCCGTCCGCGGAGACGGTGAGCGGGCCGTAATAGCCGTTGCCATAGCTTCCGGCGTAGGCGGCGAGGTCGTGCGCGGGCGCCGGGTTGGCCGGCATCTTGGTGTAGTCCACCTTCGGCGCTTCGGCGGCTGCCATCTGCTCGTAGATGTGGTCGAAGAAGCCGACCCAGTCGACCGTCTGCCGGCCGTTCGTCGCGACGTCGATGAAGGATTCGCCAATCGCCTCGGCAACGCCGATCGGTTGGCCGTTGGTCAGCGTCACCACGCCGACATCCTCGCCCGGCAGGAAGATGATGTTGGTTGCGGTGCCGAGCTCGAAGCCACCCGAATGGCTGAGGTGCACGCGACCCTGGTCGTCGTAACCGACGTTCCAGCCGAAGCCGTAGAAACCGGTGCGGTTGGCGGGGGAGCGGGGCGAGCCGGGAATCACCTGCGGTTCGCGAGGCGGCGCGAGCGCGTCCGCCTTGACGATCTCCTTGCCGTCGAGCGTGCCGTTGCCGAGTTGCAGACGCAGGAAACGCAGCATGTCGTTGAGCGAGGCGCTGGCGCCGCCGGCAGGCGCCTCGGCGTCGGGGACGCGATCGTAGAGGGCGGCCCAGCTGCCGTCCGGCAGGCGCTTGTGGATGCGCGCCCGGTCGTCGTGGGCGAGATAGTCGGCGTGGCGGTAGCTGGCGGTGGTCATGCCGGCCGGCTTGAACAGCGCCTCGTCGGCGAAGATCTTCCCAGCTCTTGCCCGCTGCCGCCGCGGCGGCGATGCCGCCGGCGGTGTAGCCGAAATTGGAGTAGTGGTAGGTCACGCGGAACGGGTCGAGCGGCTGCTGGTCGAGATGCGACAAGATGTAGGTCCGGTCGAAGCCGAGGTCCTCGAGAAGATCGCCGGCGCCGGTGTGAAGGCCGCTGCGATGCGACATGAGGTCGGCGATCGTGGCGTGCTCGGTGACGTAAGGATCATTCAGGGCGAAGGCGGGATTGAGCTTCTTCGCCGGATCGTCCCATTTGACCACGCCGTCTCCGACAAGCTTGGCGACGACGGTCGAGGCGATGGGCTTCGACACCGAAGCCAGCAGGAACACCGTGTCGGGATCGATCTTGCCCGGCTTGCCCACCTCGCGGACACCAAAGCCTTTGGCGTAGATCACCTTGTCCTTGTAGACGACGCCGACCGCGACACCGGGCAAGCCTGTCCTCTTCATGGCGCGCTCGACGATGCCGTCGAGCGCTGCCGTCGCCCTGTCGATATCGGCTTGGTCGAAGAGCGGGGGAACCGGCGCGACAGGCGTCTTCAGGAGTGGCTTGCCTGCGTCTTCCGCGAGCGTTGGCGTGGCTGCGAGGCCGAGCGCGAGGCTTGTGGCACAAAGCACGGCGGCAACGGTCCGGAATGCGGACCAGACGTTTGACGGCATCGGTATCCTCCAGGCGTGACGGCCGGCGCTCATTATGACACAAGCGAATGTGCGTGGCATGAAGACCCCCCGCCGCATGCTTGGCCTTGCGAATGACGCGAGGCCCGGGTTAGTAAAACCCATTCTTTCGCGGCTCAATTCCCGAACAAGTCGAGATCATGAGAAAGTCGAAGTTCACTCCCGGCGGGTTCAAGCTCGCCGTCAAGCGGGCCAGTGCGGGTCGCGGCCTGTTTGCGCAAGAGCCGATCCCCAAGGGCGCCTGCATCATCGAGTATGTCGGTCGCACGCTCACCGAAGAGGAAGAGCAGAACAGCCGCAGCCGCTATCTGTTCGAGGTGACGAAGAAAAAGACGATCGAAGGCTGGAACAAGAAGAATACGGCCCGCTACATCAATCACTCGTGCCGGCCCAATTGCGAGATCGAGATCCACAAGAAGCGGGTGTTCGTGATGGCCAAGCGCGCCATCAAGGAGGACGAGGAGCTCGGCTACAACTACGGCAAGAGCTATTTCGATTCGTTCATCAAGCCGATCGGCTGCAAGTGCCCGAAATGCGCGCCGAAGGTTCACGCCGCGCGGGGCAAGCCCCTTAAAAAGAAGTCCCTCAAAAAGAAGAAAAAGGCTTGAGATCGGCGAGGATGGTCCGCGCCGCGTTGTGACCCGGCGCGCCGGTCACGCCGCCGCCGGGATGGGCGCCCGAGCCGCAATGATAAAGGCCGCGGAGCGGCCCGCGATAGTCTGCGTAGCCCAGCATGGGCCGTGCCGAGAACAGCTGGTTCAGCGTGAGCGCGCCGTGGAAGATGTCGCCACCGACAAGGCCGAATTCGCGCTCCAGGTCGAGCGGGCTCAAGGCTTGGCGGCCCACGACGCTCGCGGCAAAGCCGGGTGCGTAAGCGTCGACCGTCGCGATCATGAGATCGGCAACCTCGTCGCGCGCGTCGTCCCATGACCGGCCCTCGGGCAGCTCCGGCGCCACGTGCTGGCAGAACAGGCTGGCGACATGGGCGCCTGGCGGCGCGAGGCTGTCGTCCAGCGTCGAGGGGATGAGCATCTCGATGATCGGCTCGCGGCTCCAGCCATGCTCACGCGCATCGCGATAAGCCTCGTCCATGTAGGCGAGGCTCGGGCCGATGATGATGCCGGCGCCATGATGCGTGCTCGCGGCCTTTCCGGGCAGCGCCGTGAAGCTCGGCAGCTCAGACAGCGCCACGTTCATGCGGAACGTACCCGAGCCGCATTTGAACTTTCGCATGCGTTCCAGGAAGTCCGGCGGCAAGGCGGCTTCCGGCAGCAGCCGGGTATAGAGCAGCTTCAGATTGACATTGGCGGCGAGTGCCTTGGCCCTGACGATTTGTCCGTCCGCCAGCGCGACGCCCACCACGCGGTCCTTGTCGATGAGAACCTCCGCGACCTCGGCGTCGGTCTCGATCTCCACGCCATATTCGGCTGCCGCCTTGGCCATGGCTTGGGTAATGGCGCCCATGCCGCCGATCGCGTGGCCCCAGGCGCCTTTCTGGCCATTCACCTCGCCGAAGGCATGGTGCAGCAGCACGTAAGCGGTGCCGGGATCGAAGGGGCTCGCATAGTTCCCGACGATGGAGTCGAAGCCGAGCAGGGCTTTGATCGGCTCGCTCTCGAACCATTCGGAGAGAACATCTGCCGCCGATCTGGTGAAGAGATCGAGGAGGACGCGCTGCTCCTCGAGGTCGAGACCGCGCAGGGTGTTGCCGAGCGCGGCCGCGCGGGCAAGCTCGCGAAGGCCACGCCAGCCGAAGCCCTTCACAACGTTGGGCGGTGCCCGCAGGACCAGATTACGCAAAGCGTCGGCGACCGTCTCGATCTGCGCGCAATACGCGTCATAGCGGTCGGCGTCGGCAGCCGAGAACTTCGCGATCTCGGCCTTGGTGCGGCCTTCGCCGGTGAGGAGATAGCCGCCGTCCGGAAGCGGCAGGAAATTCTGCAAGGGCCGCTCGACGATGCGAAGTCCATGCCGGTGCAAATCCAGATCGGCGATGACCTTGGGATTGAGCAGGCTGACCGTGTAGGACGCCACCGAGTTGCGGAAGCCGGGATGGAACTCTTCCGTCACAGCTGCGCCGCCGACCACGGCCCGGCGCTCCAACACCTTCACCTTCAGACCGGCGCGGGCGAGATAGGCGGCGCAGACGAGGCCGTTATGACCGCCGCCGATGATGACGACGTCGAACTGTTGGGCGTCTCGTGTGGTCTGGCTGGAGGCTGGCACGGCTGCTGACACCTCGGTTGACGTTCTCGGGGGCAATCGGGCCGACCCCCCTTGCGCAAGAGAAGTACTGTATCTTGCCGAACGAGTCCTTTCGACGACGGGCCCGGGATCAATGGCAGCAGGCAAATCTGCGCGCCGCGCGCCGCTCATTCTCATGATCGGGCCCGGCCTCCTTCTCGCGGCAACGGGGGTTGGCGCGGGCGACCTCGCCACAGGCAGCTTCGTCGGCGGGCTGCTCGGGACGGCCGTGCTCTGGGCGGTCGTCGTCGGTGCCTTCTTCAAGTTCATCGTCACCGAGGGTCTTGCGCGCTGGCAACTGGCGACGGGGGAGACGCTGGTCGAGGGCGCGGTCAGCCGGCTGGGGCGCGTCGTCGTATTGTGCTTCCTGCCATATCTCCTGCTGTGGTCGTTCTTTGTCGGCTCGGCGCTGATGAGCGCGAGCGGCGTCACCTTGCACGCCATGCTGCCGGTTTTCGACGATGCTGAACGGAGCAAGGTGCTGTTCGGCGTCGCGGCGAGCCTCCTCGGCCTCGTGCTCGTATGGTTCGGCGGCTATCGCCTCTTCGAGCACGTGATGCGGGGCTGCATCGCCATCATGTTCGTCACGGTCGTGCTGACGGCAGCCCTGCTGTGGCCTGGAACCGGCACGGTTCTCGAGGGCCTCCTCGTCCCGCGCATCCCCGATGCCGGCGGGCAGGGGCTGCCCTGGACTCTTGCGTTGATCGGCGGCGTCGGCGGGACGCTCACCGTGCTCTGCTATGGCTATTGGCTGCGGGAGGACGGGCTCACCGACCAGGACGATCTACGCGTGTGTCGCATAGACCTCGCCATCGGCTACGCCATGACGGCCATTTTCGGCATCGCCATGGTGATCGTCGGTTCGAGCGTCGACATCGAAGGGAGCGGCGCTCAGCTCCTCGTCACGCTGTCGAACCGCCTCGAGGACGTCATGGGGCCCGCCGGAAAGTGGCTCTTTCTCATTGGCACGCTCGGCGCTGTCTTCTCGAGCCTGCTCGGCGTTTGGCAATGCGTGCCCTATCTCTTCGCCGATTGCTGGGATCTCCTTCAAGGGGGCGGACGAGATGTCGCCACCCGGGTCGACACGCGGTCCGTGCCTTATCGCGTCTATCTTCTATTGATCGCGATTGTTCCGATGCTCGGGTTGTTCTGGGGCTTCCGGGATATCCAGTTGGTCTACGCCGTGACGGGCGCTCTTCTTTTCCCGGTGCTCGCGCTCGCACTTCTGATCTTCAATGGGCGGTCCAAATGGGTCGGAACAGACTTCGTCAATCGGCCGCTGACGGTGGCCGCGCTCGTTGTCGTTCTCGTGTTCTTCACCTGGATCGGTTTGCGGCCTTACGTCTCCTAGATCGCGGGTAGGAGAGCCCGCGCACCTGTTCTGCAAGAAGGAGGCCGGCATGTTGCGCTAGCGCGCTGCCTACGAATGAACACATGAGGAGACTAGGGCTGGACCCTCGGTAACAAGTACGAGGGACAATGCCGGACGTTACAGAGTTCAAAAAAGCCATCGCGTATCTGCGAGCCGAAAATCCGACCGAGGACATCTCGGCAAACCCGGTTGTAAAACACCCCCACAACACCGCGAGGACAATCCCAGAACGGTTGCCGCCGGCGAAGATCAAGGAGTTGTCTCGCCTTCAGCCTGCAAAAGCCGTCGCCGCAACCGCAGGCGAGTGGGCGATGATCGCGGGCGCGATCGCGCTGTGCTCGCTCTGGTGGAACCCGGTGCTTTATGTGCTCGCGGTGATCTTCATCGGCGCGCGGCAGCACGCGCTATTGGTCCTCGGGCATGATGCGTCGCACTTCCGGACATTGCGGACGCGTTGGCAGAACGACCTGTTCGCCAATCTCTTCATAATGTGGCCGACCTTTGCTTCGGTCGAGGGCTTCCGCAAGTTTCACGGTACACATCATCAATACATAAATCTGCCTGACGACGGCAATCGCCATATCTGGCGTACGCATGACGCGGCAGGCGAGCTTGCGCCGGAGTGGCAGTTCCCGAAGACGCGGGCAGGGCTCGTGCTTGTGCTCTTGCGGCGCGCCGCGTTCGTGACCGGTATGCTGTGGATCGTCCGCGGCCTCATCGGCACTTTCCTGATCTCGTCACCGCGCTGGATGGTCGCGACGCAGCTTGTATTCTACGGATCTGTCGTCGCGGCGCTCACCTATTTCGGGGCGTGGTACGGCTTCCTGCTGTATTGGATCGTGCCCTATTGCACCTGGCACATCGCCGCGCAGTACACGCGGCTGATCTGCGAACACAGCGCCGTCGAGAGCGACGAGGAAGAATATTCCATCACCCGCACCACGGTACCGACTTGGCTCGAGAGGATCTTCATTCTGCCGCGCAATATCGGCTATCACCTCGAGCATCACTGGTATCCGAGCGTTCCCTTCTATCGGCTGCCGGAGTTGCACCAGGCGCTTATGGAGCGCCAAGGCTTCCGCGAGAACGCCGTGGTCAGGCACTCTGTCCTCACCTCGCTCAGTGAGTGTGTCAAGGAAGCGGCCGCGATACCCGGGGCAAAGGAATCGCCTGCGGAAGTCTAGGTGCGGGCGGGAAAGCGGGCGGCGAAGTCGTCCGTCGTGTTGACCTTGGGGTAGGGTGTCTGCGGCACCGGAACGCCAAGAAAGCCGCAGAGCGGCTCCCAGCCTTGCCCGGACTCATAAATCAGGAGTCTCTCCGGCGGGATCGTGCGGCGAACCTCATCAATGTGGGCGTTGAACACCTGGATCGCGTGCTCGCGGTCGAGGCTGCCGCCGAAGGCCTTGTCCACGACGACAGCGTTCACCATGCGCATATGGGCGCGGCGCGCTGGGTCGATGGCCTCAGCGGGGCCGCTGGCAAGGGCGGCTTGGAACTCGCGCATCCTGGCGAAGATCGTGTTCGACGCACTTTCGTACCAGCGTTCCGGATCGCGCACGGTAAGGATCACCTTCGCTTGCGGATAGGCCGCGGCCAGCTCTTTCCAGATCATGATGGCGGGCCAGTCGACAGACGCCGCGTAGCCGTCGAGGATCGCGTGCCAGTCGTCCGACTCTCCGCGGGCGAGCGCGAGCCACAAGGCATCATGCTCGGGATGCTCGCGTGTCTCGATCATGTGATAGCAGGGGGCGAAGCCGAGCTGCTCCAGCGCATGTTTCAGCGACATCGTACCGGTGCGTCCGAAGCCTGCGCCGATCACTTTCATGGGCATCGTTCCTTGCGTCCTTTGCACGAGTTGTCACGCCCCAGGAACCATTGGTGCGCGCGGCCGATTGTGCGACAGTATAGATGCGCGAGGAGGAAGAAGATGGCAAAGGTCGTCTACAAGATTGTTCGTCACGAGAACGGTTGGGCCTACCAGGCGCGCGGCACGTTCTCCGAGACGTTCCCCACCCACGAGGCGGCAGTCGAAGCGGCCAAGCGCGCCGCCGGCGAGCAGAGAGTGCCGGGCGAAACCGTCGGCATCGAATACGAGACGGCGGACGGCGTGTGGCATGAGGAGCTCGATCCCGGCTCAGACCGGCCGCAGACCTCTGTCGAGGACTAAGCCTGGCGTCTCCCAGCAGTTGACACAGTGCGGCGATCACGGTCTCTGACATCTGACCTATAAGGGGCAGATGACGGAGGGGGACGGTGATTCAATCCTATGTGCTGTGGGCGTTGCTCGGCATGGCCGGGTACTCGCTCATGACGCTGTTCGTGAAGCTCGCCGAGCGCAGCGGCAACGTCTCCACCTATATGGTGCTCGCGGTTTCCACCACGATCGTTGCCATTTTTGCAATTGGCGTCGTCGCCTGGCGCGGTGAGCTGAAGGCGCTGATCTTCGAGCTGGAGACGCCGCCGCTGCTATGGGCCATCGCCGGCGGCATTGCGCTCACCGTCGCGGTCAGCTCCCTGTTTCATGCGCTGGCGCTGGGACCGGCCAATATCGTCGTGCCGGTCTACGGCATGTTCATCGTCGGCGGCGCCGTGCTCGGCGTGGTGGTGCTCGGCGAGGCGATGCCCTGGCACCGGGTCATCGGGCTGATCGCCGCCGTGATCGGGGTCGTTCTGATTTCGATTTAGGGACGTCTCTGCGACATTGCCGAAAAAGGGGCGGGGCGGTCTCCTCTCGTGGAGAACCGCCCCGTTTCGCAGGGTTAGCTCGCGTCGACGAGAACGATCTCTGAGTCCTCGAGCGCTCTGACGGTCAGCGCCGTTTCGTCCTCGATGGCAACGCCGTCACGCGGGCCGACCTTGACGCCATTGACCTCGATGAGGCCCACGGCGGGCACGAGATAAGCGTGCCGCGCCGTGCCAAGCCGGTACTCCGCCGTCTGGCCCGCTTTCAGCGTGGCGCCGAGAACGCGGGCATCGGCACGGATCGGCAGCGCGTCGCCGTCGCCGGAAAAGCCGCTCGCGAGCGCCACGAACTGGCCCGAGCGCTCATCTTTGGGAAAGGGCTTCGTGCCCCAAGAGGGCTCGCCGCCTTTCGCGCCAGGCTCGATCCAGATCTGGAAGAGCGTGGTCGGCTCGTCTTCGCGGTTGTACTCGGCGTGACGGATGCCGGAGCCGGCACTCATCACCTGGACGTCGCCCGCCGCGGTGCGGCCTTTGTTGCCCAGGCTGTCCTCATGGGTGATGGCGCCCTGACGGACATAGGTGATGATCTCCATCTCCGCATGCGGGTGAGGCGGGAAGCCGGTGTTGGGCGCGATCTCGTCGTCGTTCCACACACGCAAAGCTCCGTGGCCCAAGCGCTCCGGGTCGTAATAGCGGGCGAAGGAGAAGTGATGCTTGGCCTTGAGCCAGCCGTGATCGGCACCGCCAAGCTTGTCGAAAGGTCTGATCTCGATCATCGCAAACCTCCTACTCCTGCATACAAATGGTCTTAGGCGTTGAACCCGCCATCCACCGTCAATGTCGTGCCGGTGATATAGCTGGCGTTCGGACCGGCGAGGAACGCTACCGCAGCAGCGACCTCATCGGCAGTGCCGTAGCGGCCGAGCGCCGTGAGGCCCTTCTGGGTGTCGGAGAAGTCGCCGTTCGTCGCCGGATTCATATCCGTGTCGATCGGGCCCGGCTGCACCGTGTTCACGGTGATGCCCTTGGGACCGAGATCGCGCGCCCAGCCGCGGGTGTAACCGAGCAGCGCGGCCTTCGTTGCGCTGTAGTCGGCGGCACCGGCGAACGGTGTGCTCTCGCCCACCACCGAGCCGATGGAGATGATGCGGCCGCCGTCGCCCATGAGCGGCGCAGCAGCCCGCACCGCGGTGGCGACCCCGCCCACATTGACAGCGAACATGCGATCGAGTTCCGCGATGTTGTTGGCGCGGTCGTGCACCTGGCCCAAGGCGAACACGCCGGCATTGTTCACCAGGATATCGAGGCGCCCGAAGTCGCGGACGACGGCTTGAACCAGACTGTTCACCTCGTCGGCGTCGGCCTGGTTGGCCTTGAAGGCTTGGGCGCGTACGCCTTTTTGGCGAAGCGCGTCGACCACGGCGTTAGCCTTGTCCTCAGACGCAGCGTAGCTGATGGCGACGTCGGCGCCATCTTCGGCCAGGGCCTGGGCGATGGCCGCCCCGATGCCGCGCGAGCCGCCGGTGACCAGGGCCACTTTTCCAGTGAGTTTCTTCGACATAGGTCCACACTCCCGTTCAAGAATTATGTAAGTGATCGCTACATATGTACCTGGACCCGGATCGTCAAGAGCATTATATAACGACCACTACAAAGATGGGAGGTGATAGAGGATCGGGAAGCTCACAGGAGACCGCGACGTGGCGATTGGCCGCCCTCGAACTTTCGATACGGAACAGGCGCTTGACCGGGCGCTCGAAGTGTTCTGGCGCAAGGGCTACGAGGGCACGAGCATTTGCGACCTGACGGCGGCCATGGGCATCAATCCGCCGAGCCTCTATGCCGCCTTCGGCAACAAGGAGGCTTTGTTCCGCCGGGCGCTCGACCGCTATGCCGAAAAGAAGGGCGCTTTCGTCCGCGAGGCGCTCGCGGCGCGAACCGCCCGGGAGGGGATCGCCGCCATCTTGCACGGCACCGTCCGGGTCCTGACGGACAAATCCAACCCCGCCGGTTGCCTTCTCGTCCAAGGCATCGCCGGGGCCGGTGAGCACGCGCAATGTATTCGTGACGAGCTCAATGCCCGGCGCGCGACGACCCAGAAGGCCATGCGCGACCGCCTCAAGCAGGCGAAGGACGACGGCGAGCTCCCAGAAGATGCCGACCCTGCTGCGCTCGCGCGCTATTTCTCCACGGTGACGCAAGGCATGGCCATCCAGGCCGCTGCCGGGGCAAGCCGCAAGGAGCTCGAGCGCGTCGCCGACATGGCGCTCCGTGCCTGGCCCGATTGAGCTATGCTACGCGCGAGATTCGGCATAGGAGGCCGCCCATGAGGACACTTGCCTTCGCCTTCTTGGCTCTGCTGCTTGCGCCGTGGCCGGCGCTGGCCGAGCCGATGGAGGCCGCTGATCCGCTCTTGCCTTGCCTCAACGGCGCGGCACCCCCTCGAGACGCAGACCACACCGATGCGCCTTGGGGCATCGAGATCGCTTCGGCGTTCTCGAAGCAGGACGCCCTCGACGAGTTCTCTCAGGCACAGAAGGCCTATTCCGACATCCTCGGTGACTACAGTCCGACAGTCCTCGTCGCGTGCAATCTCAGCATGGGTCCGGATCTGCGTTATTCCGCCCGCATCGCGCTCGACAATCGCGACGCCGCGGAAAAGCTCTGCGACAAGCTCCAGGCGGCGGGCGGCGCCTGCATCGTCCTGAAGAACTAATTCCATGCGTCGCGCTGCCGGCGGACAGAGCGGGCTTGCAGTCGTTCTCTCCGCATGGCTGCTCTTCGGTGCCTGCGCCGCGCACGCCGCGGACGCCTTCGAAATCCTAGGTGTGTCCGCAGGCGTCAAAGCGGCCGGTCATTGCCGCCGCCGGACCACGGCCCTTCGTGGACACGGTGTGTCCGCTGATGCAGCAGCAGGCCGAGGCGCGGGGCTTGCCGCCGATGCCCTTCGTGCGCCTGATCTGGCGGGAGAGCCGCTTCAACCCCAACGCCGTCAGTCCCAAGGGTGCGGAAGGAATCGCCCAGTTCATGCCGGGAACGGCTGCGGATCGCGGGCTCGACGATCCGTTCGAGCCCAAATCGGCCATCGTCCATTCGGCGAGCCTGTTGGCGGACCTCAACAAGGAGTTCGGCAATTTCGGGCTCGCGGCCGCCGCCTACAATGCAGGCGAGGAGAGGGTGCGCGGCTGGCTGGCGGGCAACAGAACGCTGCCGTGGGAAACGCGGTCTTACGTGATTTTCGTCACCGGCCGCGCCGCCGAAGAGTGGAAGCTGCCGGAGACCGAGCTGCCCGAGACGTTGAAGACACAAGGCGACACAGTGCAGGAGTCGTGCAAGAAGCTCGCGCCGCTGGTGGTGCGCGCCGTGTACGAGACCGAGCCGCTCACGGCGAGCGGGGCTTGGCGGCCGTGGGGCGCGCATGTGTCCAGCGCGTTCTCCAAGTCCAGGGCGCTCGCCATGTTCGCCAGGCTCAGACGCCAGCATGTCTCCGTGTTAGCCGACCGCGAGCCGTTCGTGACTCCTGTACGGAACTTGAGCCGCGGCCGGCGCGCGCTGTATCAGGTGCAGATCGGGGCCGACAGCCGCGCCGATGCGCGCGAGATCTGTGCGGCGCTGCGTAAGGACGGCGGGGCCTGCATCGTGGAGAAGAACTAGCCGGGCGTTACCGGATGCAATGTCTCACGCTGGACATACGGGCCTTGGTATAGAAGAGTTTTTGAGAGCGAGAGGGGCGATGCTCACGATTTACGACTATCGCGACGGCCAGCTAAAGGCGCAGACGGGTTTGCCCCGCATCACAGAGCAAACAGTATGGATCGACCTTCTGAAATCCGACTCCAGACGAAGAAGAGAAGGTCGAGAAATCGTTGAACATCGAGGTGCCGACCCGCGAGGAGCAGCAGGAGATCGAGGTCTCGAGCCGTCTCTACCAGGAGGACGGCGCCTACTTCATGACGGCGACGCTGCTCTTTCTCGGTGACGGGACCGAGGCCAAGACGACTCCGGTCACCTTCATCCTCGCCGGAACCAAGACCGTGACTGTCCGCTACGCCGAGCCGCGTGCCTTCGCCATCTTCGCCACGCGGTGCAATCGGCAAGAGACGAATCTCGGCAACAGCGCAGCCGTGCTGCTCGGCCTGATCGATATCATCGTCGATCGGCTTGCGGACTTCATCGAGCGCATCCAGGCTCAGGTCGAGACGTTGTCCCATTCGGTGTTTACAAACGAAGGCGGAGTCGCCTCGCGGCAGCGCCGCTTCGACGTGGTGTTGCAGTCGATTGGGCGCGAGGGCGAGATCGCCTCGAAGGCGCGGGAGAGCTGTCACTCGCTGGGTCGCCTGCTGACGTTTCTTGCCTACGCTGTCAACGAGCGCAAGGAGGGCAAGCCCCTCCAGTCGCGGGTGCGCGCCGCTGCCCGTGACGTGAGTTCGTTGACCGATCACGCCACGTTCTTGGCCGGCAAGATCGTCTTCCTGCTCGATGCGACGCTCGGCATGATCCAGATCCAGCAAAACGACATCATCAAGATCTTCTCGGTGGCGGCGGTGGTGTTTCTGCCGCCCACCCTAGTTGCCTCAATTTACGGCATGAATTTCCACACTATGCCGGAGCTGGATTGGCTGTTCGGCTACCCCTTTGCGCTCGGGCTCATGGTGCTCTTCGCGGTGTTGCCCTATATTTACTTCAAACACAAAGGTTGGCTCTAGGTTTGGGGGTTGCGTGGGGTGCACCGTGTCGCCACATTGATTCCACACCTTGAGAGCAGCCGATCACAGTCAAACCCCGAACCCTCGATAAGGAGGAAGGATGACCCGACTGATCATCTCCAGTTTTGCGGCGTTTTTCGCAGGCGTCCTGTTCCTTGCCGTGCCGGCGTCCGCCGGTCCCGCCGGGCTCACGAAGCCCACGGTCGGGACGCCTCTGGTCCAAGAGGCCGGCTGGCGCAAGCGTCGCTGGTGGCGCAGCAACGGCGAAACCACCGACGTCGAGGCGCCGACCACGTCCGTCCACACGAATGATGCCTATACGGATGTCGATGCCCCGTTCACGACGGTGCGCAAGGGGCCGCGCGGCACATGGATTCGCGCCCCGTTCGTGAATTTGTGGGTGCCCCGCGACTAGGCGCGAGCACTTCGGATCTCCAGACCATTCGCATGGCCGGGCTCGTCCCGGCCATGTGCATTTCGGCTCTAGCCTTATCTAGCCTTACGGTTCTCGACTAGTGCGCCGGGCTTGTGGCGTGCTACCGAAAGGACTGGAGGGCGGACGACGACCATGACAACGGCGCAGCTGATTCAGGTGGCGGTGTTTCTGGCCGCTGCCGCTATTGCTGCACCGCTCGGTCGCTTCTTCCGTATCGGCGCGGTGCTCGGCTATCTGGCCGCCGGCGTCGTCATCGGCCCCTATGTCCTGGGCCCGCTCTACGCCCTCGATAACGTCGAGAAAGTTCTCAAATTCGGCGAGTTCGGCGTGGTGATGCTCCTGTTCGTGATCGGGCTCGAGCTCCGGCCGGTGCGGTTGTGGGCCTTGCGCTCGGCGATTTTCGGCCTCGGCTCGGCGCAGCTCGTTACGACGTCTTTCGTGCTGGCGACGATCGGCGCGGCGCTCGGGCTCGCCACCGGGCAGGCGCTGTTCGTCGGGCTGGCGCTGTCGCTGTCGTCTACGGCGTTCGCGCTCCAGGTTCTGGAGGAGAAGGGCGAGCTCACCACGCGCCATGGGCGGCTCGCCTTCTCCGTGCTCCTGTTCCAGGACCTCGCCGCCATCCCCTTGATCGCGTTGGTGCCGCTGTTCGCGCTCGGCGGCGAAGAACCGAGCATGGATCTCGGCAGCGCGGGTATCGCGATCCTCACCATCGTCGGGGTGATTGTCGTCGGCCGCTTCTTGCTGAGCCGGCTCTACCGTTTCGTCGCCGCCACGGGCGTGCGCGAGGCGATGACCGCGAGCGCGCTGCTCACGGTGGTAGGCGTGGCGCTGATCATGGAGGCGGTGGGGCTGTCGGCGGCGCTCGGCTCGTTCATCGCCGGCGCGCTGCTCGCCGATTCCGAATACCGCCATCAGATCGAGGCGGATATCGCGCCGTTCGAGGGGCTGCTGCTGGCGGTGTTCTTCATCGCCGTCGGCATGTCGATCGACCTTTCCGTACTCGTGGCCCGCCCTGGGGCGCTCGCGGCGATCGTCGTCGGCCTCGTCGCCATCAAGGCAGCGATCCTTTACGGCCTCGGGCGCTGGTGGGGGATCGGCAACGGCCCGGCGCGGCGTCTCGGCTTGGTGATCAGCCAAGGCGGCGAGTTCGCCTTCGTCTTGTTCTCGGTCGGTGTCTTCGAGGGCGTGATCGGGCGGGACATTGCGAGTCTGCTCACGCTGGCGGTGACGCTGTCGATGGCGACGACGCCGACTGCTGTCTGGTCATCGACGACATGGTGTCGCGGGCGTTGAAGCCCGAACCGCCCGAATACGAGATGCCGCCCGAGGGGGATGGGCACGTGATCATCGCCGGCTTCGGACGGTTCGGTCAGATCGTGGCCCGCGTGCTGCGCGCGCGCCATATCCCGTTCACCGCGCTCGACACCAGCGTGGCCCAGGTCGACTTCGTCAGACGGTTCGGCGCCGATATCTACTATGGCGACGCCGGCCGGCTCGACATCTTGCGCGCGGCGGGCGCCCCCAAGGCGCGCGCCTTCGTGCTCGCCATCGACAATATCGATCACTCTTTGCGCGTCGCCGAGATGGTGCGCGAGTACTATCCGGACTTGCCGATCTATGCGCGGGCGCGGGACCGCACCCATGTGCATAAGCTCATGGATCTCGGCGTCACCATCATCGAGCGCGAGACGTTCCTCGCGGCACTCGAGCTGACCAAGGATCTGTTGCGCGGTCTCGGCTTGAAGGAGGCGGAGGTCAGGCGTTTGACGGAGACGTTCAAGCGTCTCGACGAGAAGCGGCTCTACGACGACTACCAGTACTACACGGATGTGGAGAAGGTCCGCGCCAACGCGCTGTCGCAGGCGAAGGAACTGGAAGAGCTGTTCGCCAAGGACGTCGAGGAACTTCCGGGGGACGACACCGCTAGCGGCGAGCAGCGAGGTGATCGAGGATCATCCGGTTGAGCTCGGTGGGGTGCGTGAACGGGCTCATGTGGCCTGCGCCTTTCAGCGTCTCCACTTTCGCGTTTGGCAGAGCCCCGCCGAGAAGCTCGACGACCGCGCGGGTCGGCGCCCGCGTCTTGCCGCCAACGATCAGCAGGGTCGGTGCCGTGATCTCCGCATAGTCCTGAAGCGTGGTCTGGGCGTCGATGGCGATAGAGAACTCGAGCGCGACCTTGGGAATCGTGGTGGCGATGGCGTTCTTGAAGCGTTCGGGCGCCAGCCACCAGCGCCAGCGGCCGAGCCAGTAGCTCATGAAGGCGGCGGCGGCTTTGCGGTCGTCGCCCTTGGCCACCGGCTCGAGCACCGAGAGGCCGAGCTTCTCGACGTCCTTCCATTCGGGGCGGTTCTCGATGCGTAACAGATGGAAGGAGACGGGCTCGACCAATGTGAGGCTTTTCACGCGATCGCCCAGCTTGCGCGCAGCCTCAAGCGCCAGTGCCGCGCCATAAGAATGGCCGACGAGATGGAGTGGGCTCTTGGTCTTCTTGGCCAGCCCCAGCAGGACCTTCACGTCGGCCTCGATCGAGAAGGGCTTGTCGATTGGCCAGGGATCGGACTGGCCGTAGCCGATGAAGTCGGGAGCGAGCACGCGCCAGTCGTTCTTCAGGGTCTCGATCAGCGGCAGCCATTCTTTGTGCGAGGCGCTGGAGCAATGGCCGAGCATGGCGCACGGCCCTTTGCCCTCGTCGAGATAGGCGATCTCGATGCCGCTGACGGTGAGATGTTTCACCCGGTCCCCCCAACCCCCGTTCCAGTGAACCGTCATGCCCGGACTTGATGCGGGCATCCACGCCGTTACCTCTCAGCGGATGAGATGCCAATGACTGGATTGCCGGGTCGAGCCGGCAATGACGAATCTAGCAGAGTAGGAACCAGAGGAAGCGCTACTCGACCGGCTCAGGCTCGGCTGCGGCCGCCGCCTTCTGCACGGCCTTCTGCACCTTCTCGAAGGCTCGCACCTCGATCTGGCGGATGCGCTCGCGGGAGACACCGAACTCGGCGGAAAGCTGCTCCAGCGTCAGCGGATCCTCGGCGAGGCGGCGCGCCTCGAACACGCGGCGCTCGCGCTCGTTCAGCCCTTCCAGCGCATCATGCAACATGCCGCGGCGCTGCTCTTTCTCCTCGGACTCGGCGAGCGCGGTCTCCTGATCGACGGCCTTGTCATCGACCAGCCAATCCATCCACTCGCCGCTCTCGGCGTCGTTGCGAACCGGCGCATTGAGCGACGAGTCGCCGCCAAGTCGCCGGTTCATGGATACGACGTCGTCCTCGCTCACACCGAGACGCGTGGCGATCTGCTTCACCTGATCGGGGCGGAGGTCGCCTTCGTCGAGCGCCTTCAGCTGGCCCTTGATCTTGCGCAGGTTGAAGAACAGCTTCTTCTGCGCTGCCGTGGTGCCCATCTTCACCAGGCTCCACGAGCGCAGGATGTATTCCTGAATCGCGGCGCGGATCCACCACATGGCATAGGTGGCAAGACGGAAGCCTTTGTCGGGATCGAAGCGCTTCACGGCCTGCATCAGCCCGACATTGCCTTCGGAGATCACTTCGCCCACGGGCAGCCCGTAGCCGCGATAGCCCATGGCGATACGCGCCACGAGCCGCAAATGCGAGGTGACGAGCTGGTGCGCGGCGTCGCGGTCGCCATGCTCGCGCCAACTCTTGGCGAGCATGTACTCCTGCTGCGGCTCCAGCATTGGGAACTGTCTGATTTCTTCAAGGTAGCGTGTCAGCCCGCCATGGGCACTCACGCTCGGTAAACTTCTGGCGGCCATGGAACCCGTCTCCAACGACCTCAAGCGATCGTACTCTTCCCGTTTAAAACCGCCCCCCTATAACTCTCCTCTATAGGAGCTTTGCCCAAAGTGCAAAAGGCAGCAGTCATCACAGTTGCTTGAGTGTATCCGCAATCTCGGCGAGGTCGTGGGGCAGCGGACTATTAAATTCCAGTAAGGTGCCGGTCACCGGGTGCACGAATACAAGCCGTTCCGCATGAAGGGCTTGGCGGTTGAGTGCTGCAAACTTGGTTTGCGCGGCCTGTGGAAGCTTTTTCAGCTTTGACTTAAAGCCGCGGCCGTAGAGCGGGTCCCCGATCAGCGGGTGCCCAATATGGGCCAGATGCACGCGCACCTGGTGGGTGCGGCCGGTCTCCAGCACGCATTCCACGAGCGAGGCGATGGGGCCGTCCTTGTCGTGCCCGTATGTCTCCAACACCCGCCAATAGGTCACCGCGTGCCGTCCCTTCTCAGGCGGCAGTACCGCCATCTTGGTGCGGCTCGTGGGATGACGTCCGATGGGGGCCTCGATGCGGCCTTGCGGCTTTGATAGTGCGCCCCACACCAGCGCCAGATAGCCGCGCTCCAGTTCGCCCGTGCGGCCGTGATCGGCGAATTGCTCGGCGAGCGCCCGGTGCGCCTGGTCGGTCTTGGCCACGACCATGAGTCCGCTCGTCTCCTTGTCGAGGCGGTGGACGATGCCGGGCCGCGCCACGCCGCCGATACCGGACAGGCTCTTGCCGCAATGGGCAATGAGCGCGTTGACGAGGGTGCCGGCGGGCTGGCCGGCGCCGGGATGCACGACGAGGCCCGCGGGCTTGTCGATGACGATCAGGGCGTCGTCCTCGTAGACGATGTCGAGGGGGATGGCTTCCGCGGCAAGCGTCGTCTCGGCGGCGGGCGGCACGGCAAGCTCGAAGCACTCGCCCGGTTTGACCCTATATTTGGCGTCCTCTATGGTCGCGCCGCGTGCGGCGACCTGGCCCTCTTTGATCAGCGCCTGCACGCGGGTACGGCTCAGCTGCGGCAAGGCCGCGCTCAAGAAGCGGTCGAGCCTCATCCCGGCGTGGCTCTCATCCACTTCGGCGCTTAGCAGTTCGGCAGGCGGCTGGTGTGATCTTGGCATCAAAGGTCTTTTAGACGATGGCGGTGGCGAGCGGGCCTGACAATACGCCTTTGCCGGGAACGGTGTTCACCCCGCGCCAGGTGCGGGCGTTGAAGATCGCCGTGATCGTCATGGGCATCCTGCTCGTCGGCGGCTTCGCCGTCGTGGTGGCGGGGATCATGTACCAGGCCTCGCAGCTCGGGGATAAGAAAGCACAAACGCCTGCGCCTGCCGCAGCGGTGTTGCCAGGGGCTCAGACGGAGCTTGCCATCCCTTCCGGCGCCACGGTCACGTCCATGGCCCTTGATGGCGACCGGCTGGCGCTCCATCTAAAGTCCAGCACCGGGCCGGAGGTCCTCGTCATCGACGTGCCGACCGGCAAGGTCATTTCCCGCATCAGGCTCAAGGCCCAATAAGCCTTGATCGCCATCCGGGCGGCAAGCTATAGCTTCTCGCTCGCGCGCTGGCCCCGTTCGTCTAGAGGCCTAGGACGCCGGCCTCTCACGCCGGAAACAGGGGTTCGATTCCCCTACGGGGCGCCACTTCTCAGACAATCAGCAAGAGCTAGGGTCCGATCCTCGGGATCGGGCGCGAGGCTTTGCGCGTAAGCCCTGACGTGCCTCAGATCGTCGCTGGCCGCGGGCGCCCCACCTCCTGTTGAACCCATTTTAATCATCCCAGGGTCAAAACGGAGCTCATTCAAGCACGGGCGCGGCATGCGCAGACCAGAGACGAAAGGGAGAAGGCGCCGACGTGGGACGGCCAATACCTTTGTGGTTCTTCCTCCTTTGCCTGCTCGTCTGGCTCCTCTTCACCATGGCGTTCGGCTGGGCGGTGAAGTCGACCTACGGTGACGACGATCGAAGCGGCATGCTGGGGCGGGTGGCCATTCGGATTGCGAACTTTACCGGCCTCGTCGAACAGGTGGTCGTGGAGCTCGTGAGCTACGCTTCGGGCGATTACCGGGACGAACAGATTCGGGTGACGCGCGACAAGAACACCGACTACTCCGGATTTGTCCCGGTTCCGACGGCGCCCGGGATCAAGGTCGATGGCCTCCTCATGCGGGCCGACCGGCCGAAGATGACGGACGGCTGGCGGCTTATTGCCGGCGCGTTCACCATCGACGGCGAGATGGAGAATGCGGCTCTCCTGATGTCTCCCGATCTCAAAATCGTGCGCAAATGGACGCTCGACGAGGTCCCCGTCGACGGCAAGACTCCACGCCCCAAATACCGAAAGTTCGTCCATGGGCTGGATGTTTTGAAGGATGGCTCGCTCGTCTTCACCTTCGACGGCAGCATCTCCTTGCAGCGCATCAACGCCTGCGGCGATCGCCTATGGAGCACGGGCGGGACGTTCAATCACGCGGTGACTTTGGACGAAGCCGGCGACACGGTGTGGACGCTCAGCTCCGGAGACACGATTGCGCAAGTCGCCGTCAAGGACGGGACCGTGCTTCGGAAAATCTCGATGGACGACGTCATCGCCAAGAACCCGATGATCGACATTCTCGAAATCCGCCGCAAGCACGCGCTTCACCTGGGGCAGAACAATCGCAACACGACCGGAAAGTGGATGGACGATCCGATCCATCTCAACGACGTCGATCCACTGCCGAGCGCCATCGCAGACAAATTCGAAGGATTTGAAGCCGGCGATCTCTTGGTGAGCGCCCGGTCGCTGAACCTCATCTTCGTCCTCGATCCCGATACGCTGAAGGTGAAGTGGTGGCGGATCGGGCAGACCCAACGCCAGCATGATCCGGATTGGCTGCCCTCGGGCGAAATCTCGGCGCTGGACAACAGGATGAGCCGCGACTTCAGCGAGATCGTCGCGCTCGATCCCGCCACGATGAAAGAGAGAACGCTTTTCGACGGCAGGAAGAACGACTTCTACACGCGGATTCGCGGCAAGCATCAGGTGCTCGCCGATGGCGCGCTGGAGATCACCAGTCCGCAACAAGGCCGCGCGTTCGAGGTCGACGGCGACGGCGACGTCGTTTTTGAAATCGCCGACACGAAGCCTGGCAGCGAGACGACCAACTACACCATCTCCGAGATGAAGTGGTTGCCTCGCGACTATTTCGATATCGGGAGCTGGAAATGTCCAACAAGCGGTTAGTCATCCTTCTCATGCTGCCGGTGATGCTCGCGGCGTCGCCGGCATACGCCTATATCGGCCCGGGCGCAGGAGCAGGCGCGGTTGCGGTGGTCCTCGGATTCCTGGCCTCGGTGGTCATGGCCTTCTTCGCGATCCTTTGGTACCCGGTGAAGCGGGTCATCAAGAAGTTCAAAGGCGCCAAGCCGCAGACGCATCGAGGGGCCGCGGGGAGTGCAGGCAGCTCTTGAACTGGGTCCTGACCACGCTTCTGTGCATCGTGCTGGTGGAACTTGCGTTCCGCTTGCCCTTCGCCGATGCGGCCGCGGGCGCGGTCCGGTGCAGCGGCAAAGCCGTTCATGTGGTGCGCGCCGGGGCAGTGTCGGACCATTGGAAGGAGAAGGCGCTCGGCGCTTATGCGCAGGCCACGTTCCTCTCCTCCCTCAAGCTCGCGGGGCTGCTGATCGTTCTGTTCGGCGTCGGCGCGGTGCTGGTCCTTGCTTTCGAGCAAGGCTTCAACGGGTTTGAGCGTTTCATTCTGAGCTGGCGCGGCATCGTCTTCAGCGCCGTCTTTGCCAGCCTCTACGCGTATGCGCGAGGATCGATCGTCCGTGGCCACCTATCGCCTCATTGATCGGGCCCTGCACCGGTTAGCGTTGCAAGCGGCGCCGATTGCCGAGATGAGCTTCGACATCGATCAGCAATTGGTCGGCTCGGATCCCAAGGACATCGTCGAGGCGCCTCATGTGTTCGTCGCCGGTTTAGCGCGGGCCGGCACGACCATACTGATGCGCCGGTTCTACGGAACGGGCGCGTACCGCTCGTTGACCTATCGAGACATGCCCTTCGTGCTTGCGCCAAATCTGTGGGGCAGGGTTGCGCAGTCCTCGAGGCGGACGGTCGCGGCGTCAGAGCGGGCGCATGGCGATCGCATTCTCATCGACGCTGACAGTCCCGAAAGCCTCGACGAGGTCTTTTGGCGGGTCTTCGCCGGTGCGGGCTATATCGGCAAGACGCATCTCACGCCGCATGAGCCCGATGCGGAAACCACGTGGGACTATGTGCGCTATGTCAACGCGGTCCTCAATGCGCAAGCGGGTCAAGCCCGGCGCTATCTCTGCAAGAACAACAACAACATCTTGCGGCTCGGCACGATTCGCGCGGCCTTTCCCCGTGCGCTCATTCTCATTCCGTTTCGCCATCCAGTGGCGCACGCGCAGTCCTTGCTGCGGCAACACCGCAATTTCTCGCAAGCGCAGACGGAAGACCCCTTCGTCCGGTCCTATATGAGATGGCTCGTGCATCACGAGTTCGGACTCGACCATCGGCCCTTTCAGTTCGATGCGGACGGGGCGGCACGGCTCGCGCGGCATGTTCCGGACGAGATCGAGTACTGGCTCGAAATGTGGTGTCAGACTTATGGGTGGCTGGAACGCACCGCGCCGGCCGATGCGATCTTCGTCTCTTATGAAGACTTATGCCGGAGCGAGGCGGTGTGGCGCCGTCTGAGGGAGATGGCCGGTGTCGAAGAGACCGGCAATCCATGCGAGACCTTCAGCCTGCGGGACACGGAAGCCGGACCTGTGGCGAACGCGGCGCTCCTCGACCAAGCAAGTGCCATCCACGCGCGTCTTGAAGAGAGAGCCCGCGCCGCGCTGCAGTAGCTTTGGCCTGTGCG
>CAVSFJ010000005.1:0-104230 GCA_963727165.1 uncultured Alphaproteobacteria bacterium
TGTGGGCAACTCGCTGATCTTCTATGGGCTGGGCAACTTCATGCATCCCGGGCACCGCCGAGATGAGCCGCTTCGGCATCTGCCGTGACTACGGGCTCATGGCGAAGGTGCATCTCGCGCGCCTTGACGGGCACTGGCAGGTCGAGGCCATCGAGGCGATCCCGCTCACCAAGACCAATGTGCGGCCCGAGCGCTTCCCCCCGCAGCAAAGCGCGCGGCGCATCTACGCGCTGAACTATCTCGGCGCGCAGCTCGGCGACGGGAGACAAGCGGAAGGCGTGCGCTTCACGCCGCGGCAGGACGGCTCGGGGCTCTATTGCGCAGCCAGCGCGGCCTCACTTGGCGGCAAAGTCGGCGCGCTCTGCGCCGCTTGGCACCCGGCGCCCGCGATCCCCAAACAGCTCGCCCGCCAACTCGCGAGCGCTTGCGCCGACAAGCCGTTCTATGGCGCGGGTGAAAGAAGAAGCGCCGCAAGTCGAAGGGGATCTTCGGCTTCGGCCAGTTCTAACGCTAGCCGCGCAACTCGCCGCCGGTCGCTTTGACGACCGCGGCCACGACCTTCTCCGCCACGGCGTCGATCTCCGCGTCGGTCAGCGTCTTGTCGCGCGGCTGGAGCGTCACCTCGATGGCGAGCGACTTCTTGCCCTCTGGCACGCCCTGGCCGGTGAAGACGTCGAACACGCCAACGTCAGTGATCAGCGCCCGGTCGGCGCCCGACGCGGCACGGACCACGTCGCCTGCGGCAACGTCGCGATCGACCAGGAAGGCGAAGTCGCGCCGCACCGCCTGGAGGTCGGACGCTTCGAGCGCCGGCTTCGCCGTGCCCTTGCGCTTCGCCGGCGGCAGATTGTCGAGGTAGAGCTCGAAGGCCGCCATGGGGGCCTCGGCATCGAGCGCGGCCAAGATGTCCGGATGCAACTCGCCGAACACGCCGAGCGTGACCTTGGGGCCTAGCTTGAGCGCGCCGGAGCGGCCGGGATGGAACCAAGAAGGCGCCTCGCGGGCCACCTGGACATTGGCTTGGTTGAGGCCAAGCGCGGACAGCGCGGCGATAGCGTCGGCCTTGACCGCCACCCAGTCGGCGGCGGGCGCCTCGCCCGACCAGTGCCGGCCAGAGCCCTGAAGCGCCGAATTGCCGAAGCGCACGCCGGTCGCGGCGACATATTGGTCCTCAGGGCTAGCGCCCCGATAGGCCTGGCCGAGCTCGAACAGGGCGCCGTCGGCGAAGCCACGGTCGCGATTCCGCTTGGCGGCGCTGATGAGCCCGGGCAGCAGGCTCGGCCGCATCTGCGCAAGCTCGGTGGAGATGGGATTGTCGAGGGTAAGTGCGGGCTGGCCGCCGCCAAACAGCTTGGCCTCGGTAACGGGGATGAACGACCAGGTGACAGCTTCGACCAAGCCCCGCGCGGCAAGCAGCCGGCGCACGAGCTTCTGTCGCGCTTGCAGGTCGGTCAGCACGGGCGCCGCCACGCCTGAGGTGCGTTCGAGCGGCGTCGCCGGCACGTGATCGACGCCGGTGAGGCGTACCACCTCCTCGACGAGATCGACGGGCCCGCTAATGTCCGGGCGCCATGACGGCGGCGCGGCTTTCAGCACATTGGCCTTGCCCTCGAGCTTGACGCCGAGCGCTGAGAACTTCCGCCTGATGTCACGATGAGGCAGCGACAGTCCGCTCAGGCGGCTGATCAGGGTCATGTCGAACTTGAAGGGCGGGTTCGGCTTCGGCGTCTTGCCGGCGACCGTGACGGTGCTGGCTTCACCGCCACACAGGTCGAGCACCATCTGCGTGGCAAGCTCGAGCCCCGGCACCACGAACTCCGGATCGACGCCGCGCTCGAAGCGGAAGCGCGCATCGGACTGGATGTTCAGCGTCCGTCCCGTGCGCGCCGTGCGCTTCGGATCGAAATAGGCCGACTCGATGAAGACGTTGGTCGTCTCCTCGGTGCAGCCGGTGTCCTCGCCGCCCATCACGCCGCCCAAGCCGAGGACGCGGGCCTCGTCGGCGATCACGCACATCTCGCCGTCGACTTCGTAGGTCTTGCCGTCGAGCGCGAGGAATTTCTCGCCCGCCTTGCCGAGCCGCGCGCGGATCGCGCCGGTGAGCTTGTCTGCGTCATAGACGTGAAGCGGGCGCGCGCGGTCGTAAGAGATGTAGTTGGTGATATCGACCAGCGCGTTGATGGGGCGAAGACCAATGGCCTTCAGCCGCCGCTGCAGCCAGTCCGGGCTCGGGCCGTTCTTGACACCGCGCACCAAGCCGCCCGGCGAAGACGGGGCAGGCGTCCTTCGCCTCCTTGGCGAATTCCAGCTTGATCGGAACGGGGTTGTCGAAGCCGCCTTTGACCGGCTTGACCGTGTTCTTGTTGAGCTTGCCGATGCTGGCCGCGGCAAGGTCGCGGGCCACGCCGCGCACGCCGAGGCAGTCGGGCCGGTTCGGCGTAATGGCGATGTCGAACACCGCATCGTCGAGGCCGAGCATCTTCGCCGCCGGGCTGCCAACTCTTGCTTTGGCGGGAAGCTCGATAATGCCGGAATGCTCGTCGGACAGTTCGAGCTCCCGCTCCGACAGCATCATGCCGTTCGATTCGACGCCGCGGATCTTGGCCTTGGTCAGCGTGAGGTCGATACCCGGCACGTAAGCGCCGACCGGTGCGAACACACCTTTGAGCCCAGCGCGCGCGTTCGGCGCGCCGCACACGACTTGCAGGCGCTCCTTGCCGGTATTGACCTCCAAGACCTGGAGCTTGTCGGCGTCGGGATGCTTTTCGGCTTTCACCACTTCGGCCACGCGGAAGTCCTTGAGCGCCGTGGCGGGATCGAACACCTCCTCCACCTCGAGCCCGATGCGGGTCAGCGTCTCGGCGATCTCGTCCACGGTGGCCTCCGTGTCGAGATGCTCTTTCAGCCATGCGAGCGTGAACTTCATGGCTAGCGGCTCAGCCCGGCGGCAAGTGTGGGAATGGCGAGCGGTGCGAAGCCGTAATGCTTGAGCCAGCGCAGGTCGCCTGAGAAGAACGCGCGCAAGTCCGGCATGCCGTACTTCAACATGGCGATGCGGTCGATCCCCATGCCGAAGGCGAAGCCCTGATGCTTCTTGGGATCGAGGTCCACGGCCTTCAGCACATTCGGATGCACCATGCCGCAGCCCAGGATCTCGAGCCACTGGTCGCCTTCGCCGATACGGATCTCATCGCCCACCTTGGCGTAGCCGATATCGACTTCCATGGACGGCTCGGTGAATGGGAAATGGCTCGCGCGGAAGCGCATCTTCACCTCCGGCACCTCGAAGAATGCCTTGCAGAACTCCTCCAGCACCCATTTCAGATGCCCGAGATGGGTCTCCTCGTCGATGACGAGCCCTTCCACCTGGTGGAACATCGGCGTGTGGGTCTGATCGGAGTCGCAGCGATAGACGCGGCCCGGCGCGATGACGCGCAAAGGCGGCTTGTCTTTCAGCATGGTGCGGATTTGCACCGGGCTCGTATGCGTGCGCAGCACGGGCCGCGTGCCGTCAGGCCCTTCGGCAAAATAGAACGTGTCGTGGTCCTGCCGCGCCGGATGCTCCGGCGGGATATTGAGCGCGGTGAAGTTGTTGAAGTCGGTCTCGATGTCGGGACCTTCGGCGATTCGGAAACCCATATCGGCGAAGATCTCGGTGATCTCGTCGGTGACCTGGCTCACCGGGTGGATGCGCCCCTCGGCGATCGGGCCTGTGCGCACAGGCAGCGTGACGTCGGCGCGCTCGTGCGCCAGTTTCTCGGCGGTGGCTGCGGCGGCCAGCGTCTCGCGCCTGGCTTCGAGGGCTTGCGCGACGGCGGTCTTCACCGCGTTGACGGCCTGGCCGTAGTCGCGGCGTTCCTCGGGCGCCATGGCGCCGAGCCTGGCCATCAGCTCCGAGACGCGGCCCTTCTTGCCGAGCGCGCCAACGCGCACCTCTTCGAGCGCGCCGAGATCGGACGCGCGCGCGACCGCCTCAAGCAACTCGGCTTTGAGGCTGTCGAGCTCAGGCGCGCTCATGGCTTAGGCTCCCCTTGGCCTGGCCACGCGGGGCTCACGCCCGCGCGGCAGCTGAGGCAGCTTCGACCAGGCCCTGGAAGGTTTGCGGCTCATGCACGGCGATATCGGCCAGCACCTTGCGGTCGAGATCGATCCCGGCCTTTTTCAAGCCGTTGATCAACTGGCCGTAGGTCGTGCCGTTGGCGCGCGCGGCGGCGTTGATGCGCTGGATCCACAGGGCGCGGAACGTGCGCTTCTTCACCTTGCGGTCGCGATAGGCGTACTGGCCGGCCTTCTCGACGGCCTGTTTGGCGACGCGGATGGTGTTCTTGCGGCGGCCGTAATAGCCCTTGGCCTTGGTCAGCACCTTGCGGTGCCGGGCATGGGAGGTAACGCCGCGTTTCACACGGGACATAGCAGTGCTCCTTAAAGCTGGTCTCGCCCTGGAGCCCTAGCGGGCATAGGGGAGGAAATTCTTCTTCACGATCTTGGCGTCTTCGTCGGCAAGGACCATGGTCCCCCGGGCATTCCGGATGAACTTGTTGGTCCGCTTGATCATGCCGTGCTGCTTGCCGGCAGCGGCGCATTTCACCTTGCCGGTGGCCGTGATCTTGAATCGCTTCTTGGCACCGCTCTTGGACTTGAGCTTGGGCATTTGGCTTCCTTGATTTGAGGCCGAGGCTGGCGCGAAGCCTGCCCGGCGTTCTTGAACGTGATGCTGGAAAGCATGCGAGCCGCCACGGCATGCCCTGCCGGGCGGCTCCTTGAAGGGCGCGTTATAGGGGGATTTCTAGCCGGTTGAAAGCCCCAATACGCCGCCGGAGGGGAAGGCTTAACCAACCCGCTTAACGCTTGTTTCGCTCCCTGCTCGTAGGATTCTTGGCCGGAATTCTGCTGAGCAAACAACACGTTATTGTGTCATCGGCGCAGTCTGTGCAACCCCAAGTGGGGCTCGGGAGCGACAAAATTGGCTGAAAAGCTGCGAAATTGGCTGAAGGGGATGCCGCGAGCTCAACGCGACCTCATCATGATCCTGGCGCTCTCGGTCCCGGTCTACGCGTTCCTCCTCTGGATCGATGCCTACGATCTCTTCTTCCAGTACAGCCGCAACCACGAAAACTACCAGCTCGACGAGGTGGTCGCCCTTCTGTTCTTCGTCGGCCTTGCTGCCATCGTCTTCTCGGCGCGTCGTATCATTGATTTGCGCAAGGAGATGCAGGAGCGGCGTGTGGCCGAAGGCGAGGCGCAACGGCTTGCCCGTCATGATGCCCTGACCGGACTTCCCAACCGGCGCCGTTTTCTCGAGGAGTTCAACAGCCGCGCCAGCAACCTCGCCGAGGGCGAGCGCTGCGCCATGTTCGTGATCGACTTGGACTACTTCAAACCGATCAACGATCTCTACGGACATCGCTTGGGCGATGAGGTGCTGCGTGTCGCTGCCCAACGCTTGGTTGCGATCGTCGAGGATAGGGGCGTGGTTGCGCGGCTCGGTGGTGACGAGTTCGGCATCATCATGACCGTCGCAGGGGACGACGACGATCAGCCGCTTCGGGTTGCGCGCCGCATCGTCCATGACATCCCGAGACCGATAAAGCTCGCAGCCCTGTCTCTCGAGGTCGGCGCCAGCGCGGGTGTGTCGATGTATGACCCAAGGCACGAAGCCAGCGAGGGGAAGTACAGCGATGGCAGTCCGGTCGAAACCGTACTCCGACAGGCCGACATGGCGATGTACCGCGCCAAGACGGAGGGGCGTGGAGGGTACCGCTTCTTCGACAGCAATATGGATGAACGGCTGCAGCAAAGGGTCCGGCTCGAACGGGAGATCAAGGGCGCCGTGGCGCGTGGCGAGATCGTCCCCTACTATCAGCCGCTCGTGGATCTCCACACGCGAGAGACCGTCGGCTACGAGCTTCTAGCGCGATGGCTGCACCCCACGATGGGCGTGATCGAACCCGACGCGTTCATCCCCATTGCCGAAGACACAGGCCTGATCGGAGCGCTTACCGATTCGATGCTCGCCCGGGGCGTCAGCGATGCCAAGAACTGGCCAGCGCATATCTATCTGTCCGTAAATCTCTCGCCCCGGCAGTTTGCCGATCCGCTGCTCGCGCAGAGAATTATGGCGATTCTTGCTGAGGCAGGCTTCCCGCCTCAGAGGCTCGAAATCGAGATCACCGAGACGGCTGTGGTGAAGCGTCTGGAGGAAGCCAAAGCCACGCTCAAGTCCCTACGCAATCTCGGCGTGCGCATTGCCCTCGACGATTTCGGTACGGGCTATTCGGGCCTGCACCATTTGCGGGAGCTCCAGCTCGACACCATCAAGATCGATCAGTCGTTCGTCACCGACATGCTGAAAGATGCGGAGGACGAAAAGCTAGTCGAGGCGATCGTGAGCCTCGGCCGTGTGCTGGGTCTGCGCACCACGGCCGAAGGCATCGAGACGAAGGCCGTGCTGGACAAACTGATCGCGCTTGGTTGCGATGCCGGCCAAGGCTTTCTGTTTGGACGGCCAGAACCTATGACGGCGGCTGCCGTGACTGAGGAACTGGCGCGCAGCGCCTAGCGAACTAGCGCGGCGCCAGCACCATCACCATCTGGCGCCCTTCCAGCCGCGGCTCCGATTCCACCTTGGCGATCTCCGCGGTGTCGTCCTTTACCTTGTTGAGCAGCTGGACGCCGAGGTCCTGGTGGGCCATCTCGCGGCCCCGGAAGCGCAACGTCACCTTGACCTTGTCGCCTTCCTCGAAGAACCGGTTCATCGAGCGCATCTTCACGTCGTAGTCGTGCGTATCGATGTTCGGCCGCATCTTGATCTCTTTGATCTCGACGGTGCGCTGCTTCTTGCGCGCCTCGGCGGCCTTCTTCTGTGCCTGGTATTTGTACTTGCCGTAATCCAGGATCTTGCACACCGGCGGCTCGGAATTCGGTGCGATCTCGACGAGATCGAGGCCGGCTTCGACAGCGCGCGCAAGCGCGTCCTCAATGTCGACCACACCGACATTGTTACCTGTCGCGTCAATGAGCTGGATTTTAGGAGTGTCGATAACCTCGTTGACACGAGGGCCTCCCCGGTCGGGGGTGAGCTTCATGGGCCGTCTTACGATGTTTCATTCTCCTCTAGTGAACTGACGCCCTCGCCGCGGCGAGGCACGGGGCGCGCGGTTAAACGAATGCTGAGCCCGAAAGTTCTACAGGATGGCAAATAGGCCTGACAAGTCACACCGCGCGCCATCAGGACGGCGGGGCCGGTATGTCAGCGGTAGGCGTAGGGGCGAGTTCCTCGACCCGATAGAAGTTGACGGCTAATGCAGCATAAAGCGCAGTAAGTCCAGTCAGAGCCATCAACCAGCTTTGCCACATGCCCCATGCGAACGCGGCGATCATCACAAACGCCGTGATTTGGGCAAGCACGTAGGCCTGCGTCGGCACCGGCAGGAACCTGACGGAGAGGATGACCGACGATCCGGCGACCATGAGGAGAACGACCCCGATGGCGCCAAGCTCGTACCAGGTTTGCAGGAACTCGTTGTGAGCGTGTGGCCCCGCGCGCCAAGCATAGACAAACCCTTTGGGCTTGATGGCCTCCAATCGCGTCTCCGGATCAAGATCTATCTTGCGGGTCGAGGTAAGGCCGATACCGAGAATCGGAGCTTTTGGGATCTGCTCTGCCGTATAGGCCCACAAGATGATGCGGGCTTTGGCGGAGAACTGAAGCCACTCGGCTTCATGGAGTTGCGCCTTGAACGCAGCCAATGACAACGGGACAACCAGCACGAAAGCAAGGCACCAACCGATCCAAATTGCACGTCGCATGGCCGTGGGCCAGGGCAAGGCCAGCGCGAACGCGATCGCGCTGAACAGGAGGCCAACTTTCGACGACTCGTGCCGCGACAAGAAGATTGCGGCCGTAGCGACCAGGAAAAGCCCAACCATGGCGAAAGTCCGCCAGCGTTTGTGCTTGAACTGCACCAAGCACAACAGTGCGGACCAAAGCATCAGGAGCATCACCGCCACATTTCGATTGAACTCAAGGGCAGCAATCTTGACGATCTGGCCGTCTCGAATGACGAGATGTTTGGTGCCGTCCGGCCGCGTAATCGGCAGCGCGTTATACAGCAGCCGATGGGGCAGGGCGTCGGTCATGATTGCGACGAGGACGAAGGCGATACCAGCTGCGAGCCCGATCAGGAAGGAGTTTACCGCGATGCGGATCTGCTCCTGCGGCCACGTCCGGAGCGCGCGGCACGCGGCAAAGGTCATGAGCACCACGCCTGCGAACCAGGCCACCTTGGTGAAGGCATTCGTCGGGTCCAGCGACCATGTCGCATTGATGAGCAGATAGCCGGCCACGACGGCGAACAGAGCCAGCTCGAGATTGAACCGGAAAAGCTTCTTGAGGCTCTGTCCATGATTGACCGCGATGAGCACGGTCGCCGCCGCCAGGACGATGAGCATGGTGACAGTCATCCGCGGCGCGATAAGCGTGATGAGGGGTGCGAGAAAGAAAAGCGTGCGGATAATTGCAGGCTCACGCCGGGAAGCGGACTTTACCATTGTCAGCATTGGTTTCTGGAGGACTGGCCAAGCGCCAGCGCGATCGCCTGAAGGTCAGGTAGATAGCACTTCGAACCTGAGCGAGAAAGCGGTTCTCACGCCGGCGTTGCCCCGTCTCCGCGCAGGACCGGGACCGGTGCGGGATCGAAGCTGCCCCACCGCCGCTGCACGCGCCGCAAAATCTGATTCACGAAGCGGCTGGCCTCGTTGCCGATGAAGCTTGAGGAGCGGGCTTCGAGCGGGCGGGGACGGACTGAACTCGTGTCGTGCCGCGCCTCGCGCCATGTCTCCCACAATCTCTGATCGAGTGCGTTTTCCGCCTGAATGTCGGCGACCATGCGAGGTGAAAGCCGATCCATTGTGAGGGGCGTCCATCCGACGCTTTGTACGAGTTCGGCGCAGGTGTTCCGCGGTGTGGCACTGGCCGAGATCCCGAGCCTGTCGCTCAGGCCGGTGATGAAGTCATCGCAAAGCCTATAGTCGCCGACGAACCAAAAGGTCGCCAGAAACGCATTCGCGATTTCGTACTTGTCATAATCGGAAAGGCTGGCGATTCGCGACCAAGACAGCTCGAGGAAATTCTTCAGGATGTAGTGCGTGATGAAGTTCCGCTGGGTCGCGCCATAAGCCACGTCGAGACCATAGGGCTGAAACCCCTCCGAGATATATCGCGCCATCCGGTAGTTGTAGTAGGACACGAAGTGACTTGCCGGATCTCGCAACAGGATGCTGCGCTTGATCTGACGGCCCGCAAATAGCGAGTCGATCGACATCCCGAGAAAGTGCCCGCCGACAACCTGCGCCTTCCGAGGATCGGGCAAGTCGGTGCGGTCGTAGCGGGTGATGAACCGGCCGAGCCCCCGTCTCTTGCGCGTGCGATGATAAGCCGACTGCGGGAGAGCGAGCGCCAAGTGAAGGTCAATCGTGCGGCCAGCGCACTTCGGAACGTGATAGATGAAATGGACTGGCGAGCCAGTCTCACGCGCTGCGCTGTAACGAGCTGAACTCTCTGACATTACCCCCGCCGACATTCCTGAAGGTTGCCACCCGCATGAGGTTGCCACCCGCATGCTTAACAATAGCTTTCGATCTTTAGTTCCGAATGGGGCGTGCCTTGGTTCAAAATGGGGCACCCGTTGGATCCTGCAAGTGCAGCAAGGTCGCACAGGCCGTAAGGGCGCGTGGGTGAGTCACACCCAGGGTTGAGGCGACCTGCCGCCGTCCGCGTTAGCGCAACCGCGCCGCGAGGTCCGAGCCGAGCAACTCGTCATAGACCGCAAGCGTCGCCCGCTGCATTTTCTCCAGTGCAAACTGAGCGGTAACGTGATCGCGTGCGCGTGTACCGAGCGCGGCGCGCTCGGCCGGAGACAGCGCCAGAGCTGCGCCGATCGCGTTGGCGAGCGCGGTGGAATTGGCCGCCGGCACAACCCAGCCCGTGAAGTCGGCAGTAGCGCCGGCCGGGATCACATTCTCGGGAGCCGCCCCGATATCGGTAAGGACCACCGGACAGCCCATGGCCTGTGATTCGATGCTGGTCCGACCGAAGGTCTCAGCGCTCGTCGAGGCAATGAGCGCCACATGGGCGAGCGTGAACGCGGCCGGCATGTCGTCGCAGTGGCCGACGAGCCGCACGCGATCCCCAAGGCCGGCTCCCTCGATGCGGTCCGCAAGCTCCTGCCGGTAGGCGTCGCGCCCCTGGGCGTCGCCCGCGAGGATGAACACGGCCTCACCGAGTTTGTTCGCCGCGCGCAGCCGCTGCGCCGCGTCGATGACATAGGCTTGCCCCTTCCAGCTCGTCAGCCGGGCGGCGTGCAAGACGATCGGCTGGCCTTCCTTGACGCCCCATGCGGCGCGGAGTCTGTCGAGGCGGTCCTGCGCAACGGCGTCAGGCGTAAAGCGTGAAAGGTCGATGCCGCGATAGATCACCCTCATGCGTGCCATCGGCACGTGATGCCGCGCCGCGATGAGCGCAGCCGTGTAGCGGGAATTGGCGATGACTCGGTCGCCCCGCGCCATGACGCCGCTATAGAACGTCTTGAGCGGCACGCGGCTGCTATAGGCGCCGTGATAGGTCGTAACGAAGGGGCGTCCGGTCCTGCGCGCGGCGAAGAACGCGCTCCACGCCGGCGCGCGGCTTCGCGCATGGACCAGCGAAACGTTGTGGTCGGCGACGAGTTTCGCCAGCCGCCGCGCATTGGCGAGCATGGTAGCTGGGTTTTTGCTCGCCAGGGGGAAACGGATGATCTCCCCGCCGGCTTGCGTCACCGCGGTTGCCATCCGACCCCCTTCGGTGGCAACCAGAGCCTTCGCGCCGGCGCGGGTGAGCGCCTCGGTGATCTCGACGGTCGCTTGCTCGCTGCCCCCGGTCTCGAGCCGCGGCACGACCTGCAATATGGTCAGCTTTTCCGTCACCGGCATGTCTTTGGCGAAAAGCCTTGTTGTTGCAACAGCGAGTTCGAATGGATCAGCAAGAACCACAATTCCTCGAGGTTGGCCAAGGGCCGAAACGGCGCCGCATCGCCTATCGCTTTGAGGATCGCGGCGGCGAGAAGGGCGCGGTCCTGTTCTGGTTGTCCGGTTTCCTCTCCGACATGGCAGGGACCAAGGTGGTCGCGCTTGGCGATTGGGCCCGTCGGGAAGGCCACGCCATGCTCTGTTTCGACTATTCCGGACATGGGCAGTCGGACGGGACCCTGCTCGAAGCCGCGATCGGCGATTGGCTCGAAGAGGCCACCGCCGTTCTCGACCTGATCGGCGCGCGGCCAATCGTCCTGGTGGGCTCGTCCTTGGGGGGCTGGATCGCGCTTCTCCTCGCACGCGCTCTGGCGCAAGGCGGGTGACACGCGCCTTGCCGGTCTCGCCCTCATCGCGCCCGCCTGGGACATGACCGAGACGCTGATGTGGGACAAGATGTCGGAGAAGACGCGGGACAAAGTCGAGACGGAAGGCGTCTACTACGCACCGTCGAACTACGACGAGCCTTACCCCATCACCAAGATCCTCATCGAGGAGGGCCGCAACCATCTCCTCGCCGGTGGTGTCGACGTCGGCGCACCGGTCCGCATCATCCAAGGCATGCGCGATCCCGATGTGCCGTGGCGCCACGCGCTGGAGCTTGTCGATCTCATTGCGGGCGGCGACGTCGAGCTGACCCTCGTCAAGGACGCCGGGCACCGCCTGTCAGATCCTGAAGACCTGCGCCGCCTGGAGCGCACCATCGCCGCGCTGATCGAGACTGCTAAGGCTTAGCCGGAAGAAGCGACGCCAGCCCTTCGCGGTAGGTGGGGTAGCGAAGCGCGACGCCCAGCTCCGACTTGATCAACGCATTGCCGATGCGCCGGCTTCCTTCGTAGAAGCTCCGCGCCATGGGCGTGAGGTCGGCGTCTTCGAATGCGATCTCAGGCGGCGGCGTCGCCCCGATCATCTCGGCGGCGTAGGCCACCACGTCGCCGGGTGCGGCCGGCTCGTCATCGGCGACGTTGTAGATGGCGCTTGCGCGCGGGCGCGCGATCGAGGCTTCGAGCACGGATGCGATGTCGGCAACATGGATACGGCTGAACACCTGGCCGCCCTTGTTGATGCGCCGCGCGGTCCCCGCCACGAAGCTTGTCGAACACGCTCCGCCCCGGGCCGTAGATACCGGCGAGCCGGAACACCTGCACGGGCACGCCGATCTCTTTCCCGAAATCGAGCCAGGCCTGCTCCGCCTTCACGCGCGCCTCGGTACGCGCGCTGTTCGGCTTGGGCGTCGTCTCCTCGTCCACCCAACGGCCTTGCTGGTCGCCATAGACGCCGACCGTTGAGAGATAGCCGATCCATTCAAGTGAGCCGAGCTTGGCGATCTCGTCGCGATAGCACGCAAGCACCGGATCGCCGTCCGGCCCCGGCGGAATCGAGTGAAGAAGATGCGTCGTGTTTTCGAGCAGCGGCGGCAGGTCCGGGTTGTCTTTCGTGCCGGAGAAGCGGGTGACGTCGTAACCGGCAGCGCAGAGTTGCGCGATCTTGGCGTCGTCGCGCGCCGTGCCTGCGATCTCCCACCCTTCAGAGCGCAGGCGCCCCGCGAGCTCCTGAGCCGAGAAACCGAGACCGAACGCGAACAGGCGGCTCACGCGGCCACCTCCAGCCACTCGCCGCGCACCACCGCGTCAGGCTCGCCCGCCGCGAAGGAAGGGCGCAAGGCCCGTAGCCGGTCGGGCGCGAGACGCCCGAGCGCCCATACCGCCATGGCGCGTACCAGCGGGGAATCGTCGTCAAGGCGCGCTTCCACGAGCGGCACGAGGCTCGCGTCACGTGAGTTCCCGGCAGCGATGAGCACGTTGCGCATGAAGCGGTCGCGCCCCGTGCGCTTGATCGGCGTACCGCGGAACCGCGCGCGGAATGCTTCGTCGTCGAGCACGAGCAACGCGGCCAGTGGAGGGTTGTCGGCCTCGGCGCGCACCGCCAGCTTCGCCTCCTGCGATAGTCGCGCGAACTTGTTCCACGGGCACACGGCGAGGCAGTCGTCGCAGCCGAAGATGCGGTTCCCCATCGCGGCTCGGTAGCGCGGCGCGATATGTCCTTTGTGCTCGATGGTGAGATAGGAGATGCAGGCGCGGGCGTCGATCTCATAGGGCGCGGTGAACGCAGCCCGTCGGACACACGTCGAGACAGCGCCGGCACGCGCCGCAATGGTCGTCCTCGGGCGCGTCGGCTTCGATCTCGGCTGTGGTGAAGATCGAACCGATGAACAGCCACGATCCGAAATCGCGGGACACGAGATTGGTATGCTTGCCCTGCCAGCCGAGCCCGGCCTTCGCCGCCAGCGGCTTCTCCATCACCGGCGCGGTGTCGACGAAGACCTTCACATCGCCGCCGGCAATCGTCTGTACCTGTGCAGCAAGCACCTTCAGCTTCGCCTTGATCACGTCGTGGTAGTCGGCCGCCTTCGCGTAGACCGAGACGGCGCCGCGCGACGGCTCATCGAGAACAGCGAGTGGGTCGCCCCCGCGCCCATAGTTCAGCCCGAGCACGATCACGCTCCGCGCTTCGGGCCACAACGCACGAGGGGCTTTGCGGCGCTCCGCCGTATCGGCGAGCCAGGCCATGTCGCCGTGGCGGTTCTCGGCGAGAAACGCATCGAGCGCATCGCCTGCGCCCTCGACCGGGTCCGCCGGGGCGAAGCGCACGGCGTCGAAGCCAAGCGCCTTGGCCTCGTCAGCGATTTGCGATTTCAGCTCTTTCGCCATGCCCACCTATGTCGGGGCGTCTTCCTCTAAAAATCGAGGTCGGTATACGTCCCCGAAGGGGTGAAGCCCGCGACGCGGTCTTGCAGGAGCGGCCGGAAAGAGGGCCGCGATTTCACCAGCGCATACCAGTTCTTGGCCGGCTCGAACTCCTCCCAAGGCACCTCGCCGAGATAGTCGAGGGCTGACAGATGCGCCGCCGCCGCGAGGTCGGCAAAGCTCATGGCATCGCCCGCGAGCCAGCTCCTCGTCTCTGTGAGGTGGCCGACATAGGTCAAATGATAGCGCAGATTATCGTGCCCGGCCCGCATCGCCTCCATATTGGGGGACGAGCTTTGTGGCCCGAAGCGCCGGAAGACCTTCTCCACCACCAGGTAGTCGGTGACCTCGTCGTGAAACTTGTGGTGGAACCAGTCCACCAGGCGCCGCACCTCGGCGCGCGCCATCGGATCTCCGGGAAATGGCTGAAAGCCGCGCATTCCGCGCTCATCCATGGTGTCGCCGAGATACTCGGAAATGGCATAGGCGCCTGCGATCACCCCGCCTTCGTCGGGGATCAGGACAGGCAGCGTGCCGGCGGGGTTCAGCGCGAGGAATTCCGTCCGCCACTCCCAAGGCTTTTCCTCGGCAAGCTCGACCTCGACCCCGCACTCGGCGAGCGCCAGGCGAATTGACCTAGAAAAGGCACATAATGGATGGTGGAAGAGATTCGCCATCGATGGGCTTCGGCGGCTTTTCGGTCCGAATTGAATCGCGCGTGGGCAGAGCCTCGTATAGAACCTGCACGCGCACCGAACAAGCCGGGCGACGAGGGGCCATGACGATTGAGCAGATCATCGTGATTGCCGTGGTGCAGGGGTTCACTGAATTCCTGCCCATTTCCTCCTCAGGCCATCTAATCCTCGTCCCCTATCTCACGCACTGGCCCGATCAAGGCCAGTTCGTCGACGTCATGGTGCATGTGGGCACCCTGTTCGCCATCCTCATCTATTTCTGGCGCGACGTCTGGCGCATCTTTCTTGGCGGTCTCGAATTGTTCAAGGGCAAGGTCACCGACGAGGGGCGGCTCGCCATCTACATCGTGCTGGGCACGATCCCGGCTGTCGCCTTCGGTCTCTTCTTGAAGAAGTTCGGCTTCAACGATCTCGATCGCAGCGTCGCCGTCGTCGCCTGGAACACGATCCTCTACGGCCTGCTCATGCTGGTCGCCGACACGGTGGGGCCGCAAGAGCGCACGATCGGCAACATGACGCTCAAGAGCGCGGTGATCATCGGCGTGGCGCAGGCTTTGGCGCTCATCCCCGGCACGAGCCGATCCGGTGTGACCATGACAGCGGCGCGCTTCCTCGGCTTCACCCGGCCGGATTCGGCGCGCTTCTCGTTCCTGCTGGGCATTCCGGCCATCGCCGGCGCGGGCGTGCTGACCGTCGGCGAGGCGCTGGCCGCCGGCGACACCATCACCATGGACGCAGTCTATTGCGCCGGCCTGACCTTCCTCGCCGGCCTCGCGGCCATCGCCTTCCTCATGGCGCTGCTCAGGCGCATCAGCTTCTTGCCCTTCGTGCTCTACCGCATGGTGCTTGGCGGCTTCCTGCTCGTCATGCTGTACACGTGAGGCAGAGGCGTCAGGGCCGGTAGACGGAGAACTGGCCGCGCGGCCGGAACTGCTCCAGATAGTCGGGCACGACGCTGGCGACCGCCACCGGCTCGATGCCTAAGCCTTCAAGCGTACGCCCGGCGTTGATGGCGGCATCGCTCACCACATTGTCGGTCTGAAGCAACCGCACCTGGTCCACGGTCAATGGCGGCTTCGGCAGCCATTGCAGAAATGCCCCTTGCAGCTTGGCGAACCAGAACGGCACCGGCACCAGCGGCCGTGAGCGCATGGTGTAGGCGAGCACACGCTCCATCACCTCGCGCATGGTCATGATCTGCGGGCCGCCGAGCTCGTAGGGCGCGTTTTCGTTGGTGCGGCCTTCGAGCGCCGCCACGATGGCTTGCGCCACGTCGCCCACGAACACGGGCTGGAACTTGGTATGGCCGCCGCCGATGAGCGGCAGCACCGGCGAGATACGCGCAAGTGCCCCGAAGCGGTTGAAGAACTCGTCCTCCGGTCCGAACACCACAGACGGCCGGAAGATGACAGCCCCCGGAAACGTCTCGGTGACCGCCGCCTCGCCCGCCGCCTTGGTGCGGGCGTAGATGGAGGACGAGTGCGGGTCGGCGCCGATGGCCGAGACATGGACGAGCGTGCGGGCGCCGGCCGCCTTGGCCGCCTCGGCGACATTGCGTGCCCCTTCGTCCTGCACGGTCTTGAAGGTCTGCTTGCCGGTGGCGAACAGGATGCCGACCAGATTGATCACCGCGTCGGCGTCCTCGGCCGCGGCCAGCAAGGAATCCGGAAACCGCACATTGGCCTGCACCGGCACGATCTGCCCGACGCCGCCGAGCGGCTGGAGATGCCCTGCGAGTTCTGGCCGCCTGACGGCGATCCGCATGCGCGCGCCGGTCCGCGCGATAGCGCGCACCACATGCCGCCCAAGGAAGCCGGAGCCCCCATAGATGGTCACGAGCGCTCTGTTGTTGAGTGTAATGGCCACTTAGATGCCTCTTAACCTCGCCCCGCTATGGTGGAGTTTCAGCATTACACGAGGGAAGCCAAGCCTTGAAGGCGCTTCTCCAGGCAATTGACAACGAGAAGCACCGATCGTACCTCAACGCACTCAAGCCCAGGTGGCGGAACTGGTAGACGCGCTAGCTTCAGGTGCTAGTGCCCGAAAGGGCGTGGAAGTTCGAGTCTTCTCCTGGGCACCAATCTCGCCTCGCCCCCGTGCGCCGTGGGGGCCTCGATGACGGCCAAGATCTTACGGCCAAGACCTTTGGGGAGCCTTTGAGCCAGCCACCGACCGTCGACCTCCACAAGGGCGATTTGCCCCAAGGCCGCTTCGGCGCCAAGGCCATCGCCATCGACACCGAGACGCTGGGGCTCAATCCGCATCGCGACCGGCTCTGCCTCGTGCAGCTTTCCGAGGGTGACGGCACCGCGGCACTGGTGCAGGTCTCCGGCGGCTATGATGCGCCGGAGCTGAAGAGGCTCCTGACCGACGAGAGCATCCTCAAGATCTTCCATTACGGCCGCTTCGACCTCGCCGTGCTCAAGCACTTTCTCGGGGTGATGCCGCGCCCCGTCTACTGCACCAAGATCGCCTCCAAGCTCGCCAGGACCTATACCGACAAGCATGGCCTCAAGGATCTCTGCCGGGAGCTGCTCGGGGTCGAGCTGTCCAAGCAACAGCAATCCTCGGACTGGGGCGCGGCCGAGCTGACCCAAGAACAGCTCAACTATGCAGCGAGCGATGTGCTATATCTGCACGCGTTGCGGGATCGGCTCGACACCATGCTGAAGCGTGAAGGGCGGGAGCACTTGGCGCGCGCCTGCTTCGAGTTTTTGCCGACGCGGGCCGAGCTCGATCTCGAAGGTTGGGCTGAGATCGATCTTTTCGCCCATTAGGCCGGGCCAAAGGCCCTCAAAATCCAAGGCTTATGGCCGCAATGTGATCAAAGTCCTGCGGCTAGGTAGACTGGGTGAAAGGGTTCTGGGGGCCCCCGCGAAGCATTGGCGGACATAATGGCACTAGAGGCGAATCTCGTTCCGGCCGAGCGGCGTTATCGCGTCCGCACGCCGGAGGAGCGCGAGCGCGCTTTTCTGAGCGCTGAGCGGCATAGCCGTGCGGTGCGCATTCTCCGCCGGGTCCTGCCTGTATTCGCCCTCGTCGTGCTGGCGGCCTATTTCATCTCCACCCGGCTCAATGTCGCCGTCGGTGACGTCACGGCGAGCATTGACGGCATGCAGGTCACCGACGGCAATCTGCGTATGCTCAATCCGACGCTGAAGGGCGCCGACAAGAAGAACGGCAAATACGTGGTGAAGGCCGAATACGCTGACCAGGACGTCAAGAACCCGAAGATCGTCAAGCTTCATGCCATCAAGGCCGATCTGTCGACCGCATCGGGTGGCTGGTCGCGGATGAAGGCCGTGCGCGGCGTCTTCGACACTCAGGCCGAGCGTCTCGTGATGTACGACCGCATCACCCTTGCCACCAGCGGCGGCGTCACTGGCGAGCTCAAGAGCGCCAGCGTCGACATGAAGACCCAGACGCTACGGTCTCATCGCCCCGTTTCGTTCGTGTTGTCGAACGGCACGGTTAGAGCCAATGCGTTGACCTTCCGGTCCCGGGACAACAGGCTTGTATTTCGTGGCAAAGTGGCCGTTCATCTGGTCAAAGGACAGGGCGACGGCAAGCCGCAACCAAATAGCGCGCCACAGCCGGTAAAACAGCAAGGACCCGCGGAGATCGGCGGCGTGCAAATGATGGGTCCGCAATGAGCCCACGCCAGGCCATCCATCTCGTTCCTGCCGCCTTCGGCGTGGCGGTGATGCTCGCGCTCGTCTCGGCGAGTCCGCTCGATGCGCAGACCATGACCAATTCCTTTGGCGGCCTGTCGAAGAGCTCCAACGAGCCCATCGACATCGAGTCGGATGTTCTGACCGTGTATGACGCGAAGAAATACGCGACCTTCAGCGGCAACGTGAAGGCTGTGCAGGGCACGACCACGCTCCGCGCTCGAGAGTTGGACGTGAATTACGTCGGTGGCGGCGACAAGCTCACCGGACAGAAAGGCGAAACTGTCCCTGTTGCCAATCAAGCCGCCAAGCCTGGTGCGCAAGGCGCGGGCGGCAGCGCACAGATCAGCAAGATCGAAGCGAGGGGCGACGTCGTCATCACGAGCGAGGACAACCAGACCACGACCAGCGACTGGGCGCTCTACGACGTCCCGGCGCAGCTAGTAACCGTGGGTGGCAATGTTGTGCTAACGCAAGGTCAGAATGTGCTAAAGGGTGACCGGCTCGTCATCAACCTTGAAGACAGGCGAGAGCCGGTTCGAGAATACCGGAAACACCGCGGCCGGAGGCCGTATCCGTGCGCTGTTCATGCCCAAGGAAGAAGGCGCCGCCAGCGCCGCCGAGCCGGCTGACGCCGCGCCTAAGAAGATCCTGCCTCCAGCCGCCGGGGCTAGTGCGGAGCCTGCCACTGCAGCCCCTGACACCAGCGCGGCCGCGCCGGCGAGCGATGCGCCAACGGACGCCTCCCAGCCCTGGCATGCTGTTCCTGAGTTCCGGTGAGACGCTCCGCCAAGGGCTTTGTTCGATGTTAACCGGCCAGCGCTTCAACTGAGGAGCGAGAAGGGTCTAGTGGGCAAGTTGCTGTCGTTCCCAGGCCGTCAGGCAGTCGCTGCCCAAGAGGCCGCCATGCAGGCGGAGCCGCTTGGGCGATCGCCTGGCATCCAGGCCGAGCCCGGCAACGGCTGGCTGACCATCCGCTCCGTGGTCAAGAGCTTCAAGAAACGCACCGTGGTGCGCGGCGTCAGCCTCGATGTCGCGCGCGGCGAAGCAGTCGGGCTCTTGGGTCCGAACGGCGCCGGCAAGACCACGGTGTTCTACATGATCACCGGCCTGATTCCTGCCGATGAAGGCTCGATCAAGATCGACGGCCGGGACGTGACCAAACTGCCAATGTACCGCCGGGCACGGCTGGGCATAGGCTATCTGCCGCAGGAGGCCTCCATCTTCCGAGGGCTTACGGTGGAGGAGAATATTCTTGCCGTGCTGGAGATGGTCGAGCCCAACAAGAAGGAGCGACAGATTCAGCTCGATGCGTTGCTTGAGGAGTTCCGCATCACGCGGCTCAGGAAGTCGCCGTCGATGCGCTTGTCCGGCGGTGAGCGCCGCCGCGTCGAGATCGCGCGCGCGCTGGCCTCGCGTCCGTCCTTCATGTTGCTCGACGAGCCGTTCGCCGGCATCGATCCCATCGCTGTCGGCGACATTCGCGCGCTCGTGCGCCATCTCACCGAGCGCGGCATCGGCGTTCTCATCACCGACCATAACGTGCGCGAAACACTCGACCTTGTCGGCCGCGCCTATATTATTCACGACGGCACGGTGCTGACCCACGGCACCGCGCACGAGGTTATTAACAACGAGGACGTACGGCGCGTCTATCTTGGTGATCAGTTCAAGATCTGAGCACCCGATCGCGAGTGATTTGGTAAATGGCGATCAATACGAAGCTCGAGCTACGCCAGACGCACAATCTGGTCATGACGCCACAGCTGCAGCAGGCGATCAAGCTGCTGCAACTGTCGAACATGGAGCTTGCGAGCTTTGTCGAGGGCGAGCTTGAGCGCAATCCGCTGCTCGAGCGCGACGACACGGACGAGCCGAACGCAGCCGCCTCCGAGTCGCCGCCAGGATGGCGTGAGCCAAGGACGAAGGCGGTGAGGCAAGAACGAGCGACAGTGCCGGCGAGTCAGGCTCGAGTCCGGCGACGACGATTGGGTCAATCTGGACGCCGGAAACGACTCGGGCCGCACCGACGATCTCGATGCCGAGCCACAAGACATGTTCCCCGATGCGGAAAGCTTTACCCCCGGCGCGGTGATGGATTCCGGCTGGAGCGGGCTGACCCAAGGTCCCCGCGCCGAGATCGACGAGGGGACCAATCTCGAGGCCTATGTGGCCGAGGAGAAGACGCTGCGCGACCATCTTTCCGAGCAGCTCAGCCTCGCCTTCGCCGATCCGGCGCAGCGGTTGATCGGCCAGCACCTCATCGACATGACCGACGAGGCGGGCTATTTGCGCGGCGATCTCGACGCTCTGGCCGAGTTGCTCGGTGCGCCGCTCGAACTCGTCGAGGAGACGCTTGGCGTGATGCAGGGCTTCGAGCCTTGCGGCGTGTTCGCCCGCGATCTGCGCGAGTGCCTGACGCTTCAGCTCAAGGAGCAGGACCGCTGCGATCCGGCGATGGCCGCGCTCATCGACAATCTGCACCTTCTTGCCACGCACGATCTCGTCGCCTTGAAGCGCGTCGCCCGCGTCTCCGACGAGGATCTGTGCGACATGATCGCCGAGGTGAAGCGGCTCAACCCGAAGCCGGGTCTGAAATACGGATCGTCGCCGTCGCAGCCGATCGTGCCCGACGTGCTCATCCGCTCGCTGCCGGACGGAAGTTTCCACGTCGAATTGAACAGCGACACGCTTCCGCGCGTCCTGGTCAATCAGTCCTATTACGCGACGGTCTCCAAGTCGGCGACGCGCAAAGAGGACAAGAGCTATCTGGTGGATTGCTTGCAGACCGCGAATTGGCTGGTGAAGAGCCTCGACCAGCGCGCGCGTACCATCCTCAAAGTGGCGCAAGAGATCGTGCGCCAGCAGGACGCCTTTTTCACCTATGGCGTCCGGCACTTGCGGCCGCTGAACCTGAAGACCGTGGCCGACGCGATCTCGATGCATGAATCGACGGTCAGCCGCGTCACCGCCAACAAGTACATGGCGACCAATCGCGGCCTGTTCGAGCTGAAATACTTCTTCACCTCGTCGATCGCCGCCACCGCGAACGGCGATGCGCATTCCTCGGAAGCCGTGCGCCATCGCATTCGCGAGATGATCGACACTGAGCCCGCCGCCGATGTTCTCTCCGACGACAAGATCGTCGAGCGGCTCAAAGGCGACGGCGTCGACATCGCGCGCCGCACAGTCGCAAAATACCGCGAGGCGCTCGGGATTCCTTCTTCGGTTCAGCGCCGCCGGCTGAAGCGCATCACGATGGGCGCAAGCGCCTGATCTGTGCATGTAACGCGCTGTTCGCGAAGACGAATTGTGTAAAGAGGGCAGATCAAATTGATTGAGTTTGACACCCCTGGACTGGGGGGCTAGCTTCCGGCCCCGCGGTGGAGGCCGATTGAGGATGGGCCAGGGTGTGCTACGGGCGCCCTGACGAATCGGGCCTCGAAAATGCGGTATGCGCCACGGGAAGCGCCGGTTACCAAGATCTTCCGCAGGCAATGGCGATACAAGTTACCTGGAAGAATCTGGACCTCAAAAAAGAGGCGTAGCGCAGTTGCGTCCGGGAACGCGTTATACAAACCATTGAGAAGTACGTGGGGCACGCGCCTTCGAGGCATGTGCGCATCAAAAACGAATACGGGGAGTTCCGCGCCAACTGATTCAGCGGAAACGAAAGCGCGAGCGGAATAGTTGGTGGCCTGAAGCCCCATCCGCTCCCTCGAAGTCGCAGGTAGTCGAATGCACTTAGGTGATTTCATTGCCCCCGAAGCTGTGATGCCTTCGCTCAAGGCCAAGAGCAAGAAACAGCTCCTGACAGAACTTTCGGCGCGGGCCGCGCGCCTCGCCGGTCTCGAAGAGCACGATCTCTTCGATGTCCTGTGGCAACGCGAACAGCTGGGCTCCACCGGACTTGGCCAGGGCGTGGCCATTCCGCACGGCAAGATCGCTGGCCTGAAGCGCATCGTCGGCGTTTTCGCGCGCCTGGCCGAGCCGGTCGATTTCGACGCCGTCGACGGCGAGCCCGTGGATATCGTGTTCCTGCTGCTCGCACCGGAAGGCGCTGGCGCCGATCATTTGAAGGCGCTGGCGCGCATCTCGCGGCTGCTCCGCGACGGATCCGCCGTCGAGAAGCTCCGCGCGTCTAAGGACGCCGCCGCGCTCTACGCCCTTCTCACGGAAGCAGAGGCGTCCTCCCACGCCGCCTAGCGCGGGGCGAGCGCTGCAATCATCTCGTTTACGGCTGCGGCCATGGCCATGGCTGCCCCGAAATCGAACTTGTTGATCGCGACAAATGCGGCGACGCCCCGGGTCGGGGCAAACGCGATATACGAAAACGTGCCTTGTAGCCCGCCGGCCTTCTGGAGGATCAGAGGCCGGTCGCCCTTTGGCATCATCACCACCCACGCAAGGCTCATGGCGTCCATATGGCCGGACTCGTCCATGCCTTGCACCGGGTTGAGCCCGTCGCGCACCAGATAGGCCGCATGGTCGAGCATGCGCGTCTCGGCGCCGTCCGTGGCGAGGCGGTCGAGATGCCACTGCATCCAGCGGAGCAGGTCGTTCGCCGTTGAGTAGAGCCCGCCAGACCCCACGATGACGTCGCCGGTGGGCACGTCCGGCAGCGGCTTGCCGTCGAAGTTGTGTCCTTGCATCAGCCGCTTCTTCTGCGCGTCAGAGAGCACAAAGGTCGTGTCGGTCATGCCGAGCGGCCCGGTGACGTGCTCTTTGAGGAGCTCAGGGTATGGCTTCTTCGCCGCCTCGGACAGTCCGATGGAGAGCAGGTCGAAGGCGAAGTTGGAATACAGCACGCCGGTGCCTGGCGCGTAGAGCAGGGGCTCTTTCTTCAGCCAAGCAGCGAAGCCCTCGCGGGTGATCGGCGCGAACGGATTGTCGGCCGGCCCCGGCTCATGGGGAAGTTCCCGCGGCAGTCCCGCCGACTGGGTGGCGATATCGATCAGCCTGATCTTGGCGACATTCGGGTCGGCGCCGGCGCCGAGATCTGGTGCGAGCGTGCCGAGCTTCTGGGTCAGCGACACCGTTCCGTCGGCGGCGAGCGCCGCCAAGACCTGACCGGTAAAGGCCTTGGTGACGGAACCGATCCGCATCACCGTGTCGCCGTCTGGCGCCTCACCGCCGTCTGACGCCTTGCCGAAGCCGGAGACCGCCGTCTCGCCGTTGCGCACCGCGCCGATGACCAGTCCCGGCACTTTGTGCTCGAGATAAAGGACTGTGCCGGTGAACTCGACGGTTTCGTCGAGGAGCGCATCCGCAAGCGCCGCGCTCGGCAAGCTGAGCGAGACGCACGCCGCCGCAAGCAGACCAAGTGCTGCGCGCCGGACATAGGTGGTGGGGATGTGATGAACCATGTGCGTCGCCTCCCAAACCATATTGGGAACGACTATGCACGCAGGCACGCGCTATCGCCAGGCGAAGGGGATCTGATGCGGTCCGATCGCGACAGAGATGGCTTCTAGGGTGAAAATCTAGTGCACGCTCACCGGCACGAGATCATTCTCGATAGCGTTGGCGATGGCCGCGTTGCGGCTGTCGGTCAGCGCGATCGGCGTGCCGTCGGCGCCGAGCACCGCAAAGAGGTCGATGCCCTCCGGCGCGTCGTCGAGCGTCGGGAACAGCCGCTCGGCCGCATCCGAATCCAGTTGCTTGATATAGGCGACCTCGCCGTCCCCAAGAAGCGCGAGCTCCTTCAGGCTGATCAATGGGTGGGTCTCGTCTTCTTCGATCTTGTTCATCGAACTCCGGGTCCTAGCCTGCTGGGGCGATCCCCACCTTGCGGACTCGTTTCTCCCTGTTTGGCCGTTCGAGCTCGATGGCAAGCAGCCCATCGTGCAATTCGGCCTTGCGAACCTCGACGCCGTTGGCGAGCGCGAAGGTCCTTTTGAACTGGCGCGCGGCAATGCCGCGATGAAGATAATCCTTCGGGCCTTCGTCGCCCTTGGCGCCGTGGATCCTAAGCTCGCCGTCCTCGACCGTGACGTCAAGCTCGTCGAGGCGGAAACCTGCCACCGCGAGCGTAATGCGCAAGACCTCCGTCCCGCGCTCGTCCTTCGGCAAGAGCTCGATATTATAGGGCGGGTAGCCGCCCTCGGACGCCTTCGGGGCGGCGTCCAAACGCTCGGCCGACAGACTTAACCAAACATTGCCGTCGATCAGTGTCATGCGCGACATCCGGCAGAAAGCCCTTTTCATCAGTGCCGCGCGTTGCTGGTGAAGCGAGCAAGAGGCCCTGACGGCGCCTCGCGTTCCTCAGCCCTGACGCGGCGCTGAGCCCTGGTGAACCAGCTGGCATATGGGAAATGTGGCCGCGGATTCAAGCACAAGGGCGGGCCGTCCTGGCGGTCTGTCTTCAGGGGTTCTACCGGAGCGCCTCAGCTTGCTCTAACGTCGCGGTGTATCGAATCGGAGCCTCCCACAATGACCTGGTACGTAAGCGCCTAAGACTGGCCGCAATTCCAACGACGGCCGCAGCGCCGAGACGGCGTTCAAGACTCTATCGCACGCCATTCAGGCCGCCTCCGCGGGCGATACGATCCTGCTCGTGCCGGGTCCCTATGACCAAGACCTGCCGCAGCTGGTGAGTGCCGCCCGCGTGGCCCACATCACGGTCGGCGTCGTCGGCGGCCACTAGGTCTCCTCGTCGCCGTCCGATGCAGGCTCGATCACCCGGAGGCGCCGGACCGTAAGGTCGTCGATCTCGACCTCGCCGAGACGAAGCTTCCGCATGTCCGCGCGCTGGACGCTCAAACGGCCGATGGCAAGCGCGCCGAGTGCCAGAGCCCCGATGGCGAGCGCGCCGATGGCAAATGCGCCGGAGGCAACAGCCGGCACCCGCACGCTGGGCAATTCAAGGCCGCGCCTTCGCCTCGTCCTGTCTCGAACCCTCACGCGCTGCCTCCAAGATGCTCGCCAACTCGAAGGGGAACATAGCTGAGTCGGCGTGAACAGTGCCGTGCGCCCGTGGGGAAAACGAGGCGTTGACGTACAGACCTATTAGTAGGTAGGTATGGCTATGACCCTAGACACAAGAGAGCGGATCTTGCGTGAGACGGAGACGCTGCTGCGGACCTGCGGCTATGCCGCCTTCAGTTACGCCGATCTCTCGGAGCGCGTTGGAATCCGCAAGGCCAGCATCCACCATCACTTCCGCACCAAGGAGGATTTGGGCGCGGCGCTGATCGACGGCTATCTCGTCAAGTTCGAGGCCGCCCTGGCCGACGTACTGGCGGAGGAGAGTGGGGCCATGGCGCGCCTTTGGCGGTATGCAGGTTTTTTTACCGACAGCATCGCGGACGGCATGATGCCGCTCTGCGGCGCGCTGTCGGCAGAGGCCACGGCGCTACCACCGGCAATGCAAGGCCGCGTCCGCCGCTTCTTCGAGCTTCATCTTGATTGGCTGCGAACCGTGCTTCGCGATGGAGTGGCGGCAGGAGAGCTTCGCGCTGATCTCGACCTGGAGAGGTCGGCGGCCCTCGTTCTCAGCGTGCTGGAAGGCGCAAGCCTCGTCGCCTGGGCGGTGAAGGATGCTGGCGCGATCCGCCCGGCGTTCGAGCAGGCCGTCGCCAGCCTCACACCCTGAATCACCTGAGCACTGAATCGATAGCTTCGCGTAAGGAGAAAATAGAAATGAGCTTGAAGAAATTCATTATCGAAAGAGACATCCCCGATGTGGGGAGCCTAGACGCCAACCAGCTCGCGGGAGCGGCGGCAAAGTCGAACGATGCGCTGTGCCAGATCGGCGCCAAGGACATTCAGTGGGTCCAAAGCTATGTCGCCGGCGACAAGACGTTTTGCGTCTATCTCGCTTCCGATGAGGAAGCGATCAGGAAGCACGCCGAGTTGAGCGGCTTTCCCGCGACGAAGATCACGGAGATTGTGGAGACGATCGATCCCGCGACCGCGGGCTAGATCAATTGCTGTTTGAAGGGATCTGGTGGAGCCAGGCGGGATCGAACCGCCGACCTCGTGAATGCCATTCACGCGCTCTCCCAACTGAGCTATGGCCCCTTCAGAAGACAGAAATCCTTGGCCCAAGGCGTGAGCAGGAGATCAGACCGCATCACTTAGGCCGGGCGACCCGCTCGTTCAAGAGAAATACGAGCGGGCGCAGGGCGCCGTCAGCCCGGCTGCGTTCGCGTCTAACTTTCCTCTTTCGGGCCGCCCCCGACAATGCCGGACACGTCGTCGTCGCTCTCTTCCTCTTCCTCGAGGAAGGCATCGTCGTCGTCATCGGCGTCGGGAATGTCCTCGTCGCCGCCGATATCCACGATCTCCTCGTCGTCGACGGCAGCCTCCTCGGCCTCCTCCGCCTCGTCGAGGCTGATGATTTCGGCACCACCTTTCACCGGCGGATCGGAATCTTCCACCTCGGGCTTCGGGGTCTCGACTGGTGCGGCACGCTCGCTCCGCCGCGACGTCGGCGGCGTCATTTGGTAGACGGCTTGGCAGACGGGGCAGGTAATTGGCGAACGACCTAGGTCGTAAAATCGCGCCCCACAGCTCGGGCAAACGCGCTTGGTTCCCCGTGCGGGTTTCGACATGACTCTCCTCGAAGCTAGCCTTGCATGACTCCCCATTGCCACGCCTCATGCGTAGTGTCAAAAGCTATCGAACGCCCAAAAACCCCAACCGAGAATCTATGCCGCAGCCCCTGACCGCTAGTCGTTCCGCACGCATTTCCGGCCGCGTCAGGGTTCCCGGTGACAAGTCGATCTCTCACCGTGCGCTGATCCTGGGCGGGCTTGCCACCGGGCGCACCCGCATCACCGGGCTGCTCGAAGCCGAAGACGTGATGGCCACGGCGCGGGCGATTGCCGAGCTCGGTGCCACGGTGACTCAAGAGGACGGCGCATTCGAAGTTCTCGGGCAAGGCGTGGGCGGCTTGCAGACGCCCCAAGCTCCGCTCGACTTCGGCAATTCCGGCACGTCAATCCGCCTCATGCTCGGCGTCCTCGCCGGCCACGACATGCGCGCCGAGCTCACCGGCGATGCCTCCTTGCGCCGCCGGCCCATGGGGCGCGTGCTCTCGCCCCTCACCACCATGGGCCTCCAAGTGGAGGCGCAAGGCGAAGGCGGCACTCTGCCGCTCGCCGTGCGCGGCACAGGCGACATCCTGCCCATTGTCTATGAGCTTCCGGTGCCGTCGGCACAGGTGAAGTCGTCCATCCTGCTTGCCGGGCTGCACGCGCCGGGCCGGACCACCGTGGTCGAGCCGCTCGCCACGCGCGACCACACCGAGCGCATGCTGCGGTTCTTCGGGGCGGAGCTCAAGGTCGAGGACCGGGAGGATGGCGTCCGCGCGATCACCGTGTGTGGCGACGCCGAACTCGTAGGCGCTCGCCTGTCCGTGCCCGGAGACCCAAGCTCCGCCGCCTTCGTCGTCGCCGCCGGCCTCATCAGCCCCGGGTCCGAGATTGTGGTCGAGAATGTCCTGATGAACCCGACACGCATCGGCTTCTTCGAGACGTTGCGGGAGATGGGGGCTGAGATCGAGGTGCTCGACCTGCGAGACGAAGGTGGCGAGCCGGTAGGCGATCTCCGCGTAAAGGCCGGGCCGCTCCGTGGCGTCCGCGTGCCCCCGGAACGTGCCCCTGCCATGATTGATGAATACCCCGTGCTGGCGGTGCTCGCCGCCTTCGCCGAAGGCGAGACGCGCATGGAAGGCCTTTCTGAGCTGAAGGTGAAGGAGAGTGATCGGCTCGCCGCCACCGCTGCCGGGCTCAAAGCCTGCGGGGTCGAGGCGCATGTGGACGGCGACGACCTCATCGTGCGTGGGACGGGCGAAGTCAAAGGCGGAGGTCTGGTGGAGACCCATATGGACCACCGCATCGCCATGGCCTTCCTCACGCTAGGCCTTGGCGCGCGCGAGCCCGTCACCGTGGACGACGTGAGCATGGTCGCCACGAGCTTCCCCGGCTTCGTGCCCCTAATGACAACGCTTGGAGCTGAGTTCGTATGATCATCGCCATTGATGGACCCGCCGCCTCTGGCAAGGGCACGCTCGCCAAGCGCGTTGCCCTTCATTATGGCCTGAGGCACCTCGATACCGGGGCACTCTACCGGGCCGTCGCCCGCGATACGCTAGCCCATGGCGGCGACCTGACCGATGCGAGTGCCGCGGCGACCGTCGCCGCACGCCTCGATGTGGCGACGCTCGGCGATCCGGCGCTGCGCAGCCCCGGCTTGGGAGAGGCCGCCTCGGTCGTCGCTCGCCACGCCGATGTGCGGGCGGTGCTCCTTGAATATCAACGCAATTTCGCGCGCGGGGAGCCAGGCGCCGTGATCGACGGCAGGGATATCGGCACGGTGATCTGTCCGGATGCCGACGTGAAACTGTTCGTCACCGCGACCCCTGAGGAGCGCGCCCGCCGCCGCTTCCTTGAACTTACGCAGAATGGCACCAAGATTGAGGAGAGCGAGGTTCTGACGGATATCAGGGCCCGCGACGAGCGCGACCGGACCCGGGGCGCCTCTCCCTTGCGCCAGGCGGAAGACGCGGTCTTGCTCGATACCACGAATTTGGATATAGACGCCGCGTTCAGGGCAGCCATCGATCTGATCGAGGTTGCGATGGGCCAAGCGGGGCGGGCCGGTTGAGGCCGTGCCCATTTGGCATTGGCGCATCACCATTGAATGAATTCCGCGGGTGAAGCGAGCGGAGGCCGGGCGGCCAGGAATGGCCTGCCATATCGGTTTTCGTGGGGTTTCGCCGCATTTGGATCAACACAAGCCTCGGGTTCAAGCGCCGTAGGCAAGCGCAGTAGTTGAACGCCGAGTAGGAGTTTCGATGACCGAGCCGCAGACCAGCATTAGCCAACCGAGCCGCGACGAGTTCGCAGCCCTTCTTGAGGAATCTCTTTCCGGCACCGCGCTCCAGGAAGGCAGTGTTGTCAAAGGCACCGTCGTCAGCATCGAAAAGGACGTCGCGGTCATCGACGTCGGCCTGAAAACCGAAGGCCGCGTTCCCCTAAAAGAATTCGGCGTCACCGGACGCACCTCCGACCTCTCCGTTGGCGATGAGGTCGACGTCTATCTCGAGCGCGTCGAGAACGCGGCTGGCGAGGCCGTTCTGTCGCGCGAGAAGGCGCGCCGCGAGGAGAGCTGGACCAGGCTCGAGGAGAAGTACAAGGCCGGCGAGAAAGTCGAGGGCGTGATCTTCAATCGCGTCAAAGGCGGCTTCACCGTCGATCTTGATGGCGCCGTGGCCTTCCTGCCCGGCAGCCAAGTCGACATCCGCCCGATCCGCGACGTGGCGCCCTTGATGAATACGCCGCAGCCCTTCCAGATCCTGAAAATGGATCGCCGCCGCGGCAATATCGTCGTCTCGCGCCGCTCGGTGCTGGAGGAGAGCCGCGCCGAGAAGCGGAGCGAGATCGTCGCCCGCCTCGAGGAAGGCCAGGTCATCGACGGCGTGGTCAAGAACATCACCGACTACGGCGCCTTCATCGATCTCGGCGGCATCGACGGCCTCTTGCACGTCACCGACATGGCTTGGCGCCGCGTCAATCATCCGAGCGAGATCGTCAATGTCGGCGACACGGTGAAGGTGCAGATCATCCGCATCAATCCGGAGACCCAGCGCATCAGCCTCGGCATCAAGCAGCTCGAGTCCGATCCGTGGGAGGGCATCGCCGCCAAGTACCCGGTGGGCTCGCGCTTCAAGGGCACGGTCACCAACATCACCGACTACGGTGCGTTCGTCGAGCTGGAGCCCGGCGTTGAGGGCCTGATTCACGTCTCCGAGATGAGCTGGACGAAGAAGAACATTCATCCTGGCAAGATCATCTCCACGAGCCAAGAGGTCGAGGTGCAGGTGCTCGAGGTCGATCCCGACAAGCGCCGTATCTCACTTGGCCTGAAGCAGACCCAGGAGAACCCGTGGGTCGCTTTCGCCGCGAGCCACGAGCCCGGCTCCATCATCGAAGGTCAAATCCGCAACATCACCGAGTTCGGCCTGTTCGTCGGCCTCGACGGCGGCATCGACGGTATGGTGCATCTGTCGGATCTCGATTGGTCCAAGTCTGGGGAGGAAGCCCTCAAAGAGTACAAAAAGGGCGACGAGGTGAAGGCCGTGGTGCTGGAGGCCGATTCCGAAAAGGAACGCATCAGCCTCGGCATCAAGCAGCTGACGCCGGATCCGTTCGAGGGTGGCGCCACCGCCGCCAAGCTCAAGAAGGGCATGCGCGTTACGTGCGAGGTGACGGCGGTGAAGGACAACGGCATCGAGGCCAAGCTTCTCGACCACGATCTCACCACCTTCATTCGCCGCTCCGACCTGTCCCGCGACCGCTCCGAACAGCGTCCTGATCGTTTCGGCGTGGGCGAGAAGTTCGACGCCGTGGTGACCCAGGTCGACGCCAAGACGCGCAAGGTCTCCGCCTCGATCAAGGCGCTCGAGATTGCCGAGGAGAAGGAGGCCGTGGCCCAATACGGCTCGACGGACTCCGGCGCTTCGCTCGGCGACATTCTCGGCGCGGCCTTGAACAAGGCGAAGGGTGGCGAGGAGGGCGAAGAAGAGCCTGCCGCCACCGCCAAGCCCAAGCGCAAGCGCGCGACCAAGAGTGAGGCCGAGTCCGAGGCGTCCTCCGACGAGTAAGCAAGACGGCCGCAAGGCCGTCTAACCTCCACCGCTACGTGGGTCCCCTTGGCCCGCAGACCGTGAGCGACCCATGGTTCTCGACGCCGACAGTGTGATCGAGCGCCGCCGCCTCAGGCGGCGGGTGACCATCTGGCGTATCGCCGCGGTTGTGCTCGGACTTCTATTCCTCGGCGTGATCGTCTTGAGCGACAAGCAGATGGCGGGCCCTGCCGGCTTCCTGCCCCATGTCGCCCGCATCAGCATCACTGGCATCATCACCGATGACCGCAAGACGATTAAGCTGATCGACAAGGTCGCCAAGTCCCCCCAGGTCAAGGCGGTGATCCTCGACATCAACAGCCCCGGCGGCACCACGACCGGCGGCGAGGCGATGTACGACGCGATTCGCCGCCTCTCCGCGAAGAAGCCCGTCGTCGCGACCTGCGGCACGCTTGCCACCTCGGCCGCTTACATCGTGGCGATCGCCACCGATCGCATCTTCGTCTACGGCAACACCATCACCGGCTCTGTCGGCGTGATCTTCCAATGGGCCAACGTCACCGAGCTGCTGAAGACGCTTGGCATCCAGGTGGAGGAGGTGAAGAGCGGCCCGCTGAAGGCGGTGCCGAGCCCGTTCGAGCCGACCGATGAGCGTGCGCGCCAGGTGACCGCGGAGATGGTCGACGACGCCAAGGTGTGGTTCGTCGATCTCGTCGAGAAGCGCCGCAAGATCGACCCGGATCAGGTTCCGGGTTTGACCGAAGGCCGCATCTACTCCGGACGCCAGGCGGTGAAATTCAAGCTGGTGGATCAAATCGGCGGCGAGCGTGCGGCACTCAGCTGGCTAAGCAAGGAGCGCAACGTTCCGGCGGGGCTGAAAATCGTCGACTGGAAACCGACGTCGGAATCGACCGGCTTATTTGGGTGGTTATTCGGCTCAGCGGCCGAGATATTGGGTATTCCGGGCAGCAAGATTGCTGCTTTTCTGAGTCAAACTTCAACAACGCTCAAGCTTGACGGTCTCGTTTCTGTTTGGCACCCTGCGTCCAACTAGTGGGGGGCGTAGGGCTGCGGCACAACTCGCTGCTGCCTGGTGGGGCGTATAATGATCAAATCAGAGCTGATTCAGCGGGTGGCTGCCGCCAATCCGCATCTTTTTCATCGTGACGTCGAGCGTATCATCAACATTGTGCTCGATGAGATTACGGGCGCGCTCGCTCGCGGCGACCGCGTGGAACTGCGTGGCTTCGGCGCCTTCACGGTGAAACACCGGGCGGCGCGTCAGGGGCGCAATCCACGCACCGGCGACACGGTCTTTGTCGAGGACAAGTACGTGCCCTTCTTCAAGACCGGCAAGGAGCTGCGCGAGCGCCTGAACCCTGACGGCGCGGATAGCGGCTCGTAAGCCCTGGGCGGGCGCCTAAGGAGCTACCGTGTGGCGTAAGCTGATCCTTGCCCTCGTGGTCGTACCGCTCGGCGTCGTGCTCATTGCGCTTGCCGTGGTCAACCGCAGTCCGGCAACCCTCATTCTCAATCCTTTCGGCGGCACTGAGCCCAATCTGACGCTCCAGGCGCCATTCTTTCTGTTCCTCATCGGCGCGTTCGCCCTGGGCCTGATCGTCGGTGGCATGGCCTCTTGGCTGAACCAGGGCAAATGGCGCCGCACTGCGCGCGAGGAGGCGCGCGAGGCGCGCGATTGGCGCCGCCAAGCCGACCGGCTCGAGAAAGAGCTGGAAACCCTCAATCCGGCGCCCCGTCCCCAATTGCCCGCCGACTAGCGGCCGACCGCCATGGACCTGCTCACGGCCTTCGGCCTCCTCGCCGTCACCGCCATGCTCGTCACCTACGCGCTGGAGGACAGGAGCCCGTGGTTGATCCTGGGCTTTGCCGGCGCCTGCCTTCTTGGGTCGGCCTACGGGTTCCTGCAAGGCGCCTGGCCGTTTGGCGTGCTGGAGGCTGTCTGGGCCGGTGTCGCGGCCTGGCGTTGGCGCTCCCGGGCGTTTCCGGAGACGGGGCACGGCTGAACCAATCGGCAAGGCCAATGTTGCAGTGCGATGGACTTGAGGGCCCGGATTTCATAGGGTGAGCCCGCGCGAGCCCTCCAAAAGGCCGGCAAACCTCACCCGAGCGCCTGAAAGAGCCCCCGTGACGGTCAAGGTCAAAATCTGTGGCGTGCGAACGCCTGCCATTCTCGACGCTGCGGCCTCCGCTGGCGCCGATCTCGTTGGGCTCGTGTTCTTCGCCAAGAGCCCCCGCAATCTGAGCCTCGAGGAGGCGAGCCCCTTGGCCGACAAAGCGCGGGGTCGGGTCGGCACGGTCGCGGTCCTGGTCGATCCGGACGACGCCCTCATCGATGCGGTGGCGACAGCGGTCCGCCCTGATCTCCTTCAGCTGCATGGCCACGAGACGCCCGAGCGGGTCGCCGCCATCAAGGCGCGCACGGGCCTGCCTGCGATCAAGGCCATTCCGGTGGCCGAGGCGGCAGACGTCGCAGCCGCGACCGCCTATGCCGGCATCGCCGACCAAATCCTGTTCGACGCCAAAGCATCGCCAGAGGCGCTGCTCCCTGGCGGCAACGGCGTCGCTTTCGACTGGGGCGTTCTGGCCAAGGCCGCGCCGCCCTTCGCCCTGTCGGGCGGGCTTGATGCCGGCAATGTGGCGGAAGCCATCCGCCTGACCGGCGCTGAGCTGGTCGACGTGTCCTCTGGTGTGGAGACCGCGCCGGGCGTGAAGGACGAGACACTGATCGAGCAGTTCATTCAGGCGGCGCGGTCCGCCGTCCAACAGCAGGCCAAGGCGTCATGAGCACAGCCCGCGACACGCTGAACACCTACCGCGCCGGTCCCGACGAACGCGGCCATTTCGGCATCTATGGCGGCCGCTTCGTTGCCGAGACTCTGATGCCTCTGATCCTCGATCTCGAGCGCGCTTATGACGAGGCCAAAGGCGACCCATCGTTCCAAGCCGAGATGGACCGTCATCTCGCGACCTATGTCGGAAGACCGTCGCCGCTCTACTTCGCCGAACGGCTCACGCAGCACTGCGGCGGCGCAAAAATCTATTTCAAGCGCGAAGAGCTCAATCACACTGGCGCCCACAAGGTGAACAATGTGCTCGGCCAGATCATGCTGGCTTTGCGCATGGGCAAGACGCGCGTCATCGCCGAGACAGGTGCCGGTATGCACGGCGTGGCGACCGCAACGTTGTGCGCCAAGTTCGGTCTGCCCTGCATCATCTATATGGGTTCGGTGGACGTGGCGCGGCAGAAGCCGAACGTTCTGCGCATGAAGATCCTCGGCGCCGAGGTTCGCCCCGTCGAATCGGGTTCGAAGACGCTGAAGGATGCGATGAACGACGCGTTGCGCGATTGGGTCGCCAACGTGCACGACACGTTCTATTGCATCGGCACGGTCGCGGGCCCGCACCCGTATCCGGCGATGGTGCGCGATTTCCAGTCCGTCATCGGCCGCGAGACGCGCGAGCAGATTCTAGAGGCCGAAAACCGGCTGCCCGACTCGCTCATCGCCTGCATTGGCGGCGGCTCCAATGCCATGGGCTTGTTCCACCCGTTCCTCGATGACCCGGGGATCGAAATCTATGGCGTCGAAGCTGCCGGTCTCGGCATCGACAGCGGCAAGCACGCAGCCTCGATCGCCGGCGGCAAGCCCGGCGTGCTGCACGGCAATCGCACCTATCTCTTGATGGACGAAGACGGCCAGATCGAAGAGGCGCATTCGATTTCGGCGGGGCTCGACTATCCCGGCATCGGGCCCGAGCACGCCTGGCTCAACGACGTGAAACGGGTGAAATTCCTCTCGGCGACCGACGAGGAGGCCGTTGCAGCGTTCCAGCTTTGCAGCAAGCTCGAAGGCATCATCCCGGCGCTGGAGCCGGCGCATGCGCTCGCCCGCGTGCTCGACATCGCGCCGAAGAAACCGAAGGATCACTTGATGGTGGTCAACGTCTCAGGCCGTGGCGACAAGGACCTCGATTCCGTCGCAAGCTATCTGAGCGCGAGAGGGTCAAACGGAGCATGACGCGGATCGACGAGAGATTTGCCGCGCTTGAAGCGGGAAGGCCGCGCCGGTCTCGTCACCTTCATCACCGCCGGCGATCCCGACTACGACACCTCGCTCGCGATCCTCAAAGGCCTGCCCGCCGCGGGCGCCGATGTGATCGAGCTCGGCATGCCGTTTTCCGATCCCATGGCCGACGGCCCGGCCATCCAGGCCTCGTCCCAGCGGGCGCTCAAAGCCGGCCAGACCATGAAAAAGACGTTGTCCATGGTTAAGGCTTTCCGCACCGAGGACAATACGACCCCCATAGTGCTAATGGGCTACTACAACCCCATATACATATATCCGGTGGATCGCTTTATCGCCGACGCGGTGGACGCCGGCGTGGATGGACTGATCGTGGTAGATGTGCCGCCAGAAGAGGACGAGGAGCTTCGCCCCGCTGCGACCGCAGCAGGGCTGAACCTCATTCGCCTTGCCACGCCGACGACCGACGCCGAGCGCCTCCCGGCCGTGCTCGCGAACACCTCGGGCTTCGTCTACTACGTGTCGATCGCTGGCATCACCGGCACGGCGGCGCCGGATATCGCTGCGGTCGGCGCCCATGTCGGGCGCATCAAGTCCCATACGAGCCTGCCTATCGCCGTCGGCTTCGGCGTCAAGACGGAAGAGCAGGTGAGAGCGTTGGCCAATGTTGCCGAGGGCGTGGTGGTCGGTTCGACGCTCGTATCGGCAATCGCCGATAGCCTCGATGCCGACGGCAGAGCGACGAGCGGGACGAAGGCGCGACCGCTCGATCTTGTCGAGCGCCTGTCGGCGGCCTTGCGCCAGCCGGCTGAAGCGGCGGCCGTCTAGAGTGGTGCTTTTAGAGAGTTAGACCCGTGAACTGGATCAACAGTCTCGTAAGACCCAAAATCCGCAGCTTCCTTCGTAAGAAGGACATGCCGGATAATCTCTGGGTGAAGTGCCCGGAGACCGGGCAGATGATCTATTACAAGGACCTCGAGGCGAACCAGTTCGTCGTCCCCGGTTCCGACTTTCACATGCGCATGTCGGCACCCGCGCGCCTCAAGGCGCTGTTCGACGACGGCAAGTACGCGTCAATCCATCTGCCGGACGTGCCTCTTGATCCACTCAAGTTTCGCGACGAGCGCCGTTACACCGATCGCCTCAAGGATGCCCGCAGCAAGACCGGCCAGCCCTGATGCGGTACTCGCAGGCATCGGCAAGCTTCACGGCGATACGGTCGTTTCCGCGGTGCAGGACTTCGACTTCATGGGCGGCTCGCTCGGCACCGCCGCAGGCGAGGCGATGATCACGGCGATGCGCGCCGCGCTCGTGCGCGAAGCGCCTTTCATCCTGTTTGCCGCCTCGGGCGGCGCGCGCATGCAGGAAGGCATCCTGTCGCTCATGCAGATGCCGCGCACCACGGTCGCCGTGCAAGAGCTCCGCGAAGCCAAGCTCCCCTACATCGTCGTGCTGACCCATCCGACCACCGGTGGCGTCACCGCGTCCTACGCCATGCTCGGTGATGTCCACATCGCCGAGCCCGGCGCGCTGATCGGCTTTGCCGGCCCACGGGTCATCGAGCAGACCATCCGCGAGCAGTTGCCGAACGGCTTCCAGCGGTCCGAATATCTCCTTGCCCACGGCATGGTGGACATGGTCGTGCACCGCCACGACCTGCGCGCCACGCTGGCACGCATCTGCAATCTCCTCACCCATCGCCGGCCAATGCGAGACGTCACGGTCTCGGAACACCAGCACGACATGGTGGCTTTGGCCCCCCTGAGCGGCAAGGGCAACGGGCATGCAGCCGAGCCTGCCGCCGAAGAGATCGAGGACGGCAGCGAAGACGAGGCCTTGAGCGACCCCGACAATGGCGCTAATCCCAATCCGCCGCAGAGCGCCTAAGGTCTTTCAAGCTTGACGACACTCCCCTATAGCGCCGGGCGTCCATCGCGCCCCCGCTCCGCAATGAGCGATACGCTGCTGGAGCGGCTGAAGAAGCTGCACCCGCAGTCGATCGATCTGTCGCTCGGCCGCATCGAGCGCCTGCTTGCCGCCCTCGGCAACCCCCAGGACAAGCTGCCGCCGGTTGTGCATGTGGCCGGCACCAACGGCAAAGGCTCGACGCTCGCCTTCCTGCGCGCGATCGCGGAATCCTTGGGCAAGGGCGTGCATATCTATACTTCGCCCCATCTCGTCGACTTCCACGAGCGCATCGTGCTGGCCGGGCCCCATGGCGCCGCCCCCATCACCGAGGAGGTGCTGGTCGATTGCCTGGCCCGCGCCGAGGCCGCGAATGGCGGCGAGCTCATCACGCTGTTCGAGATCACCACGGCGGCGGCCTTCCTCGCCTTTGCCGAGGCGCCTGCCGACCTGTTGCTCCTCGAGACCGGGCTCGGCGGCCGTCTCGACGCCACCAACATGGTCAAGAGGCCGCTGCTGACCATGATCACGCCGATCTCCATCGACCATGTCTCGTTCCTCGGTGAGACCTTGGCGGAGATTGCAGGTGAGAAGGCGGGCATTCTGAAGTCCGGCGTTCCGTGCGTCGTGGGTCGTCAGGAGAAAGAGGCGTTCGACGTGATCGAGGCCCGCGCCGCCGAGGTCGGCGCGCCGCTCCACGTGGCGGGCCGCGACTTCGATACATACGAGCAGCAGGGACGACTCATCTTCCAGACGACATCGCGCCTGCTCGACCTGCCGCTGCCGCGCCTCGCCGGACGCCACCAGATCGACAATGCCGGCACGGCGATTGCCGCCGCGAGCATCGTGTTCGGCGACAAGCTCACGCAGCGGGCGCTGGAGGACGGTCTAACCCATGCGCAATGGCCTGCGCGGCTGGAACGCTTACCCGTCGGCGGTCTGCATGCCTATGTGGAGGAGGGGACCGAGATCTGGCTCGACGGCGGGCACAATGAGGCGGGCGGCCAGGTCATCGCCCATGCGCTTGCCGAGCTTGATGAGCGCGTACCGCGCCCAGTGCACGTGGTCTGGGGCATGATGGAGACCAAGGACGCGCGGCGCTTCATCGCGCCGTTCAAGGGTCTCGTTGAGCGCGTCTACACGGTGCCGATCCCGGAGGAGCCGAACGCCTTTGCCGCCGAGCCGCTCGCCGAGATTGCGCGTGCCGAAGGCTTCGATGCGGTGGCGGTCAACAGCGTGCCGGAGGCACTGCTCCGGTCGGCCTCAGGTGGCGTACCGACGCGCGTCTTGATCTGCGGCTCGCTCTATCTCGCGGGCCACGTCCTCAAGCTGCACATCTAGCTTAGACGGTGCCGTCGACGGCGCCGCCAATCCAGGCTGCGAGATGGTTCTTGGGATAGGCGCCCCGGAGCGTGTCCGCGACCTGGCCGTTCTTGAACAGGATCAGCGTGGGGATCGCCCGGACATTGTAGGTGCCCGGCGTACGCGGATTCTCGTCGATATTGAGCTTGGTGATCTTCACCTTGCCGCCGAGCTCCTTGGCAATCTCTTCCAGGGCGGGCGCAATCTGCCGGCACGGGCCGCACCATTCGGCCCAGAAATCGACGACGACGGGGGTCGAGGACTTCAGCACCTCGGCTTCGAATGTGTCGTCGGAAACCTTCTCAGTCGCCATGTTTTTCTCCTCGCCGGCTCGGGCTTAAGCGGTCGCCCAGTCCACGGGAACCTAGGTGCGCCCACCTATGGCGTCAAGGCTGCCCGCCGGCTCAACATGTCGCGCGCTGCCCGATCAAGCAAAGTTGAAGAAATCTCCATGAGGCGGGGCCCGTCGGTCCACAACAGGGCCGCCCGCAAGCGCCGCCCCGGGAACAGCTTGGAAAGCGCGAGCCGGTAGGCGGCCAGCTGGTCGATATAGGCCTGCGCCACCTCTCCTTCGGTTGCGGGCGGCGGCCGGTTCGTCTTGTAGTCGAGAATCAGGAGGTCATCCTCCAGGATCGCCAGACGGTCGATCTGCCCTTCGAGCTCGAAACCGTCCTCTGCATTGCCGATCTGCGCCACCACCGGCACCTCGGCCAGGCTGCCTGGCCGGAACAGGGGTGCGAATTGCTCGTCCCGCACGATGGCGAGGGTCTCGGCCACGATCTCCTCCTTGAGCGCTTCGGCGAGGCCCGCCCCTCGCGCGCCGACGAAGACCCGCGCCGCCCGCTCCTGGTCCTCCGGGGCAACCTCGGGCAGGTGCTGGAGCAGCGCATGCACCAGGCGCCCACGCGCAAAGCGCAGGTTCTCGGCGAGCGCCTTGGGGCCGAGTGGAGGCTGCTCAGGGCTCGCCTCCGCCCCGCCTTCCACGTTGAGCGCGAGCCGCGACGGCGCGAGCCGTGTGCGGACACGTTCGGGTTTGGCTTGGGTCAGCGCCCAGTCGGGCAGGGGCGGTGCGGGGCGCTCTTCGACATGCTCTTCCGACGCCTTGGCCGGCTTCTCTTGCGCGCACGTCATGCGGTAGACCACCCCACCGTCTTCCTGGGTGATCTCGGTGAGATAGGGTCGAAGGCCGTGGTCGACGAGATCGTACCAGCAATTCTTGTCGCGCTGCCTGACCCCCTGCCAGCCGCAGATATAGAGCCGATCGCACGCCCGGGTCATGGCCACGTAGAGGAGCCGGTGATACTCCTCCATGTCCGCCCTGTGGGACGCGGTCTTGGCGTCCGCCAAGCCGTCGATGCCGGAGAGGCCTTTCGGGGGCCATAGGATGTGATCGGCCTCGCCGGGTGGAAAACCTGGGCGCGGCGCGGCAAAGATGCGCGGTCCCTGCGGGCGGGGGTTCATGCACGTGTCCGGAAGAATCACGATAGGCGCTTGCAACCCCTTCGCACCGTGAACGGTCATAATGCGAACCTCGTCGCGGCCCTGTTCCATGTCGCGCTTGATATCGATCTCCCCGTGGCGCAGCTGGTTCACGAAGCCTTGCAGTGAAGGCGTCGAATCGCGGTCATAGGCAAGCGCGGCATCGAGGAATTCGTCGATTGCTTCCGCCGCTTCAGGGCCAAGCCGCGTCAGCATGCGCTTGCGCATCAATTGGCCTTCGGCACCGAGGAGCTCGGCGAAGAACTCGTATGGTGGCATCGTGTCAGCCTGCGACAGCCACGTCGATAGGCGGGTCGAAGCCTCTTCGAACTGTCGGTCCTCTCGGGCTCTGTCCCTGAGGGCACGCCAAAGCGAGCCCTTGCGCTCAGGCGCGATGGCGAACAACGCGTCGTCGTCGAGGCCGAAGAGCGGACCCTTCAAGACGACCGCGAGCGCAAGATCGTCTTCCGGCATCAAGAGCACGTCGGCAAGCGCGACGAGATCCTGCACGGCGAGTTGATCCATGAGCCGCATACGGTCCGCGCCGGCCACAGGAATACGGGCGTGCTTGAGCGCACGGATCATGGGTGCGGTGAAGGGGTCTCGCCGTCGCACCAAGATCAGAATGTCGCCGGCCTTGATGGGGCGTCCTTGCGAGGCGAGTGGCTCGTCGCTATCGAGCCAGGTCTTGATTTGCGCCGCGATGTGCTTGCAGAGCGCGTCGACTGCGCCGGCCCCGCTGACGTCCTCCTTCCACGGCTCGAATGGCGCCGCCGGCTCCGGCTTTGCCGTTGTCTCGACAGGCCATAGCTCCACCAGACCCGCCTCTCCCTGGCGCGAGGCGTAGTGCTTGATGATCGCGTTCTCGATGAAGGTCAGGCCTTGCGCCGCCTCGCGCTGCTCGAACACATGGTCCACCGCCTCGAGCACCGGCGCCGTTGAGCGGAACGAGACGTTGAGCGGCACCTCGTGCCAAGCCGCCTTCGCATCGCGCGCGCGCTTGCTGAACGCCCGGCCCACGGCGCCGAAGCGCGAAGGATTCGCGCCCTGGAAGCTGTAGATCGACTGCTTCTCGTCGCCGACCGCGAACAGCGTGCGGACGCGCTGGCTTGCGCCCTGTCCCGCGAAGAACTCCTCGGCCAGCGCCACGATGATGGACCACTGCTCGGGATTCGTGTCCTGCGCCTCGTCCACCAGAATGTGATCGACGCCGCCGTCGATCTTGTAGAGCACCCAGGCTGCCGCGCCCACGCGTGACAAGAGATGCCGCGTCTTGATGATCAGGTCGTCATAGTCCAGAGCGGCCTCGGCCTGCTTGCGCCGTTCATATTCAGCCTGGACCGCATCGGCGATGGCGATGACAGCCCCGCTCGCTTCCGCCACGCGAAGATGCGCGAGCTCGGACTCCAATGCAGCGAAGGTCGGCTTGACGCCCTCCAATATGGCGGCGATGTCCGGTGCGGAGTCTCTAAAGCCCTTCGTGCCGATGCTCGCAGCAGGCGTACCCTTCTGCGTCAAGAACACTGACCGCAGCGCCGCCGCCCGGCTTTCCCCCTGCGCATGCCTGGCACTGTGCAGACTTGCCGCGACGTCGTTGTCGCTCTTCGCGTTTCCGTAGGCGGCCAATGCGGCAAGCGCCGCATCGATCTCGGCGTTCGAGAGTGCGGCGGCTTGACCCGCAATAAGCGTTGCCTCGGTCTTCTCGGCCACGCCGAAAAGGTGCTTCAGCGCTTGCGCCTCGGCCGCCGCCCAATCGGCGATGCTGTCATGGAGCGCCATCATGCGCCCTAGCTCGGCGCGCTTGGCGAGCACCGTGTTCACCACCTGGCGGAAATAGTCTTCGCTCGTGAGCCCGATGATCTGGCCGAGCGCCATGCCGAGCCCGCTATCCGGTTCGGCTGCGGCCCGCGCCACGACCGAGTCGAACGCATCACGCTTGTGGAGGTTTGCATCGTGCTCATCGAGCACGGTGAAATGGGGCGTCACCTGCGCTTCAAGAGGGAAGCGCTGCAACAGCCGCTCGCAGAAGCCGTGGATAGTATGGATCTTCAGTCCGCCGCGCGCTTCGAGAGACAAAGCGAAGAGACGCCGTGCGCGCCGCATGTCCTGGTCGTCGGGTTCGCGCCGCATCAGGTAGGCGAGTTCGCCACGAAGATCTCCGTCGGACATTGTGGCCCACGCCGCCAGTCCATTGAGCAGGCGGTTCTGCATCTCCGCTGCCGCGGTCTTGGTATAGGTCAGGCACAGGATGGCTTCCGGACGCGAGCCTGCGAGTAGGAGCCGCAGCACACGCTTGACCAGCACAGCAGTCTTGCCGGTGCCAGCATTGGCCGAAACCCAAGCCGAGGCGTTCGGGTCCGAGGCGCGCGCCTGGTTCGCATCCGCCTCGTGAAGGAGGACCTCGCGGGCGCTCACTGCCAGTCCTCCTCGGCTTCTTGGGTCAGCCATTCTTTCACTCTGGCGAGGTGCTCGTAGTCGTCGTGCCGATAGGCGTTGCTAAAGCCCGCCGCCCGGCGTTTTACCTCGTAGGGCGTGTCGGGCTTCTCGAAATGCGCCACGAGCGCTTTGAGCTCTTCAAGCGCCTTCGCCGACAGAATGTCCGCCGCCTCCTTGGCAGCCTGCTGCTCTTCGCCGCCGTCCTGGCGCCCGGATGCTTGGATGTAGATGAGGTCCCGCACGGTGCGGGGACCGAGCTCGGCAAAGCCGCCCTCCTGGGCAATCGCGCCTTCCAACGGCAGCTGCGGTGCATACAAGTCTGTGACCTGCGTCTTGTTTGGCAACGAACCCGTCTTGTAGTCGTAGAGCACGACACTGCCGTCTCGGGCCTCGTCAATACGGTCGGCGCGCGCCGTTAAGCGAAATCCCGAGGGAAGCACGAGCGCGCCTTTGACCTCGCTGTGCGAGCGCGCGATTTCGGCGCGGCGCCCTGGCTCGGTGGCCGCAAACCAGCGGGCAAAGCGCTGAAAGCTCGGCCGCCAGAAGGCTTCTATGCTCGGCACATCGCCGAGCCTGTCGAAAAGCTCGTCGGCGATTCGACGGAGCGCGCCGTAAATGTCGTCGGGCAGCGCCTCGGGATGCTCGCGCGCGAAGATATTCAAGATGCGATGGAAGGCCGTACCGCGCATGGCGGCATCTGGTTCCGTGCCGAGCGGCTTCAACGGCTCAAGCTTGAGGATATGCTTGGCATAGATTTCATATGGGTTTGCGATCCACCGTTCGATCTGCGTCACGCTCAACGCGCGCGGCCGCGCGGCGACCGGAGGGCAGGGCCTGGGCGCAGCAACCGGCTCAAAGGTCTCGACCGTGTCCCGTTCGCGTGCCCAAGCCACCCAAGGTTGCTCCGGAGCGATCTTGGAGATGAGACCCGACGCGCCTACCAAGGCCTCCAGCCGTTGGAGCCAGCGGCTGGGCACGGTCGGCACACCGTCCACTTTCAACGCGCGGGTGAGGTAGACGGTCGGTGCGCCCAGCGCTTGCGCGAAGTCATGGGCGGCAAGGCCGATACGCCGCTCCGGCGGTGAAAGCCCGAGTTTCTCGCGCATGGGCCGGCTGAGCCAAGGACCGGCCTCCTGCGGGTGCGGCCACACCCCTTCGTTCAGGCTGCCGAGAATCACCACGTCCGGCTGTTGGAGGCGCGCTTCGAGCGGCCCCCAGATGAAGAGCCGCGGGTGCGCAGGCCCTCGCGGGCGCACGACTTGGCCCGCAAGCAGACTGCGATAAAAAGCCGGATAGTCGCGCGCGGTCATGCTCAAGCCGCCGCCTTCACCGATCAACTCCGCAAGAAGCAGCGTCAGAGCCTCGCCCGCATCTCCTTGCCAAAGCTCCGAGGAGGAGCCGGTCTCGTCGCGGGCTAAGCTCTCGGCGGTCGCCCCATGCGCCTCGGCGAACTGCGCGGCACTATGGGACGACGTCGTCGCAAAGAATGCGGAAAGAGGTTCGAAGGCGCGGCGTAAGTCGGCAACGAGACCAAGTGCATCGTCACGCTCGTCTTCGGACAGAAGTGGGCGCTGCCGCTCGGCCTTGAGAGCATGCGCGACGCCCGCAAGCCCTTCACCCAAATAGATGTCTCGGAAAGCGCCGCGCTCAAGCATCCGCGCCAGGTTTCTGATCGCGGCCGGCTCTCGTCCAAGGCGCGCCAAAGGATGCTTGAGCAGCGCCATCAGCTCGGGCGGGGCGAAGTTCGTCTCCGCCGCACTGAGGATGAGATCGAGAAAGGCGCCCGGTACGGTGCGCGCAATCGGCATGCCGGCGGAGTCGTCAATCGAAAGCCCATAGCCCTTGAGTCGCGCCGCGACCCGCCGCGCGAGAACGCGGTCCGGGGTGACGAGCGCCGCGGTCTTGCCCGGATCCTCGATGCACGACTTGAGGATCAGCGCGATGGCCTCGGCCTCGTCGTGTGCGGTGGGCGCCACCACGAGGCGCATGCCGGTCAGCGCGTTGGCGAAGCTCGCGCGGCCTTCCGGTGCAAGCTCGTCCGACTCCAGATAGCGCTGCCAGTGCTCCGTCGTCTCGGCCGGACGCAACGCCTCGCTCACAAGATGCAGCCGCGCGCGTGCCAGCCCGTCCGGCGCGCTCCCTTCGACGTAAGTCACGTCACGGCGGGAAACACCGAGCTTGCGTAGCAACTCCGCCATGCCTGTCTGTGGATGTTCAGGGTGGTCCGCAAGGCTCTCCCAGCTCTCGTCGTCGAGGGAGAAGTCGAGGCCGGGCAGCACCACCGCGCCGTTTGGCAGCGCGGCGATGGCCGCAAGGAGGCGCGCCGTCGCCGGGACCGTGCCGGTGGAGCCTGCGGCGATGACGGGATAGCGGCTGCCTTGTGCAAGCCGCTCTGTCTCTTGCGCCATGAGCAGATTGCGCCGCATGACCGGCGATACGAGAGCGTTGTCTGCAAGATATTGTGGCCAACGCTCGGTGACGATCTTGAGGAATTGGATCGTTGCCTCCCAGTGGGAGGCGAGATCCTCCGGCACCAGCGTATCGAGAGACGAGAAATCGATCTCCTCCGTCTCGACGAAGTCCATCAGCCGGGCGAGATCAGCCGCAAGACTCGAGGCCTGGCCGGGACTGCTTGCCCAGCGAACCGACTCGATCTCCGTCTCGGTCGCCTCTGGCGCAGGAATTTGACTCCAGGCGAGGATCAACCGCATCAGCGCGAGCCTGCGGGGCAGCGCACCAATCGCCGGCGCGCCGATGGCGCCGTCCGCGTCGGCCGCATCCTCCGCGCCGAAGATCAGCGCGGCCTCCTCGTCCGGATCGCCAAGCGCATGGATGCGCGGCAACAGCATCGCCTGGCCGCCAGATTCGGCGAGGAACGCTTCGCGCAAGCCCCGCGCCGCGCGCCGCGTCGGCAGGTAGATCGTGGTCAGGGGTAGGGTGAGCGGATCGGGCTTGTCGCCGCCGGCAAGGGGCAGGTCGCCGGAGAGCAACGCCCGGGCGAGGGTCGTCAGGAACGGCGCCGAGGGCGGGATGGTGTAGAGACGGGCTTTCTGCGGTTCAGGCACCTTCATGCTCGAACGAGGTCTCGGCCTCCGCTAGCGCCTCGGGCGTGCCCACATGCATCCACTGCCCGTCGAGCCGCATGCCATAGAGCCGGCCCTCCGCGAGCACCCGGTCCCATAACAGGTTCAGAGAGAACGGCCCGTCCGGCGCGTCGTCGAACAGCGCCGCTGTGCAGAGCGAAACGCCGGCAAAGGCGAACGGCACGACCTGCCGTTCGCGGCGCCGCGTCAGGCGACCGTCCGGCGCCATGTCGAAATCGCCGCGCCCAGCATAGCCGATACTGGTGGAGAGCGGCGCAAGCAGCAGGAGGCAGTCCATACGCTGAGGATCCCATAGGCGCAGCATATGCGGCAACGCAGGCGTCACCCCTTCGCTCCACACCGAGTCCGAGTTGTGGATGAAGAACGGTCCGTCCCCGAGCAGAGGCAGCGCCTTCTTGGTGCCGCCGCCCGTGTCGAGCAGAAGGTCGCGCTCGTCGGAGATGACGGTTTTCGGGGGCTTCCCGGCGCGTTCCTGCAAGTGCGCTTCGATCTGCCCCGGCAAATAGTGCACGTTGACCACGGCCGTCTCGACACCGGCCGCGGCGAGCCGGTCGAGCACATGGTCGATCAGTGCCCGGCCTGCGAGCGGCACGAGCGGCTTCGGCATGCTGTCGGTGATCGGGCGCATGCGCTCGCCATAGCCGGCAGCCAGCACCATGGCTGTGCGTGCGATCGTCATCGATGTGTCCTCTTACAGGGCCAGGGGCGGCAGGTCGTGGGCCGGCGGAAATTCGCGCGCGTAGAAGTCGCGCAGGTCGCGGAGCGCAGGATGGGCAAGGTCACGCTCGAGATAGCGTGCGACCCGCGGAATGTGGGCGAGATAGCCGCGCTTACCGTCACGTTTCGCCAATCGCGCAAAAATGCCGAGGATCTTCGAGTTGCGTTGGGCGCCGAGCGTTGCGTAGAGCGTACGGAAATCATCGCCCGAAAAAGACCCGCTTTGCGCGCTTCGGGCGGCACAGTACCGGTCGAGTTCGTCACGTTCAAGCGCCTCGGGCACGTCGAGCCGGGCGTCCTGAAGGAGGGACACGAGATCATAGGCGAGGGGGCCTGAAAGTGCGTCCTGGAAGTCGAGGAGGCCTACCCGTTTCAGGCCTTCGCGCTCGGGGAGCCACATCAGATTGGGCGAGTGATAGTCGCGCAACACCCATCCGGGATCGGCTTTGGCGGTCCGTTCCAGATGCGGGCGCCATAGGGCCTCGAACTCTGCCCGCAGCGAATCGGGCGTCTCTTTGCCGTGCAGTGCCGGCCACAGCCAATCGATGATCAGCGACGCTTCGATGAGCATGGCGTCAGCGTCATAGTGGGGAAGTGCGAAGGCCGCATGACCATCGATGGGGAGCGTCGCGCCTGGGGGCTCGGTGGCGAGCGCAAGCAACACGTCGACGGCGGCGCCCCATAGCGCAGCCTGGTCCCCACCGCGCGCGACCTCCATGCCGAACACGCGGTCGCCGAGATCCTCCAGAACAATGAAACCCTTATCGAGATCGAAGGCGTAGATCGCCGGTGCCGACAGCCCCCGCGCGCACAGTGCATCCGACACCGCAACAAAGGGCGTGACATCCTCGGCAAGATGCACCAGCGCGCTATAGGGCTTGCCACCGCGGATCGGCGGCCCGTCCGGTTGCCGCGGCGCATTCATCAGGATGGCGCTGCGGTCGGGCGTCACGAGCCGCGCATAAGATCGCGTCGAGGCATCGCCCTGGAGATATTGAGCGTCCGCCTCGGCATAGGGCGTCTGATCGAGGAAATCCGCGAGGGCGTGAACGCGGTCGAGCCGCGCCGCCCATGCCCCGTGTCCCGTCAGCACCACGCGCCGCGAGGTGGTGTCCCCCGTCTCCTCGAACGCGATGTCGAGCCGGTCGGACGGCAGCCAATCGCCCGCCCGCTCCGGCCATTCGATCAGAAGCGCGCCTTCGGCGAGCGCGTCGTCGAGGCCAAGCTCGTCGAGCTCCGCCGGTTCGATCCGGTAGAAGTCGCAATGGCAGATGGTCAGGCGTGGCGTCTCGTAACGCTGCATCAGGGCGAAGGTCGGGCTCGGCACCTCGCCTTCGCCGCCGAGATGGGTAATCAGCGCCCGGGCGAACGTGGTCTTGCCGGCACCGAGCGGCCCGTCAAGCGCGATGATGTCTCCAGATCTGAGGGAGAGGGCGATCCGGCTGGCGAGAATGTCGAGCCGGGCCAGATCGACCCCATCAAGCCGCCAGCTTGCGCTCATCCGGCGCGGTTGATCTTGTAGTGCCGGGTCTCGAGTTCGGTCTCACCTTCAGGCGCCGCCTCCTGCTCGAGCGGCAGGAGCACCGTGACCTGCGTGCCTTGCCCGGGAACCGACACGAGCGAGACGGTGCCGCCGTGAAGCTCGGCGAGGCTCTTGACGATCGAGAGCCCAAGCCCCGCGCCGCGGTGGCGGGAGCCATGGGAGCGGCTTTCAAAACGGTCGAACACGGTCTGCTGGAAGTCCTCCGGAATGCCGACGCCCCGGTCGGCGACGGTGAAGGCAATCATCGAATCCTCGCGGCTGCAGATGAGCGTGATCGTTTCGCCCGGCGCCGAGAAGCCGATGGCATTGGAGAGGAGATTATAGAGGATCTGGGTCATGCGCCTAGCGTCGGCCACGAATTCGTTAATGCCGGCCGCAACATCGATATCGAGCTTCACATCGTTCTGCTTCAGGCGCTCTTCCACCCCCTGGCGCGCCGCCTCGATGAGTCCGCGCACGTCGACCGGGGCAAGCTTGAGCTCGAGCGTGCCGGCGTCGATGGTGGCGAGATCGAGAATGTCGTCGACGATGGCGCGCAGCGTCGTCCCCGACGACAAGATGTCATCCACATACTCCCGCTGCCTCTCGTTCATAGGACCGAAGGCGGGCTCGGCAAGCATCTGGGCAAAGCCCAGCATGCTGTTCAGCGGCGTGCGCAGCTCGTAGGAGACGTGGGAGACGAAGTCGCTCTTGAGCCGGTCCGCCGCCTCCAGCGCCTCGTTCTTCTCGATCAGGGCGCGCTCGGCACGCTTGGTGTCGGTGACATCGGAATAGGTGAGCAGCGTGCCGCCATCAGGCAGCGGCAGCGCGGCGCAGGCGAGCACGGTCCCGTCGGGGCGGTCGAACTCGCTCTCATAAGGGCGGCGCTCGGCAACGATGGCCGTAACCGAAGCCTTGGTGCGCTCCCATTCCTCGGGCGCATCATAGAGTTCGCGGCACCAGGCAATGACGTCCTCCACATGCGGCTGGGCGTCGAGCAGCCGCGGGTTCAGCTGCCAGATCGTGGCGAAAGCGCTGTTGTAGAGCCGGAGGCGCCCGTTCGCTGCGAACACGGCGACTCCTTCGCGCAACGTGTCGAGGGTTTCCCGCTGCACCTGGATCAGCGCGTTGTACCGGCTTTCCAGTGCGATCTGCTCAGTGACGTTCTCATAGAGATAGGTCACGCCTTCGCCATCCGCGTCGGCGATGACGTGCAGCGTGCGGCCATCGGGCAGATGCCAGCGGTCCTCCACCTGCTTGTTGGACCCGTAGGCTGAGAGCCAGCTCTGCTTCCAGTCTCGATAGTCGGCGCGCTCTTCGAGGCACCGTGCCTGGCGCAGGCGATCGAGGATCTCGCCGTCGCGCGGGTAAGTCGCCAGCCAGTCGGGATCGAGCTGCCACAGATCCACATAGGCCTGGTTGTAGTGCGCGAGCCGCTGGCTGGAATCGAATACGGCAAATGCCGTGGCGAGCCGGTCGAAGCTGCGGAAATGGGTTTCCATACTCGGCTTGGTCTCGACTCGGACGCGCTCGCGCGACTTGGCTTCGTCGAGCAGGGCACGCAAGGCGGTCACCTGGGCCTCGAGCTCCTTGTGCCTTGCCGCGAGCTCGGCCAGCTCCAGCCGCTGCCCGGCGATGTTGCGCACCTTCAGCACAAGCGAGCGCCCCGCCGTGCGGCCGTCGACCTCGACATAGCGGTCGCGCTTGGTACGCAGCATGAGGTTGAAGGCCTCGCCGCGCTCGGCCAGCGCCTGCATGGCCGGTTCGAGCTCCGCGGTCGACAACGCGTCTAGCCAGGAGGCAAAGTTCAAAAGGCGCTCAGGCTCGCGCGGCACGCCGAAGCTCAAAGGCAGATTGGAGACAAGAAGCTCAGGCTCGCCAGCCTCTGTGAGCGTCAGCAGCGCTTGCGGCTCAGCGGCGAGCACAGTCTCCAGTGTGCCTTCGCTGAGAGCATAGCGCTCCGCCTCGCTTGCGGCCTTGGCCTCTTGCTTCCGCGCGCGCTTCGTGGCGCGCATGCACGCAATCGCCGTGCCGACAGCAAAGGCAATAATGCCGAGATTGATGCCGAGCGTGAGCAAGGTCCGCGCGTCGAGGCCCGCAGCATCTTGGGCCATGGCTGTATCGATGGGCAGCAGCACGGCCGGAATGAAGTAGATGGGTACGCGGAACAGCACCGTGGACCACCTTGAATCAGGTGTCGCCTGGCCTCTGCTGGTCCGCATGGTCCCCCCTCGCTCCCACGCCGCCGCTTGAACGTCGTCGCCCAACGCCACTGTCTGTGGCCTCGCCTTGCGCCGCTAACGCTGCCACAGACCTTCACGCCGGGGCCGGGTGGCCCTCGCGAACCTTAAGGCGAATCACAACTAGACTAGCCGCTTCGCGGACTCTTGCCCACACCGTGCAGCGCTTTGGTTAACCTTAGGGATTGAAGCCGAATTTGTAGGAACCTTGCACTAAAAGCTGCGCCTGCTCGGCGGCGTAGCGCATGGGAATGATTGTGCCGGTGCCGCCAAAGTTGACGTCGCCGCTCGTGGTCCACATCGACCAATAGCGGCCGCCAATGCCGACGCTGAAGGCATCCGTCACGGCATAGGACAGCGTCGCCTCGAGCTGCACACCGATTCCCTTGCCGTCCTCGGGGGACACGAGGTTCCTCAGGATATGGTCGTCAGTGCCCTTGAATTTCACGTAAGGCAAATAGGCGGCATCGCCGGCGAGACTCAGCCGGGGCGCAAGCGCCACGTCCACCGCTGCACCGAGCCTTAGAGCGTGCCACTTGTCGTCCTCGGTGATGCCGCGCACGCTTGTGGGAATGGGTCTGGCGCAGTCGGAATGCCGATTGGCAATTTGCCGGCAGCCGAGACCAGTCATGTTCTGTTCGAATTGGCTGTAGCCGACAAACGGTGCGACGGAGTATTTCGCGCCGCGCCACAGCGCATAGCCGACATCGACGATGCCGTAATGGATGTCGTTGTTTACGTTCGACAGCGTGTTCGAGTAGGCGACGTCAGCCCCAGAAAAGTCCAAGGCCCAGTCTTCATCGTTCAAGCGCCCGCCGCCCTCGACGCCGCCGATGAACCCTTTGACCATGAGTCCGAAAGCGGTATCGAGGCGCGCAAAGGCTTCAGCGCCGTGTTCGGTTGAGTTGTCGTAGGTCAGCCGCGAGGCAAGCGACGAGACGCCGCGGTACTGAATGCCGAGGTCTTTGTGGAACTGGCCCCACCCGTACACATAGCGCACGCCTGCTGTAAGCATGATGGCTTTTGAAGCGACGTTGACGCTCCGTGGCGTCGTCTTGACCGCTGACTGCGCGCGCCGAGCTTGTAGTTCATCCCCAGTTTGAATTGGTGGATGTCCTGGGAGACATCGGTTCGCGATCCCTGTGTGGCCGTGAACGCTCCGGTGGGAGGACCGGCCTCAAAGAGGCTTGCCGGCGCCTTGAAGCTCTCATCGAAGGAGAGAAAGCCGTACTCGGCCTTGACCGTCCAACGGGACGAGACGGCGTGTTCCACGCCGGCACCGAGCGTCCAGCCCCAGTCCACGCCGCTGTTGTCAGTTCCCGGCAATCCGAGACCGCCATTTGGCGTCGCATTGATCCGTCTTTGCGCCCAGGCCAGGCCGGCCTTCCCGAACACAAGGGTTCTGGTGTCGAACGGCAGAATCCAGCCAAAGCGGCCGGCCAATGTCCCAAGCGCACTGATCTTCGCGCGGCAGTTCGCGCTGACGTAATTCCCGCTATAGGCGAAGCAGGTATTGGTGCCGTCCATGTCGGCCCAGCTCAGTTCCGCTTCGATCCCGTAAAGCGCCGCCCCGCTCTGCCAGTTGTATCCAACCTGGCCGCCGGCCAGAGCTCCCGGCGTGCGCACCGTATCGCCGAAGATCGAAGGACCGAACGGGTTGTCGACGTCCGCGAGATCGAGCGCGCCGCCGAGGTGATAGCCGAGATAGAGGCCGCGCCAGTCGAGAGGCGGTGCCTCCCCGGCCGCCGCCGGCGAGACCATCGCCAGCGATGCAAGCGCCAGAAGAAAGAAAGCCCCCGTACGCCAGGCCATGCTTCAGCTCCCCTGCATGTCTGGAGTGCGCAGAGTGCCGTGATTCGCGTCCGGGTTGCTATTGAAACGCCAATGGCCGGGACGAGCCCGGCCATCGCGACATTCCTGATTGTGTAGGCTAGCGCCCTAGTACCGGTAGTGCTCCGGCTTGAAGGGGCCGTCCACGCTCACGCCGATATAGGCGGCCTGCTCCTCGTTGAGCTTGGTGAGTTGTGCCCCAAGCTTGCCGAGATGCAGGGCCGCGACCTTCTCGTCGAGATGCTTCGGCAGCACGTAGACCTTGTTCTCATACTTGCCCGCATGCTGCCACAGCTCGATCTGCGCCAGCACTTGGTTGGTGAAGGACGCGCTCATCACGAAGCTCGGATGGCCGGTGGCGCAACCGAGATTCACGAGACGCCCCTCGGCAAGAAGGATGATGCGCTTGCCGTCGGGGAACTCAACCTCGTCCACCTGCGGCTTCACATTGTGCCAGACAAAGTTTCTCAGCGCGCCGACCTGAATCTCCGAGTCAAAGTGACCGATATTGCAGACGATGGCCCGGTCATGCATGTCGCGCATATGGTCGACGGTGATGACGTCCTTGTTGCCGGTCGTGGTGACGAAGATGTCGCCCTTCGGCGCGGCAGCTTCCATGGTCGTCACCTCGTAGCCTTCCATCGCGGCCTGTAGCGCGCAGATCGGATCGATCTCGGTGATCGCCACGCGCGCGCCCTGGCTCTTCAGGCTCTCGGCGCAGCCTTTGCCCACGTCGCCATAGCCGCACACCACAGCGTACTTGCCCGCGAGCATGACGTCGGTAGCGCGCTTGATGCCGTCGGGCAGGCTCTCGCGGCAGCCATAGAGGTTGTCGAACTTCGACTTGGTGACGCTGTCATTCACGTTGATGGCGGGGAAGGGAAGCACGCCCTTCTTCTGCATCTCGTAGAGACGGTGCACGCCCGTGGTGGTCTCTTCCGACACGCCGCGCAAATTGTTCTTCACCTTGGAATAGAAGCCCGGATCGCGCGCGAGCCGCTTCTTGATCGTGGCGAACAATTCCTTCTCTTCGTCGTTCGACGGGTTGGCGATCACGGACGGATCCGTTTCGGCCTGCGAGCCGAGAATGACGATCAAGGTCGCGTCGCCGCCGTCGTCGAGAATGAGGTTCGCGGTCTCGCCGCCCGGCCATTCGAGGATGCGGTCCACGTAATCCCAGTACTCCTCCAGCGTCTCGCCCTTGACGGCGAACACCGGCGTGCCGTTCGCGGCGATCGCCGCGGCGGCGTGGTCTTGCGTGGAGAAGATGTTGCATGAGGCCCAACGCACCTCGGCGCCGAGCGCTTCGAGCGTCTCGATCAGGACCGCGGTCTGAATGGTCATATGCAGGCAACCGGCGATGCGTGCGCCCTTCAGCGGCTGCGCGCTGCCATACTCCTCGCGCACGGCCATCAGGCCCGGCATCTCGGTCTCGGCGATGGCGATTTCCTTACGGCCCCAATCGGCGAGCCCGATATCCTTCACATGGTAGTTCATGCCGTCTCCGCTGCTTGCTGCATAAAGATATAAAGAAGTCCTTATATCTTACCCTCGGCATCGAGAGTCAAGGCCCGCCCCCACGCCCTGGCGCGCGACATAGGCACGCCCCCTGGGCAGATTTCCCAATACAAAGGGCATTGCCCAATCTCCCGGAATCCGAATATCTGGCACGGGGGCTGCTCTTTCTTCCCGGTACCGGCACTTTTTTCACCAGAGGCGACCCATGCCCAATGCGGAGCGACAGGACAAGGCGTCACAGGTCTATGTTTGGGACCCGTTCGTTCGCGCCTTCCATTGGACCGTGGTCGTGGGCTTCACCATTGCGTACCTCACCGAGGACGATCTCCTCACCGTTCACGTATGGGCGGGGTATGTGGTCGGCGTCCTCGTCGCGGCGCGGATCATTTGGGGCCTCATCGGTTCGCCCCATGCGCGCTTCAGCGATTTCATCTACGCGCCGGCGACCGCGGTTGCCTATGTCCGCGATCTCCTCCGCTTTCGCGGGGCCCGCTATCTCGGCCACAGCCCCGGCGGCGGCTATATGGTGATCCTCTTATTGATCTTCTTGGCGGCGACAGTGATCACGGGTCTCGTGGTCTATGGCGGCGATCAGCAGGCCGGCCCGCTCGCCGGCATGTTCAGCAAGGGCTTTGGCGAATCCTTCGAGGAGGTGCATGAGGTCATCGCCAATATCACGCTGGCGCTGATCTTCTTCCACGTCTCCGCCGTGGTGCTCGCGAGCTTCGTGCATCATGAGAATCTCGTGCGCGCCATGGTGACCGGGTACAAGCGCAAGTAAGTTTGCGCTGATCGCGCCGCTCAGTCCTCTTCGCCGAAACCGTCCTCGACAAGCGCCACCAGGGCTTCGATCGCCTCCTTGGCCTGTTCGCCGTCCACCTCGATGAGGATCGAGTGGCCCTGGCCCGCGGCGAGCATCATCAACCCCATGATCGACGTACCGCCCACCGTGTGACCCTCGCGCGACACCCGGACATTGGCTTTGAACTCGCTCGCACAGCGCACGAACTGGGCGGACGCGCGCGCGTGCAGGCCCTTCTTGTTGGGAATGATCACCTCGGCAAAGAAGACGCCCGCTTCCCGTTCTCCGGTGATGTGGCGCGCTTTCATCACCGGCTAGTTCGCCGCCAGGATTTGACTTGCGACGCTGATATATTTGCGGCCGGCTTCCTGCGCGTGCATGATCGCCTCGTCGAGCCCGCACTCGCCGCGCACGGAGGCGAGCTTCACCAGCATCGGCAGATTGACGCCTGCGATCACCTCCACGTTCGCGCGTTCCATGGCGGAGATCGCCAGGTTCGACGGCGAGCCCCCGAACATGTCGGTGAGCACGACGACACCATCGCCGGAGTCGACGGTCTTGAGCGCCGACAACATGTCCGCACGCCGCACGTCGAGATCGTCGTCCGGGCCGATCGAGATGGTTTCTATCTGCTCTTGCGGACCGACCACATGTTCGAGTGCCGCGCGAAATTCGCGCGCGAGCTTGCCATGGGTGACGATGACGACGCCGATCATGTTACCTCGTGAATGAATGCCGGCCGGCCAAAGGCCGCTATCTTTGTCGGGAGAGAAGTCGCGCGCAAGCCCGAACCAGCTCCCCTAAACCTCATTGTTCCGGCGTTTGCAAGAGCGCCATTCTCAACTTTAGAGGCGCCGAGGCCTCGAAGGCCGAAAGCGTCAACCATGGGAGCGAAACGCCGGCGAGCTCCGTCCGGTCCCATGGATCGGGCGGCATACGCGGCACTTGGTCGGGGGCGACCAGGTCGCACACGAGCACCAGCGGCACCGCGGCAAGAAACGGCATTTCGGCGATTCCCAATCCCCTTACCTCGATCAAACCGGCAAGCGTCTCCGGGACCGAGGCGATCACCCGGTCGCCGTCTCGCGCCTCTACCCAGACCTGATCGTCGGCGACAAGACAGGGGCGGAACTCCCCCTCGCCGGGCAGCGCCAGGAAGCGGAGCGCCAGATCCGACTTTCCGGCGCCGGACTCCCCGCGCAGAAGCGCGGCCCGCCCGCCTAGAGCCACGCAGGTACCGTGGACAAGCTCGCGCGCCAAGGGTCCTCTCGCCGTCCCAATCGCCTTTACGCCGCCGGCAGGCGGATCACGAACCGCGCGCCGCCGCTTCTTCCACCGTCACCGACGTCGCCCTTACCGCGCCCGGCGCCGGCGGGCGGCCTGTTCTCCGCATAGAGCCGTCCGCCATGCGCGACCACGATCTGTCGCGAGATGTTGAGCCCAAGCCCAGAATTCTGACCAAAATACTCTTGCGGCCGGTCGGTGTAGAAGCGCTCGAAAACACGCTCGAGATTTTCCGGCGGGATGCCAGGGCCTTCGTCCTCGACCGCGATCTGGACCTCATCGCCGATGCGGCGCGCCACCACGGCGACGCGGCCTCCCGGCGGCGAGAAGGAGATCGCATTCTCGAGCAGGTTGATCATGACTTGGTGCAGGCGGCTGTCGTGGCCGCTCACCTGATAAGGGTGAGCGCCCGGCGCATAGGCGATGTCGAGAACCACGTCAGGTGTATCGTCGCGATGGATGTCATTGAACAGCGACACGGTGGCGCGCAGAAGCTCGTCGATGGCCACGGGCTCCGCGTCCTCGCGCGCAAGCTCGGCGTCGAGACGCGAAGCATCGGAGATGTCGCTGATCAGCCGGTCGAGCCGTCTCACGTCGTGCTGAATAATCTCCATCAACCGCTCGCGTGACTCCTTGGTCTTGGCCAGCGGCAGGGTCTCGGTCGCGCTCCTGAGCGACGTCAGCGGGTTCTTGAGTTCGTGCGCCACGTCGGCGGCGAAGCTCTCGATTGCGTCGATCCTGCGGTACAGGGCGCCAGTCATGTCGCGCAACGCACCGGACAGATGGCCGATCTCGTCGGAGCGGTCGGTGAAGTCCGGGATTTCGGCCCGCGCCTTGACGCTATGGCGCACACGCTCCGCCGCCGAGGCAAGCCGCTGCATGGGGCCGGCGATGGTGTTGGCGAGGATGAGCGACAAGACGACGGTCACCGCCGCGGCGAACAGGGAAACGCGCACGATGCCCCAGCGCTCTGCGGCGACGATGTTGTCGATGTCGCCGCCGCGCGTCGACAAAAGAAGCACACCAAGCACGGCGCGCATGCGCTGCACCGGAACGGCCACGGAAACGATGAGTTCGCCCTTGTCGTTCTTGCTGACGACAGGCACGGGCGTGCCGGTGAGGGCTGCTGCCACTTCCGGATAGTTCTTACCGTTGGCGCCGCCAATGTCTCTGTAGGTGGGAAGCCCGCTGGGCTGCATACGCGCCGTCACCGCGCGCCAAAACTTAGTGAGCGAGTCGGGCTCGCTGGTGTCGGGTGGCGGCAGGTCGTAGCGAAGCACTTCGCCGCGCGAATAGAACGTGTCGGAATCGAGGATAAGGGTTCCGTCGCGGTTATAGATGCGCGCGCGGCTCCCAGTCGGCTTGACCAGCGGACGCAAGATCGGGGCGGCCCGCTCTGGGTCGATGGTGAAACCGAGCGCGTTGGAGAAGTTTGGCGTGTCATCGGGTTGGCTTACCTGGCCGCGCTCCGACTCAAGCAGCTTCTCCGCGTCGACCTGCGTGTCGTTGTTGTCGACACCCGCCGACGCTGCGATGGCGCGGGCAATGATCTCGCCTTGCGTGAGGAGGCTCTGCACCTTGGCGTCGATCAGTCCGGCGCGGAACTGATTGAGGTAGAGGATGCCCGAAACCAGGATGGCGAGGCCGATCAGGTTGAGCACGACGATGCGCCGCGTCAGGCTCGAGAAGCCGTGCCGGAACGGCCGGTGCTCGCCGACCCAAGCCGGGATGCGCTTGAACCAGGCGAAGACTCTGCGCACCGTGCGGCGCCTGCGGTCTTTGAAGGACGCGTCGGCCCGCTGCCAGGACCCGTCGGCCTCGGCAGTCATCGGTCAGACCCGCTATTCTTTGAACCGGTAACCCACGCCATAAAGCGTCTCGATCACGTCGAAGCTCGTGTCGACGGCCTTGAACTTTTTCCGCAACCGCTTGATGTGGCTGTCGATCGTGCGGTCGTCGACATAGACTTGATCATCATAGGCCGCATCCATCAGCGCGTCCCGGCTTTTTACCACGCCAGGTCGCGCGGCAAGGGCTTGCAGGATCAGGAACTCCGTCACCGTGAGAGTCACCGGGCGGTTGTCCCAAACGCAGGTGTGGCGCTCCGGGTCCATCTTGAGCTTGCCGCGCTCCAGGACTTTCGACTTGTCCTCGACCACTTGAGTCGTGTCGCGGGGTTGCGAGCGGCGTAGCACCGCCTTCACACGCTCCACCAGGAGCCGTTGCGGGAAGGGTTTGCGGATGAAGTCGTCGGCGCCCATCTTGAGGCCGAACAGCTCGTCGATCTCCTCGTCCTTGGAGGTCAGGAAGATCACCGGCAACTCGCTGCGCTGACGGAGGCGGCGCAACAGCTCCATGCCGTCCATGCGCGGCATCTTGATGTCGAGGATGGCGAGATCGGGTGGGCACTCGGCAAAACCGTCGAGTGCGCTCGCGCCATCATTGTAGGTTTGAGTCTTGTAGCCTTCAGCCTCGAGCACCATGCGCAAGGAGGTCAGGATATTACGGTCGTCGTCGACAAGGGCGATTGTTGGCATTGGGGGGCCTTTTGCGCGATTGACGCGATTTGCAGGGTGTTATGGTCTTAGGGCTGCCTGCAAAAGTGGCAGCAGCGGGGCGCCTTGCGCCACACCCATCGTCATCGGGATGCAACAAATATCGTTATGGCGCAAGTAAATAACTCGTCAGAAATGCCCAGCAAATCTGAGATTGCGGCGGATGCGCGCACCCTCACGCGCCGGGCCTTCAAGGGGACTTTGGCAAGCCTCGAGAGCCCTTCCGGAGCGCCCTACGCCTCCCTGATCACGCTCGCCACGGACGCCTCGGGGGCCCCGATCTTCCTCATCTCGACGCTGGCGCGGCATACCAGGAACCTGGCGGACGATCCGCGTGCGGCGATCCTCATCGACGGCTCAGGCGAGGCCGCCGATCCCCTCCAAGGGGCGCGCCTCACGCTCTCAGGCCGGGCGGAGAAGGTTAACGATGAGGCGGTGAGGCGCCGCTTCCTCGCCCGCCACCCGGAGGCGGCCTTCTACGCGGATTTCCCGGATTTCGCCTTCTGGCGCTTGGAGCTTGAGGGCGCCCACTATATCGGCGGCTTCGGCCGCATCTTCGATCTGGCGCCGGGCGACGTTCTCGTGCCCTTGGAGGGGGCGGAGACCCTGGTCGAGGCGGAGGCAGGTATCGTTGCCCATATGAACGACGACCACGCCGACGCCGTTGAGCTCTATGCGCTGGCCTTTACCGGGGGCGACCCGGGCCCCTGGCGCATGACCGGCATCGACCCGGAAGGGTGCGATATCGCGCTCGGGCACGATGCCCGCCGCGTCCTCTTCGCGACGCGGGTTTTGACCCCGGGAGACGCAAGAAAAGAGCTGGTTCGCCTGGCGGAAGAAGCCAGGAACACGGCCGAGCCGTCCTAGAGCCCGGCGCTCGCACCCCATCTCTGTCACAGGACCTTTCTTGAAAGCCCTCCGAGTTCGGGGTAGCTAGAGGGCGATACCAAGAGACTTTTTCCACCAATTCGAGATCTGGGGACGGAACCGCATGAGCGTACAGCCGAAGATTGTGGCCGAGGGGGCCAAGACGACCAATCCAAAGGTGCTCGCATTCGTCGAGGAGGCGAAGGAGCTGTTCAAGCCGGACAACGTGCGCTGGTGCGACGGCTCGAAGGAAGAGTACCAGGAGCTCCTGAAGCTCATGGTCGATTGCGGCACCGCCATGTGGCTCAATCCCGACAAGCGCGGCAACTCGATCCTCGTGCGTTCCGATCCCGCCGACGTCGCCCGCGTCGAGGACCAAACCTTCATCTGCTCGAAGAACAAGGAAGACGCCGGTCCCACCAACAACTGGGCCGATCCCGCCGAGATGAAGGCGACGATCTCGAAGCTCTATGACGGCGCCATGCAGGGACGCACCATGTATGTGGTGCCGTACTCCATGGGGCCCGTGGGTTCTCCCATCGCCGGTATCGGCGTCATGGTGACCGACAGCGCTTACGCCGTCGCCAACATGCACATCATGACCCGCGTCGGTGACAAGGTGCTCGCGGCGCTTGGCGACAGCGAGGACTTCGTGCGCGGCATGCATTCGGTAGGCTATCCGCTGCCGACGCCCAAGACCGCCGACGTGCCGTGGCCGTGCAACACGACGAAGTACATCTCGCACTTCCCCGAGACGCGCGAGATCTGGTCCTACGGCTCAGGCTATGGCGGCAACGCGCTGCTCGGCAAGAAGTGTCACGCGCTGCGCATCGCGAGCGTGAAGGCGCGCGACGAGGGCTGGATGGCCGAGCACATGCTCATCCTCAAGCTCACCAACCCCAAGGGCGAGGTGAAGTACATGGCCGCCGCCTTCCCGAGCGCTTGCGGCAAGACCAACCTCGCCATGCTCAACCCGACCATTCCCGGCTGGAAGGCCGAGACCATCGGCGACGACATCTGCTGGATGAAGTTCGGCGAGGATGGGCGTCTCTACGCCATCAATCCCGAGACCGGCTTCTTCGGCGTGGCGCCCGGCACGTCAGAGGCGTCGAACCTCAACGCCATGCGCGCGCTCGATGAGAATTGCATCTTCACCAATGTCGGCCTCACCGATGACGAGGATGTCTATTGGGAGGAGATGACCAAGCACAAGCCGGCCAAGGCCATCGACTGGATGCGCCGGCCGTGGTCGCCCGACGCCGACCGGCCCGCGGCGCACCCGAATGCGCGCTTCACCGCACCTGCCGCGCAATGTCCGGTGATCGCACCCGAGTGGGAGGATCCCAAGGGCGTGCCGATCGACGCCATTCTGTTCGGCGGCCGCCGCGCCTCCGTGGTGCCGCTCGTCACCGAGGCCGAGGACTGGCAGCAGGGCACGTTCCTTGGCTCCATCATGGCATCGGAGAAGACCGCCGCCGCCGCCGGCGGGCTCGGCCAGCTGCGCCGCGACCCGATGGCGATGCTGCCCTTCTGCGGCTACCACATGGGCGACTATTTCGCCCATTGGCTGAAGATCGGCGAGAAGGAAGGCGCAAAGCTGCCGAAGATTTTCTACGTGAACTGGTTCCGCAAGAGCCCGGAAGGCAAGTTCCTGTGGCCCGGCTTCGCCGAGAACTCCCGCGTACTGAAGTGGATCTTCGAGCGTTGCGACGGCACGGCCGACGCAGTCGACACGCCGATCGGCAAGATGCCGACAGTGGATGCGCTCGACACCGACGGTCTCGACGTGGACGACAGCGCGATGCAAGAGCTGCTCAGGGTCGACATGGAAGGCTGGAAGGCCGAGATCCCCTCGATCAAGGAGCATTACGCCACCTTCGGCGACAAGCTGCCCGGCGGCCTCAAGGAAGAGCTGTCCGATCTCGAGAAGCGCTTGGGCTAGCGCGCTCCTCTAACAGAACACTGAGGTCATGGCCGGGCGTCGTCCCGGCCATGATCGTTTCTGAGCCAAGCAACGCGCTTGCCGCATGGCGCGCTTCGCCTTAGGCACATCCGCATGAGCAAGGGAAAGAGTGTCGTCGCGGCGGGCCACGCGCTGACTGCCTCCGCGGCCGCCGAGATTCTCGCCGATGGCGGCAATGCCTTCGACGCGGCGATTGCCGGCACGTGCATGGCCTTCGTCGCCGAGGCCGTGTTCGCCTCGCCCGGCGGCGGCGGTTTTCTCATGGCGCGGCGCGCGGGAAGCGATGCGGTCAAGCTGTTCGACTTCTTCGTCGAGACGCCGCTGAAGCGCCGGCCGGCGAACGAGGTCGAATTCTTCCCCATCCACGCCGATTTCGGCCCCGCCACCCAGGAGTTCCATATCGGGCTGGGGGCCAGCGCCACACCTGGCGCGGCACAAGGCTTGTTCGCCATGCACGAGGCGCTCGGCCGCCTGCCCATGAAGCGCCTGGTGGAGCCTGCGGTGCGCGCCGCGCGCCAAGGTTTTCCGCTCACCAGCTTCCAGGCCTACCTCTTCACCGTCATCGCCCCGATCCTCAAAGAGAGCGAAGGCGCGCGCGAGATCTTCGCGCCCGAACGGCAAGCTGCATCGGTAGCGGGCGACACCTTCCGCAACGAAGGTCTTGGCGAGACGCTCGAATGGCTCGCCGAGGACGGCGCGCGCCTCTTTATCGACGGCGACGTGGGCCAAGCGATCGTCGCACAGTCCCGCGATCTCGGCGGGCACCTCACCGCGGACGATCTCAAGCGCTATCGCGTTGAAGTGCGCGATCCGCTTGCTGTGGCGCCACGGTGCCGCCACCGTGGCGCTGAACCCGCCGCCGTCTTCCGGCGGTGCGCTCATCGCCTTCGGCCTTGGTTTCCTCGAAGCGCTCGGCGAGACGGGGCGGGCCATCGACGCGCTGGCGTTGCATGCGGCCATGACGGCGACCAACGAGGCCCGCGCCAAACATGGCGAGGGTCTTGCGGCAAAACTCGATGGTGGCGCGTTGACGAACGAATTGCGCGCGGCGGCGAAGCACCCGGCCGCCTATCGCGGCACCACCCATATCAGCGTCATCGACGCAGACGGCAACGCCGCCGCCGTCAGCCTTTCCAATGGCGAGGGCAACGGCTTCATCGTCGGCCAACACGGCTTCATGCTGAACAACATGCTGGGCGAGGAGGATCTTTCGAGCGGCCGTCTCGACGCCTGGCGCGAGGGGACGCGTCTGTCCTCTATGATGGCGCCGACCATCATCATGGAGGCGGACGGCACGGTGACCGCGCTCGGCACGGGCGGCTCGAACCGCATCCGCACCGCCATCCTGCAAGTCGCCGTCAATCTGCTGGCACATGGCATGAGCCTCGAAGATGCGGTGACCGCGCCCCGGCTTCATGTCGAGCGCGACGGCACCACCAGCTTCGAGCCAGGCTTGAGTGAGGAAGCCGAAGCAGCCTTCCGGGAACTCGGCGACAAGAGCCATGCCTGGCCGGCGCCGAACCTGTTCTTCGGCGGCGTGCACGCCGCGCGTTGGCACCCGACCAAAGGCGTCGAGGGCGCCGGCGACCCGCGCCGCCAAGGCGTGGCGCAGGTGGTTTGACCGGCCCGATGTCGTAAAAGGTCAATCGCCCGCCGCTAATTGACAACTCGCCTTCGATGTCCGGCGCAAGATGAGGGCTGGCCCAAGAGCCGATGGGGGGATGCCATGAAGAATGCCGTCGCCATCTACCATGTCGCCTTCGAGGATGCCGGCACGCTCGAGCCCGTGCTCGAGGAGCGCGGTATCGGCCTCCAATACCTGCAAGCCGGCCGCGACGATCTCTCGCCCGCGCTAGACGCCGATCTCCTTCTCGTGCTCGGCGGGCCCATCGGCATCTACGAGATCGAGCGCTATCCCTTCCTCAAGGACGAGCTCAAAACCATTGAGGCCGTGGTCAAGAAGGGCACGCCCGTGGTCGGCATCTGTCTCGGCGCCCAGGCGCTCGCTTCCGTGCTCGCCGCCCGCGTCTATCCCGGCGCGCAAGCCGAGCTTGGCTGGGACGAGTTGATGCTGACCGAGGAGGGCAAGGCCTCGCCGCTTGGCGTGCTCGAAGGCTTGCGCGTGCTCAACTGGCATGGCGACACCTTCGACCTGCCTTCCGGCGCCACGCGGCTCGCCTCGACGACGCTCACGCCGAACCAGGCCTTCTCCTACGGGCCGAAAGTGCTGGCGCTGCAGTTCCATGTGGAGTTGCCGGAGCGCGACATGGAGCGCTGGCTCATCGGCCACACGCTGGAGCTCGCCAAGAACAACGTCAATCTTGCCGAGATGCGCTATGCCACGGCGCGCTACGCGCCGCCCACCAACGCAGCGAGCCGCACGGTGTTCAACACCTGGCTCGACAACCTCTCCGCCTAACGGTCGGGGTGCTCCAGGCGCGTCCGCTTCAGTGAGACCGTCTCGCCGGGCTTGGTCGGCAGCTCGGTGGTCATGGCCTTCTCGATGACGTTGCCGCGCCCGTTCCACCATGTCGTGGTGTACGCGCCGTCCTTCTTGATCAAATGCGCCCACACCATCTCGCCGGGAAAATAGTGAACGGACCAGGCGCCGATCAGCCCTTTGGGAATGTCGTGAAAGGTGATGGCGACGTCGTCGCCCTTCATCTCGTCGCCCTTGATGACCTCGATCAGCTCCGCCTTGGCGCTGTAGCTCGGTAGCGTCCTCGACCCGTGCGATCGTCCTTGGTCACGCCGGTGCAGGTGACCGCGAGGATACGGACCAGCGCCACGAGATCGCTCTTCGACAGAAGCTCGCTCTTGGACATCGGCGCAGGCACGGCGAACGCCGGCCGCGCCATGAGGCAGCACAGAAGTACGAGGCTTGTCAGGCGAAGTGTCTTGCGCATGGAACCTCCTTCTGGGGAGCTTGGCGCGTGCGTGCTGGGAACGCCCCTCTCATGCCGGCTAGGATGATTTCGCCAGCACGGACTGTCCAACCACCTTTGGCAGCTCCTTGGTGTCCGGTGCCTTCATTGGCTTGCCCTTGGCGTTCCACCACGTCGTAGCATAGGTGACCCCGCCGCTACGCAGGGTGAGGTGCGTCCACACCTTTTCGCCCGGGTAATAGGGAACGGCCCAAGGTCCAATGAGCTTCGTCGGCTTCGCCCGCCAGGTGACCAGGATCTCCTCGCCCGGCTTCACATTGCCCTTCTTGGCCGTGAGCACCTCGAGCCTGGCGAGATAGCTGGGCAGGTCCTCGCCTGTCTTCTCGTGCTTGGTGATGCTCGTGCAGGTGACTGAAAGCACGCGGACCAGCGCCACCACGTCGCTCTGCTTCATCAACTCCGCTTCTGACTTGGGCGGCGGCACGGCAAGAGCAGGCGCGGCGCCGAGCAGCAGAACGGCGAAGATTGCGAATAGGCGAAGAGCAGGGCGCATGGGATCTCCTTTGTGGGCGCAGGGAGTGTAAGCGGCCAAATGCTCCGAAAGTAGGGCGCAAAGCTCGGGAGAAGGTCACAGGATGGTGACCTAATGCGCGGCCTCCCAGTTGTCGGCGGCGCGCGCGTCCACCTTCAGCGGCACTTTGAGCTTCAGCGCCGGCTCCGGCGCGCGCTCCATGATCTCTTGCGCCACCTCCATGGTCTTCTCCGCTTCCGCCTCCGGCGCCTCGAAGATCAGCTCGTCATGCACCTGGAGCAGCATGCGCGCGGACAAGCCCGCCTCTGCAAGCGCTGAAGCCATGCGGATCATGGCGCGGCGGATGATGTCCGCGGCCGAGCCCTGGATCGGCGCGTTGATGGCGGCGCGCTCGTAGTTGCCGCGCAAGCTCGGGTTCTTGGTGTTGATCTCCGGGTAGTGGACCTTGCGCCCGAACAGCGTCTTGACATAGCCGGTGCGTCGCGCCTCCGCCTTCATCGCCTCCATGTAGTCCTTGATGCCGGGGAAGCGCTCGAAATAGGTCTTGATATAGGCGGCCGCCTCGCCGCGCGGGATGCCGAGCTGCGCCGCGAGGCCCACCGCAGAGATGCCGTAGATGATGCCGAAATTGATGGCCTTCGCCCGCCGGCGGATGCCTGGGTCCATGCCCTTGATCGGCACGCCGAACATCTCCGACGCCGTCATGGCGTGGATGTCGAGCCCGTCGGCGAAGGCTTGGCGCAGCGTCGGCGTGTCCGCCATGTGCGCGAGCACGCGAAGCTCGATCTGACTGTAGTCCGCCGAGATCAGCTTCTTGCCCTTCTCGGCGACGAAGGCCTTGCGGATCGCGCGGCCTTCCTGGGTGCGCACCGGGATGTTCTGGAGGTTCGGCTCTTGCGAAGCGAGCCGCCCCGTGGTGGTGGATGCCAGCACGTAAGAGGTGTGCACGCGCCCCGTCTCCGGGTGGATATAGGCTGGGCAATGCGTCCGTGTAGGTGCTCTTGAGCTTGGCCACCAGCCGCCACTCCAAGACTTTGCGCGGCAGATCGTGGCCTTGCGCGGCGAGCTCTTCCAGCGCCGCGGCGTCGGTGCTCCAGGCGCCGGTCTTGGTGCGCCGGCCGCCGGGCAGGCTCATCTTGTCGAACAGGATCTCGCCGAGCTGCTTGGGCGAGCCGATATTGAAGTCCTCGCCGGCGAGCGCGCGGATCTCGTCCTCGAGCCGGGCGATGGTCTGGGCGAACGAGCCCGATAGGCTTGCGAGAGTCGGCGCGGTCGACCTTGACGCCGGCGCGCTCCATCTCGGCAAGCACCGGCTGAAGAGGCCGCTCAAGCGTCTCGTAGACCGTGGTCACGGATTCCGCCGGGAGCCGGGGCTTCAGGATCGTCCACAGCCGCAGGCCGAGATCGGTCTCTTCGCCGGCGAATTCCGTTGCGCGCGCCACATCGACACGATCGAAGCCAACGGCGGCCTTGCCGGTGCCCAGCACTTCCTTCTCGGTGAAGCAGGTATAGCCCATCAGCGTGCTGGCGAGCTTGGCCGGCAGATGCTCGGCGCGGCCCGCGTCGAGCGCGTAGGACATGAGGCAGGGATCGTCGACCGCGGCGAGCTCGATGCCGTAGCGGGCGAGCGCCACCATGTCGAACTTGGCGTTCTGCACGATCTTGAGCACGGCGTCGTCTTCGAGGATGGGCTTGAGCAGATCGAGCGCCTCACGCATGGGGATCTGCGCAATCGCCGCCTCGCCGCCAAGATCGAGCTCGTCGCCGGCACGATGCGCCAACGGCACATAGGCTGCGTGCCCCGGCACCAGCGCGAGCGCCACGCCCACGAGCTCGCCGCGCATGGGGTCGGCGGCGTTGAGCTTCGCCCGGAAGGCGAAATGGCCTTGGAAGCGCGCCGTCTCCAACAGATCGGTGAGGCGCGCGAGGTCGGTCACCGTCTCGTAGTTCGACCGGTCGAACGGCACGCCCTCGAGTTTGCTTGCCCGCTCGATAGCCAGCTCCGCCGGCGAGCCGCCTTCGACCGGCCGCTCGCGCGGCGGCCCGGCCTCGCCACGCGGGCTCTTGCGCAAGGGATGGTCGTAATCGTCCTTCTTCTTGCGCGCGGGTGCCTTCGCCTCGCCCTCGGGGACCGGCGCGCCCAGGCCCTCAGCCACGCGCCGCAGCAGGGTGGAGAATTCCATCTGCCGCATGAACGCCGTGAGAGCGTCGGTGTCGGGCTGCTGCACGGCCGTCTCGGCGAGCGGCACATCGAGCGGCACATGGGCGTCGAGCGTAACCAGCGTTTTCGACAGCCGCGCCTGGTCGGCGAAGGTGATGAGGTTCTCGCGCCGCTTTTGCTGCTTGATCTCCTCGGCGCGGGCAAGCAGCGTTTCGAGATCGCCATAGTCGTTGATGAGGAGTGCGGCGGTTTTCACGCCGATGCCCGGAACGCCCGGCACGTTGTCGCTAGAATCGCCGATCAGCGCCTGCACCTCGATGACCTTCGATGGCGGCACGCCGAACTTCTCGACCACGCCCTCTTCGCCGATCACCTTGTTCTTCATGGTGTCGTACATGACGATGCCGGGCTGGACGATCTGCATCAGGTCCTTGTCCGACGAGACGATGGTCACGTCGGCGCCTGCCGCGAGCGCCTCGAGCGCGTAGGTGGCGATGAGGTCGTCGGCCTCGTAGCCCTCCTTCTCGATGCACGAGACGTTGAAGGCGCGCACCGCGTCGCGCACCAGCGGAAATTGCGGGATCAGGTCCTCTGGCGGCTCGGGCCGGTTGGCCTTGTAGCCGTCGAACAGGTCACTGCGGAAGGTCTTGGCCGAATAGTCGAAGATCACCGCCATATGGGTTGGCGGGGCGAGCTCGCCCGTCTCGCGCAAGAGCTTCCACAGCATGCCGCAGAAGCCGTGCACCGCCCCTACGGGCAGCCCGTCGGAGGGCCGTGTCAGGGGCGGAAGCGCATGATAAGCGCGGAAAATATAGCCTGAGCCGTCGATCAGATAGACGTGGTCGCCGCGAGCGACCGGCTTCCCGGAGGCGGGGGTGGTGGTCTTTTTGGTTGTCATGATGAGGGGAATATAGGGATTGCGACCTCCACAAGGGAGTCGCTTGGCAGCCCCATCCACCGGTTGTCCAAAGCCCTAGGACGTTTTGGCGAGCTCTGGCTTCTGCTGATTGGTCGAGCCGGGGGCAAAGGCCTTGTCGGGGCCGCCGAAGGTCTTCTCGATATATTCCTTGAAATACTGGTCGAGGAACGGGAAGGCCGTGGCGAAGCGGGTGAAGTCCTTCTGCGCGATGAACAGGAGGAGCCCGTCCTCCAGCGCCTCGACGAGCCCGGTCCTGAGCTCCGACTTGACCAGAACCCGCTCGCCGAAATGCTCGCCTGGGCCGAACACCTTCTCGAAATGCTCGCCGGTCTCCGGGTTGTCGATGGTCAGCTTGAAGGCGCCGTTGATCACGGTATAGAAGCCGTCGATCAGCATGCCCGGCTCGAACACCTTGTCGCCCTTCCAAAAATGGATGTAGCGGGTCGCCGGCGGCGGCATCCTGAGCTGGACGATGTTCGGCGGCATGATGCTGTTGAGAATCCAGTTCACGCCGACGCGGAATTTGGCGGCGAATCCGGGCAGGAACGACAAATAGAAGCCCCGCCACAGAAGCCACGCCCATAGGCCCGACAGCTTGACGCCATAGACATCGGCCACGGCCTTGCTCATGCCGAGCGAGGCGAGAGAGCCCTTCGATGTGTAGGCGAAGTATTTGAGCTCCTGGCCCTTGAGCTTGGCGATGATGTTCTGTGCAAGCTGATGGCCTTCGCGCACGGCGAACTGTGCCGTCTGAGTGGCGTAGTCGGCCGGATCTTCCTGCGGGTTGTCGTTGAGCGGGATGAGCGCCGCGTCGCCGAGCGCCCACACATGATCGTGTCCCGGCACGCGCATGTAACGGTCCGTCTTGATGCGTCCCCAATGCAAGTCGAGGCCGAGCTGCTGGACCAGCGGGTGCGGACCGTTGCCGATGGTGGCGACGACGGTCGAGGAGTTGATGATGCGTCCGTTGGTGAGCTCGACGCCCGTCGACGTGGCGGATTTCGTGCCAATGCCCGTCAGAACCTCGATGCCGTTCTTCTGCAGCTGCTTCGTGGCGTATGCGGCGAGGTCTGCGGGGAAGGTGGGCAAGATGCGCGGCGCATACTCGATGAGATACATGCGTATCTCTTCGGGCTTGATGTTCCGGTAGTAGGGCAGCGCCCGGCGGATCAGCTCGCGCGTCTCCGCTGCCGTCTCCACGCCGGAAAAGCCCGCACCCACCACGACGAAGGTGAGAAGCTGGTCCTTGACCAGCGTCTCCGTCGTCACGTCCGCCGTCTCCAGGCATCCGATCACGTGGGTGCGCAGCATGTGCGCGTCGGTCAGGTCCTTCATCGTCAAGGCATGGTCGGCCATGCCCGGGATGCGATTGAGATCGACGCCGGTACCGAGCGCGAGCACCAATTCGTCATATTTGAGCTCAACGGGGGTGAGCCGCGCGCCCTGCATGACGGTCGCGGTCTTCTTCTTGAAATCGATGCCCATGACCTGCGCCTGGCGCACCTGAACCTTGCTCAGGAGCTGGCGGAGCGGCACCACCGCGTCGGCCGAGTTGATGCTCGACGAGGCGACCTCCGGCAGGAGGGGCTGAAAGACGAAATAGTTGTTGTTGTTGACGAGCTGGACGTCGAGCGTGCCCCGGCCGAGCTTCCCCAACGCCTTCGCGGCGAACACGCCGCCGAAGCCGCCACCCAGCACGAGGACCTTCTTGTTCTCCATAGGCTTGCCCAGCCTTTCGTCGGTTGAGAGGAAATACCTACGCCAATGCCTCTAGAGGTCAAGTCGCGCGTAGACTTTAGCCTAAGCGCGGTTATCAGACCGTTGGGAGGCTGTCGCGTTCCCGCGGTGGACGTATCGATTGCCTATAGAATCGATGACGTCCGGTTTGCCTAGGCGGCTGCGGCCGCGGCCCGCGGGGCGGCGGGAGGCAGCTTTGCCCAGGCCGGCCGCACGAACAGGAAGCGAAGGGCCGTGCTCTTGACCAGCGCCTGCAAGATGAGCGGCGTCACCACGCCCACGGCGGTCACCATGAGGGCCACGACACCCAGATCGAGACCCGGGGCGAACTTGAGCAACAGCGCCCGCGTCGCCGCCATCGGCAAGAAGAAGGCGAGGTAGACGACGATCGAGTTCTGGCCCGCATAGCGCAAGGGCAGCGCCCATTTGAGCGTCGAGAGCAGCACCGACGCCGCGATCACGGCGAGCGCGCCGAGGAAGCCGAGGCCGAGCCCCACCACCGGGAGCTCGGAATAGCCGTTGAACACCACCACTGCCTCGAACACCGCCCAGGCGCCGAGGAACAGCAGCGCCTCGCGCCTGTTGGCTTCAACCGTTGCCGCGAAGTCGAACACGTAAGCGGCGAGCACATAGCCTGTGTAGAAATAGACGAAGCGGGCGCAGAACTCGTCGATCACGACCCAGCCTGTATGCACGTTGGCCAGCTGGAGGAACGCCGCTGCGAACCACAGCATCGCCTGCGGCACGTCACGGGTGAGCTTGGTCACCACGAAGAAGATGGGCAGGAGGTAGATGAACCACAGCGTGCCGAACGGGTCGACGAAGGCGAGCGCGTAGGCCTTCGCCACCCCGGCCCAGCCGAGATCGGCGGCGAAGTGCGGTGCCTTGAAAGCGAATTGGATGGTGACCCACAACGCGTAGAAATAGGCGAAGTGGAGCACTTTCTTGTCCAGGTAAACGCGCCAATTACGGTCGATGACGCGCGCCAGGAACAGTCCCGAAATGAGAAAGAAGTCGGGCATCCGGAACGGCTTGGCGAAGGCGACGAATGCCCCCATCCAGCTCGTATGCCCGGCCGCCTCCTGGACGCCCAGGGTTGAGTGCATCATCACCACCATGACGATGCAGAAACCCTTGGCGTAGTCGACCCACCCAACCCGATTCGGGTTGATATCCATGCCGCGTCTCTCCTGGGGCCGTCCCAGGACGGGACGTCTCAGGATTGAGTTGCAAGGACCGGGCTAGAGCCCGATATGAGGGTTCGGGCCGCCGCCGTTGCTTAACCTTGAGGGTTTGGCTAGGTTCGCCCGCGGAATGCACCCGTAGCTCAGCTGGATAGAGCGCTGCCCTCCGAAGGCAGAGGTCAGAGGTTCGAATCCTCTCGGGTGCGCCAGCTTTATCTCAAGTCTTTGATTATCGAAGCAGACCTGGCGCCCCGTTGAGGGAACGCCAAGAAGACCTCTGCGTTCATCCCTGGGGATACTCTGGCGCCCTTAATGGTTTTTGGTCGGGCAGTCGGGTACTTTTTCTATTCCACGCCAGAAAAGACTTCCCCCAGAAACAACAGTGCGTGCAACCGAGGAGAGGCACCATGCGCAGATTTCTTTTGATCGCCGCGGCGGCAATGATCGCACTCGTTGGCTTGTCGGCCAATCAGTGCAGTGGCGGCAAGGAGGAGAAGGCCGCAGAGCCGGCAAAGACTGAGGCGCCCGCAGCCAAGCCTGGACATGACCATTCGATGTCCGGACGACAAAGGCTCGATGTCGGATGACCAGGGCTCGATGTCCGACGACCAAGGATCGATGTCGGACCAGGACTCGACGTCCGGTGAGGACACGGTCAACCAGATTCCGGCGGACGAATAGGATTCGAAACATCTCTTGGGGCCGCGCCGCCAAAAGCGGTGCGGCCCTTTGCTTTGTCAGCGCTTCCGAATGGGGAAGGCGTTCACCAGCGGCGCGAGATCCCGCGCATTGTCCCAGTCTCCGCCTTCCGGCGTCAGCCCGAGCCGCACGATGACGAGATCGCGCGAGGGCACGATCGCTACCACCTGCTCACGATAGCCGAGCATGTAATAGGCATCCTCCGGCATTGGCGGCTCGCCAAGACCTGGTGACAAGGGCAGCTTGAGCCAGACCTGCGCGCCGTAGTCATCCTCGGGCGATTGCGGTGTAGGCTTGAGCGAATAGGCGACCCAGCTCTCGGGCAAGAGGCGCTTCCCCTGCCACACCCCGTCTTGGAGGAACAACAGGCCAAGCCGCGCCCAGTCGCGCGCCGAGGCATACGAGGAACGAGCAGCCGATGAACGTGCCGGAGGCGTCCGGCTCGAGCACGGCGCTACGCATGCCGAGCGGTCCGAACAGCCGGTCGTGCGGAAAGCGCAAATAGTCACGCTCGCTGGCGAACGTCTCCCGCAAGATACCGGCGATGATGTTGGTGGAGCCGCTCGAGTAGGAGAAATGCGTGCCCGGCGGATGCGCGAGCGGCTTCGATGCGGCGAAGGCCGCGGCGTTGCCTTCCACGAACAGCATCTGAGCGACGTCACTGAGATCGTTGTCGTGGCTCTCGTCGAAGACGAGGCCGCTCGTCATGCGCATCAGCTCGTTCAGCGTAATGGCGCGGCGCGGGTCATGCTTGCCCTGCCACGCCGGCATCAGCGCATCGTCTCCAAGGGCAATGGCGCCGTCCTTCACCCGCATGCCGACCAGCGCATTGACCGCCGTCTTGCTCATGGACCAGCCGATCAAGGGGGTGTCTGCGTCGAAGCCCGGCGCATAGCGCTCGGCGACGATCCGCCCGCCTTGCACCACGACCAGCGCGCGGGTGTTACGGGGACGCGCCGGGTCCGGCTCGGAGAAGATGGCGTCGATTGCTTCTGCCAGCGCTTCGCGGTCCACGCCCTCGGGGAGCGGCGAAGGTGTCACACGCTCGCCATTCGGCCATTCCGCGTCGCTTGCCGGCGGATCTGACGTCGGGAAGAGACCTGCCGCTTGTGCACGCAAGCTCTTTTCATCGGCGCCGTCGAGCAGCGTGCAGCCGAGCCCGTCGCGGTAGATCGCGGTCTGCGCCGCGATCCCGTAGGACGAGGCCGATACGGTCTTGCCGTCGCGGTCGACCACCGGCTGGAAGAAGCGCAGCAGGCCGAGGCGGGCGCCCGAGAGATCCTCAGCCATCAAATCGTCGAAGCTCCGGCCCGAGACGAACAGCCCTGAGCAGAGCGTTTGCGCCATGTAGCCCGAGCCGAGCAGCGCCACGCGGTAGACGCGCGGCAGGACGATCGCTGCGGCCGTGATCAGAACGATCGCGGCCAGCATTAGCCAGAAGCTGCGGGAGAGCCCGAAGCGACTCCCTGTCATGGCGCCTTGGGCGGCGCGAACGATTGGTTGCTGAAGGGCTGGGTTGTCGGGGTTTGAATAACGATGAAGCCGCGGTCGATCGCCTTGTGGCAGGCATTGCACGTCGCGGTCAGATCATTGAACCCTTTGGTGAACTGCGCGACGTCCTTGGCCTTGATCGCATCGCCGATGGCGATGATCGGCGCGGTCGTCGCCCCCACGTAGTCCACGGGAATGCCGTGATAGAAGCTAGCGGCGTCGTCGAGGCTTTGCGTGACCTGCCGCAACTCGTAGCGCGCCAGCTCCCAATTCTTCTCCTTGCCCGCGAACCACAGCTTCATGTGACGGAATTGCGCCCAGCTCATGATGTCGGCGAGCGCGGGCACGTAAGCCGGCGCCTGGGCGGCCGCAAGCGTGGCCCACACGAAGGCGATGAGCAGAGCTCCGATAGACAAAAACCGTCGCATCTCGTCCTCCTTGTCGCCGCTACTCCAGCGCTTCAGCCGCCTTCAGCACTTCCTCGGCGTGGCCCGGCACCTTCACCTTGCGCCAAACATTGCGGATCACGCCCTTGCCGTCGATGAGAAAAGTGGAGCGCTCGATGCCCATATATTTGCGGCCATACATGCTCTTCTCCACCCAGGTGCCGTAAGCCTCGCACACCTTGCCGTCCTCGTCGGAGGCGAGCGGAAAGTTGAGCTCGTATTTGTCCTTGAACTTGTCGTGCTTCTTCACCGGGTCTTTCGACACGCCGATGATTTCCGCGTCCACTTTCGAGAAGTCCGGCAACGCATCGCGAAAAGCGCAAGCCTCCGCCGTGCAACCGGACGTGTCGTCCTTCGGGTAGAAATAGAGCACCACCGTCTTGCCCTTGAGATCCTTCAGCGAGACCTCACCCCCGCCGTCCGCTGGCAACGTGAAAGACGGTGCCTTGTCGCCTACGTCCACGCTCATTCTTCGCTCCTCTGCTACCCGAGCCGCTTGATCATTCTCACATGCGGGATGGTGTTCTCCTCGAACGCCCCGCCCTCTTGAGCATAGCCGAGTCTGACATAGAAGCCCTCGGCGCCAATGCGCGCATGGAGCATCATGAGGCGAAAGCCGGCTTCCGCGGCCCAAGTCTCCGCATGCGCCAGGAGCCGCGCCCCGATCCGCTCCTGCCGCCGCGCCTCCGCCACGGCCATCTGCTTGAGGTGGAGGGTCGTCTCGTCAAGCGGCCGCAGCGATACCGTGCCGACCACCGCTCCATAGGACACCGCGCAGAAATGCTGGCGCATGGCGTCGTCGAAGAGCTCTTCGCGTGAGACGACGAGGCCAAGCGGCTTGCGCAGGATCGCCTCGCGCAAGCGCAGAGCCTGGGCGTAGAGGTCGGAGCCAAGAGGCGCCTCGAAGATCAGGACGGCGGGCTCGTCGGCCATGTCGGGTCACTCCTGCTTCTGCTTTGCCAGGTGCTCGACCATGGCCCAGATGGCCTTGATCTGCGGCGCGTCCTTGCCGAGATAGTCGAGCCCGGTATAGCCCCACCAATCCCAGCAGCCTTCCGGGTTGTAGGTGCCCGCAGTGACTTGCGGGAAAAGGATGACGAAACGATTGGTGTCGGCGATCTCGGCGAAGCCGGCCTCTTTGACAAAAGCGTCGCCGACATCCTCGCGCGCCTGCCGGCAGCCGTGAAGCGCCACATGGACGCGGCAGCCAGGCTGCGTCTCGCAGCCGGGCGGCACATAGACCACGCCTTCGTCAGCGATGCCGTCGCCGGGATCGGAGAACGCCGTCTGGTCAAACACGATGAACTCACCTTCCGGCGCCGGCGAGCGCGGATGGAGCGGTCCGTAGATCCAGCCGAGTATGGCCCTTGCCTGGTCGTAGTCACAGTCGCTGACATAAGGCTCCTCGGTGATGCCGCACGCCGCGCCGCCCTCCTCGGTGATGAAGGCATGGCCGCCTTCGCCTTCCACCAGCGTCACATTCCCGACCGGCACGCCGGCCATCTCGTAGAATTTCTTCGCCGCCTCGACCACGGGCCGGGTGACCGTTTCGTCCTCGTTGCCGGAGAACAGATAGACGTTGTGGGTGGCGAGCGCAGACAGCGGGTCGATCTCGCCCTTGTCCGCCAACGCCTTGGCCCGAGCCACCAAGGCGCCGGGGTCGGGTGGGCCCAGCGTCGTCTTCATGCAGCCATAGATGGCTTGCGCCGCGTTCTGGCCGACGGCGACCGGCCAGAACGGAAAGAAGCGGGACGCCGCAGTCTCGGCGCAGCCGAACGGTCCGCCCGCCACGATGCCGGCACCCACGATGTCCTTCGCGTGGGCGAGCTCGATCTGGCCGGCCATGTAGGCGCCGGACGAGAGCCCCGAGACTGAGGTGGCGTCGAGCTTTGTGCCGAGCTCTGGCAGAGGAGCGGCGGCGCGCACCGGGAGAGGAGCAGTGATGAGCGTGCCGAGGAGGCTTGCCCAAAGCAGCGTTGCCGCGCGCTTAACCGTGTGCCGAGCCATGGCTGAACCTCCTTGCCGCGCCGGACGCGCCGTTTGGACGACTGTCACAAAACGCGCGCCGCCCGCTTGAGGGTTCCTCGTCACCGCGGGCCTTGGTCATTCTGACCCAGGAGCCCAAAAATCTCTTGCATAGGAAGAACGCGAGGTGCAAATACCGCCTCTTATTCGAGCGGGGGCAAAGCGCCCCTCGTGATCGATTGGCTCTATCTGCTGGTTGGGGAGGACGCCATGTCCAGTGACGCCCTCTTCCAATTGGGGATGGACTTGGATCATGGTTCAAGCACCGCCCAAACGGAAGAAAAGCTTTCCCGGTGTTTCGCTCCTGATGAGGGAGAGGGGCGCAAGGACTTTTTCTGTGAGCGAGACGGGGTCCGCTATGCGGGTACCCATCTCATCATCGATCTCGTTCGGGCAGAGCGGCTCGACGAACTAGACCATATCGAACAAACCCTACGGCGGTGTGTGGAGGCGGCAGGCGCAACGCTCCTGCATATTCACCTCCATCACTTCACGCCGAACGGTGGGGTCTCGGGCGTCGCTGTGCTCGCCGAGTCGCACATCTCGATCCATAGCTGGCCCGAATACGGCTACGCCGCACTGGACGTGTTCATGTGCGGCGACGCCAATCCACGAGCGTCCATCGACGTTTTGAAAGAGGCGTTCTCGCCTGGCAAGGTGGTCGTCAAAACGCAACTTCGGGGCAAGGAAATTCAGCGATGGAACGGTGGGTCGAAGAGACGCTCCATGGCGGCTTCCGTGTCCGCCTAAAGGCGGACCGGGTCCTCTTCGATAGTGAGACCGAACACCAGCAGCTGATCATCTTCGAGAACTCGGACTACGGTCGGGTGATGATGTTGGACGGCGTCGTCCAGCTCTCCACCCGGGACGAGTTCGTCTATCACGAGATGATGTCGCATGTGCCGCTGTTCGCTCACGGCAAGGCGAAGAAGGTTCTGATCGTCGGCGGCGGCGATGGCGGCGTGCTGCGCGAGGTGTTGAAGCACCCCGAGGTCAAGAGCGCCACGCTGTGCGAGATCGACCGCAGCGTAATCGACCTGTGCCGCGAGCATTTTCCCGACATCTCGGCGGGCGCCTTCGACGACAAGCGCACCAACGTGGTCATCGCCGACGGCACCAAGTTCGTGCACGAGACCGACGAGCGCTTCGACGTGATCATGATCGATTCGACCGATCCTATCGGGCCGGGCGCGGTGCTCTTCACCAAGGAGTTCTACACCGATTGCCGCCGCGCGCTCAGCTCAGGCGGCATCCTCGTCACCCAGAACGGTCTGCCGTTCCTGCAGGCGGCCGAGCTCAAGCAGTCGGTCAGCTATTTCCGCGATCTGTTCGACGACGCCTTCGCCTATCTCGCAACCACACCGAGCTATTTCGGCGGCTCCATGTCCTATGGCTGGGCCACCGACGACAAGAAGCTCAGGAAGCACAAGCCAGGATAAGATCAAGGGGCGCTACAAGAAGGCTGGCGCCTTCCCGACGCGCTATTGGCGGCCGGACATGCAACTCGCCGCCTTCGCGCTCCCGACCTACATCCGCGAGCTGGTCGAGACCTAAGCCTTACAGGCGCTCGAACTCCGGCAAGTCGCCCACCAGAGGTTGGCAATAATCGTAGAACGCCGGGGTCACATTGTTGGGCCCTGCGAGAAACTCTTCCGGCACATGCCGCGCATGGCGCGCCACCGCCGAGAGCTCGGCGCGGCCATAGGCGCTGCGGTAGGTGTCGATGGCATTCGAGGTGCGGATGATGGTCACCGAGGCGCTGGTATCGCCGCCTGCCGCGAGATCGGCAGCGTGGCGCCCGACGCCCCGCGCCTCCTTGGCATCGACCACTGAGGTCTCCGGCCAGCAGCGCTGGAGATAGCCGAACGTATCGGCGCGGACTCGCGGGGCCTTGCCTCCGGCGGGCGTGAGGCCCTTCTTGAGGAAGTCTGCAAGCCCGTCGCCGAGCGCGCCGGAGCCTGAGAGCTGGACATTGCCGTGGGCGTCCACCTCGCCCGAGCGCATCAGCTGCGGGCCGATCTCCTTGCCGTCGGCGTCGCGGATGCCTTCGCTCACGGCGATCTGGCAGCGGCCAAGCTTGGAGTAGACCGCGTCCACATCGGCAAGGAACGCGTCCATGACGAACGGCACCTCAGGCACATAGATCAGATGCGGCGCCGGGCGCTTGGCGGGATCGGTATCCGTCTCACGTTGCTCGCGCGCCAGTGCCGCGGACGCGGTGAGGAAGCCCGCGTTGCGCCCCATGATGACGTTGATCTTGATGCCGCCGAGGCTCGCATTGTCGAGCGCGTCTCCCATATGGGCGAGCGTCACGAAGCGCGCGGCAGATGGAAAGCCCGGCGTGTGGTCGTTCTCGCGCAGATCGTTGTCGATGGTCTTCGGCACATGGAAGCAGCGCATGTCGTAGCCGGCGCTTAGCGCCTTCTCGCTGATGATGCGGCAGGTGTCGGCCGAGTCGTTACCGCCGATATAGAAGAAATAGCGGATGTCGTTGTCGCGGCAGCCTTCCAGGATCATGTCGCAATAGGCGTCATCTGGCTTGTCGCGGCTGGAACCGAGCGCGGCCGACGGCGTCCGCGCGATGCGCTCCAACCGCTCCGCCGAGATATTGGTGAGGTCGACCAGCTCTTCGGGGTGGCCCTTGGAGATGCCGCGCACGCCATGGCGCGTGCCGAAGATATGCTTGACCTTGCCTTGCGCGGCGAGACCGGACTTCAAACCTTCGATGACGCCGACCAGCGACTGACTGATGACGGCGGTCGGCCCGCCCGACTGGCCGATGACCGCATTGCCGGTTGGTAGATCAACCACGCTCGTTCCCCTCTACCCGTTGAAGAGGCGGGCACAATGCCCCGGACGGCGGCCCTGTTGCAAGGGACCCTTGCACGCGCCGCCCCCGCGTCTGCCGCACTGCCCTTAACGGAAACGAAGCCCGATGCGTCGGACAATCCGCATAAGGTAGAATTCTAGGAGCAGGTCCTGGCGCTGAGATGTATTTCCGCCACCCCATGACGCCGCATGACTGAAACGCGCACGCCTACCTCATCATCGAACACGGAGGGCAAAACCACAGCGTCCAGGTGGAATTGTTGGCCCGTGCTCTTGAGCATTCTGCTCGTGATGCTCGTGGTGCTCGTCGCGATCGGCGCCGCCCTGGTGACGAACCTCATTTCAATTGGCGATCATGCGAGTGGCGATATCCGCACGGTCGCAGCCGCCGTCATCTTCATCGGAAGCTATCTGGCGCTGGCGCTCGGCAGGATTCCCGGCCTGCAGATCGATCGGGCCGGCATCGCGCTGGTCGGCGCCGGTCTCATGGTGGCATCGGGCGCCTTGACTCTTGATGAGGCCTACGCGGCGATCGATGCCGACACCATCACATTGCTGCTCGGCATGATGATTGTCGTCGCCAGTCTGCGCCTCTCAGGCTTCTTTGCCCTTGCCGGCGAATGGGCCATCGATCGCACCAAAGCGCCTTTCTTTTTGCTCTGCGCCGTCGTGGCGACGTCGGGCATTTTTTCCGCCTTCCTCGTGAACGACTCGATCTGCCTGGTGCTGGCCCCGCTGGTGCTGGAACTGACGCTCGCTATGGGACGCCGGCCAATACCTTACATGCTGGCGGTGGCGATGGCCTCGAATGTGGGGTCGACGGCGACGATCACCGGCAACCCGCAGAACATCATGATCGGCAGCTTCTCCAAGATCCCCTATCTCGACTTCACGCTGGCATTGGCGCCGATCGCGCTGGCGGGCCTTGTCGTCACGATCGTTCTCATCGCTCTTTTTCACCGCGAGGAGTTTGCCAAGGGCGTGCGGCTCGAACCTCCCCAACGCCAGTTGCGCACCAATCCTGCGCTCATAGCCCGCGCGGTGCTCGCGACGCTGGTTCTGATCTTCCTGTTCTTCGCCGGCATGACCCCCGCGAAGGCCGCAATCATCATCGGCGGACTCCTGCTCCTGACCCGTCGCGTGAAAAGCCGGCGAATCTACGAGGAGATCGACTGGTCGCTGCTGTTGATGTTCGCCGGCCTCTTCATCATCATCGCCGGCGCCGAGCGCTCGCTTTTCACGCCCAATGTTGTTGCGTCCGTGGGGCGCCTCGAGCTCGATCAAGTGCCCGTGCTCGTCGGCGTGACGGCAGTGCTGTCCAACATCGTCAGCAACGTGCCTGCCGTGCTGATGCTCAAGCCGTTCGTGGAGCCCTTGGCGGACCCGGAGAGAGCGTGGCTGGTCGTCGCCATGGCGTCGACTCTCGCGGGCAACTTCACGATTCTAGGTTCAATCGCCAACCTGATCGTCGTGCAGAGAGCGGCTGCCTCAGGCGTCGAAATTGGCTTCTGGGACTATTTCAAAGTCGGCGCGCCCCTCACGCTCATCACCCTTGCGATCGGCACGTGGTGGCTGTGGTCGTAGCGGCCGGCGCCACCGACTTCGCTGCGGCCTGAGCTCGGCGCTTCGTCTTGGGTGCCGTTCAAGAGGTCTTGGCGGTGGCCACAGTCGTCCCTGACGTGTCGCCCGTCCCCGCCGCGCCTCCGCTTTGCAGCGACGGCGCAGTCTCCGGCATGAAGAACCCGAACAGCAGGGTGCCGACGAGAGCGACGCCGGCCAGGAACAAGAAGGCGGCCGAGTAATTGGCAAATTGCACGATCCAACCCGCGACCACGTTGCTGAGCGAGGCGCCGACACCGATCAGCGCCGTCAGCGCGCCCTGAGCCACATTGAACCGCCCGGTTCCTCGCGTGACGTCTGCCAGCACGAGGAGAAAGATCACACCAAAGATGCCGTTGGCGACGCCGTCGAGCGACTGTATGCCGACCAGGTAAAACGAGTTGTCGGTCAGCGTATAGAGTACGCCGCGGAGCGGTAGAATGGCGAAGGCGAAGAGAAACAGCGGCTTGCGGCCCCATACGTCGGCGCGCGCCCCGCATAGCATCGCCATCACGATCATGAACATTTGCGCAGCGATGATGCATGCCGAGGTAAAGGCGAAGCCGCTGTCGGTGTCGCCGCCGAGCGACAGTTTCTGGCTGACCAGCGGCAGCATGGCGGCATTGGCGAAATGAAAGATCACCACGCAGATAGCGAAGATCACCAATGCCTTGTTGGACAGCAGCGTCATGAAGCTGGCGGGCTCACCGTCATCTTTCTCACTCAAGCCGCCACGCGCAACGTCGTTGTTGATGGCGTTGCCGTTGATCAACCAGATGCAGACGAGCATTCCGGCTGCCATGGCGCAGATCAGCCAGAACACGCCTTCGGGCGCCCACAAGACCGCGAGCGCCCCGCCCACGGCAGCGCCGAACACGTTGCCGCCGTGGTTCCAGGCTTGGTTTGCGCTGGTTTGGGAGGTGAAGCGCTTTGGCCCGACCAGTCCAAGAGTGACGGCGGCAATTCCCGGGGCGAGAAAGGCGCAGGCGATTCCGATCGCAGCCTGAGCGCTGTAAATGGCCCAGGGCGGATCCTTCGTAAGAACGATCAATGACGCCGCAGCCGCGATCAGGACGGCGCATACCGCCAGGATTCCGCGCTTCCATGTGGTGGCGTCGATGATCGCGCCTGCGGGGGCTTGCACGATCACCGTGGCGATCGAGCCCGCGGCGAGCGCCATGCCGATGCCGCCTGGTTTCCAGTGATAGGCAGAGAGGAGATAGATGGCGAGGTACGGTCCGAGTCCCTGGACTACGTCACCTGCGAAGAAATTGGTGCCGAGGAGCGCCTTGTTGTGGTTGTGCGTCGATGTCGAAGACGATGTCGAAGACGCCATTCGAGTCCCCTCACCACTGGTGCTGCTCGCGTTTGAGTAATGGCGGGCAGCCTCGCAGGCCCCCATGAACAAAGCCTAAAACGGACAATGCGCTACAAATTGGATGGTATAGGCTGTGTGCTGACTATGTCACGCAAGCCGCAAGAGATGCAGGCTGAACAACTGATCGTCGTCGGTCCAGGCTGTGACGGGCTGCCAGCCCGCGCCGCGCGCCAAGTCCTGGAACTCGGACACCGAATATTTGTGGGAGTTCTCGGTGTGGATGCGCTCGCCTCTTGAGAACGTGAAGCTGCGGCCGAGGATGTGCACGGTCTGGTCGGTCAGGCTCTCCAGATAGATCTCAATGCGGCCTTTGTCTTCGTTGTAGAGGGCAACATGCGCGAACGTCGTGGTGTCGAAATCGCCGTCGAGCTCGCGGTTCACGCGCGCTAGAAGATTGAGACTGAACGCGGCGGTGACGCCGTCTGCGTCGTCATAGGCGGGGATCAGGATGTCGAGGCTCTTCTTGAGATCGACCCCGATGAGAAAGGCGCTGCCGCGCCCGAGAAGCTGTGCCGCGTTCTCCAGAAATGCCTTGGCTTCCGCATGCGTGAGATTGCCGATCGTCGAACCGGAGAAGAAGCCGAGCTTTCCTCCCCGCGGCGCGCCGATGAGCGTGCGCGTCCGCATGAAGTCGCCGACCAAGGGTTTGACGGTCAGCCCGTCATGCTGGGCCGTAAGCCGTTTGGCGGCCTCTGCCAGGAACGACTCGGACACGTCGATGGGAATGTAGGTGTCGAGACCGGTCAGCGCATCGATGAGGAGGCTCGTCTTGCGGCTTGAGCCCGAGCCGAACTCCACGAGGATGTCGGCATCGCCCGCAAGGTCTGCGATCTCGGCGCCGAAGGTCTCGAGCAGCTTGGTCTCGGTCCGTGTGGGATAGTACTCCTTGAGCTTGGTGATCTCCTCGAACAGCGCCGAGCCGACAGCGTCATAGAGGAAGCGGGACGGGATGCTGCGCGGCCGGCGCGCCAGTCCCTTGATCACGGCCTCGGCGAACGTCGCGATCTCGGCCTCACGCCGCGCCGCCTTAGCGGCCGAGGCGCTGCGCCGGTCCTCGGCCAGAAGTGAGGAGATGTCGCCCGCCATTACGCGTCTGCCGCGAGCCGTAAGCCCGTGAACTGCCAGCGCTGATGGGGATAGAAGAAATTGCGATAGGTGCGCCGGATATGGCCTTCCGGCGTGGCGCACGACCCGCCCTTGAGCACGAACTGATTGCACATGAACTTGCCGTTGTACTCGCCGACGGCGCCGGGCGCGGCCTTGAAGCCCGGATAGGGGAGGTAGGCGCTGCCCGTCCACTCCCACACGTCGCCGAACATCTGGGTAAGGCCGTCGTCCGCCTTGGCGGGCATGGGCTGCAAATGATCGGCTCCGAGCGTGCGGCCCTCGGTCGCGACGTTCGCCGCCCCGACCTCCCACTCGAATTCCGACGGCAGCCGGTATCCGGCCCAGCGGGCAAACGCGTCCGCCTCGAAGAAGCTCACATGGGTCACAGGCGCTGCCGGATCCACCGGACGGCTGCCGAGGAGGCTCATCTGCATGTAGCCGCCGTCGGCCTCCTCGAAATAGAGCGGCCCATCCCAGTCCTGGGCGTTGATGGTGGCCCAGCCGTCGGCGAGCCACAGCGTGGCGGTCCGGTACCCGCCGTCCTCGATGAAGTCGATCCACTCTGCGTTGGTGACGCAACGATTGGCGAGCCTGAAGGGGTGGATCAGCTCTTCGTGCCGCGGCCCCTCGTTGTCGTAGGCGAAGCCATTGCCGTCATGACCGACCTCGAAAATGCCGCCGTCGAAGGCGGTGAACGCGAGCGGCGCGGTGGTGCTCACCGAGACGCCCGGCTTCGCTGCGCGATAGGCGGGCTTGAGCGGTTCGGACGCGAACAGGCTCAGGATATCGGTCAGCAAGAGTTCCTGATGCTGTTGCTCGTGATTGATGCCGAGCTCGACGAGCTCGAGCGCCTCTGGCGGCAGATCGGTATCGAACAACTGCTCCAGCGCCTCATCCACATGGGCGCGATAGGCGCGCACTTGATCGCCGGAAGGCCGCGTCAGCAGCCCGCGCTTGGGGCGCGGATGCCGCGGCCCCACGCTCTCGTAATAGGAGTTGAAGCAATACTCGAAGGTCTCGTCGAACAGACGATAGTCCGGCAGGAAACGCGGCAGCACGAACGCTTCGAAGAACCACGTGGTGTGCGCAAGGTGCCATTTAGTCGGGCTCGCATCGTCCATGGCCTGGACGACCTGATCCTCGTCGCTCAACGGCGCGGCAAGTTTGAGCGAAATTCGCCGCGTCTCCATCAGACGATGCTGCAGCGAAGTTGGCGTGGAAGGGGTTTGCCGCCGAGACTCGGCGAGAACGGTGTTGGTGAGGCTCATGGTTCCTCCCGCGGGGGTTCGGGGGCCTGTCTCAACGTGCGATTTAGCAGCTTGTTCCCACTGACGAAACGAGCAACCATGCACAATTCCGTGACGATTGTGCGACTCTAAGAGGGAATAGTCCCGTGCTTCAACCCGACGGGCAAGACCCATTGATTTCTGTGGATGGGCGTCAATCGCAGGCCGCAGCGGAGCTGCAGCGTGGCGTCTGCCGCACCTTTCGCGCGCTGGGCCATTCGGTGGTCACCGAGCTACCTTTGGCCAATGGTCGCCGCGCCGACGTGGTGGGGTTATCGCCCTCAGGCGACGTGCTGATCGTCGAGATCAAGTCGTGTCTTGTCGATTATCGCACCGACGGGAAATGGCACGAATATCTCGACTATTGCGACAGGCTCTATTTCGCTGTCGCCGCCGACTTTCCTTGCGAGGTCATCCCGGAGCACGCAGGTCTCATCCTCGCCGACCGCTATGGCGCGGAGCTTGTACGCGAGCCGGCCGAGGACCGTCTCAATGCGGCGCGGCGCAAAGCCATGATGCTGTGTTTCGCGCGCGCCGCAGCGCTCCGCCTCCAGCATCATCTCGATCCCGGCTGCGGCTTGGAGAGTTGATAGAGCTTGGCTTACTTCGGTGCGCGCTTGGCGAGAATGCGCTGCAGCGTGCGGCGGTGCATGTTGAGCCGCCGTGCCGTCTCCGAGACATTGCGGTTGCAGAGCTCGTAGACCCGCTGGATGTGCTCCCAGCGCACTCGATCGGCGGACATCGGGTTCTCTGGCGGTGGCGCCTTGTCGTTGGGGGATGCGACCAGCGCGTTATAGACGTCGTCGGCGTCTGCGGGCTTGGCCAGATAGTCGACCGCGCCGATCTTCACCGCGGTGACGGCAGTGGCGATGTTGCCATAACCGGTGAGCACCACGGCCCGTGCCTCGGGGCGCACGTCCTTCAGCGCGGCGATCACGTCGATGCCGTTGCCGTCATCGAGACGCATATCGACCACTGCGAAGGCCGGCGGGCGCCGCTTGAGCAAAGTCAGGCCTTCCTCGACCGAGGCCGCCGCCTCGACTGCAAAGCCGCGCGCTTCCATGGCGCGCGCGAGCCGCTGGAGAAAGGCACGGTCGTCGTCGACGATCAGAAGAGTATTGTCTTGCGGCACGTGAACGCCCTGCGGTGTGGTCGAGATCTGTTGGGCTTCCATGTCTCAGCTCCTATTAGGCTGTTCGAGCCCAACCACGACGTCGCTCCCAGAAGAATTGGTCTTTTATTTGCAGGTACAGGTAGGGGCTTTCGCCCCTCCAAGCAACCCTTCCGGCCGCTTTCCGTGCATCAGAGTGAATGGTAAACGCGCGAAACCTGGGCCTTTTTTTCGTGAATTGGCCGAGAAGGCCGAAAGTTACCGGCCAAAATGGCTAAACGAGCCCTTCTTGGGCCCGTTCGAACTTGCTTCGCGGCCAGATCACCGTCACCACCGCGCCCCTTTCCGGCTCAGTCCGGTTGGCGAGCTCCAGCTGCGCGCCGGACCGCTCGAGCAAGGTCTTGGCGATGAAGAAGCCGAGGCCCATGCCGATATGCTCGTCGGGCTGCTCCTCGCCCCAGCTCTCGCCGGGGCGCGTGGTGACGAAAGGCTCACCGAGTTGCTCCAGCACATTGGGCGGGAAGCCTTCGCCATCATCGGCGATGACGATGCGCACTTCGTCCTGATTCCACTGCGCATCGACCTCGACCTTGGTCGCGGCGAAATCGATCGCGTTCTCTACGAGATTGCCGAGGCCGTAGATGACGCCCGGATTGCGTTGGGTCACCGGCTCGCGCGCCGCGGGGCTGCCCGGCTCTACGCCTGCAAACGGCCGGGCCTGGACTTCGATGGGGACGGTGATTGCTCGGTTCGGCTCGACCACCTCTTCGATCAGATGGGTCACGGGCATGCGGGACACGATGATGTCGAGCTGCTCGCCGCGTCCGGCGAGCTCTTTCAGGATCTCGCGGCAGCGCTCGGCCTGAGCACGCAGCAGAAGCAGGTCGTCGTGATGGGGGTCGGCCTCGTTTGCATCGCGCAGCAGCTCCTTGGTGACGACGGCGATGGTGGCGAGCGGCGTGCCGAGTCCGTGCGCGGCTGCGGCCGCCAGTCCGTCGAGCGCCGAGAGCTTCTGTTCACGGGCGAGCACCACCTCGGCCGCTGCAAGCGCCTCCGCCATGCGCCGGCCTTCCTCGGCGGTGCGCCAGGAATAGAGGCCGATGAACAGAATGCCCGCGACCACCGCCGCCCAGATGCCGAGCACGTAAGGCAGCGGCAGATTGAGGTAGGCATCGCCGAACCAGGGTAGCGGATAGTGAAAGCGTGTGAGCAGGCTCGCCACCCCGATGGCGAGCACGCCCAGCGCGATCGTGACCCTAACCGGCAAGGTCGAGGCCGACACGGCGACCGGCGCGATGAGCAGGAAGGCGAAGGGATTCTCCAGCCCGCCCGTGAGATAGAGGAGCGCCCCAAGCTGGAGGATATCGTAGCCCAGCATGATGAAAGCGTAATTGCTTCGGAGCCGCTGGCTCGCCGGGTAGCGGATGCGCAATGCGACATTGAGCCAGGCGGAAAGCGCGATCACCGCGAAGCAACCGCCGATCGGCAGGTCCATGCCGAGCACCCAATAGGCGACGATGACTGTCAGGCTCTGGCCGAGCACGGCAAGCCAGCGCAAGCGCACGATGGTTTGCAGGCGCAACCGGCTGTCGCCGGCGCGCAGCCATTCCGGCGCGGCGGGGCGAGAGGCGGTTTGACTATTATCCAATGCGGCCATAGGTGAACCCTAGCACGTGGCGGTGAGCCATAATTCCGACAAAGCAGGCGCGCAGCGCAAGGCCATGGATGAGGCGGTAGGCAGTTTTCGTAAAGAATTAGGCGCAAGCCCTGATACCACGAGCCTGCCCGTCGCCGTGCGCGGCCTCACCAAGCGCTACGGCAACGTCACCGCCGTCGATCACATTAGCTTTACCATCGAGGCGGGCACCACCGTGGCGCTGCTCGGCGGCAACGGCGCCGGCAAGACCACGACCATCGCCATGCTGCTCGGTCTCATCATGCCGACCGCGGGCGAGGTCAGGGTGTTCGGCGCCGATATGAGCCGCAACCGCTACGACATCGCCCAGCGGTTGAACTTCCAAAGCCCCTATGTCGATTTGCCGGCGCGGCTCACCGTGAAACAGAACCTCACCGTCTACGCGGGGCTCTACGGCATCGCCAACGTGGCGGAGCGCATCGCCTGCGTCGCCGAGCATCTTCAGATCGAGACACTTGCTCGACCGGCCGACCGGCAAGCTCTCCGCCGGCCAGAAGACGCGGGTCGGCCTGGCTAAGGCGCTGCTCAACGCGCCAGAGCTCCTGCTGCTCGACGAGCCCACCGCCTCGCTCGACCCCGATACCGCCGACTGGATCAGGCACAAGCTCAAAGACTATGCGCGAAGCCGCAAGGCCACGCTGTTGCTCGCCTCCCACAACATGGCCGAGGTGGAGCGTCTGGCCGACCGGGTCATCCTGCTTCAGGCCGGGCGCATCATCGAGGACGAGACCCCGAAAGCGCTCATCGCCAGCTACGGCAGGGAGACGCTGGAAGATGTGTTCCTCGATGTTGTCCGCGGCCGCTCCAAGCCCGCTGGAGAAGAGGCCAAGCCCGAACTGGCGAGGAAGGCATCATGACTGCCCGCCATGTCATCGGAGATGTCGAGCCGATCCTGTTGCCCCCTAACGGGCTCCACGCAAGCTTGCGGCGCATGGCGGCGCTCGTCCGCCGTTACATCTATCTCTTGCGCAGTTCCGGCGTGCGCCTGGTGGAGTTGATCTACTGGCCGTTCCTGCAAATGCTCACCTGGGGCTTCCTCCAGAAATATCTGGCCGGAACGCAGAACCCCTATGCTCAGGCCGCCGGCGTGCTTATCGGCTCGGTGCTGCTGTGGGACATCCTGTTCCGCTCGAAGATCGGCTTCTCTACGACGTTCATCGAGGAAATGTGGTCGCGCAATCTCGGCAATCTGCTGACCAGCCCCTTACGCCCGTACGAGCTTGTCGCCGCGCTTTCCCTGTGGAGCATCATCCGGCTTGGCGTGAGCATGGTGCCCGTCGCCATCGCCGCCTTCTTCATCTTCGGCTTTAACTTGCTTGACCTCGGGCTCGCGCTCGCCGCGTTCTTCTGCGTGCTCGTGCTGACGAGCTGGTCACTCGGCCTGATCTCCGCCGGCGTGATTCTGCGCTATGGGCTCGGCGCCGAGGAGCTCGCGTGGTCGCTCGCCTTTTTGCTCTTGCCCTTGTGTTGCGTCTATTACCCCGTGTCGGTGTTGCCCGGCTGGCTCCAGCCAGTTGCGCTCGCGCTCCCACCGACGCATGTGTTCGAAGGCATGCGCTCCATCCTGCTGCACAACACCTTCGATGCAATGGATTTGTGGTGGGCGCTTGGGCTGAACGCGATCTATCTCGCGGTCGGCTATGTCACGTTCAGTTGGTTCTTAGGCAGCGCCCGCGTCAACGGAACGCTGCTGCAGCTCGGTGAGTAATGAAATGCGACGCTCTATTCTCCTGATCATCGTTGGCGGTTTCCTTCTTGGCGCGATCCTCGGCGCCGGCTTCCTCATTCTCAATACCAACATGCCGCCGCGCGTGGAGACGAGCGGCAAGGCGCTGATCGGCGGCCCCTTCACTCTGCTCGGCAAGGACGGCAGCACAGTCACCGACAAGGTTTTTCGCGGCAAGTATATGCTCGTCTTTTTCGGCTACACCCATTGCCCCGACATCTGCCCGGCCGAGCTGCAGGTCATGGCCGCCGCGCTCGATGGTCTCGATAAGAAGGAGGCCGACAAGGTTATCCCCATCTTTATTACCGTCGACCCCGAGCGCGACACGCCGCGGGTCGTAGCCGACTACGTGATGAATTTCGGGCCGCGCTTCGTCGGCCTGTCCGGCACTCCGGAAGAAATCGCCAAGGCCGCCAAAGCCTACCGTGTCACATACGACAAGCATCCGGCAGACGATGGGAGCGGTAACTATAGTGTCGACCACTCGGCGATTGCCTACCTGATGGGCCCTGACGGCCAATTCATCACCCATATCCCTTACGGGACGCCGGCCCCCAAGATGACAGAGATCCTCCGGCGCTACCTTTAGCCGCGCGGCGCATACCCCTGCGGCACCGTGTCATTGCACTGCAGCATAGAATCACCATTTGATTCCGCGATGCAGCATTAGAATGCATCTGAGTCAAAGAGGGATTCCATGCTTTACCATCTCTACGAGCTGAACCAGGCCGCCCTGCATCCGGCCCGGGCGACGGCGGAAGCCTACCGGCTCCTGTTCCGGAATCCTCTGAATCCGGCCTCGCACACGCCCCTTGGCCGCGGCGCGGCGGCTGCGCTCGAACTGTTCGAGCGTTCGACCCGCCGCTATCGCAAGCCCGCTTGGGAGATCGACACCGTCGTGGTGGATGGCCGGGAGGTCGCCGTCCGTCCGACCACGCTCGTCAAAAAGCCTTTCTGCAATCTCGTCCATTTCGAGCGGAATCTGCCCGCGCGCCGGCGGAAGGACCCGAAAGTGCTGGTCGTGGCGCCCATGGCCGGGCATTTCGCCACGCTGTTGCGGGGCACGGTGCGCGACCTCTTGCCCGATCACGACGTGTACGTCACCGAATGGCAGGACGCGCGCTTCGTGCCGCGCGCCACCGGTCCCTTCGACCTCGATGTTTACATCGACTACATCATCGAGTTTCTGCGGTTTTTCCGCGGAAACGTGCATGTCATGGCGGTCTGCCAGCCGACCGTGCCGGTGTTCGCCGCCGTCTCCCTAATGGAGGCGAAGCGTGACCATGCGGTGCCGCGTTCCATGGTGCTTATGGCCGGCCCGATCGATGCGCGGGAGAGCCCCACTGCGGTCAATCGCTTTGCCGATGGCAAGCCGCTCAGCTGGTTCCGCCACAACGTCATCACCCAGGTCCCGTGGCCCTATCCCGGCATGATGCGCCTCGTCTATCCCGGCTTCCTCCAGCTCTCGGGCTTCATGGGGATGAACTTGGATCGGCATCTCACGGCCCATCGCCATCTCTTCCACAATCTCATCCGCGGCGACGGCGATTCCGCCGACAAGCACCGCGAGTTCTACGACGAGTTCCTCGCCGTTATGGACCTGACGGCGGAGTACTACCTCCAGACCATCGAGACCGTGTTCCTGGAGCACAAGCTGCCCAAGGGCGAAATGCACCACCGGGGGACCCTTGTCGATCCGGGTCAGGTCCGCCGGGTGGCGCTGATGACCGTCGAGGGCGAGAAGGACGATATCTCCGGGATTGGTCAGACCAGAGCTGCTCAAACCTTGTGCAAAAATCTCCCCGAGACCCTGCGCGCCCATCATTTGCAGCCCGACGTCGGACATTACGGCGTTTTTAATGGATCGCGCTTCAGGGCCGAGATATTGCCGAAAATCCGCGATTTTGTCCGGGCCCACCAGCGCAAGAGAAGCGTCTTGGAACGGGCTTTCGGCCGGACTGCCTAAAGCACAGGCGCGCGCTCCCAGAAGTCCGGTGCTACTCTGACCGCTCAGATTCGGGTGGCCCTCATAGTTCTGTGTAAGGGGAGGTGGCATGCTGAAGCGGCTCAATCTCGGACGGGGTGAGACCATCGAGGTCAAGATTCGGGGACTTGAGATCCCCATGTTGCTCCGCCGGAGCGCACGGGCCCGGCGCTTCAGCCTCCAGGTGAGCGAGGCCCGTCGTGGCGCCGTTCTCACCATGCCGCTCTATTCGAGTTTCGCCGATGCCGACGAGTTTCTGTCACGCCACTTGGATTGGCTGAAAGAGCGCGTCGCCGGCCTTCCAGAGCCTGTGCCCTTCACCGAGGGCGCCATCATTCCTTTGCGTGGTCTCGCCCATGTCTTGCGCTTTGCCGGCAGTGTACGCCGGCGCGGCGTGGTGTGGGTCGAGGAGCCGGAAGACGCGAAGGTCGCCCCCGCATGGCCGGCCGGCGCGCGCGTGGCCAAGCGGCGGCTGCCGCGGCTGCATGTCTCCGGCGCCGAGGAGCATGCGCCCAGGCGCCTTCTCGACTGGCTGAAGCGCCAAGCTCATCTCGATCTCAAGCTGCGCGTGGATCTGCATGCCAAGCGTCTCAACTTGAAGCCGGAGCGCATCTTCGTGCGCGATCAGACCACACGCTGGGGCTCGTGCTCCACGAGTGGCGCGCTGTCCTTCTCCTGGCGGCTCGTGCTGGCGCCGCCTTTCGTGCTTGATTATCTTGCCGCACACGAAGTCGCCCATCTCGCCCACATGAATCACGGACCGCGCTTCTGGGCGCTCGTCGCCCGCACCATGCCACGGCATGAGGAGGCGCGAAACTGGCTGCGCAAATACGGCTCGAGCCTCCACGCTTATGGAGCGGAAGGGATGGCGCAGCCCTCGCAAGGCATCTCGCCGACGCGCAGCATCGAGTAAAGGTGCGCGTCTAGCCGCCGCCGAAGAGTCCGAACACGCGCTGATAGAGCGGTTGGTCGTTATCGCTGCGCTCGGTCTCGCTTGCCGTTGAGGCCGGCGGCAGCCGCGCGGCGACGGCATCTTGCAGTGGCCGTGGGGCCTGGGTGCCCGGCAGCGGCAGTGGCCGCTTGCCCTCATGTGCATAAAGCATGATGTCGTGCCACAGCTCGGCCGGCAGGGTGCCACCCGTGACCTTCTTCATGCGCGAGTTGTCGTCATTGCCGATCCACACGCCGGCTACGTAATTGGCGGTGTAGCCGACGAACCAGGCATCACGAGAGTCCTGAGTTCGTGCCGGTCTTGCCGGCGGCCATATGCCCCGGGATCGCAGCGCGCCTGCCCGTGCCGCGCGTGACCACCGCATTCAGCATATTGTTCATGGCGCCCACATAGTGGAGCCCCACCACTTGCCCGGCGGTCAAGTTGCGGCGCCGGTAGAGGACCTTGCCGTCACCGTTGCGGATCCTTGTGATGACATGGGGCAGCACGCGCTGCCCCCCGTTGGCGAAGGGGGCATAGGCGCTGGTCAGCTCGAGCAGGTTTACCTCGGACGTGCCTAGCGCAATCGAGGGCTGGGCATAGAGCTTGGAATTGATGCCAAGCCGCCGCGCTGTGCGCGCCACGCGCCAGGCACCAACCTTTGCGGTGAGCCTGGCGGCCACGGTGTTTAGCGAATGCGCGAGGGCGTATCTCAGCGTGACCTGGCCTTTGTATCTATGCGTGTAGTTCTCGGGGCGCCAGCCGCCGATATCGACCGGTCCGTCATAGGCGACTGAATCCGGCGTGTAGCCGCTCTCCAGTGCCGCGAGATAGACGAACGGCTTGAATGCCGAGCCCGGCTGCCGCAGCGACTTGAGCGCGCGATCATACGGGCTCACTTTGTAGGACCGTCCACCGACCAGCGCCTTCACGCCGCCCATCGGATCGAGCACCACGACGGCGCCCTCGCTTGCGTCGCGCGGTTTGCCTTCCGTGTTGAGCAGTTGGCGAAGCTTCTCTTGCGTGACCCGTTGGAGGCCCGCGTCGATGGTCGTGTCGACGATGAGATCGCCGTAATGCTTGCCCACATATTCCGGCAGCAGTTCCGCCACCCAATCGACGGCATAAGGATAACCGGTGTCGTCGCCCTTGGCGCGGAGCCTGAGCGGCTGTCGCGCCGCCTTGGCCGCCTCTTTCTTGGTGAGGAAACCGGCCTCCACCATGTTTTCGAGCACTTCATCGGCGCGCGCGCTGGCGAGCCGCACGCTCCGCGTCGGCGCGTAGCGGGACGGCGCCTTGAGGAGACCGGCGAGGAGCGCTGCCTGGGGGAGTGAGACGGAGCGTGCCGATCTGCCGAAGTAATGTCGCGCTGCGGCCTCCACGCCGTAAGTGCCGCCGCCGAAATAGACCCGGTTGAGATAGAGCTCGAGGATCTCGTCCTTGGTGAAGCGCTGCTCGAGCCACACGGCATAGATCAGCTCCTCGAGCTTGCGGGTGATGGTGCGGTCGGGCTTCAGGAACAGGTTCTTGGCGAGCTGCTGGGTGATGGTCGAGCCGCCCTCGACCACCTTGCCAGCCATGAGATTGCGATAGGTGGCGCGCGCGAGGCCGACGGGATCGACGCCGAAATGGTGGTAGAAGCGGCGATCCTCGGTCGCTGTGACCGCCTCGATGAGGTACTTCGGCAGCGTCTCGACGCGCACATGGCCGCGCCGCAGGCCCCGTTCGGCAAGCACCGTGCCGTCGGCGGAGAGGATGGTGACGTTGGGCGGACGGTCGTCGAGGGTGGCGAGCACGGGGTCCGGTACCCGCGAGATGAAGTAGACGACGGCGCCGCCGAGCACGATCGTGCCCCAGATGCAGGCGAGAAGCCCGAATCGCAGGGCCTTGAATAAGTAGGGGTGCCGCTGGGCTGCCTGCCTCAGGCGTTGGAGTCGGCTTTGCGCCGCTTTCGGGCGCCGCCTCGCAGGGGGCCTGGGCCGCGCGCCGAACTTGGGCGCCTGGCGCGGGCGGCTCTTGCCTTGAGGTTTGGGCTTGCGCCGCGCGCCACTCATCACATCGCCCCAACTGAACACACGGAGACGAGCCGCGCCGACGCAGGGCGCCGCGACTCGGAATCAGGCGGAAACCCTAGGGGTTGCGCCTTGCCATCGCGTTAAGGAAGGGGCTGGGCTGCCTACACGTCCAGATTGGCGACTTGCAGCGCGTTCTCCTGGATGAACTCGCGGCGCGGCTCCACCACGTCGCCCATCAGCCGCGAGAAGATGTCGTCGGCGTCCTCGCCTTCCTTGATCTTCACTTGGAGGATGGTGCGGCTGTCGGTATCGAGCGTGGTCTCCCACAGCTGCCCGGGATTCATCTCGCCGAGCCCTTTATAGCGCTGGAGCGAGAGGCCCTTTTGGCCGGTCTCCATGACCGCGTTCAACAGGTCCGACGGGCCGTGCACCACGAGGCTCGTGTCCTTGCGCTTCAGCGTCGCCGGCTTGGCATAGACCTCTTGAAGATGGGCCGCGTAGTGATCGAGCTTGAGTGCATCGGCAGAGGCGATGAACGGCCCGTCGATCAGGTGGGACTCCATGACGCCGCGCAGCTCGCGCCAGAAACGAAGGCCGCCCTCGGGCAGCGCCTCGCCGTGCCAGCCCTGCTCGGTCTCATCCGCCAGCGCATCGAGCCGTTTGGCGATATAGGCGGCCGCGGCTTGCGCCTGCTTTGAGTCCTTCAGCACTTTGGGGTTGAGGGCGCCGGCGATCGCCGCCTGCTCGATGACAAAGCGCGGATAGCGGCTGTGCAGCCCTTTGAGGATCCCGCTGATCTTACGGGCTGTCTCGACGATGTCCCGTAAGTCCCCGCCGCCGCGCGCCGCGTCATCGCCGGTCATCAGCACCGCGTCTGCGAGCCCCTCGCTGATCAGATAGTTCTCGAGGCTCGTCTCGTCCTTGAGATAGCGCTCCTGCTGGCCGCGCTTCACCTTGTAGAGCGGCGGCTGGGCGATGAAGAGATGGCCCGCCTCGATGATCGACGGCATCTGCCGGTAGAAGAAGGTCAGCAGAAGCGTGCGGATATGCGAGCCGTCCACGTCGGCGTCCGTCATGATGATGATCTTGTGGTAGCGGAGCTTCGACGAGATCGAACTCATCGCCGATGCCCGTGCCCAGCGCCGTGATCAGCGTTCCGATCTCGGCGCTCGACAGCATCTTGTCGATGCGCGCCCGCTCCACGTTCAAGATCTTGCCGCGTAGGGGCAGCACCGCCTGGAAGGCACGGTCGCGCGCCTGCTTGGCGCTGCCGCCGGCGGAATCGCCCTCGACCAGGAACAGCTCCGACTTCGCCGGATCACGCTCTTGGCAATCGGCGAGCTTGCCGGGCAGCGAGGCCATGTCGAGCGCACCCTTGCGGCGCGTGAGCTCGCGGGCCTTGCGCGCCGCCTCGCGGGCCGCGGCGGCTTCCACGATCTTCTGCACGATGTTGCGCGCTTCGCCGGGGTTCTCCTCGAACCACTGCGACAGCCGCTGGGCCACCACGCTTTCGACCACGGGGCGTACCTCCGAGGACACGAGCTTATCCTTGGTCTGACTCGAGAATTTTGGGTCTGGCACTTTCACCGAAAGCACGCAGGTGAGCCCTTCGCGCGCGTCGTCTCCCGTCAGCGCCACCTTTTCCTTCTTGGCGATGCCGGACTCCGCCGCATATGTGTTGACTGTGCGGGTCAGCGCCGCGCGGAAGCCGGCCAGATGCGTGCCGCCGTCGCGCTGCGGAATGTTGTTGGTGAAGCACAGCACGTTCTCGTGGTAGCTGTCGTTCCACCACAGCGCCGCCTCGACCGTGATGCGGTCTTGCGTCTTCTCAACGACGACAGGCTCGGTGATGAGCGGGTGCTTGGTGCGGTCGAGGAACTGCACGAAAGCGCGCAAGCCGCCGTCGTAATGCATCTCCTCGGTCTTCGGCTCCACACCACGATGATCCGACAGAATGATGCGCACGCCGGAGTTCAGGAACGCGAGCTCGCGCAAGCGGTGCTCCAGCGTCGCGTAGTCGAACTCGACCATGGTGAACGTCTGCTGTGCTCGGCACGAAGGTGATACGCGTGCCGGTCTTGCCTTTCGCATCGCCGACCACTTTCAGTGGTTCTTTTGGCACGCCGTCGGCAAAGCGCATGGAATATTCCTTGCCGCCGCGCCAGATGATGATCTCCAGCATGCTCGACAGCGCGTTCACCACCGACACGCCGACGCCGTGCAGACCGCCCGACACCTTGTAGGAGTTCTGGTCGAACTTCCCACCGGCATGGAGCTGCGTCATGATCACTTCCGCAGCGGACACGCCTTCGCCTTTGTGGATCTCGGTCGGGATGCCGCGGCCGTTGTCCTCCACGGTCACCGAGCCGTCGGCGTTGAGCGTCACTTCGACGGCGTCGCAATAGCCTGCGAGCGCCTCGTCGATGGCGTTGTCCACCACCTCGTAGACCATGTGGTGAAGCCCCGAGCCGTCGTCGGTGTCGCCGATATACATGCCCGGCCGCTTGCGCACGGCATCGAGGCCTTTCAGCACTTTGATCAACTCTGCACCGTAGTCGGCAGCAGCTTCAGCTTTGCGTTTGGCAGCTGGTGTCATGGGTTCCTGGAGATGTCTTGAGGTCGTTGTTGGTCTTCTCTGGAGGGCCCGGGAAGGCCCCTGATTCACGCGTCTATATTACCCTGATTCACAGCCAAGATTGGGGCGTTGTGTCGATTAGTCCGGCCCGGCCGGGCAGGTGGAAACCAGGGCCGCGTTAACCCTGTAGGACAGGCTGGCCGAGTGCTCGTAGAGGCCAGAAAGCGGAAAACTCTCGACTTTCTCAAGGCTTCTTTTGCCGCAGAGCGCCTGCAGGAGCTGCTTGAGCCGTGCCGGCGGCTGGGTCCTCTTCGCCGGCCCCCAGACGAGGAGCACGGGAGCCGTCTGGCCGCCGGGCTCAACGGGCCAAAGCCCGTATTCGGGCTCCGCAACCGTGCTTTCGGGGAAGTGCAGCTTGAGGTTGCCCGCGATATAGGAACGATCGGCGAGGATGTAACCCTTCTCAAAGCCGTGCTCGCGAATCTGCGCGGCGATCACGCCGAACGGAGCCGCCGCCGATGGCGGGTCCCCGTGGAGGTCGGGGTCGAGGCGGGCGATCGCGAACCCGATCATGGCGCCGAGGCCCATCGCGACGGAAAGGACGATGAGCAGCCTCTGGCGGAGCCGTGTCAGGCGATCTTCGAACACAATGAACAGCCCGAGCGGAAGGGCGATCAGCAGGCATTGCAGCCAGCGGTCCTTGACGTAGGTCACGCGCGTGGCGAGCACCATGATGACCACCAGCGCCAGCGCGATGAGGAGCGACCGCAGGATGAGCGTCCGCCCGTCCGGAAATCCCGCTTTGGTCACCACGCCCTTGTCCACGCGCCGCAGCGGGCTGAAGGCCGCGATCACGAATACGAGCACAGACACCGCGGCGAAGCTCACGGCCGCAAGGACCGTCGACAACAGGCCTTCGCTCCAAGTGAGCAACAGGCCGGTGTCATGCGCGATCTTGAACTTGCGGGTGCGCGAGAGGGTCTCAGCCTCGTGGGTCAGCACCCAGTGGAGGTGCGGAATGAGCAGGACCCCCATGAGGAGGACGGCGACGGCGAAGCGCGCCGACAGGATGCGCGGCCTGAGCGAAGGGATGGTCGCAGCCGCGATCACCAATGCCAAAGCGAACGGGATGTAGCTGTATTTCGACAGGACGCCGAGCGCCAAGGCGACGCCGAGGGCGAGATAGCTTCCCCAGCTTCCCGTCTTCAACATGAGCAGCATGACGTAGAGCGTCAGGCATGCGGTCGCGATCGACAGCACCGAATGGGTGAGCGCGCGCTGCGCTTCCCATCCGACCTGCGGAATGGTGAAGAGCGCAAGCGCGACAGCGGCGGCCTTGACGTCGTCCTCGAGCACGACCCGCGCCGAAAGAAACATGAAGACGAAGGCGAGCCACAGAAGCAGGAAATGCGTGATGACGAAGGCGGGGACCCCGAGCCCGAAGATCTCGGTCGCAAGGATCTGGATCCAGTTGTAGAGCGGCGGCTGCGAACCGTAGCCGGCTGCAAACCCTTGCGTGATCACCACCATCTCGGCGTCGTCGAGCCCGAGCGACGAAAGGCACGCCAGCCGCAACACCGCCTGGAGCACGAAATAGGCGGAGAGGAAAGCGAGCAGCCAAGTGGAAGCGGGCAGCCCCTTGAAACGGTCGATTGCCGGCGCGGTCATCGAGGCATTGGCCACTCAAGCAACTCCCTGCGGCGAAGGCCTCTCGGCCATAGCCCTTGAAACGCGACAGTCATGCGGTGAGACCTAATGCGCCCTATCAATCGAAGCGAATTCCGAAGCCCTCGCCGCGTGAATTCGGGAGGTCCTGGGAGGCTTCGCGGCAATGGTACCCGGCTTGTGAGGCAAAGCCAAACCGGTCGGGCGTGGGCCGTCCTGGCTTGAATCCGGGCCTTCCGGAGCTTCAGGAGAGGCCGGCACCCGCAGGCAGCAGAGGATTTCGGCGCAACAGCTCCGTTGCCGCGGCGGCCGTAACCGGCGGGCTGAAAAAGTTGCCCTGCGCCAGGGAACAGCCAGCCGAAGTGAGGAAGGCGCGCTGTGCGGCAGTCTCCAGGCCTTCGGCCACCACCTCGATGCCGAGCTCGCTGGCGAGACCGATGATGGCGCGCACGATGGCGGCATCGTCGGCGCAGGTCGTCACATCGGCAATGAAGCGCTGGTCGATCTTCAGACGGGAGACGTGGAACGACCTCAGATAGTCGAGCGACGAATATCCCGTGCCGAAATCGTCGATGGCAAGCCGCACCCCGATCTTCCGGAGTTGGGCGAGCGACTCGTTGTATTTCTGCGTCGTCTCCATGAGAACGGTTTCGGTCAGCTCAACCTCCAGCTGGTCCGGAGCGATGCCCTCATGGGAGGTCGCGTCCGCCATGGTGCGGCCGAGGTCGGTCGCGAGCTTGAACTGTGCCGCAGACAGATTGAGAGCGACCGTAGGCACGACTAAGCCCTGGTCCAGCCAGCCTCGGACTTGGCGGCACACCTGATCGATGACCCAGCGTCCGATCGACACGATGCTCCCGGTGGTCTCGGCGATTGAAATGAAATCGTCCGGGAGGATCAGGCCGCGGCTCGGATGGTTCCAGCGGATCAGCGCTTCCAGGCCGACGATGTGACCCGAGGCGAGTTCGACCTGCGGCTGGTAATAGAGCTCGAACTCGTCGTGCTCGAGCGCCAGACGCAGATCGCGGCCGGTCGCGACCCGCTCCCAGACCTCGCGGTCAAGCTCTGCTTCGTGGAAACGGTACTGATTACGGCCTTCGTCTTTTGCGCGATAGAGCGCGAGATCGGCCTTTGACATCATGACGTCGGCGTCCGGAATGTCCCCACGATAAGGGGCGATACCGACGCTGGCCGTGATGTGGATGACGTTTCCGTCGACGACGAAGGGTGCCCCAACCGCATCGCAGATCTTGCCCGCAAGCGCCTCGGCGCTGTCGAGATTGCCCAACGCGTCCTGCAGCACGGCAAACTCATCGCCGCCCAAGCGGGCCACGAGGTCGGTCTCGCGCACGCAACGCTTGATCCGGTCGGCGACCGCGCGAAGCAAGGTGTCACCAACAGGATGTCCGAGCGTGTCGTTGACGTCCTTGAAGTGGTCGAGGTCGAGATAGAGGACGGCGAAATCGTTGCCGCCGCGCTTGGCTCGGGCAAACTCCAGCGTGAGGCTCTCGATGAAGGCTGCCCGGTTGGAGAGCCCGGTCAAGATGTCAGTACGTGCAAGGGCCTCGATCTTCTCGCTTGCACGCTCCCTCTCGGTGATGTCTCGGAAGAACCAGACACGCCCGAGATAGGTACCGCGATCGAACAGGCACCCGGAGTGCCGCTCGACAACGCGGCCGTCCTTGAGTTCCAGCTGCTCATAGCTCTGGATGTCGGGATGATTATAGAGGTAGCGGACGCGGGCAACGAAGGCGCTCTCATCCTTCATGCGCGAGGCCACGATCTTGAGGACCGGCTCGTCGCGGCCTGCGCGAAGGAGCTCCGGCGGAATGCCCCACAACTCGCCGAAGCGCTTGTTGACCATGATGATCCGAGCGTTGGCGTCAACGATGAGGATTGCGTCGGGCGAGCTCTCGAGCGACGTGCTCAAGAGCAGGTGCGAGAACGACAATTCGGCTTCCGAACGCTTGCGTTCGCTCACGTCGGTCATGACGCCTTCGATCCCCAAGAGGCGGCCAGCCTTGTCACGCAAGGCGTAGCCTTCGCTGTGGAACCAGACCTGGGAGGCGTCAGGCCTCTTCACACGCAGGTCCATTTGAAGGTGGTCGGTTTGCCCCTCGACCGTGGCGTTGATGTTCTCCATCACAGTGCGGCGATCTGCGCTCTCGATGATCTGGAGCCACTGGTCCGGCTTGGCCAGGAGATCGCTCGCGTCGTAGCCATAGCGGCTGACGTTCTGCGACACGTAGGTCAGCGGGTAGGGCTTCTCCGCCCCGACGCGATAGAGGATGGTCGGGCTATTTTCGATGATCCGGTTGGCGTCCGCCAAGCGCTCGATCTTGTGTATGCGCCCCACTGCTGCGCCGACCAGTTCCGCCAGGGTTCTTAGGGTATCGAGATCGGACTGCGGCCATTCGCATTCTTGCTGGCAGCTGTCGAAACCGATGAAGCCCCACCAGCAGCCTTCGACAAAGATGGGCACGGCAACGGTGGATTTGAGCCCACCCATTTCAAGGAACCGGCGAACGGAATCTTCGAAATTACGGATATGGCCGACGATTGTTTCGCCCTGCGCGAGCAGGGGTATCCATGAGCCAAGGCCGACCTCGACCAAGGTGCCGCCCTTGGCGTCGCTGAATTCGGGTGGCGTCGGAACGCCGCGTGCGCACCATTTGTAATGCGTGCGGATTCTGCCCTGATCGGGTGCGGTAGAATCGATCTCGAACAAGTGCACCCGATCGACGCCGGTCGCTTGTCCCACCCACTCGATGACCTTCGGCAGAGATTGATTGAGATCCCGGGAGCGAAGGAGCTCCTTGGCACTCATGGCGACCGCTTCCAGGATGGCGTCGCGCCGATAGGCGGCAAGCGCCGCGAGAGACTGCTCGAGCGTGGAGCGGTCCGGTTCTCGGATCTGATCCCGCCTTGTCGGTCTTTGGACGGCTTGATCTTGAGCTAGCCTGCGCGACACAAACGTCTCCCCCAACAAATCTGGTCAATTTTATTGGAAGGGCGTCGATGATCGGTTCAGGCGATCGCTCAAATCCCGAATGTTGGTTAGCGAACGATTTTGCCCGCGCTCACGGTCAAGATCTGGGCGTCTTGCGCGATGGGCGAAAAGAGCTCCCGGTCGGTTCCCGTCATCCAGGCTTGAACGCCGAGCCGCAGGATTTCGTCGAAAAGCGCCTCGCGCCGGGCCTGATCCAAGTGGGCGGCGACCTCGTCGAGCAGGACGAGAGGCGCCGTTCCTTCGAGCGATTTGATCAGCTCGGCCTTGGCGAGAACCAGGCCCAGGAGGAGGGCCTTCTGCTCGCCCGAGGAGCACTGGGCCGCGGGCGCGTTCTTCGGCCCGTGCACTACGAGGAGATCGCTCAAATGCGGCCCATCGAGGGTGCGCGCCGCCGCGCGGTCACGCTCCCGGCTCTCTTCCAGGATCACGCGGAACAGGTCCTCGACCTCCGTCGCCGGGCGTCATGGAAAGCTCCGTCTCCAACGTTCCATGAAGTGCGAGCACCGCGTGCGGGAAGGGGCCATCCCCGCGCGCCTCGTGCGTCTCCTCGATCAAATGGGAGAGCCGCTCCACCGCGTCGAGCCTTGCCGCGGCGATCGCCGTGCCGGCCTCGGCCATTTGCTCTTCCAATCCCTCGAACAGCGCGCGCGAATACTCGCGCAACTGGAACAGCCGATTGCGCTGCCGCATGGCCCGGTCGTAGCGCCCCAGCGGGGTCCGCATCTTGGGGTCGATGGCGAGCACGAGGCGATCGAGAAAGCGCCGCCGCTCCGATGCGGACCCGGTGAACAGCCCGTCCATGGCGGGGACGAGGAACACGTGCTTGACGTACTCACCGAGCGCGCCCGCGCTTCTCTCCTTGCCGGCGATACGCACGGTGCGGCCGGCGCCTTCCTCGCGCGTGCCTGGCAGGAAGCCGGTGCCGATATCGACCTCACCGTGCTGGGTCATCACCGTGGCGGCTATGGCGAAGCCACCTTGGCCGTCTTTCCGGGCGAGTTCGCCGTAGGGGCGCCCGCGCAAGCCATGACCTACGCCCAGCAACGACACCGCCTCGAGCAAGTTCGTCTTGCCCGAGCCGTTATCGCCGACAAGTACGACGGGCGAAGCGTCAAGGTCGAGCCTCGCACTTGCATAGTTGCGAAAGTCGGTGAGCTTGAGCACGCTGACGAAGAGCCGCTGGGGGGCAGGGCCTTGGCCTTGATCCGTCAGCGCTTCGCGGTGATCTTGGTCGCGCGCCTTCGCCCTCATACCCGCATCGGCATGAGCACGTAGAGCGCGGACGTATCCTTCACATCACGCACCATGGTGGGAGAGCCCGGATCGGCGAGCTGGAACTCCGCCGTGTCGCTATCGAGCTGCTGCGAGATGTCGAGCAGGTAGCGGGCGTTGAAGCCGATCTCCAAGGGATCATAGCCGTAATCGACGGCGAGCTCCTCGGTGGCGCTGCCGGAATCGGGATTGTTCACCGACAGGGTGAGCTTGCCGTCGGTCAGCGCAAGCTTCACTGCGCGGCCCTTGTCGCTCGACAGCGTGGAGACCCGATCCACGGCCTGCGCGAAGGCGGCGTTGTCCACCTCCATGCGCTTGTCGTTGCCCTGCGGGATCACCCGCTCGTAGTCGGGGAAGGTGCCGTCGATGAGCTTGGAGGTGAGCACCACACGACCCGCCGAGACGCGGATCTTGGACGGCGACAGCTCGACGCGCACCTCGCCATCGGCGTCCTCCACCAGCTTGGAAAGCTCGAGCACGGTCTTGCGCGGAACGATCACCCCGGGCATGCCCTTGGCCCCTGAGGGAAGCGGCAGCTCGACCTGGGCGAGGCGGTGCCCGTCCGTGGCCACGGCCCGCAAGGTCGGCTTGCCCTCGCTCTCCGCCTCATGGAGATAGATGCCATTCAGATAATAGCGGGTCTCTTCCGTGGAGATGGCGAAGCGCGTCTTCTCGATCAGGCGCTTGAGGTCGGCTGCGGGAACCGCGAAGGCATGGCCGAGATCGTCGACGCTGAGCGCGGGAAAGTCGTCCGCCGGCAGGGTCTGGAGCGAGAACTGGGCCGGCCCGCTGGTGATGACGAGTCGCTCCTGCTCGGCGTCGCGCTCAAGCGCAATGTCGTTGCCTTCGGGCAACTTGCGCACGATGTCGTAGAACATATGCGCCGGCACGGTTATGGCACCCTCGCCCTGCGAGGTGCACGGCACCGTCTCCACGAGTTCCATGTCGAGATCGGTTGCGGTGAGCTTCAGCTCGTTGGCGCCCGCCGCAAGCTGCACGTTCGAGAGGATGGGGATCGTGTTGCGCCTCTCGACCACGCTCGCCACATGGGCGAGCGCCTTGGCGAGGCTCGGCTTGTCGATGGTGAGGCGCATGGCTGGAGAATACCCTGAAATTGACGTCTTTTTCGCTGGCTGACCCCAGCCCGGAGCGACCTTTTCGGCTCCGGTCCGACCCTGGGGTGGGGGCCTTGGCGAGGCGGGCGGAAATCCCGCTCGAACTTGACGCGGCGCCGCGCAATTTGCAAGACCGGCGGGAGGCGCCTCGGTCCAGTTCGAGGCACCTCCCGCCTTCCCTCTAGTCGCGCAGCAAGCGCTTCAGAAGCTCGATCTCCTCGCGAAGCTGATTGTCGTCGGTCATCAGCTGCTCGATCTTGCGGATCGCGTGCAGCACAGTGGTGTGGTCGCGGTTGCCGAACCGCCGGCCGATCTCCGGCAGCGAGCGGGAGGTCAGCAGCTTGGCGAGATACATGCCGATCTGACGCGGCCGTACGATCGACCGGTTGCGCCGCCCTGACAACAAGTCGCCCCGGTTCACCCCGTAATGCTTGGAGACCGTCCGCAAGATGTCGTCGATGCGTACGCGCCGCGGCTCCGTCCCACGCATGAGGTCGCGGACGATCTGCTCGGCAACGGCGATGGTCACGGGCTCGTCGGTGAGCTGATAGCTCGCGCGCAAGCGATGGACCGCGCCTTCGAGTTCGCGCCCGCTTTCGGTGAGCCGTTCGGCAAGGAACGCAAGCACGGTCTCCGAGACTTCGAGCCCGGCAGTGTCCGCGCACGCATCTAGCGCCCGCTTCTCGAGGATCTGGTGCCGCAGATCGTAGTCCATGGCCTTCATCTCGGCCACCAGCCCGCCGCCGAGCCGTGAGCGCATGCGCATGTCGAGCTTGTCGAGATGCGTCGGCGCGCGATCGGCTGCTACGACCACCTGACGCCCGCCATCGATCAGGGAGTTCAACGTGTGACAGAACTCTTGCTGGATGGTGGGCCCTTGCAGAAACTCCATGTCGTCGATCAAGAGGATGTCGATGTTGCGGAGCTTCTCCTTGAAGGCGAGCGCGTCGCGGGCACGCAAAGCATGCACGAAGCCCGACATGAAGCGCTCGGCCGTGAGATAAAGCACCTCGGCTTCCGGCTTCTGCTGCTTTACCTCCCAGGAGATAGCGTTCAGCAGGTGGGTTTTGCCCAAGCCAACATTCCCGTGCAGGAACAATGGGTTAAACGGGGACTGCGGGCTTGAGAAGGCGCTCGCGACTTGCTGCGCCGCGGCATGGGCGAGCTTATTCGAGCCTCCGACCACGAAGCTTGCAAAAGTCAGGCGCGGGTCCAGCGGCGAGCCCTCGAACCCGCCATAGCCCGTGCGCAGTGGCATGGGCAACGGCGCACGATCGGATGCAGCCGGTGTCGCTGACGCATGGCGCCCGCATGGCGCTTCCTTGGGTGGCTCGATTGCGAAGTGGGGCTGCCTGACCGTGAACTCGATGCGCTCAGCCGCTTGGCCATTCGGCACGTGTCAGCCGCAGCACGAACTCGTAGTAGTGCGTGCGCAGCCAGTTCCGCAGGAAGCGCGTGGCAACGGTGAGATGGACAACGCCGTCCTCCACCTGATCGAGTTCTACGCCCCTGAACCAACTGGCGTAGACGTCCTCGCCCAATTCGCCGCGTAGCCGGGATTTGACTCTCGCCCAAGCCTCGCTTGGCGCGCACTGCTCCTTGTGCTGAGGCTCCGCTTGCGGAGCCTGTGCATGTGCCTGTGCCACGATTTTTATCTTTCCCATTCATTTTTTGTCGCGCCTTACGCACCGCACGCTTGATACTGGAGCAGCCAACTAGATCGACGCGGACAGCCACAACCGTCCCATCGACCGGCCCCTAGCCTTGCTGCCAGGGAAGTCCGATCGCTTTCCAACCAAAGAGAGTGCCGCGATGCCTCTCGTCGTCGAGCGGTCCTTCGAACCCCCCCGAGACGTTATGGCAGGCACGGAACCCCGCCGCTGCCATCGCCCTGGCCGCGGCCAGGCTCCGGCTACCCGAACGGCAGATGAAGAAAAGGTCGTCGTCCAACTGGACACCGAGCGCCTTCAACTCGTTGGCAAGGCGTTCGGCAAAACGCGGATCCACGGACTGGTCGGGAAAGGTCTGCCACTCGACAAGGACAGCCCGTTTGCCCAAGGGCCCGAGATCGGGAATCCCTACATAGGTCCACTCCGCGCGGGTGCGCACGTCGACAAGCTGCGATCGAGGGTTCGCCTGAAGGCCCTTCCAGGCCGTTGCCACATCAACCTCGTCGACCGCGTCTTTGTCCGGCTGCGCGCCCAAAATCGAGCCTCCTCCCCATAAAATGTGAGCACGTCGTAAGAACAGTTTTTGTGCTGACCACAATACGTGGTGACTCTACGCAATCTACACCTGCAATATTCACAGCTTACGCATAAGCATTCCACAAGATTTTCATCCCCCCTTACTGCGAAGACAAAGAAAACCTGTCCCGGCAAACGCCAAGGCCAAGATACTCAATTGTAAGGAGGGGACTTCCCCGTTCGGATAATTAGACTATACACACGCAAACC